>NZ_JBIAZS010000002.1:0-207935 GCF_042899335.1 Streptosporangium sp. NPDC000095
ACCCCGTGCCCGTTGCGTGCCCGTCAGGAGGGGGATCAAGGGGGAATCACGGGTACTCGAAGCGCTCCCCCCGCAGGTCAGCATCCTCCCAGCTCAGCGACCAGATGCGTTAGGGACTTCCCAAGCTGACAGCGCGGGTTCGATTCCCGTCACCCGCTCCAAGACTGAAGGCCCAGGTCAGAGGATAGTTCTCGACCCGGGCCTTGATTGTTTTGTAGGTCGTTCCGATCTTCTCGGGCCATCCACGGGCCATCAGCTCGTGATCAGCCCGCGGGGACCATTGCCCCGGCCATACCGTCCCCCTCCTCGTCCTCTCGCTCTCCGAGCCGCCTGTCGATCGCGTCCGTGATCGCCTTGTCGGCCCCGCGTACGGCGTGCTGGTAGATCATGGCCGCTCGGACGTTGTCGTGCCCCATCCGGGCCATCAGATCCTTGAGCCCCACGCCAGACTCCGCGGCGAGCATGTCGCCCGTGTGGCGAAGGTCGTGGAAGTGCAGGCCAGGCAGCCCCATCTCCTTGACCACATCAACATCTCCTTGACCACATCAACCCGACGGGTACGGGTGTTGAAACCGCTACGGCGCAGCGGGCCGCCTTTCGCTCCCGGGAACATCAACGCGTCGGGTCCGTCCTTGACGTAGATCTTCAGATGATCGCGCAGCGCCGGAACGATCGCCTTAGGGATGCCCACAGTGCGACGGCCGGCCTTGGACTTGGGAGGACCCAGAACGAGCCCGCCCGTCGAACGCTCGATGAAGGTCGCCCGGATGCGAACCGTCCCGGCGTCGAGCTCGACATCCGTACGACGAAGTGCGCTCACCTCTCCCCATCGCAGGCTGGCGAAGGTGGCGAGGAGCACCAGGGCGCGGAACCGTCGATCCTGCGTGCAGTCGGCCCGGCCGTCCATGCCCAACTTCCACAGCGCAATGGGTCGACTGGTTCAACAACCAGCGGCTTCATAGCGCGATCGAAACATTTCCTTCAGCGAGGACGAAGCCATCTACCACGCTCAGCACCCCGACCGGGCGCCGGCAGTCAAGTAACAGAGCAGCTATCGAACCACGTGCGGGCGTACTTGACGTGAAACGGCACGTCGTCGCGGTGGAGGTCGCATTCCTCGATGTGCCGGCGGTCCCTGCTTGCCGTGGTCGTCCGACGCCGCTCCGCCCGTCTGGGTCGCCCTGGGCGGGTGATGCGGCGGGCAGCAGGCGGCCGGCACCGGCGGTAAGAACCCCACGTGACCTGGTAATTCCCGTCCCTATGGTCGCTTTGATGCTTGCGGAGTGCCGACAGGGACGAGACTTTCATCCAGGGCTCGCATAACTTTCGTCGGTTCACGCAAATCACGCAAAAGTTGGGGTGCAGTTGAGGCTATCTTTCGCCAGGAGTGGCGGTTAGTGTCTGCATTCGAGAGCCGGACATTTGTGATATATAGCCCCGTCCCTCCCAGTTCACACCATCCCCCCACATCTCACAGCGAGGTGAACCTTTGTCTGTGCTGCCCTCGTCTCGTCGAAGCGCTCAACCAGGCCTGATCACGCTGGGCCTCGCCGGCGCGCTGACCATCCATTCGGGCTTCGCCTCTCCCGCGAGTGCGGTCGCCCCCGCCCCGAACGGGGCCGTGCCCCACGCGTCCACAGCGACCGGAGTAAGGAGGATCAAGTGAGATTGCGACAGCAAAGGTCGCGCCACCGGCTGATCCGGAAGGGGAGAGGTGTCGCGGGCCTGGCCCTGGGCGCGCTTCTC
Organism: Streptosporangium sp. NPDC000095; assembly: GCF_042899335.1. Classification (NCBI taxonomy): domain Bacteria; kingdom Bacillati; phylum Actinomycetota; class Actinomycetes; order Streptosporangiales; family Streptosporangiaceae; genus Streptosporangium; species Streptosporangium sp. NPDC000095. The sequence continues at coordinate 1,747 of NZ_JBIAZS010000002.1, forward strand.
TCCGTCTCGTTGGCAGCGACACCCTCGCATGCTGCCGACGAGCAGCTCAACGAGGGGCTGGTGCACCACTTCGCCCTCGACGAGACCAGTGGGACGACGCTGGTCAACTCGGGTAGCGCGGGCTCGGCGGCGAACGCCACGCTCGTCAATCCGGAGAAGGCGACCTTGACCGGCAACGGAGTCAGGTTCAACCCCGACTCCTACGCGAGCGCCCTCGACGGTGCGTACGTGGCGCTGCCGAAGGACATCACCGCCGGCATGTCGAACCTCACGGTCGACTATGACGTGTGGATCGACCCGGCGAACGTCGGCGAGCACCAGATGTGGGGCTTCGGCAGGAAGTCCGGCTCGTGCGACGTCGACACCGGCGCCCAGGGCTCCATCTTCGCGTCGAACACCCAGCGGTTCCGCGTCGCGGTGGGCTCGGCGAACCTCCAGCAGAACCGGGTCCGCATGACCGAGGGAGCCTGGACGCACGTCACCTACACCCAGTCCCTGAACGCGAACGGCACGAGCTGGACCGGCACGCTTTACCTCGACGGCGTGCAGCACGCGACGTCAACGAGCCTGACCACGCCGCCGTCGGTGAACGCCGCGGGGACCAACTGTAACTTCCTCGCTCGCTCGCAGACGTCGGGCCACTACTCATTCCGCGGAACGCTCCGGGACTTCCGGGTCTACGACAGGGCAGTGAGCCCCGAAGAGACACTCGCCCTGGCGAAAAAGACCGTCTCCAATGGCGTTAGCGCCGACGCCGCCGCCATCGACCTCGGCCTGACCAGTGCGATCGTACGCGACATCGTTCTGCCCAAAGTGGGCTCCGTGGCGGGCTCGGCCATCACGTGGACGAGTTCGGACCCGTCGGTCGTCGAGGTCTACACCCCGCCGGCCGTCCCCAGCGCACGCAAGGTCGCGGTGACCGGCAAGATCACCCGACCCGCGCAGGGGCAGCCCGACGCGACGGCCACGCTCACGGCGACCGTCCGCAAGGGCGCCCAAGAGGTCACCACACGGGAGATCCCCATTGTGGTGAAGGCCAAGTTCGACGACGCGCAGGCGGTCGACCGTGACGCGTTCGACCTGGCCCTGTACGCCACCGACGACGTGCGCGGAAACATCAACCTTCCGGCCGGCGGCGAGTTCGGATCCACGATCACCTGGAAGTCGACCACCGACCTCGTCACCCCGACGGGTAAGGTGACCCGCCCGGCCTTCGGCCGTGCGGATGTCACCGCCACCCTGACGGCGACCATCACCAAGGGTTCGGCCTCGAAGACGAAGTCGTTCCCGGTGACCATCACCGCGAAGCCCCGTTCCGAGAAGCACGAGCGGTACTTCATGGGGTACTTCAAGGGCGAGGGGATCGCCGACGGCGAGCAGATCATGTTCGCGACGTCCAACGGAAACACCGCTCTGGACTGGACCGGTCTGACCGGGGGCTGGCCGTCGCTCGTCTCCCAGCTGGGCGACCAGGGGCTTCGTGACCCGCACATCGTCCGCTCGCCCGACGGCGACACGTTCTACATGATCGCCACCGACCTGAACTGGTACGACCAGGGCGGATACGCGATCAACGACACCCAGTACATCGAGGTGTTCGAGTCGCACGACCTGGTGAACTGGACTCCTCAGCGGCACGTGAAGGTCGCGCCCGACAACGCGGGCAACGCCTTCGCACCCGAGTCGCTGTGGGTCGAGGAGATCGGCGCCTACGCCGTGTTCTGGGCGCAGTCGCTGTGGAACGACCCCGTGAACCGCACCGGTCAGGGGAACGCGCAGATGTGGTACGCCACGACGCGCGACTTCCAGACGTTCTCCGCTCCCAAGGTCTGGCAGGACCCGGCCCCGCTGTCGCGGATCGACACGACCGCGATCCGGGTCGGTGACCACTACTACCGTGTGACCAAGAACGAGGCCGGCAACCAGGGTTCGGACATCTTCTCGGAGAAGCACACCGACTTCCTGGACAGCAACATCAACAACTGGACGTTGCTCGCTCCGGCTCTGGGGCGCACGACGTGGGTCGCCAACCAGGGGTACGAGGGGCCGGTCATCTTCAAGGCCAACCCCGGTGACACCTCCTGCCCCGGCCAGTTCTACCTCTGGGGTGACCGGTACACCAACGGTGGTGGGTACCAGGCCGCGTGCCACGAGAACATCGAGGCTCCGACCTGGAACGCCAAGCCGCTCACGATGACCAACGCGGGCGTCGTCCGTCCGCGTCACGGCACCGTGATCCCGCTCACCGTCCGTGAGTGGAACGACATCCGCGAGATCCCGAACAGCGACGTCACGACCACCACCAAGGTGGCCGTCGAGCCGTACGCGAGCGGGGCCCAGACGACCACGGCCACCGCCACCGTCGAGGCCGCTGACGGGTTCGAGACCGGCGGTCAGGTGCGGTTCAGCGTCGGCTCGTGGTCGGAGCTCGCCCACCTGAAGGACGGCGCGGCCACGGTCACGCTGCCGGAGGGTCTGCCTGCGGGTACCCGGACGGTCAAGGCCGAGTACCTCGGCTTCGACTATCTGAAGGCGTCGGAAGCTGCGGCGTCGTTCACGGTGCCGGACGCTCCGGAGCTCGCGCTGACCGTGACCGCCACCGCCCGCTGCGTGGGCACCACGGCGTACGTGGCCGTGACCGCGGTCAACGACGCCGCCGTACCGGCGAACGTGACGCTGACCACCCCCTACGGTTCGAAGGCCGTGGCCGACGTCGCCCCAGGCAAGCAGGCCTACCAGTCCTTCAGCACCAGGGCCGGGCAGATCGCCACGGGCAGTGCGACCGTGACGGCGACCGCGACGATCGATGGCCGGCAGGTCACCTCGACCTACAACCCCTCCTACACCGCCATCAACTGCGCCTAACCCGACCGGCCGCGGCGCATTCCCGCTACTGAACCGGGGCCGGTCGCGTACCGGTCGGCCCCATCCCCATAGATCGATGTCGCATGAAGACCCGGTGACCGGAACAATCCACACCGATCACCGGGTCGCGACGATCCTGCGCTGACCTTTATGACTCACGGGGTGATCGGTTTCGGCCGGCGAAGGTTTCGGGCTGATCCTCGTTTACCGGGCGTGAGTTCTTGGAGCAAGGTCGTCCTCCTTGCTCTTACGTTGATATGGCTGCTTGGGACTCCGTACCTGTTCCTGATGGACTGTCAGCCTCCTTTGGCAGCCCTTCCGACAGCAAGCGCGCTGCGTGGTTCTTGACGGCCACGGGCATCGTCATGGTCGGCGCACCCGCGATCGCGGCATTCATCGCATGGGCCACCCGACGAAGGACCGCGACCTGGTTCTTCACCATCGCCGCGTTGCTCTGCGGGGTACTCGTCTCGGCTGTCATGACCATCGGGAACCACGCGAATCCCCCCGCCCAGCCCCGCGACCCTTTGCCCTCCTACCACTGCATCGAGCGCAGCGGCGGAGACAACGACTGCCCCGGCGGATAACCGCGACCGAATCACACGCGGGTCAGGTAAACGGATAGACGTCCTGCAGCTCATGCCGATCCGCCGGCAACAGCACCTCCACCGCCGCCAACGCCTTCCCCGCAGCGTCCCGTACCGCCCCGTACACCACGAGCAGCGGCGCACTCTTAGGCATGCCGAGCTGTTTGGCTTCCTCGGCCGCCGGCATGCGCGCGGTGATCTGCTCCACCACGTGATCGAACCGCACCCCCTTACGGGACTGCAGATGCTCGCGAAGACCCTGCTCTAGTGGTTGTTCTTGGGTCAGCGCGGTGCCTTCGGCAATGTCCAGCGGCACCCAGGTCGACACGACCTCGGTCGGCTCACCGCCTTTGCCGATCACCCGGCGCCGCAGGAACGCTTTACTCCCGGGCGACAGGTCGAGCAGGGCGGCGATCCGGTTGGGTACCGCCACGGCTCCGGCGTGCACCACTTCATCGGGAGAGGCGGTTTCCGGGGCGGTCAGGTAGGCCTGTCCGGGGCGGGGTTGTTCGGCCCCGGCGACGCCGCACGAAGCGGCCCTTGCCCTGCTGTGATTCCACCCAGCCTTGTTCCCGCAGCACCCGAAGCGCCGCCACCACGGTGGGCCGGGAGACACCGAACTCGTTGATCAGCTGGTTCTCGCTGAGCAGCATCGAACCCGGCGGGTAGTCCCCGACCTCGATCCGTCGTTGCTCGGTCAACTTGCGCCGCCGCTCGTCATGATCCACTTGTCGAGGCATGCCCGTTTCTTACCTGTTCGTGCTGCGCTTCGGCGTTGCGGTCTCGGCAATCATCTGATCCCGCCCGTTCTCGGTGTGCAGATAGATCAGCGCGGCCCGCGTGGTCAAGGGCGGCGCTCCGCGCCGCCGTACCCCACGCACTCGCCGACCTCTGCGGCACGACGATCGCCATGCTGTGGCTGGTCTCGCACGGGGTTGGGGCCGATCGCCGAGCCAGTGCTTCGTTCCTAATGACGGTGCGGGCGCGTTCCCCGGTCCACCGATCATCGTGACAGCAGACGCGCTCAACCCAAGGCATACATATGGAAGAGGGATCACAACCTTCCCGGAGCGCGACCAGGTAAGCCGCCATTGTCCCGGCAGCGTCCATTGACGATGTAGGTGCAGCTGCTGGTCGCATCGTCGCACTTGCCATTGACCGTGCGTGTACAGCGCGGCGATCGCTGGGTGGGAGTGTTGTTCGGCCGGTCAGGCTCAATAACGGCCTCGTCACCCATTCCGCCTTTTACCTGTGCCCTGTAGCGGTCCGAGCCAGCGCGATAGAAGGATCCGCCGACAGCCTTCTTACCCACCGCAGGGACATGATCATCATAAGGGATGTGGTACCAGGTGAAGCCGTCGTCCTCGTCATCACATCTGCTGTCAGAGGCACGGATCCGCGTCTCTGCTTTCACGCACACCTCGAACCGGGCCTCGTCGGAGAGGGCGACCTCTGGGCCAACGCCTCCGCGATTACGCGCGAGAGAGGTCACGCTGTAGCCCGGATCTTCAAACGTCCCCCCTTTGGCTTTCCTACCGGTGGCGGGAATTTTCGTTTCCCATGACAAGAAATACCAGGCAAAACCGAGTTCAGCATCATCGCATGGGCGGTAGGCGACGCGGATCCGCGTGCGCTTCTTGACGCAGATCAGAATGGCAGAAAAATCCTCTTCGAGGTCCCCGAGATCCTCCGCATCCGTGACGTCCTCCGGCTCCGCAACCGTCTCCTCCGGAAACGAGGACGTTGAGCGATCGGACATGCAGCCAGCGAGCAGAGCAATGGTGAGGATCACTAGCAGCGGCCGAAGAAGAGTGGGGAACAAATGCCCTCGAATCTCAGGGGGAAATTTTTATGTGATCAACGAGGGGGACCGGCTTCAAGTTCCGGAGCAATGAAACTAGACGTTCTCCGTGCCCGTTGCGTGCCCGCCAGAAGGGTGACTAAGAGGGACTCACAGGGAATCATGGGTACTCGGAGCGCTCCCCCGCAGGTCAGCGTCCTCCCAGTTCAGCGGCCAGGCGTGATAGAGACTTCCCAAGCCGATAGCGCATGAACTGTAGGAACGAAGTTGTCGGACCTCCCTGTCATGATCACCGCGATATGGCCCTCGCGGAAGGCACATGGACAGATGAGCGGTGCGACGGCGGCGACCTACGAATGGCTCTACCGGGAGTTCACCGACGATGAAGACAGCACTTGGCTCTATGCGGGCTTCGTGCAGAGCATGTCTCCCGAAGAAGCCCTGCAACGGATCAACGTCACCCCAGGTACTCCGTGCGAATCCGGATTCGGCGTCGCGGCCTATGCCGCCCGCGGTGGAACCGTCCTGATCGAACACGGCTGGGCGGGGATCATCTTCCACAAGGTTGGACTGCTATCTGCAGGAACAGCAGCAGCTGCGGTATGCGCGACCCTCAATAGCGATGGTTTCGCCTACTGCGTCGACGGCCAGCTGATCACTGCTTTTGGCCTGTACGGCTACTGTTTCCGGGATGGTGGTGACCCTGACCGGCTCCAGGTCGACGTCGGCGACCTCGGCCTGCCTGTCGACGACGAGAAGCCGCAATTCGCCGGCAACCCCGTCTCCAGCGCTCTCGCCCTTGCCGAACGAGCCACCGGTGTCCACCTATCCCGTGCCCGGTACGCCGGTCTCGCTCTAGTCGGATCAACTGATCACCTCGCTCCTTATCGGTGAGGAAACCGCACCTTACGAAGATCCGGAACATGCACGGAATGGTCTCGGCCGGCCTTGACCGGCGGGCCGAAAGAGCCCAGGTCACTACACCACACGACTCATAGAACGCCTTCCACTTTTAATCCGCAGGTTTTGAGTTCGAGCCGTGCTGCAGCGCGGGCAGATTCCGGGCAGCGGAATTCGGATATGACATCGTGGACGGATCAGCCAACGACGCCACTCATGAGCGGCCCTTTGACGATCTCCGGAGTCAGCACCACGCCGGTCAATCGTGCTGCGAGGAGAAGTGCTCCAGACGCGGACGACGGTGCCTCAGCACCTGTTCCGGGTACGTCGTCGGGATCAAGGCCCGCCTGCCTCATCAAGTCGTTGAGTCGATCGGGATCACTTCCGTGCCGCCATTGGGGAATCTTGGGATTGAAGTACGTGACCAACTCCCCGTCCACCGCGTAGACGAAGTCGTCGGATGCGTAGTCGTGCCGCAGCACCGCCACGGTCCCGGCCGAGAGGGCCTGTGCCTTGTCGGCTTCCGTGCACGTCCACCCGCTCTCCTCGATGAGCACAGTCCAGTCGCCCGCTCTTCCCGCAAGCACCGTCTCAGGAAAGAGGGCATCGTCTATCAACTCGTCATAGGTGAGTGGCCGGATGCTCTCCTGGTCGGCACCCAGTCGGCGAAGTGCCTGTACCTCGCTGACTCCACGCACGAAGGTCAGGCACCACAGATCACCCAGCTCGTCGTCTTCGGCCAGCCAGGCAACATCGGCGTAGGTAAACGCCATCCGCAACACCTCATCTGTTGATCGTCGTGCCATTAGCGTGCCGTTAAGAGGGGCAACGAGGGATCAACCGCGGTCACTCACGACCGGCCCGAAGCCTAGGTCAGCCGCACAACAAGGCGTGCTCCATACGATTCCCAAGCTGACAGCGCGGGTTCGATTCCCGTCACCCGATCCATCACTAAGGCCGGTCACAGCACGTCAGGGGTGACTGGAAAGACGTAGTCCACGCCCGGCATGTCATCAAGAGCACTTTTCAGCGTCTCGGCTGCGCTGGGAGCATCAGTCTTGACATAGAGGGCCTCCTGATCGACCGGACCTGAAATGAAACCGCACAGACGGTCAGGGCAGTAGGAGGCGCTGATCTTCGTCGCGAAGGCACTATCCTCGTGATAGATCTTGTCGACATCCACTGCCTGCCGAATTTTCTCGACAATAACCTCTATATCCTTCTTCCCCGCCGCACGAGCTCCTTCCCTTCCAAGCTGGAGAACGGGGGAACTCAGGCCAGTCAACATGACCCGCACGTCCGCCTTGCCCGCCCAGAAATTAACGGGCAACCGCACCAGACCCACGGAAACCGGCGACTTCGCCACCTCCTTCGCGATCTTCGGAATGTCACTCACATCACGAGCGGTTCCCACAAAATGCGCCTGGACGCCGCAGACATTGCGCGTCATCAGCGGCTCTCCCTCCATCTGCACCTTGCTGTAGGCCTTGAGGTTCTCGATCTCCGGCAAGGCGCGAAGGAACTTCTCGACAACTGGCTGGGTCTCCGGCGTTAGCCCTTCCGCCGAGCACTGCAGAACCATGAACCCACGCTGCTCAGGCCAGGGGCCGTCCGGTGGGGGAAGGACACTTTGCGAGCGCATCCCGGAGAACCAGACAGCACCTGCTCCACCGATGGTGAGAAGCACGGCCATGGCCACTACGACTGTCCGCATCCGTAAACGCGGCTCGGATACACCTACACGAGGGATCACTTCAACTGCTGGTTCGTCGTTCGACAGGGACACGTCGATGACCATCCCGTACAGCCGGTTCGTGCGTCAAGATCAGGGCTTGTGACATACCTGCCCCTGGCGGAGCAACACAAAAGACGCCTCCCCCGTACCAAGCAGCCATGATCAACGTTCCAGATGTGAGCTTCCCAAGCTGACAGCGCGAGTTCGATTCCCGTCACCCGCTCCACACTTGTTAGGCCAGGTCAGCCAAGCACTTTTGGTAGAAGCGTGAACGCCGGCACATGCTGAGGTCGGATCAAAGTGAAGTCACGTCGGTCCAGCGTCGCGATCTGAGTAACGTTCAGGCGCTCTGCGATGGCGACCACGGACACGTCAGCCGGGTCGAGTCGGGCATCTCGGTAAGTACGGACGAGCTCTGCCATTCGTCGCACATCGGCTGGCACCAGATCGACCAGTTCGAACTCTTCAACCGCCAGATCAAGAAACCGCGCATGCACGCGAGACCCCATATGCCTGTTAATGGTCCACCCCGCCTCGATCAGGATGGTCGAAAGCAGCAGGAGCGGCCCCTCCAACTCTTCGAGAAGACGCACGCATGAGGCATGGTGCTTGTCATCTCGATCGACAACAGCGATCAAGGGGCCAGTGTCCAGGAGCGTGAAAGTCACGTTGACCGATTGAACCGCTCCGCCAGCAGATCTTCGACCCGTTCCGACAGATCCCCCTCACCGGAGGCACCGATCCCCGCGATCGACAACCGCCGACGCCGAACCGGCTCGTCGGTCTCTTCGTCCACGGTCTCAGCCAACTCCGGATCCGTCTTCACCAGACGCAGCAGACGACGCGCCTGGTCCGGAGAAAGGCGATCGACCAGATGGTGGAGCTCCTCGTGCGCGTGCCCGGCAGTCATACCTCTGAGTCTACGTAAGCGTCTGTGCTCACCCCAGCCCAACCGCCGCATCAACGGTGTCTTGACATCAAGACTTCGTGCCAGATCCGTACCAGAACAGGCGGGGAACCGAGGTCACTCACGAGGACTCACGGTCACTCGACCGCCTTGACCTGCACCCCTGTTTTCCCAGCTCAGAGCGACAAGATCAGTAGATGATTCCCAAGCTGACAGCGCGGGTTCGATTCCCGTCACCCGCTCCAAGAGCGAAGGCCCAGGTCAGAGATGGATTCCCGACCCGGGCCTTAGTCGTTTCCAGGACTGTTCGATCTTCTCGGGCCGTTGGCTCTCGTTGCTCCCACCGCTCCGTCATGCTCGTCATCGCACGCAGCTCAGACCTTGACGACGATGACGCGTCCGCCGCACAGGGCGGCGATGTCCTCCGGGTCGGAGGTGAGAACCGTGACGGGGCCGGGGGCAGCGAGGGCGGTTGCGCTGAGCATCGCATCGATGGCGTACTTGTGCCCGTGCAGGCCGGCGTCAGCCAGAAGTGTGGCGGCGTGGCGAGCGATCGGTTCGGTGACCGGTTCAACGACAAGGCGGGACAGCGACCACTCCAGAGCCGGCCGTTTGATGCGGGGGTGGACCACTTCGACGAGGGTGGCGGCGGAGGTGATAACGCGGAGGTCGTCGGCGCGGGCGAGGGCGAGCCATGTGGTGACCGTGCGGTCACGCAGGACGACTTTGGCCAGTCCCTCGCTGTCGAGGACCAGCGTGCCACCAGGGGTGGCGGGAGAACGGGTCATGCAACGTCCGCCCCACCGCGGACCTGTCCCTGCCGGGCCTGGTTGAGTTGGTCGCGCAGTGCCTGGACTTCATCGTCGGCAATGGGGCCATGCTCGGCCTCGGCGACCTGGATGAGTTCACTGAGGTTGTCGCGCTCGATCTGGCGGGCGACGGCGGCGGCGACGTAGGCAGACAGACCGGAAGGTCCGCTCCGGGACCGTGCGGCCTCCGCGATGTCACGCGGCATGGTGATCGAATACTTGCCGGTAGGCTCACTCATGCTCTCTATCCTACCTTCTATGCTCCTGGCGGGAATGAGCACCAGGTCCGTCTCGCATCCACTTCTCGATCTTGGTTACTCGTCCAGGTCTCTTGGGCGGCGTGGATCACGTGCCAGAACAGGCGGGGAACACCGGTCATCCACAGGGACTCACGGGGAACCACACCTCGTCTACCCGCACACCTGCTTTCCCAGCTCAGAGCGGCAAGATCGGTAGCCGATTCCCAAGCTGACAGCGCGGGTTCGATTCCCGTCACCCGCTCCACACTCAAAGGCCCAGCTCAGAGATGATTCCCGATCTGGGCCCTGTTTTCAGCGTCGTTCGGCTCGACTGCTCCCACTTCGGTGATCTACGGCTCCGGAAATACCCCAGAAGATCAGCTCGCCTCACGCAGGGGTTGGAACTGAACGCTCAGCCGCATCTCCAGAGCCTCCGCGAGCCGCTCCAGCATCGGAATCGTCGGCATCGTCCCGCCTGCCTCGAACCGCGCCACCGCAGGCTGCTTCAACCCAGCGCGCTCGGCCAGCTCACTCTGGGTCAGACCGAGCTGCTCACGGCGCAGCCGTACCGCTTCACCCAGCTCGAACCGGATCCTGGCGGCCTCGTACGCCGCTCCGGCCCCCGGACGGCTCATGATCTCAGCCCGCTTGGCACCCCAGCTCTTGCGCTCACCCATACCGCTCACTCCTCATCCACCGTGTGAGCCTCGGCGATACACCGCTGCATGGCCCGCCACGCCCGCTCGATCTCAGCGGACTCGCGCATCCGCTGCTTGCGGAACACCGTCAGCATGATGATCCGCCGACCCGGTGCGATCCAGTAGGTGATCCGTACCGCCTCCCGGTCGAGGTGGAAACGCAGCTCACGTAACTTGCCGCGGAGCTGACGAGTGTAAGGCTCATCCAGCAGGACACCACGCTCGGCCAGCAGGTCGACATAGAACGCCGCCGTCTCCTGCCCCTCTTGATCAAGCGTGTCGAACCACTCATCGACCTCTGACTCCAGCTCCACCTCTCCCCAATTCATAACACGGACGTTATAGCGACGGCAAGTATCACGTCCTGGAAACACTCCTGTTCTTCCTGTCGAGAAAGGTCCGCACCGGGACGATCCCCAGCACACTCCGCCCCAAGGGCAGTCGTCCGGCTTCCCACGCAACGTTGATCACGTGCCAGATCCGTGCCAGAACAGGCGGGGAACACCGGTTGAGGTTCCCCCTTAGCTCGGACACCGGCGGTGTGTCATCAGGTTCAGTAGGCGCGGCTCCGGCGGACTCCGCCCCGCCATATCTCCACGATTACCGGGGAGCGGCGATGTCCGTGAGCGGGTCGCCCTCCACCAGCACCAGGTCGCCCCGGAGCCCGGGCGCCGCCGCCCCTTTCAGGAGAGATCTCGCAGCCAGGAGGCGATGGCCGCCCCGATTTGATCGGGAGCGTCTTCTTGAACCATGTGGCCACCCGTGATCGTGATGTGTGTCTGATTCGGCCACGACCGGGCGATGGCCCGGTGTGTTTCAAACATCGTTCCTGGAACCGCCTCGATGAACAGCTTGGGAACCGAAGACTTAGCGAGCCATTCCGCATAACGCGTGACGACATCGTGAACATCGCGTGGTTCGCCCGCAACGGGAACCTCGCGCGGCCAGGTCAGCGTCGGTCTGCGTGACTCGCCGGGTTCCGTGTAGGGACGACGGTAGACGGCCATCTCCGCCTCCGACAGCCCTCGCAGCACCTCTGCAGGCAAGACATCATCGACGAAGAAGTTTTGATCGAGGACCATCTCTTCACCCGCAGTGGAGCGGATCGCCTGGAAGAGCGCAATCGCAGGCTCCGGCCAGTCGCTCCACGAGGGGATCGGAGCCACGAACGCCTCCATATAGGCGATACCCCGGAGTGCGGAAGGCTGACGGTACGCCCAATCGAAACCCAGGGCCGAACCCCAGTCCTGCAGCACCATGACCACCCGCTCACGTACGCCGAGAGCCTGAAGGAACGCATCGAGATAGCGGCGATGCTCGACGAAGCGGTATGAGCCCGGCCCGCTGACCGGAAGTTTCGCGGAATCGCCCATCCCGATCAGGTCCGGGGCGATGCAGCGCCCTTTGTCCGCCAGATACGGGATTACATTCCGCCACACGTACGACGAAGTCGGGTTGCCATGAAGAAAGACGATCGGATCACCTTCCCCCTCCTCGACGTATGCCATTTCAAGCCCGTCGATCTCAATACGACGCTTCCGATATCGTTCCTCAGTCGAGATCATGACTCTCCTCATTTCCGCGGGTTCTTGCTTCGGTCGGAGATTCTGCAGCACGACCCGGGTCTTGCCACAAGCCCCCCGGTGCGTCATAGTGTGCGACCGCTGTCAGCCTTGGCCTCGCGAGGACCCGGCGACCTTCGAGGCACTGTTCCAGGCCGCGGCCGGCACGGCCCGCCGCTTCGTGTGGGGCGGTCGGCCCTCGGAGTAGGCTCACGGGCGCACCGTCGAGCGATGGCGACCCCGAGAGGAAGACACCGTCCGTGCATGACTACGACGGCCCGACCTGGGGGCCGCTTCCCGTCCGCCCGGCGGCACTGCGCTGGCTGTTGCTTCTCCCCCTGACCCTGGTGTTCCTGCCGCTGTGGTGGGTGGTGTGGGTCGTCCTCGCGATCTGCTTCCACTGCGTAGCGCCGGTGGCCCAGCTGATCGTCGACATGGTGCCGCGTGCCGAGAACGGCGCGATACGAATGCTGGACGCCACATTGGGCCAGATACCGTTCGTCCCGCTCTGGTGCGTGACCCCGGTGGCGCTGGTGCGGGAGGGCGACACGGCGTACTACCAGGCGCGCGTGGACCGGCGCATCGAGAAGCAGACCCGACGCGTGGAGACCTCCCAGTACCGTCGCGAGTACCACCGCGACCTGGAACTCGGCGCACACTACTTCCGGGGCGCCGGCGCCGGTTACACCCTGCGCGTCGCCTCGGAGCAGGGCTGGAACCTCCACCCGGTGCTGCGCTCGCACCCCCGGCGTCGGCTCCGGCTGCGTCACAACGGCCGGCCACGGCCGGAGCTCAGGTCAGGATGACCTGCCCGCCTTCACCGATCGGCTCTTCGAGCTGGTGAAGTATCGGTTCGGTGTTTCCGCCGAGACGGTGACCCCCGGCGTGGCCACGACATTGTCCAGGCGGCCGGCCTGGAGCATGTCGAGGCGGGCCGCGTCCCGCCGCGACCTCAGCTGCGCGCGCGGATCAGCATGACCAGCCCGGCAATGAACGACCCGAGCAGGACCGGCGACAGGACCGCGAGGCCGCCCCACACGACGATGCCGAAATAGCCGAGCGCGGACGAACTGTGTGTCGGGTCGGCATCAGCGGCTGCGAACAGCCCCAGGCCGAGGATGACACCGACCACCGTGATCGCGATCGGCGTCCACAGGAGCACGTGGGCCCACACACGGTACCTCCGGCTGTAGGCCCGCCGGGTCGGCCGCACGTTCGGCTGTGGGGGATAGCCGGCGAGTTCGCTCATGCCGTATTTGTACCAGCCCGCGTACCCCGTTCCGCAGGATCGGCCGTGGCGTGTAGAGGTTCGGCGTGTGGTGATCCAGGCAGCAAGGAGGAGAAGGTGTTCACGCGGGAGGGCATCCGCGACCTTCTCGACAGCCGCCACCCCGGCGAGGAGATCGCCGACATCCTTCGGTTCACCGGCCCGGCTGACCAGGCGACGTCGCAGGAACGTCTTGCTCTTCGGGGTGATGCCCAGCAGGACGGCGACCCGGTTGGGCACGGCCGGCACCGCCGCTTCCAGCACCTCGCCATCGGAGGCACTCTCGGGACCGGCCAGGTACGCCTGTCCTGGGCGAGGCTGTTCCGTCGAGGTCCATCCCGGACGGCTACGTACGAAGCGCCCCTTGCCCTGCTGGGAGTCGATCCAGCCCTGTTCGCGTAGCACGCGCAGTGCCGCGGCCACGGTTGACCGGGTGATGCTCTCCAGCATCCTCCGACTGGAGGGCACCGCCCCGTCGCGCCCGCCTATCGACCGGCGTAGTCGGCCAGAACCTTGGCCGCACCCGTCACATCGTTGAGACGAAGAGTCTTTTAGCCTTGCTTTCATTCAGTCGCCTGGCTGGTTCTTCGAGCTGTTCCTGCATGCCCTGTCGCGACCGAATGAGCTTGTGGTCGGCTCAGATTGTTTGATATCCGACCGATATCGGCCACGAGGTGCTGCTGCATTTGGCATTTGATTTAACCGAATTGGCGACCCAAGGGCCGTAAACCGTGGTGTAGCTACCGCCACTGTTCTGACAGAAGAGCACGACCTGCGTCTGAGTCACTCCGGTACCGCTGCACAGCGCCCAGCCAGTGCCGCCGACAATGCCAATCTGCGCGCTGGTGCTGCAGGTCGCGGCCTGGGCTGAGGCGGTCGGTGACATTAGAGTTGTCGCGGCGGCGATCGCGGCCACCGCAGCCACCGAAACACCGAACTTCTTGATACGGCTCATTAGTCATCTCTTTCGGGTCGATGTTTGCCTCTTGATGGTAGTCATAGCTTTGGCGGATATCCATAGGAAATGGTATGCAATTTGAGTGAGCGGTTTACGGGCTAGCCATAGGGCCGCAGATTGAAGTCCAAAACAGGATGGTCGCTGATGGCGGCTAATCCTTGCAAAGGGCTGGGGGCGAGCGACGATCCGGCACTTCGTTCCCATCAGGGGACGTACGTACACATGGTCTATCCCTTTGTCCTCCGCATCGATGGGATGCTCATCCCATGAGTGAACAAAAAGATCCTGCAGCACGTCAGGGGAAGACGACTGACGGCACCCAACCGGTGGACGGGTGGGGCAACGCGGTGCTTGCCCTGAGTGCAGCGGTTCCCATCCTTGGCTTCATCATCGAAGAAGAGCTCACCACCAACGCTCTCCTTGGAACGCTCATCTTCGCGACCGTCGGAATCGGGCTACGTATCGAGGCAGCGATCAAGAGTCGTAGGTGACGTGCCACTCGTGTGCCGATACAACCGGTGAACAGGGGAGAATCACGGGGACTCACCGGACACGGGAAGACCGTTCTCTCACCCGCATCGCAGCAGTTCAGGGAGCCGTATACCGAAATCTTTCAAAGCTGAGAGAAATCGGCGGATCAAGCAGACCTCCAACGCCGTTCGGGCGGTAGTTCACCCACCGGTGCAACGGTGTGCGTCCCGCTGCCTGTACAGCGCCACATGGTGATCCCGTCTTCCGGTTCGGCGCGCAAGCCCCGGTCGTGCACCGGACAGACGGGCCACGCCCTCCAGAGCACCTCCATGACCACTTCCTGGGTGGCGTCGGCCACGGCCCCGAGCGGCTCAGCCCTGGGACTGATGCCGTTGCCCTGGCAGATGCCCTCGAATTCCACCCATGCCATGCCCATGCTGTCCCAGTCAGGGACGATCATCCGAAGAGTTCCGGTGATCCCCGAAGCGCGGACGTCCCGCTCCACGTCCTTCAGTGCCTCCTCCAACGACATCAACAGACTCGGCTCCAGAGCGAAGCTCGGCATGAAGCCGATCCCGCTGAGAAGAGCCTCACCCAGCCGGGCAAGGTCGGCGGCCGTCAACTCGGTAGCGAGACGTTCGAGGAGCTCCCGCGTGACAGGAGTGGACACACCCCAGTCCTCCATCAGGCAGGCCAGCTCGATGAGGGGGGCGGCGTCGAGACCACCGTCACGCAACGCCGTGTAGATGCGGACGCCCAACTCGTCGACGGCCTGGCGGAGCTCATCGGCCTGCTCGTAGGGATGCATGCCGCAGTGTCTCCTTCCTCAAAGACTCCGGCAAGCGAGATTTCACCCGTCATCGATGGACGTTCGAGGGCATGGCCGCGTTCGACATCGACCACCGCTCCCTCACCGACCTTGTCAAGCGACCCTTGGACCTCGACCGCGTCATCCGATGGCACTATCGCCGCGAAGCCCTGGCCGAGGAATTCCACACGCGATGCATCACAGCCCGCAGAGCCTTTACGACACATCGCTCCGGGCTACCCGACTAACAGCTCCCTGAGGTCTTACCAGTCTCCGGAGAAGGGTTCTTCGGAATCAGTAGCCACCATGCTGCGATAAGGCACCCCATCATGGGAATCACAAACATCGCGCCTAGATCAGGCGACCAGCCCATCACCTTCTGGCCTAACACCAGGAGAAATACGAAGGCCGCCCTCAGTAACACCCCCCACCCGTAGCGACGAGGCTCGTAACGATCACGCCGGTAAACAGGAAGCAAGGGAGGAAGCCGATTGGCCGTCAGCGCGTAGACACCTATCGCGAGGTTGAAAAATCCCAGTGTCAGTACGAATCCCTGAAGTACCGCAAGACTCATTCAGGTCAACTCCTCTGTCATCTGGAAGGGATCATCCCATGAGCACAGCTTGCCGAACCGTTCTCCTGAGTTACCAAGGCGATACCGCGGCGCGCCCGCCATCCGGGCATGCAGCCTGGGACGGTCCCGAACGGCGGATTCGGAGCCGAGCACCGCACCCAACCACCCCGCCGCGCTGGGACCGCAGCACCGCCCAAGTATCGTCCCCGCGCTCTCCCGACTTCGGTTGGTCTCATTCGTCATCGAGTAATCGAGGCGATCGACGAGCCGGTACTTCGTCCCTGATGAGGGTGCCTTGGCTCGGCCGGGAGGGCGCCGGCCCTGTTCGGCAGGGAAGCCTTCCCCTTGATCCACTATACGGTGACTCCCATGACCATCCCGTGCGCTTTCCGAGCCGCCGAAGCCGATGACCTGGACTTTCTCGAAAACATGTTGGTGGAGGCGGTCAACTGGCTCCCGGAAAGAAACCTCTCTCGGGAGCGGATCCTCTCCGATCCCGAACTCGCACATTATGTGGTCGGCTGGCCACGACCCGATGACCTTGGTGTGATCGCGGTCGGTGCGGACAAACAACCGCTTGGCGCGGCATGGTTGCGACGATTCACCGCCGAGGACCCGGGCTACGGCTATGTGGCGGACGACGTTCCCGAGCTGACAGTCGGTGTGCTCGCGGGGTGGCGCGGTCGCGGGATCGGGCGGGCTCTACTGCGCGAGCTCATCCGGGTGGCAGGCAAGCGTGGAATCAGCCGGATATCTCTCAGCGTCGAGCGGGCGAACCATGCGGCCATGCTGTACACCGACGAAGGATTCACCATCGTCAAGCAGTTCGAGGACTCGGACACGATGCTTTTCGAGGTGAGATAGCGGTGGTAAAAGCCGGATTTCACCTGCCATCGATACCGTTACACGCCGCCGTTCTCCCCACCCCTGTCAGCTCGACGTTCCATCCGTCGGCGGGCAGGCAGTGGTGATCCACGATCCGGTGGAACTCGCCGCCGCCCTCATGCGCTCGGGTTTCGTGAGGTGATCCTTTCCGGGAGAGAGCCCTTCCCCCGCGCCCCGGGCGGCTCAGAGCTTGACGACGGTGACGCGTCCGCCGCACAGGGCAGTGACGTCCTCCGGGGCGGAGGTGAGAACCGTGACGGGGCCGGGGGCATCGAGATCGATGGTCAGGTCTGCTTCAGGAACCCGCCGTCCACGGCGAAGTCCGCGCCGGTCGTGCTGGCCGAGCGAGGTGAGGCGAGCAGGGCGATCACGTCGGCGATCTCCTGGGGTTCGACCAGACGGCCGGTCGACAGCTTCATCATTTCCGGTGCCACCTGGTCGATGACGCTGTCGCGGTCCGTTCCGACCTGGGCGGCGAGGATGTCGGCCGCTCCGCCGCTCTCCGTCCACCATGCCGTGCGCACCGGCCCCGGGGAGATGGTGTTCACCCGGATGCCCTGGGGTGCGAACTCCTCGGAGAGAGCCTTGGTCAGGTTGTTGAGACCCGCCTTGGCCGCGCTGTAGTCGACGTTCATGGGAGCGGGCAGGCGGGCGCTGCCCGAGGAGACGTTGACGATCGAGCCTCCGCCTCGGGCGAGCATCGGCGGGATGGCCGCCCGAATGGTACGCACGACCGAGAACAGGTTGAACTCGAACATCACCCGCCAGTCTTCGTCGGTGGGGGTCAGGAACGAGAAGCGCGGCAGGGCCACGCCGGGCGGCGGTCCGCCGGCGTTGTTCACCAGGATGTCGAGCCCGCCGAACTCCGACACGGCCTGTTCCACGATCCTCGCGGGAGCCTCAGGGTCCATCAGGTCCGCCTGAACATGGATCAGGTCACCGCCGAGCGCCTCCAACTCGGGGGTGCTCTTCCGCGAAGCCGCCACCACGCGCACGCCTTCGGCGAGGAGGGTGCGAGTGACGGCCAGGCCGATGCCCTTGGAAGCACCGGTGACGACCGCGACCCGATCGGAAAGCTGGAGATCCATATCGTCTTCCCTCGTTTTGGTTTCCATCCGACAAAGCGGATGGTTCTCGTCGCCGAACACGTTACGAGTGGTCATGTGACGAGGGATGGCGTAATTCGGACGAGCAATTCCGGCGGAAATCAGACGCGGCATTCATGTATTCGCGCGTGCTTTACGAGCAGACGCATGCCCCATCGTCCGGAGACCACCCCGAGTGTGGCCCCCGGGAGTCGTCGGCGACGAACCGCGAGAGCTGCTCCCGCTCATTTCCAAGGCCATCGGCCGAGCTTGCTCAGTCCCGCGGTTTGCGCCAGACGATGCTGTAGCGGAACAGAAGGTGACGGCGATACCGGGAACCGGGCAGGATATCGGCGGCCAAGGCGCGCATCTGCGGGTATGTCACCGGCGGTGGCCACACTATGGGGGACGGATGTTCCCAGTGCCCCTTCACGGCGCGGTGGAAGGCACCGACGGCGACACCGGCCAGGTCGCGCGGCAGGTCGTTGGGCATGACGCTACGGGCGAGGCCGACGACGGCCAGGACACCGCCGGGGCGCAGCAGCTCGCGCATGCGGGCCAACCCGACGGCGGCGTCCATGTGGTGCAGGGTGGCCACGGACGCGATGACATCGAAAGAGGCGGGCTCGAAGGGGTGGGTGAGGAAGTCACCGAGGATGTAGTCGACGTCGTCGGGGTGCTCGCGGGCCTGGTCGAGGCCGGCCGCGTGGAGGTCGATCGCGGTGACGCGCGGCACGGTCCGCCGCAGTTCGCGGGCGAGCATACCCTCGCCGCAACCGACGTCGAGGGCACGCCGGGCACCGTCAGGGATCGCGCGCAGGATGCGGGGGTGGTAATGGATGTTGTGGTTCCATCGCCTGCGGCTCTTCACGGTCATGTGTTCATCCTGCCGAACAGCCGTCGACGGATCCGCTGAGACGAAACGATTCCAGAGCGGCGCCGTTGATCGTGCCTTCGTGGAAGCGGTCGTGATTCAGGGCGAGGTGGGCTCGTTCGGAGGGCTCGTCTGGTCGCGGGCCGCGATGGCCAGGGCGATGAAATCGCGGAAGCGCGCGAACTCCGCCTGATCCATCTTCAGCCTCACCCCGCCCACCACCTGGCCGTCGTCCCGCCTGGCGCCGAGCCGAACCTTGAACCCGTCGCCGTGCGGCTGGACGTCCACCCCGAGAAACGCCACGTGGTAGCGGCTGCTCTCGGACAGGCCCCGGTGAAAGATTTCGAGGGTCCTGCCGTCCTGCACCAGGATGTGATCGCCGACCTGAAACTCCGCCGCCATAACTCCCACTTCGAAACCGGGTAGACCACCGGGTGGACAACAGTGCCCCGACTGTCCCACACGGTCGATGGCTCATGCCGGGTTCGTGGCGTACGTATCGGCTCGTCCTCGACAGGCTCGGGGGCCCAGGGGCGACTTCGGCTAACCGCGCGGGGCGTACATGATGACCAGCACGCCGAGTATGCATATGGCGGCCCCGATGACGTCCCAGCGATCGGGCTGGAACCTGTCCACCACCATGCCCCATCCCAGCGAGCCCGCGACGAACACGCCGCCGTAGGCGGCGAGGATGCGGCCGAAGTTGGCATCCGGCTGGAAGGTGGCCACGAGCCCGTACAGGCCCAGGGCGATGAATCCGGCGCCGATCCACAACAACCCACGTTGTTCTCGCACGCCCTGCCAGACCAACCAGGCCCCGCCGATCTCGGCGAGCGCGGCCACCACGAACAGGAGAAGAGAACGTGCGACAGTCACGACTGCGAATGTAGAGGATCGCCTTCGGCTCCTCGGCGCCCCCCTTCGCCCTGGCGGGAGGCGGCATGTCGCCCCCCGTCCGGGTCGGAGAACGGCAGCGGGCAGCGCGAACTTTCCGCGCACGCCACCAGGTCGTCGCATCCGGCGTCCATCGCCTGGATCAGCGTCTCGCGGATCGTCCCAAGGTCTGCGATCTTCTGTTCCACCTCGGCGAGCTTGGCCGTCGCCCGTGCCCGCAGACCGCCGTCCGGTCTGCGGTGACGGTGGGCGGTCGCCTCGACCAGGTCGGCCACCTCCTCCAGGGTGAAGCCCAGCCGTTGCGCCACCTTGATCACGCGCAGGACGGTCACGGTCTCCGGTGGATAGAGCCGGTGCCCTCCGTTGCTGCGCCGCGGCTCGCGCAGCAGGCCCCGCCGGTGGTAGTAGCGCAGCGTCTGGGTGTTGACCCCGGCCGCTTCCGCGACCTCTCCGGTGCGGAGCCATTCCCCGTTCACGACGTGACCGTCCGGGGAGACATCTCGGTCGCCCGGACCGCCAGGCCGTCGAGCACCTTCATGTGGACCTCGGGGACCTCGACGTCCACGGCCAGTCCCTCACGGCCGGGAGTGAGGGTGAAGGTGAAGAAGGCGCAGCAACCCGTCTCCCGGGCCGTCAGGTCACGCGCGGTCTCCTCCACCCGTGCTCCGGCATCGAGCGTGAGCCGTAGGTGAGTCGGCCCCACCCGTTCCAGTCCTCGCAGTGCGGAGGCGAACAGTTCGTCGAACTCCGCCACCCTCAGCGGTCGTTCCTCGGTCGGAAGCGTGCATTCGGCCGGTGCCCATTCCATGAGCCCTCCACGTATCGGGAGCGATCCCTACCGATCCGACGGTAAGCCTGTACCCCGGTACAGGATGCAACCCCGAACGGGCGCCCCTTCCCCACCGCCCACCCCGGGAGGCCGCGTGCTACTCTCGGCGCCCCCGATCGATCGATCATGAAGATGTCGAGAACGGGGGCGGTGTCACCGTTCGCCGCACCGGCACGAGGAGGGCGGAACATGACCGTCGTGAGGGACGTCGAGGCCCGCGGCACGCAGCACTGTGAGACGACGGCGCTGGGAGTGCTGCTGCGGCACGAGGGACTCGATCTTTCCGAGTCGATGTTGTTCGGGCTGGGCTCCGGCCTGTCCTTCATCTACTGGGACAGCAAGGCCATGGCGTTCCCCTTCCTCGGAGGCCGTGTCAAGCCTTTCGAACTCACCAGGAACCTGGCCGCCAGGCTGGGGCTGACATTGACGGTCGAGGAGACCACCTCGGCGCGCAAGGCGTGGGAGAACGTGGCCACCCCCATCGACGCCGGTCGGCCGGTCGGCCTCCAGCTCGACTGCTACCACCTGGACTATTTCCGGTCCAGGGTGCACTTCGGCGGTCATGTCGTCGCGATGTACGGCTACGACGAGCACGACGCCTATCTCGTGGACACCGACCAGCAGGGAGGAGCGGTGCGCAACAGCCGGGCCGGCCTCGCCAGGGCGCGTGCCGAACGCGGCCCGATGACCGCCAGGAATCGATCCTTCACCGTCACTGCCCCGGCTCATCCGCTCTCCTGGCAGGAGCAGATCATCCCCGCCGTCAGGGACTGCGCCGACGCCTTTCTCTCCGCCCCCATCTCGAACGTGGGGCATCGCGGTATCGAGAAGGCCGGCAAAAAGGTGCCCGGATGGCTGCTACGGGCCGGGGAGCCGAAGCAGGATCTGCCGCAGGCCGCCCTTCTCATGGAAAAGGGCGGCACCGGCGGCGCCCTGTTTCGTGCCCTTTATCGGGACTTCCTCGACGAATGCACCCGGCTGATCGACAACGACGACCTCCGCACCGGTCACCGGCTGTACGCCGAGGCCGCCGTCCTGTGGACGGACGTGGCAACCTTGATCACGAAGGCCGGAGAGAGCGGCGACGTGGAACACCTCAGGCAGGCCGGCGTCATCCTCCACGATCTTTCACGCATCGAGAAGGACGCCATGCGGGTCCTGCGTCGGCTGTAGCCGAAAACGGCTCATGGCGCACCCGCGGGAGACGGTCCTCGGCATACCTGGCAGGGCCCCGGCACGTTGAGGGTCTACGGAGCTCATCGGCCTGCTCGTAGGATGCATGCCGCGGTGTCCGGACTACTGAAAAAGCTCGGACCGGTCCGATCGCGATCACGAACCTGTGTACAACCGCTCCAGCCCCACCAACTGCACCCGTCCACCGCTGCGCGCCGCCGCGTCCTGCAACGCAGGCATGAACCCCATCCCGCTGAACAGCAGCAGCCGCCCCGGCGCCTCGCCCTTGGCCGCGAGGAGCGTCGCCACCCGCTCAAGCCTCTCCAGGTGCCCAAGCCCTACAACGTCCCCCCACTTGGCCTCCCCAATGGCCAGTAGTGCGCCGTCAGGGCTGTGGACAGCGACGTCCACCTCATGGCCTGTACGGCTGGTGACATCGTGAACAACCCCCGACTGGACACTTCCCGCCATATCACCCAGCGTCTCCTCGGACGCGAAGTCTTCACACCACACCCGACACATTCGCTCGTACACCGGCCCCGCGACGTTACTGCGAAAGCGAGGCTGAGCGGCACGCCAAATCCGCTCGGTACGCCCCTCCCGCGCCCTTTCCAGCTGCGCCCAGTAGGGGCGCATGATCGCGTGATAGAAGCGGACGAGCGGCTCGGTGATCCGATACTCGGAGCGGTTCCGGCGGAAGGCGTCCGGGTCGGCCACGAGGAGGCCGGCGTCCTCCAGAACGGTCAGGTGATGAGAAATGTCGACGGCTTTGCGCTCGATTCTGCTCGCGATACCACTGCGGGTCGCGTTGCCCTCGGCGACCGCGGCCAGAACCGTGTGATAAAGGCCGGTGTCGCGCAGCGCCGGGTCCTCGGCCAGCAGGAAACGCACCTCGCGGAAAAGAGGGCTGGCCGGGTTGAGAACGTACTCCACGACCCAGCGGTCGAAGTCGGCCAGACCCGCCGGGGCGATCCCGGCCAGATATTCGGTGCGGTAGGCGGGGGTGCCGCCGACGACGAAGTAGACCAGGGCCGCCAGTCGAGGCTCGGCCGTCAGCCCCCAGAACTCGGCGGCCAGCCGGAAGTTGAAGGTGGGCACCACCAGTTCCAACCCGGCCCGCCCGCGCAGTGGCGCCTGCCCGGAGAGCAGGCCGCCCATGAAGGAGATCGACGACCCGCACAGCAGCAGACGCGACCGTGACGCCCCCCGCTGCTTGCGGCGCGGCGACAGAGCCTTCTGGATGACCGACGGCAGGTCCTTGGCATCACGCACCAGGTAGGGGAACTCGTCGAGAACGACGGGAACGGTCCGTTCATCCCCCAAGGAGAGCAGGCCGTCGATCCCCTCCTCCCAGTTTTCGAACCTGACCCGTCCCGGTGTCCCGGTGAACGCGGAGACGGCCTCCCCGAGCTGGCGCAGCGCCTCCGCCCTGGGCACGGCCTCGGTGGCGGCGTAGTAGAAACCACCGGTCGCCTCACAGACGGCTTCCAGCAGGAACGTCTTGCCCTGCCGGCGTCGTCCGGAGACCACCCCGAGTGTGGCCCCCCGGGAGTCGTTGGCGACGAACCGCGAGAGCTGCTCCCACTCCCACTCGCGGTCGAACATGTCCGACGGCCGCGGCAGCGACATCTTGACCTCCTCCTTTTAGGAGTACAGTACTTAAAAGTGTACTCCTAAAAACGCGTGCACGGGCACCATGCGGTTGACACCCTTCCCAAGCCGACAGGCATCGAGAAGGACGCCATGCGGGTGCTGCGTCGCCTGTGGCCGAAAACGGCTCATGGCGCACCCGCCGGAAACGCTCCTCGGCACACCCGGCGGCAGGCCCTTCGCGACCCCGTCCCCGACATCGCTCGTCCTCCCGTGGGAGGACGAGCGATGTCGCCGGACAGCGCGACAAGGGAAAAGCCTTCACGGCAAATCGCACCCACTTCCCACACACCTGAATTCAAAAAAGAATATGACAATGGCACGGCGGGCATATTTCGCCGACCGGCAGATAATGTCCGATATGCATTGATGTGGGAACTCGACTTTATTTACAATAAGGAAAGTCCTTCCGTTCGTCCTGGCGGAGTTTTCCGTGAGGTCCCGGCGGAGTTCGATTTCCAAGGCATGGAGAGTGGCATGACGGCTTCATCCGGCACCCGCGGCGGGCTCGACCTGAGCGGGCGGGCCTGCATCGTCACCGGAGCCGCGCGGGGCATCGGGGCGGCCGAGGCCCGGCTGCTGGCGCGGCGCGGGGCGGCGGTGCTGTGCGCGGACCTCGCGGACAGCGGGCCGCTGGCCGAGGAGATCCGAGACGCGGGCGGCACCGCCGTGGCCTGGCGGGGGGACCTCGCGGAGAAGGGCGCGGCCGAGGACGTGCTGGAGGCGGCGGAGGGGTTCGGGGTGCCGGTGTCGGTGCTGGTGAACAACGCCGGGATCGTCAGGGACCGGATGGTCTTCAATCTGGACGACGACGACTGGGAGGCGGTGCTCGCGGTCAACCTGACCGCACCCTTCCGGCTGTGCCGGGCGCTCGCCCGACACTGGCGGGCGAACCCGGGGGACGGGCGCCGGATCGTGAACACGAGCAGCGAGTCGGGCCTGTACGGCAACGCGGGGCAGGGCAACTACGCGGCGGCCAAGGCCGGGCTGGCCTCGCTCACCCTGACCATGGCGGCCGAGCTGGGCCGGTACGGGGTGTGCGTCAACGCGATCGCGCCTCGGGCGCGGACCCCGATGAGCGAGGCGGCGTTCGGCGGCCTGCCCGACGGCGCGCTGCCCGCCGAACGAATCGCGACCGTGGTGGCCTGGCTCGCCGGTCCCGAGAGCGAGGACGTGACGGGACAGGTCTTCGTCGTCGCCGGGAACACGGTGCGGCGGATGCGAACCTGGTCGCCGGTGCGCACGGTCCCGCAACCGGCCGACTGGTCGGCGGAGTCCGCCGCGCGGTTCCGCGACGGGCTGTTCGCGGGGGACGAGACCCGGTACGTGCCCGCTCCGATCGGCGCCCTGTTCACCGAGGGGACCGGCGAAGGGCTCGGCTGAGCGGGCGCCGGGGCACGGGGTCCGGCGAAGGGCTCGGCCGAGCGGATACCGGGGCATGAGGTCTTCCCGCCGGTCACGGCTGCCCGGAGGCCGGCGGCGGCGGGAAGGAACGGGCGTCGACCGCGGCGAGCGACTCCAGGGCGAGCCCGTGCGCCAGGCCGAACTGCAGCTCGCGCCGGATCAGCATCGTCAGGCAGGCACGGGTGTAGCGCAGGGTGAGGGTGGTGTTGCCGGCGAGCTGCCGGGCGAGCTCCCAGGCGCGCTCCAGCAGCCGCTCCCGCGGCAGCACCTCGGCGACCAGGCCGAGTTCCAGCGCCTCGTGGGCACCGATGGTCCGGCCGGTGAGCAGAAAGTGCCTCGCCCTGTTCATCCCGAGCAGCCAGGGCCAGACGATGTGCACGCCGTCGCCCGGCACCACCCCGGCGACCACGTGCTGGTGGTCGGCGAAGGCGGCCGTCTCTGAGGCGAGCACGATGTCGGAGAGCAGCGCGAGCTCGGCGTGCTCGGTGGCGGGGCCGTTCACCGCGGCGATCACCGGGACCTCGATGTCGAGCAGGTCGAAGAGCATGTGCCGCCCCTCGTGCGCGATCCTGTCCCAGCCCAGCGGGGTGGTGTTGCGCCGCTCGAAGGCCATCTCGGTCAGGAAGTCGGGGCCGGTGCCGGTCAGGATGACCACCCGGTTTTCCGGGTCCGTGGCGATCTGCCGGAACGCCTCCGGCAGTTCGCGGTGTGCCCGCTCGCTCCACTTCAGCGATCCGCCGTCGGTGTGCAGCGAGACCTGCAGGATGCCGTCGTGCCGTTCCATCGCGACGTCGGCGAACCGGTCGCGGTACTCCTCGAACCTGCTCACCGGCCCGGCACCCCCGCCTCGCGCCCCTCAGGGCGGCGGCCGTCGGGTGCCCAGGGCCGGTAGCCCGGCTCCAGCGGCACCTGGAAGGTGGCCATCAGGGTGGTGAGGGCGCGCCAGATCGCGATCACGTAGCAGATCTCGACGACCTCGCCGTCGTTCGCCAGCCCCGAGCTCAGGTCGCCCAGGGTCTCCGGGGAGATCCGGTCGTCGCGCACCATCTCGTCCACCGCGCGCATCACGGCGCGCTCGACGGACCCGAACTCCGGGTGGTCCGCGCCCTCGCGGACGCCGAGCACGTCGGAGGGGCGCTTGCCCGGCAGGTCGACGTCGACCGTCGGGGAGTAGTGGTGTGCCCACAGGTACTCGGAGCCGGTGGCCCAGGCCACCCGCATGATCGCGAGTTCGCGCAGCCGGGTGGCCTCCGGGCGGACGGTGAGCCGCCCCTCCCACAGGATCCGGTCGTTGATCTCGTTCTCCACCCGGGCGGACTGCGGGGAGTTCATCAGCAGGCGGTAGAAGTGGATCCGCGACATCTCCTCGCGCATCCCCACCTCGACCGCGATCCGCGCGGCCTCCTCCACGGGGAGCATCGGAATGAGCCCCTGGGGTTCGTCGGTCGGCATGGCCGCCCCTTTCTGATCTCCTCGCCGGAATCCGGAATTCCGAATCCGGAATTCCGAATCCGGGATGTCGCGGTGCCCCGACCTCACCCCGGGTGCCGTTATCCCCGCCGTTACCAGGTGGGGGTGACGGGCAGGACGAGCGCCGAAGGGTGCTCGGCGTCGTGCAGGACCGTCTGCATCGCGACCCGCAGGTCCCGGTGCGAGGACGCCGTGCCGTCGGCGGTGTTGGGATGCCGGTCGTACTTGGGGAACGAGCTGCTGGAGACCTCCAGCCGGATCCGGTGTCCCGGCAGGAAGACGTTCCCCGTGGCGATCAGGTCCACCTCGACCCGGATCGGGCCGTCCCCCGCCGCCGTGACCTCCGCCGCGGTGATCCGCCGGATGCCGTCGCAGAGCAGGTACGCCCGGCCGTCGGGGGGGACGTCCACCAGTTTGGCGGTCACGTCGGTGGCCGGGGCGGTGGTGCGCAGGTACAGCACGGCGTGCACCGGGCCGATCACCTCGACCGGCTCGCTCAGCGGGTCTCCGCTGTAGACCAGGACGTCGTCGCGGTCCTCGACCGCGCTCTGGTCCATCGGGCCGGAGTTGGCGGCCGGGTTGGGCAGGTAGACGGCGCCGCCTCGGGTGGGTACCGGGTGGCGCGGGTCGTACAGGAAGGCGTCGTGCGGCTCGTCGCCGCGCGGCGGCTCGGTGCTCAGCCGGCCGTCCCCGTGCCGGGAGTTGGCCGTCCCGCCGCCGCGCAGGTACCACTCGGTGGGGCGGGCGCGGGCGAGCGGCCACTCCTGCTCGTCGCGCCACTCGTCGGCGCCCATCACGAACACGCGCACCGGCGGCAGGTCGGGGCCCGGGCCGTCGGCGAGGTGCCGCCCGAACCAGGCGAGCTGGATCCCCTCCAGGTCCATCCCGACGGGGAAGCGCCGCTCAGGGCCGCAGGAGTCGCCGAACAGCGCGGGCGCCCACTGGGTCCACGGGCCGATGACGAGGCGCTGCGCCTCGGCGGCCGGGCCGCCCGCGTCCTTGATCGCCTGGTAGGCGGCGAGGTTGCCGTCCAGGTGCACGTTGTA
This sequence comes from Streptosporangium sp. NPDC000095, assembly GCF_042899335.1. Taxonomy (NCBI): domain Bacteria; kingdom Bacillati; phylum Actinomycetota; class Actinomycetes; order Streptosporangiales; family Streptosporangiaceae; genus Streptosporangium; species Streptosporangium sp. NPDC000095. The sequence continues at coordinate 29,238 of NZ_JBIAZS010000002.1, forward strand.
CCAGCCGGCCACGTGCAGCACGGGGAGGTCGGTCTCCGCCAGCGCCTCGCGGGCGCTGAGCCGGTCCCAGTACGGGTCGCCCGGCGGGTGGGCGAGCCACTCCCCGTAGTGCGGGGCGACGCCGTCCAGGGCGGGCACGTCGGAGAGCGGGAGGGCGCGGAAGGCGGCGTCCGGGTCGCGCAGGGCGCGCGCCAGGGCGCCGGAGGCCGTCCGGTGGGCGTCCGCGCCGTCACGGACGACGGCGCGGCGGAGCTGGTCGGGTGCGAGGTTGGCGAGGCTCCACCAGAGGTTGAAACCGAGCTGGAACGCGCCGCCGCGCCAGACCCAGCCGCCGTCGAACTCGGACGCGGTGAAGTGCGGCACGATCGTCCGCAGCCCGGGCGGCCGGCGCCGGAGCGCCTGCCACTGCGGGACGCCGTTGTTCGACGCCCCGTACATGCCGACCCTGCCGTTGGACCACGGTTGCGCGGCGGCCCACTCCACGCAGGCGGCGGCGTCCGCGCCCGAGTCCTCGAACGGGCGGAACGGCTCGTCGCCGCCGGAGCGGAACCGGCCGCGCGCGTCCACCACCACGACGGCGAACCCCTCGTCCACCGCGCGCTCGGGGTTGATCACACCGTAGACCGAGGCCCAGTTCGACTTGTCGTAGGCGGTGTACTGGAGCAGCACCGGCCGCGGGCCGAAAGCCGGGTCGCGGTAGACGTCGGCGCGCAGCATCACCCCGTCGGGCAGCGGGATCCGTACGTCCCGCTCGCGCAGGACCGGGGGCCGCATCAGTCCTCGCCCACGACGGCCCGCACCACGCGGGTCTCCAGCGCGCCGAGCCCGTCGATCTCCAGCCGGACCACGTCGTCCGGCCTGATCCAGCGGTCGATCTCGATTCCCGCGCCGGTGCCGACCGTGCCGGAGCCGAGCAGGTCGCCCGGCAGCAGGGTCTCCCCCGCCGACGCGTGCGCGACGATCTGCTCGATCGACCAGTGGATCGTCGCGGCGGAGCCCTCCGACCACAGCTCGCCGTTGACGAAGGCCCGCATCCCCGCGCCGAAAGGGCGGGGGATCTCGTCGGCGGTGACGAGGTAGGGGCCGGTGGCGCAGCCCCGGTCGAAGCCCTTGGTCTTGGCCGGTCCGACCCGGGTGCCCATCTCGCGGCCCTGCACGTCGCGGCAGGACAGGTCGTTGAAGATGGTGAGCCCGGCGATGTGCTCCCAGGCCCGCTCCGGCGGGATGTCCCGGCCGCGGCGGCCGATCACGATCGCGAACTCCAGCTCGTAGTCGAGCTTCTCGGTGTAGGCGGGCCACTGGCCGGGCTCGTCGGGGCCGAACACCGAGGCGCTGCGCGTCACGTAGTGCGACGGGGCCTCGTACCACTCCTGCGGGACCTCGCGGCCGAGGTTACGCAGCGCGTTGACCATGTGGTCCTCGAAGGCGAAGAAGTCGCGCACGGTCGGCGGCCGGTCGACGGGGGCGAGCAGGCGGACCGCGTCGCGCCGGTAGGCGTGCGCGCCGAGCGGGCCCGACCGTCCCAGCGCGGCCTCGGCGTCGCCCAGCGCGTCGAGCAGCCGCCGCGCCTCGTCCTCGGCGCGCCCGCCCGACCCCAGCAGGGCGACGGTGCTTCCGGGAAAGGTCGCGCGGGCGAGCTCGGAGGCGCGGCCGGCCTCTCCGCCGTCGGCGAGGATCTCCGAGGCGAGGAGCGCGGCGAGGTCGACCACGATCGGGGCGTCGAGTGCTCCGACCGCTGCTCCCGCGCGTACCTCGGCGTCCGGCCAGCCATGCGGTGTGAAGCGGCAAATCCTCATGGGAACCCTCCGTCGATCGCGACCGAATGGCCGTTCCGTTGTGAAGTGCGGTTTATTGCGGGAGCCGTTAATCCGTCGTTACGGATCACGGAGAACAGCCAGGTAACTGGCCGTCCCGTTCGATATCGGCAGTGGATTCGGTCTGTGACTGCTGAGGAGTGGGACTGTGGGCGTCAAGGCGATCGTTCAGCTGTATCCGGTCATCCCGGTCGAGGGCGGGGCCTCCGGTCGCGCGGCCCGGCGACCGCTGGGGCGCGACCGCGACGAGTTCCAGAAGGTCATGCGGGACTGGGCGAGAATCGCCAAGGCCGCGGAGGACCTGGGGTACTGGGGCATCGCCGGCATCGAGCACCATTTCCACTCCGAGGGGTACGAGATCTCCCCGTCCCCCGGAGTGGTCAACGCCTGGCTGGGCGCGCACACCAGCCGGATCAACATCGGCACCAACGGCTACGTGCTGGGCACCCAGGACGCCATCCGGGTGGCCGAGGAGTGCGCCATGCTCGACCACATGCTCGAAGGCCGCTTCTGGACCGGGGTGAGCCGCGGCTACCAGTCGCGCTGGACCGACGTGCTCGGCCAGCACCTGGGCACCCAGGCCACGCTGTCGGACGGTGGCGCGGCCGACAAGGCGAACCGGGGGATCTTCGAGGAGCAGGTCGACCTGATGCTCAAGGCCTGGACCCAGGACTCCTTCGACTTCAACGGCTCCCGGGTCCAGGTGCCGTTCCCCTACGACACCGGTATCGCCGGCTACCCGGCCGCCGACACCGCGTCGCTGATGGGCGCGGTGGACGAGATCGACGGGGACGGGGTGATCCGGAAGATCTCCGTCACCCCGGCGCCGTACCAGCGTCCGCACCCGCCGGTGTTCGTGGCGTCCTCCAGTTCGGAGGAGTCGATCCGGTACTGCGCGCGCAACGGCTTCGTGGTGTGCAGTTTCTCCCCCTCCTCCCGCACCGAGGAGTTCGCCCGCGTGTACGCGGAGGAGGCGGCCGCGGTCGGCCACCCGCTGCCGTTGGGCGCCAACCAGGCCCCGGTGCGGTGGCCGCACATCACCGACTCCCCCGCGGCGTTCGACAAGGCCCTGCTGGACTACGACGCCGACATCTTCGAGCACTTCTACGCGAAGTTCTTCAAGAAGAAGATGGCGATGGGCGACGACGTGGTGCAGGCCGTCAAGGACTCCGGCCTGTTCCTGGGCGGCACCGTCGACCAAGCGCGGGCCCAGTTCTCCGCGGAGTGGGAGCGGGTCCCCTACGAGTACTCGGTGCTGATCTGGCACTGGGCGCAGCAGCCCGCCGACGACGTGATCCGCGAGATGGAACTGATGGCCACCAAGGTCTACCCGGAGATCGGCGGCATGGCCGGTCCGGAGGAGCGTCCGCTGGCGCAGTGGGCCACGACCTGACCCGGCGTCCGCGTACGACCGCCGCCCTCGACCCGGGGCGGCGGCACGGTGCGCCCGCCGTCCGGTGACGGCGGGCGCACCGGGTAACGCCACCCGTAATGCGGTGGCGCTATCAATATGAACCTCAACCACCATTCTCAGATGTCAGCGGACGAGGGCACACCCGCACGCGTGCGCGTCCGCCGCCCGTCTCGCCGTTTCGCGAGGAGTCGTCGTGTTCGAGTTCTTCCCAGGCGACCACGCCTGGTCGTCAACGGTGAACCTGGCCCTGATGGCCGGCGGTTCACTCGGCGACATGGAGTGCTGGCTGGGCCCGCTCCGCGACCTTCCGGCGGCGGACCCCTCGGCGGCGGACCCGCCCCTGACGAGGTTGGATGCCTGGGCCGCCGCCTGGGCGGGGATGGCGCACCGGCAGGAGGAACTCGCCGCCCGGGACCTGAAGGCCGGGTACCCGGCGACGGCGGGGGCGCGCTACCTGCGCGCCTCGGTGTACCACGCGAGCGGGCAGCGGGAGATCCCGCTGGGGCCCGCGAAGTCGGAGAGCTACGCCGCGGCCCTGCAGGCGTTCGGGAACGCGATGGAGTGCGCGGCCCTGCCGCTCGAGCGTGTCCACATCGACTCCCCCGACGGCATGATGCCCGGCTACCTGATCGCGCCGGACGCCGGCGACCCGCGGCCGGTGGTGATCGTCTACGGCGGCCTGGACCTGACCAAGGAACTGATGTACGCCGTGATGGGCACCGCGTTCGCCCGCCGGGGCGTCACCTGCCTGGTCGTCGACACCCCCGGCACCGGGGAGATGGTCCGGCTGCGCGGCGTACCCTCGCGCCCGGACTACGAGGTGCCCACCGCGGCGATCATCGACTACCTGGAGACCCGGCGTGACGTGGACGCCCGGCGCGTGGCCGTGCTCGGCATCAGCTTCGGCGGGTACTACGCGGCCCGCGCGGCGGCGTTCGAGCCGCGGGTCTCGGCCTGCGTCTCGTGGGCCGGCAACTGGGACTGCGGCGCGGTGTGGAGACGACGCTGGGACGACCGCTCCGGGTACGAGCCGGCGTCGTGGTTCCTGCCCTGGGTGCTCGGCACACCGAGCGTGGAGCGGGCCCTGGAACGGTTGGAGGAGTGGACGCTCGCGACCGTGTGGCCGCGGGTGACCCAGCCCCTGCTCATCGTGCACGGGGAGGACGACCGGGAGATCCCGGTCGCCGACGCGCGCCGCGCCTTCGAGGCGGCCGGGTCGGAGGACAAGACGCTGCGCGTGTTCGCCTCCGGGGAGAGCGGCGCCGAGCACATGCAGACCGACGACCCGGACCCGACCCTGCGGCTGATCGCCGAGTGGCTGTCGCTGCGGATACCGGCGGAGGCGAGCCTGCCGCCGGAGGCGGGCGACCTGCCCGGGGGGACGAACCTGCGGGCGCCCTCGCCGCAGGCGGTCTGACTCCCGGCTCTGTGCCCCGGCCTCTGATCCCAGGCACAGGAAACACCGACGGAGAAGCGCCCCGCCACCTCGGGGCGCTTCTCCGTCTGTCCGGCCGGGTCTGCGTCGGCCGGGTCCTCACCGGTCGGACACACGCCGACCGAGGTCTGTACCTGTGGGGTTCGCGCCGCCGGCCCGCGCCGACCAGGTCTTCGCCCGTCGGTCCGTGGGTCGGCCCCGCTCCGGCCGGGGTACGCCCCCCGGCCGGGTGTGTCGCGTGAGCGGAGTCCGCGTCGGTCGTGTCAGTTCGTGTCAGTCCGCGGGGCGCCAGAACGGCAGGGACGCCTCATCGTTCAGCGGGACGAAGTCGACCTCGACCCGCATCCCGATCCGGACCTCGTCCACCTCGCAGCCGATCACGTTGCCCATGATCCGCGGCCCCTCGTCGAGTTCGACCACGGCGACCGCGTACGGGGTCCACTGGTTGAAGGGGAACGCCCCGTTCTGCCGCACCACGGAGAAGGTGTGCACGACGCCCCTGCCCGCGGTGGTCAGCCAGCCGGGCACGGCGCCGCACTCGACGCAGATCTGCCGGGGGTAGAACTGCCGGTGGGAGCATTCGGGGCACTCCTGCACCAGCAGCTCGCCGCGCAGCGTGGCCTCCCAGTACGGTCGGGTGGAGGCGTCGAGCAGCGGTACCGGGCGGCCCTCCATCGGGGGCGCGTCAGCGGGGGTGGTGGCGTTCGTCATGCCTTGTCCTTTCCGAGGATCACGGTGCCCATCGCCGACAGCCAGCCGCCCGAGCCGCACGCCAGGGCGACCTCGGCGCCCTCGACCTGCGCCTCGCCCCCCTGCCCGCGCAGCTGCCTGGTGGCCTCGATGAGCAGGAAGATGCCGCGCATGCCGGGGTGGCAGGAGCTGAGCGCGCCGCCGTCGGTGTTCAGCGGCAGGGCGCCGCCGAGCTGCAGCGCGCCGGAGGCCGCGAACGGGCCTCCCTCGCCCTTCTTGCAGAACCCGAGGTCCTCCAGCATGAGCAGTGCGGTGATGGTGAAGCTGTCGTAGAGCTGCACCGTGTCGACGTCGTCGGGGGTGAGGCCCGCCTGGGCGAAGGCCTCCTTCCCGCTGCGCTCCGCGGCGGTGCGGGTGTAGTCGGGCATCTGGCTGATGTTCCAGTGCGTCTGCGCGGACGCGGCGCCCAGCACGTACACCGGCGGCTGGCGCAGGTCGCGGGCCCGCTCGGCGGTGGTCACGATCACCGCGCCGCCGCCGTCGGAGACCACGCAGCAGTCCAGCAGGTGCAGCGGGTCGGCGATCATGCGGGAGTTGACCACGTCCTCGACCGTCATCGGCTTGCGGTACTGCGCGTTCGGGTTGAGCGCGGCGTGCGTGCGGCAGGCCACCGCGATCGCGGCCAGCTGCTCGGAGGTGGTGCCGTACTCGTGCATGTGCCGCTGCGCGGCCATCGCGTAGGCGCCGATCAGCGAGTTGCCCCAGGGCGACTCGAACTGCAGGACGCCGGGGACCGCCTCGCCGGGCTTCTTGGCGCCGAAGCCGGGGTTGGTGCCCGACTTGGTGTACAGGTCGGAGCCGTAGACGATGAGCACGTTGTCGCACAGGCCGGCCCGGATCGCGGCGGCCGCGTGCTGGACGTGCAGCTCGAAGCTGGAGCCGCCGACGGCGGTGCCGTCGAAGTAGCGCGGGTTGATGCCCAGGATCTCGGCCATGGTGCCGGCGTTGTCGGGCTGCGCGAAGTCCCCCTGGGCGCACATGAACCCGTCGATCTCGCTCTTGGCGAGGCCGCAGTCGGCGAGTGCCCGCTGCGTGGCGAGCACGTGGTGTCCGACCGCGTCGAGATGCGGGGCCTTGGGGTAGTCGCTCAGGCCGATCCCGGCGATGACTGGCGTGCGGTCAACCATGGGTGTGGTCTCTCCTCGTGAGGGTGGTCAGCGGTTGGGAGCCGGCTCGCGCGGGAGGCCGAGGATGCGCTCGGCCATGATGTTGCGCATGATCTCGTCGGTGCCTCCGGCGAGGCGCAGGGACGGCGCGCTCAGCATGAGCTCGGCCCAGACGTAGGTGCCCCACTCGCCGGTGTCGGCGGTCATGCGGGCTCCGAGGACGCGGCCGGCGAGCGCGCCGATGGCGCGTACGTTCTCCGAGTCCATCAGCTTGATGATCGAGGCCTCGGCGCCGGGTTCGCCCCCCGCGGCGCGGGCGGCGGCGCGCGCGGCGGTCCACCGGATGATGTCGCGCCGGATCGCGATCCGCGCGAACTCCGACCGGATGCCGGTGTCGCCTTCGAGGCCGAAGTGCCGGATCAGGCCGAGCAGCCGCTCGACCGGGTCGGAGGCGGGCGGGGAGGTCCGGTAGCCCATGGACGCCCGCTCGTTGCCGAGCGTGGTCATCGCCACCTTCCAGCCGTCGCCGGGCTTGCCGAGCACGTGGCTGTCGGGGACGAACACGTCGTCCACGAACACCTCGTTGAACGCCTCGCCGCCGGTCATCTGGCGCAGCGGGCGGACCTCCACGCCGGGGTCGTGCATGTCGATCATCAGCATGGTGAGGCCGCCGTGCTTGGAAGCCTCGGGGTCGGTGCGGACCAGCATCTCGCCGATGTCGCTGTAGTGGGCGCCGGAGGTCCACACCTTCTGCCCGCTCACCCGCCAGCCGTCGCCGTCGCGGACCCCTCGGCTGCGGACCCCGGCCAGGTCGGAGCCGGCCTCGGGCTCGGAGAAGAGCTGGCAGGCGAGCAGGTCGGCCCGGTACAGCGCGCGGAGGTATCTTTCCTTCACCTCCGGGGTGCCCCAGGCGAGCAGGGTCGGCGCGACGATGTGGTGGCCGACGACGAAGCAGGCCTCGGAGGGCAGCTCGTAGTCGGCGGCCACCTCGTCGAACAGCTCCTGGAAGCGCGCCTCCCGGCCGCCGCCGCCGTACTCGGCAGGGCCGGTGAGCCAGCCGAAACCGGCGTCGAAGAGCTCGCGGCGGAAGGCCGTGGCGGCCTCCACCATCCGCAGTTCCTCCTCGCGGGTCGGTTCTGCGCCGGAGCTCAGCTCGTCGGAGCCGACGCCCCAGCCCTCCTGCGCCTCGGGGAGCGGCTTGGCGTGCGCGTCGAGGAACGCCCGGACGGCGTCCTGGAACGCGGCCTCGCCGGTGGGTGGATTTTCTGTCTGGTCGCTCACGCTTGCTCCCGCAGCAGACGGTGGAGCACCTTGCCGCTCGCGTTCTTGGGCAGGGTGCCGGTGTGGATTCGGATCTCGTCGGGCACCTTGTACTTCGCGAGACGGTCCCTGCAGAAGCCCTGGATGCCCTCGGGCGTGGCCTCGGCCGCGGCCGTCTCGGTGAGGACGACGTGGGCTCGCACGGTCTGGCCCCAGTGCGGGTCGGGCACGCCGACGACGGCGCACTCGACCACGCCGGGGTAGGCGGACAGGACCGTCTCGATCTCGATCGGGTAGACGTTCTCACCACCACGGATGATCATGTCGTCCTTGCGGCCCGCCAGGTACAGGTAGCCCTCCTCGTCGAGGTAGCCGAGGTCGCCGCCCTTGAACCAGCCGTTCACCACCACCTGGGCGGTCTTCTCCGGGCGGCCGTGGTAGCCGCTCATCACCATGTCGCTGCGGGTGACGATCTGGCCGACCTCGCCGGTCGGCACCTCCCGGTCCTCGGCGTCCCAGATCCGCAGGTCGATGTTGTAGCCGGGGCGCCCCACCGAATTCAGCAGGTGCGGGTGCCCGTTCAGCGCGCGCAGGTGGTCCTCGGGGGTGAGCACGCTCTGCATGCCCGCCTCGGTGCCGGCGCCGAAGCCGTTGTAGAAGTCGCAGTCCATCACCGCCATCGCCCGCACCAGCAGGTCGGGCGACATCGGCGCGGCACCGTAGAAAACCGACCGCAGCGCGGCGAAGTCGGCCGGGGCGACGTCCGGCTCCCGCAGCAGCGCGCTGATCATGGTCGGTACCAGGAACACGTCGGTGAGGCCCTTGCGGCACCACCTCAGCAGCTCCGCAGGGTCCCACTGCGGAACGATCAGTGACGTCGAGCTTCGCTGGATCGCGTTGAGCACCAGGCCGAGCCCGGCGACGTGGTACAGCGGGGAGGCCGAGTAGCGGAACTCGTCCCGCAGGAAGCGGTACTCCAGGACCGCGTTGGAGACCATCGTCTTCCACATGCGGTGCGACTGCATCACGCCCTTGGGCAGGCCGGTCGTGCCGCTGGTGAAGGCGAGCGCGACCACGTCCTCGTCCTCGACCACGGCCGGTGTCGGGTCTCCGGCCGCGCCGAGCTCCAGGATCTCCTCCAGCGGGACGGTCCCCTCGATCGCCGTGCCGCGGCCGATCACGTGCGCCAGCTGCGGCAGCTCCGGCCGGGACCGCAGCACGTCGGGCGCGTACCGTTCGCCGACGAAGATCCAGGACGCCTCGGCGGTGCGCAGCAGGGTGGTGATCTCGGCGGGCGACAGCCGGTAGTTCAGCGGCACCGCCACCGCGCCGAGCTTGAACAGGGCGAGGAGGATCTCCACGTACTCCGGCGAGTCGGTGTCCAGGATCGCGACCCGCTCACCCTGCCGCAGGCCCGTCTCCTGCATGCCGCGGGCGAGCCGGTGCACCCGGTCGCGGACCTCGGCGAAGGTGCGTGAGCCTTCCGCGGTGACGAAGCACTCCCGGTTCGGGGAGCGCCGCGCGGCCATGTCGATCCACTCCCCGATCCGGATCCCCGACAGGCGCTGCCCGGTCAGCGGGACCGGGCGGGTGCGCTGCTCGGTCATCTCACTTCCCCAGCATCTCGGCGAGGAGCTCCATCTCGGCCATGCTGTTGCCCGGCACCTGGTAGCCGGTGTCGTCGAAGATCTCGGTCAGGTGGTCGCGGACGTCCTCGGCGCTGAGGGAGTCGTTGACATAGCCGCGGGTCATGCCGACGAACACCCTGGCCACCCGTCCGGCGCCCGCGCTGAGCACCTCGCCGGACAGCTCGCACGAGTCGTGGCACAGGTAGGCGACCACGGACGAGACCAGTGCGGGGTCCATCTTGTCGGCGATCGGGTTCTCGAAGCCCTCGGTCATCCGGGTGAGCGCCACCGGGCCGATCGCGTTCGCCTTGATGTCGTACTTGCGGCCCTCGATCGCGAGGACCTTGATCAGCCCGATCAGGCCCATCTTGGCCGAGGCGTACGACGCCTGGCCGAAATTGCCGTAGAAGCCGGCCGAGGACGAGGTCACCACGACGCGTCCGAAGCCCTGCTCGCGGAAGACCCGCCAGGCCGGGCGGGTGACGTTGAAGGCGCCCTTCAGGTGCACGTCCAGCACCGGGTCCACGTCGTCGGGGCCGGTGTTGTGGAATGTCTTGTCGCGCAGGATGCCGGCGTTGTTCACCACGACGTCCACCTGCCCGAACGCGGAGAGCGCGGTCTGGATCAGGGCCTCGCCGCCCTCGGTGGTGGCGACGGAGTTGACGTCGGCCACCGCGGTGCCGCCGAGCGCCTCGATCTCCTTCACCACGATCGCCGCCCGGCCGCTCTCGACGCCGTCTCCCGACAGGGACGTTCCCATGTCGTTGACGACGACCCTCGCGCCGCGGCGCCCCAGTTCGAGAGCGTGGGCCCGGCCGAGCCCTCCGCCCGCTCCCGTGACCACGGCGACCCGGCCGTCGAAGCTAAGATCCACGGTGACTTCCTCCTCTGGCTGTGGCCCCATACCGGTGTCGGCTCGGCATCGGTAGGAACGATCGCCCATGGGGAGTTACTGTGGGCGTTACGGCTCTCGCCGCTCATGCCGAGTGCACATCCCCCTCCTAACGTCCTGGCCATGAGCGGACTTCAACAACTGGCCGACGCGACCGCGGCGTTCACCGGCCTCGCCGAGGAGCACGAGGAGTTCCGGGACAGCGTGCGGTCGTTCGTGGAGCAGGTCTCCCCGGAATCACAGGTACGCCGCCTGATGGACACCGAGCCGGGTTACGACCCGCGGGTGTGGCGGCAGATGGCCGAGCAGCTCGGCCTGCAGGGAATCGCGATCCCCGAGCGCTTCGGCGGCTCGGGGGCCTCCTTCCTCGAACTGGGCGTGGTGCTCAAGGAGACGGGCCGTGCCCTGCTGGGCGGGCCGTTCTTCGCCACTGTGGTGCTCGCCGCCAACGCCCTGCTCCTGTCCGGCGACGAGCGGGCGCAGCAGGACTTCCTGCCGGGGATCGCCGCCGGTGACACGATCGCCTCGGTGGCGATCACCGAGTCGTCCGGGTCCTGGTCGCCCGGCGACATCGCGCTGCGGGCGTCGCACGAGGACGACGTCTGGCGGCTGTCGGGAACCAAGTCGTTCGTACTGGACGGGCACACGGCCGATCTGCTGCTGGTCTTCGCCAGAAGCGACGCCGGGCTCTCGCTGTTCGCCGTCTTCGGGGAGGCGTCCCGGCTGACCAGGACGCAGCTGCCGACGATGGACAGGACGCGCCGGCAGGCGGTGCTGGAGTTCGACCGGACCCCGGCCCGGCTGATCGGCGAGGAGGGCGGCGCGGGTCCCGTGCTGGAGCGCCTGCTGGACCTGGCCGCGGTCGGCCTCGCCGCCGAGCAGGTCGGCGGCGCCCAGCGGTGCCTGGAGATGTCGGTCGAGTACGCCAAGGTGCGCACCCAGTTCGGCCGGCTGATCGGCTCCTTCCAGGCGATCAAGCACCGGTGCGCGGACATGCTGACGGCGGTCGAGTCGGCCCGGTCGGCGGCGCACTACGCGATGTACGCGGCCGGGGAGGACCTGCCGGAGCTCCCGGTGGTCGCCGCCCTGGCCAAGTCCTACTGCTCGGAGGCCTACACCATGGTGGCGGGCGAGAACATCCACGTGCACGGGGGCATCGGGTTCACCTGGGAGCACCCGGCACACCTGTACTTCAAGCGGGCGGCGTCCTCGGCGCTGCTCTTCGGCGACCCCGACCATCACCGGGCCAGGTACGCCGACGGGGTGGGACTGTGAGCGCGCAGCCGGTCATCGCGGGCGACGACCTGCGCGGCGTGATGGCCTGCTTCGCCACCGGGGTGGTCGTGGTGACCGCCTCGGGGACGGACGGCCCGGTGGGGATGGCGGTGAACTCGTTCGTCTCGGTGTCGCTGGACCCGCCGCTGGTGTTGTTCTGCGCGGCGCGCACCTCGACCACCTGGCCGGCGATCCAGGCCGCCGGGCACTTCTGCGCCAACGTGCTCACGGCCGACCAGGAAGGGCTGGCCAGGCAGTTCGCCCGCCGCGGCGACCGGTTCGCGGGCGTGCCGCACAGCCCGGGCAGGACCGGCGCCCCCGTGCTGAGGGACGTGCACGCGCACGTGGAGTGCACGATCGTCGAAACCTACGAGGCCGGCGACCACACCCTGGTGCTCGGCCGGGTGCTGGAGCTCGCCGCCGACGACGAGGCCGCGCCGCTGCTCTTCTACCGCAGCGCCTACCGGCTGTTCTGACCACGATCCCGATGGACTCGACGAAGGAGTGACAAGTGGTTGCCGCGATCCGCAATGCCGAGTGGTGCGCCTGGTTCCCCGAGGACTACCGGTGGTCGTACAACGTGATGCTGGTGTTCGCCGTGGTGCCGACCGGCGGTGCCGAGGTCGGTGAGATCGACCGGGTCTGCCGGCGGCTCGCCGGTCACGTGGGCGACGACGAGCGCTGGTTCCGCGAGTGGGGCGCGATGGGCGACCACGTCCGGGGCCTCGCGGAGAAGGCCGAGGCGCGGGGCGACCGCCGTGCGGCCGTCGCGCACTACCGCCGGGCCACCAGCTACTACTTCGCCGCCGAACGGTTCCGTTTCCCCAAGGACGAGGAGGCACTGACCTCCTACCGGGCGATGACGGACTGCTTCCGGCGCGCCGCCGAGCTGGACGACCGGTACACGATCGAGCATGTGGAGATCCCGTACGAGGACACCGCGCTGCCCGCGATCTTCATCTCCGCAGCCTCCTCGCCCGGCGACCGGCGGCCCGCGGTGCTGTTCATGAGCGGGTTCGACGGCAACAAGGAGCACAACTGGTTCCTCGGCGCCGAGGATTTGATCGCCCGTGGCGTCTCGGTACTGTCGCTGGACAGTCCCGGCGTCGGCGAGGCCGTCCGCTTCCGCGGCATTCCGCTGCGGCACGACTACGAGGTGGCCGGCGGCGCGGCGATCGACTGGCTGGAGGGCCGCTCGGACGTGGACGCCGACCGGATCGGCGTGATGGCGCTCAGCCTGGGCGGCTACTACGCCTCGCGTTGCGCCAGCATGGAGCCCCGGTTCAAGGCCTGCGTCGCCTGGGGCGCGATCTGGGACTACCACCGGATCTGGCGCGAGCGGATCGAGGCGGCGTACGCCAAGCAGCTGCCGGTCCCCGGCGAACACCTGGTCTGGTCCACCGGGACCTCCTCCAACACCGAGGCGCTGCGGCTGCTGGAGGACTTCCGGCTGGCCGACGTGGTGCCCCGGATGACGTGCCCGTTCCTGCTCGCGCACGGCGAGGACGACCAGCAGGTGCCGGTGTCGGACGCCCACCTGCTGTACGACGCCTGCGGCTCCGCGGACAAGACATTGCGGATCTTCACCAACGAGGAGGGGGCCGCGCAGCACTGCCACATGGACAACCTGTCGATCGCGGTGCCCGAGATCAACGGCTGGCTCGCCGACCGGCTCGGCGCCTCCGCCGGATAACGGCCCTGCGAAGGCGCAGGTTCGGATAACGACCGGCTTAACGGCGGGCTGCCTAGCGTGCTCCTGTCGGAGAGCGGTCGCTCCACCCACGATTCACCACGACCGCCGTGCCCGGCACGACCCATCTGGAGATTTCGATGACCACTGGTAAGCCCCGCCCGCTCATCTCGGTCGACTCCCACGTCGTGGAGCCGAAGGACCTCTGGCTCAAGCGGCTGCCGCAGCGCTTCCAGCACCAGGCACCCCAGGTCCAGTCCACCGACAAGGGCGACTTCTTCATCGTGCCCAACACCGGGATGTCGCCCAAGCCGGTCGGCACCGAGGGCGCAATGATCAACACAAAGATCAACAGTGTGATCACCAAGCCCACCGGCTACCGCTTCGAGGACCAGCGGCCCGGCGCGTACGACCCGGTCGCCCGGCTGGAGGACCAGGACAGCCAGGGCATCCTCGCCGAGATCGTCTACCCGGGCTGGCTGATCGTGCACAGCATCCCCGACTTCGAGCTCAAGGTCGCCTGCGTGCGCGCGTACAACGACTGGCTGTTCGAGGAGTTCTGCTCACACAACCCCGACCGGCTGATCGGCGCGGTCGCGCTCCCCGTCGGCCCCGGCTCCGTCGAGCCCGCGATCGAGGAGGCCAGGCGCTGGGCCGAGCGCGGCGCCAAGACCTTCCTGCTCCCGCAGGCGGTCCCCGGCATGGCCTGGGGCGACGACCACTGGGAGCCGCTGTGGTCGGTCCTGGAGGAGATCGGGCTGCCCGTCGGGTTCCACCAGGCCGCCGGTCAGGTGGCCATGTTCAACGACAAGACCACCCCCGGCGTGTTCTGGACCACCGCCGTCGGCAACAAGATCAGCCTGGGCTGGGTGTTCATGCAGCTGGTCTACGGCGCGGTCCCCGAGCGCCACCCGAACCTGCGGTTCATCCTGGTCGAGGGCGGCATCGGCTGGATCGCCTTCCAGCTCAACACCATGGACCACCTGTTCAACGACCATCACCGCTGGACGATCCCCGAGCTGGCGATGAAGCCCAGCGACTACTTCAACCGCAACTTCTGGGCCACCTTCGAGGACGACCGGCCGGGCATCCTCACCCTGCCCATGCTGGACGAGAAGCGGCTGATGTGGGCCGGGGACTATCCGCACACCGAGGGCAACTTCCCCTACTCGCAGGAGCAGGTCGCGCACGACTTCCAGGGCATTGACGAGTCGGTGGTCTCCGCGATCACCCACGACAACGCGATCGACCTGTTCGGCCTCTCGCTGCCGAGGCTCGTCAAGGCCTGACGGTGGTGCCCCGGGCCGTCAGGGCCTGGCGGTGCCCCTGTTCGTCAGGCCCTGACGACGCTCCTCGCCCGTCAATGCCCTGCTCGTCAGGCCCTGACGACGCTCCTCGCTCCGTCAATGCCTGACGGTCTCCGGCCCTCGACGGCTCTCGATGTCCGACGGGCTCCCGGCCCGTCGAGGTCCGACGGGCGCGTCCGGATCCGGCGGCGGTCGTGACGACCGCCGCCGGACCGCTTCCCCGGCCCGCGTCCACGGCCCGGGCGACGGGCTCGGAAGGCCGCGGGGTCAGCTCCCGCGCAGCTCGCTGACGAGCTGCCGGGTCGTCGGTGTCGGTCCCACTCCGAGCTCGGCCAGGGCCTTGGTGAGCCGCTGGAACTCGGCCAGTACCGCGTGCGGCGCGCCCAGCGCCCCCTCCACCTGCATCCGTACGCAGTAGGCGGACTCGCAGAACGGATCCCGGTTGATCGCGAACGAGGCCGCCCGCCTGGCACGCTCCAGGTAGCCGAGCGACAGCGCCACCTCGGCGGCGTCGACCGCCGCGTTGACGATCATCACCTCCAGCTCGTGCCGGCGTTCCTCGGCCCACTCCAGCTCGCTCTCCGGCAGGTAGGGCCCCTCGACCAGTTCCAGCGTCGACTCGATCCGCTCCAGCCGCTCCGCGCCGCGCAGCCCGTACGCGTCCTTGATCATCCGTTCGAAGCGCAGGTCGGTGCTGTCCACGTACAGGCCGTCGGCCCAGCGGACATGGCTCTGCGAGGTCCTGGCGAGGTTCACCCCGGTCGCCTGGCGCAGCTTGTGCACCACCTGGCGGAAGTAGTTGCCGCCTCGGCGCGGGTCGGCGTCGGGGAAGAGCCGTTCCTGCAACCGGTGCCGCTCCACGCCCTCGGGATGCAGCGTGAGGTAGGCGGCCAGCTCCAGCACCTTGGTCCGGCGCGAGCAGCGCGGCACGCCGTCCACGATCAGGTCGAGCACCGGGCCGTGCGTGTGCACGTCGACGACGATCACCCGCTCGGAGGCCGCGACCGGCTGGCGCTTGCGCGCCTCCGGCGGCTGGTGGCCGACCAGCTGACGCCAGCGGGTGCCGCCGGCGTCGTTCTCGATCTGGCGGCGCAGCACCCCCGGCACGTCGTTCAGCGCGTTCTTCAGGACGAACAGGCAGCCGATCGCGTTCGCGGTCTCGTAGGCGAGCTCGACCGAGGCCGACGCCGCCTCGGCGTTGCCCAGCCGGGCCTCGGCCTCGGCCAGGTAGGTGGCGGCGAAGGGCAGCATCAGGGTGCGGCCCGCCGCCCGCATCGCCTCGGTGGCGCTGCGCAGCACCCGCGCGGCGTCCTCCGGCCGGTCGATCCGCAGGTAGGCCAGGCCCTGGAAGGTCTGGCCCCACTCGGCGTAGCAGCGGTTGCCGCTCGCGGCCGAGCGGCTGATCGCGTCGGCCAGGGTCATCCGGGCGTCGTCCACCCTGCCCAGGGTGAGCTGCAGGACGCCGACCACGACCTCGAAGCAGGGCTCCCAGCCGAACCGGGTCCTGCGGCTGTGCTCGACCGCCGACTCGGCGGCCCACAGCGCCTTCTCCGTCTGCCCCTCGGCCCACAGCAGCCACGCCTCGTGGAAGAACCACAGGTCGGTGTGCGCGCCGAACTTGATCGTCTCGGGAACCTCGTCCAGCAGCTCGCGGGCGAGCGCCAGCTCGCCGCGCCAGACCAGGGCGAGCAGCGGGTGCGGGGTGCGGAAGAACGAGCGCGGCGGCCAGTCGCCCTCCTCGGGCAGCATCCGCAGCAGCTGGTCCAGCCGCCCCTGCACCAGCAGCCCCCAGGAGTACACGCGCTCGCTGTCCACCCAGTCCCTGCCGGGCGGGGAGGCGACCGGCTCGCGGCCCGCCACCGCCTCCAGTTCGTAACGGACCGCCTCGGCCCTGAAGTCGCCCTCGTAGTTGCGGATCAGCTCAAGCGCCTGGGCCGGGCGCCACTGCATGGCGTATCCGACGAACGCGACCGCGCCGGGGTCGGACTTGGCCACGTCGCCGAGCATGCCCTCCTGGTGCAGCCTGCCGATCAGCGCCTGCGCCTCGGGGATGCGCCGCACCCCGTACAGCGCGCGCAGCAGGGCGCCGAGCAGGACCGGCCGGGACTCGACCACCTGGATGCCGAACGTCTCCAGCCAGCGCAGCAGGACCCGCCAGTCGGCGCGGGCGGACAGCGCGGCGACGGCGCTCTCGGCCACGTCCGCGGCCTTCTCCACCTCCCCGGCCTCCAGGTAGGTCTCGACCGCGTCCTCGTGCATCCCGGTCTCCTCCAGGAGCCGGGCGTAGCGGCTCTGCAGGCCGGGCAGCTCGCCGGGCAGCCGCGCCTGCAGCTGCTCGCGCAGGTACTGGCGGAACCGGGGGTGGTAGACGAGCGCGCGGTCGGCCTTGGTCGCCGGCAGGTGCCGCGAGCCGAGTGACTGCCACAGCCGGTAGCCGTCCTCGCCGCAGAGGGCGACCGCGGCCCGCGCGGTGACGATGGCCGGGATCGAGGTGCGGAGCAGGAAGTCCTGCTCCTCCTGCGGGAGGCGGGCCAGGATCTCCCTGGAGACGAAGCCGGCCAGCGCGTCCGGCCCGTTCTCGGACTTGAGGCCGGGGACGATGTCGAAGGCGACGGCGGCGATCCAGCCCTTGGTGGCCTCCATCAGCGGCGCCGGGTCCCGCCCGTCCTGACCGTGCGCGGCGAGCAGCGTGCGGGCCTCGTCCATGTCGAGGGCGAGGTCCTCGCCGCTCATCCTGGCGATCCTGCCCTGCATCATCATCCGGCCGATCGGGCCGCTCAGGTCCTCGCGGCTCAGGATGACCGTACGGACACCCGGCGGCAGGTAGTCGAGGAAGATACCGAGCACGGCGAGCGCCTCGTCCGCGTCCACCAGCCACTCGCAGTCGTCCAGGACGAGCAGCAGGGAGGTGTCGGCGACGCTCTCGGCGAGCATCGCGGCCACCTCGGTCGTCGGGAAGCCCTCCGCCAGGGCGGACTCCACCGTCCTGGGCGCCTCGGGATTCAGGCCGGACAGCGCCTCGGCCAGGTAGACCATCAGCCGGGACGGGCTGCGGTCGCCGGCGTCGAGGGTGAGCCAGGCCAGCGGCCAGCCGAGTCGCGTGGCGAACATCCGGGTCTGCACGGTCTTGCCCGAGCCGGCCGCAGCGAAGATCACAATTGTCTCGTGAGACACCAGGAAGGCGGCGAACTGTTCGTCCAGCCGGTCCCTGGTGATCGTCCCACGCGGCAGTCCAGGGGGTTGGACCTTGTGACTCAAGATCATGCCAGCCTCAGTTCACCAGAACGTAGCTTCGCGGCAACTTCACCGAAACCCCCGTCGAGTGAAGCCGCACTTCAATCAAGTGCTATGGCAATACTTATGTCAAGAGTGTTGCCGTTTTTAATACCCTTTTCGACACATTATGGGCTTTATTGATCACTGCGATCTAAGTAACGGATAGTGAGGATCGCCGCCGGCTTCCAGCGGTCCCCGCCTGTCGATGCTGCGCCGCCGGGCGTCACCTCGGCCATCACCCGGGCCACCCCCGTGACGACCCCCGATCCGGCCCCGGGCCCATAACGGCGGTGGTAACGCCGGGTGGGGTGAGGTGACCGTAGCGCCACCCTTCCCGTACGCGAACGGAGCCCTTCGGTGTTCTACTACTTCCCGGACAACTACATGTGGTCCTCGGCCTTCAACCTCGCCCTGATGGCGGGCGGCTCACTCGGCGAGATGAACCGGTGGCTGTCGCCGCTGCGCGAGGGCGAGCCCGACAACGAGGCCTGGGGCAAGGCGTGGGCGGGGATGGCCGAGCAGCAGGAGACGCAGGCCGCGGAGGACCTCTCCGCCGGGCTGCGCCGCAGCGCCGGCCTCCGCTACCTGCGCGCCTCGGTCTACCACGCCAGCGGCGAGCGGCAGATCCCCCCGGGCCCCGAGAAGAGCGCGAGCTACCAGGCATCGCTGGACGCCTTCGAGAAGGCGATCGAGCTGGTGCCGCTGAACGTGGAGCGGATCGAGGTGGACTCGCCCGACGGCGTACTGCCCGGCTACCTCATCCCGGCCAGGACCGCCGAACCCGCCCCGGTCGTGATCTTCTACGGCGGCTTCGACGTCACCAAGGAGTTCCTCTACGGCTTTATCGAGGAGGAGTTCGTCCCCCGGGGCATCAGCTGCCTGGTGATGGACAGCCCCGGCGTGGGCGAGCCGCTGCGGCTGCGCGACGTACCCTCGCGCCCCGACTACGAGGTGCCGACCGCTGCCGTGATCGACTACCTGGAGACCCGCTCCGACGTGGACGCGAGCCGGATCGGCGTGATGGGGATCAGCCTCGGCGGCTACTACGCGCCGCGGTCGACCGCGTTCGAACCCAGGATCAAGGCGTGCGCCGCCTGGGGCGGCATCTGGGACTGGGGCGCCACCTGGGAGAAGCGCTGGGCGACCCGGTCCAAGACCGTGTCCGTGCCGTGGTTCCAACTGCCCTGGGTGATGGGTACCGACACCATGGAGGCCGGCCTGGAACGCGTCAGGCAGTGGACGCTGGTGGACGTACTCCCCAAGATCACCCAACCGCTGCTCATCGTGCACGGCGAGAACGACCGCCAGGTCGCGGTCGAGGACGCGCACAAGGCCTACGCGGCGGCCGGTTCCACGGACAAGACGCTGCGGATCTTCACGGTCGCCGAGGGCGGCGCCGAGCACTGCCAGACCGACGAGCCCGACCCGGCCCGCCAGCTGATCGCCGACTGGTTCGGACAGCGCTTCGGCACCCTGCCCGCGCAGGACTGACCCGCCGCCGTCCACGGGTTCACGAGGGTTTCGTGAGGGTTTCGTGAGAATGAGGAGACATCGGGATGAGCACTGACACCGGCGGCGGGTCCGCACGCAAGGTGACGCTCGACGACGTGCACGCGCTGTGCGACCGGTACCGGAACTGGGGCAGGTGGGGCCCGGACGACCAGCTCGGCACACTCAACCACATCGAGCCGGAGATGGTCGTCGCCGCGGCGGGACTGGTCCGGCAAGGCAAGATCATCTCCTGTGCGCTGCCCTACGACGGCAACGGCCCCCAGAACGGCTGGGGCGGACGGGTCAACCCGCTGCACTTCATGCTGCAGGACGGCGGCGACGCGGCCATCGGCGCCCAGGACCACATGGCCCGGCTGAGGTACGCCGACGACGCGATCTACATGCCCCTGCAGTCGGGCACCCAGTGGGACGCGCTGTCGCACGTGTTCTACGACGGCAAGATGTACAACGGCTACGGGCAGGAGCACGTCTCCAGCACCGGGGCGGAGAAGAACGCGATCCACCTGATGACCGAGAAGGTCGTCGGGCGCGGCGTGCTGCTGGACATCCCCCGCCACCGCGGCGTGCCCTGGCTGGAGCCGGGGCAGGGGATCGACAGCGCCGAACTGGCCGCGTGCGCCGAGTCCCAGGGGGTCGCCGTCGGTCGCGGTGACTTCGTGCTGGTCAGGACCGGTCACATGGCGATGTGCCGGGAACAGGGCGCCTGGGGCGGATACGCCGCGGGCGACGCCCCCGGCCTCACCCTGGACTCGGCGCACTGGATCTGCGGGAACGAGATCGCCGGGGTCGCGACCGACACCTGGGGCATGGAGGTGCGGCCGAACGAGCTGGAGGAGATCTTCCAGCCGGTGCACATCGTGCTGCTGGTCAACGCGGGACTGCTGATCGGCGAGATCTTCGACCTGGAGAAGCTCGCCGAGGACTGCGCGGGCGACGGCGTGTACGAGTTCATGTTCGCCGCGGGGCCGCTCCCGTTCACCAAGGCGGTCGGCTCGCCGCTCAACCCGATGGCGATCAAATGAACATCGACGAACTCGACCGGCTCCCGGTCGCCTGGGAGCCCGACCCCGCCGACTTCCCCGCCACCCCGCTGGGACGGATGGCGGCCAGGCACGGAATCGCCACCTTCGAGGAGGTGGCGGCCCGCGCCGCCGCCGACCCCGAGTGGTTCTGGGGCGCCGCCGCCGACGACGTGCTGCGCTGGCGGCGACCGTACGACACGGTGCTCGACCTGTCGGACGGCCCGCAGTTCCCGCACTTCTTCAAGGGCGGCGGGCTCAACTGGGCCGACTACGCGGTGGACCGGTGGGTCGAGGAGAACCGCGGCGACGACGAGGCGATCGTCTGGGAGGGTGACGACGGCTCGGTCCGCACCGTCACCTACCGCGAACTGAAGGAGCGCATCGACCGGGCCGCGGGCGCGTTCACCGCGCGCGGCGTCGGCGTGGGCGACGTGGTCGCGCTGTACCTGCCGATGGTGCCCGAGGCCGTGGTGGTCGTGCTCGCCGCCGCCAAGATCGGCGCCGTCGTGGCACCGTTCTTCAGCGGCTTCGGCCCCACCCCGGTGCGCGAACGGCTGCTGGACTCCGGCGCCAAGCTGATGGTCACCGCGGACGGCTTCGAGCGCCGGGGCAGGCTCGTCCCGATGAAGGAGACCTTCGACGAGGCCGCCGAGGGCCTGTCGGAGCTGCGTACCGTGCTGGTGGTGCGCCGGCTGGGCCGGGACGCCCCGATGACCGCGGGCCGCGACGAATGGTGGGACGAGGCGCTCGCCGCGGCCGAGCCCGTCGCGGAGACCCCGGTCCTGGACGCCGAGACCCCGTGCATCCTGCTGTACTCCTCGGGCAGCACCGGCCGGCCCAAGGGCTGCCTGCACACCCACTCCGGCCTGCCGTTCAAGTTCGCGCAGGAGGCGAGACACGGGTACGGCATGGACAGGGGCGACCGGCTGCTGTGGCTCACCGACATGGGCTGGGTGATGGGCGTCTACACGATCACCGCCGCCCTCACCAACGGCGCCACCGCCGTGCTGTACGAGGGCACCGCCGACCACCCCACGCCCGACCGGCTCTGGTCGCTGGTCGAGCGGCACCGGGTGACGGTGCTGGGCGTCTCCCCCACCCTGGTCAGGATCCTGGCCGGCCTGGGCGACCGGTGGCCGGACGCGCACGACCTGCCCGACCTGCGGGCGATCTGCAGCACCGGCGAGCCGTGGAACCTGGAGCCGTGGTGGTGGTGCTTCCGCCACGTGGGCAAGGGGCGGACGCCGATCGTCAACATGAGCGGCGGCACCGAGTGCGGCGCGTCCATCGTGAGCGGCTCGGTGCACCGGCCGATCAAACCCGCCGGGTTCTCCGGCCCCACCCTGGGCATGGCGGCCGACGTGTTCGACCCCGACGGGCGCTCGGTCCGGGGCGAGGTGGGCGAACTGGTCGTGCGTGGCCCGTGGCCGGGCATCACCAAGGGCTTGTGGGACGGCCCCGAGCGGTATCTGCGGACGTACTGGAGCCGCTACCCGGGCACCTGGCAGCAGGGCGACTTCGCCTACGTCGACGCCGACGGGCACTGGTTCCTGCTGGGCCGCTCCGACGACACCATCATGCTGGCGGGCAAGCGGGTCGGCCCCGCCGAGATCGAGTCGCTGCTCGTCGACGACCCCGAGGTGGTCGAGGCGGCGGCGGTCGGCGTCCCCGACGAGCTGAAGGGCGAGGCGCTGGTCTGCTTCGTCGTACTCGCAGAAGGCGCCGACCCGGCCCTGGTGCTGCCCAGGCTGGAGGCGTCGGTGGTGGCGAGGGAGGGCAAGGCGACCCGGCCCAAGGCAGTGCACGCGGTGCCCGCGCTGCCGAAGACGCGCAACGGGAAGGTGATGCGGCGGGTGGCGCGGGCGGTCTACATCGGGGCCGACCCGGGCGACGTGACCGCGCTGGAGAGCCCGGAGCCGCTCGCCTCACTGCCACGGCAGGCGAGCACCACCTGACCCACGCACGCCGACGGCACCCCCGCGACTCGCGGGGGCGCCGTCGGCGTTGCGGTGATCCATCCGGCTCATCCGGCTCATCGCGCCGAGGCGCCCGGCCGATCACGAGTACTCCGTCGACGACGCTGCCGTCGACGTCGCGCGTGCGGAAACGCCCCGACCGGTCACGGGTGCACCGTTCGCGACCCGCGGTCGCCCGTCATGCCGGAAGGCGCCCCGGCCGGTCAGCCGGGGCGCCATGGTCACGGCCGGTCAGCCGGCCGGGGCGAGGAGGGCGCGCTTCTCCGCCACGATCTCGGCGAGGGCCTCCTCCAGCGGCCAGCGCGTCTCGTAGCCGTAGTCCCGCCGGAAGTACGTGTCGTCGAAGTTCATCGGCCAGCGGTGGTCGGCGTCGGCGGGCTCGATCCTGGCGCCGGGGATCAACCCGCGCGCGATCTCCGCCATCTCCCCGACGCTGCGGTAGTCGCCGCGCACGTGGTAGGCGTTGTGCAGAGGCTCGGGCCCCTGGCTCGCCCGGACGAACGCGTCGGCCGTGTCGTGGATGTACACCATGTTCATCATCGACCCGGAGTGGAACGCGGGCCGGCCCGTCTCACCGGCCAGCGGCTTGGTGACCAGCTCGTCGATCAGTCGGCGGGCGGTGCCGATCAGGCAGGCGGCGCCGTAGGCCAGGCCGATCCTGATCGAGGTGTTCATCACGCCCAGCGAGCTCCGGTAGTACTCGCCCATCGTCTCGCCGAAGACCTTGCTGCCCTCGTACACGTCGCCGGCGTGGATCCTGGCGTCCTCGGTGATCGGCTCCCCCGCGCCGTACTCGGCCGGGTCGAACAGGGCGGCGCTGCTCGCCAGCACCGTGCGCTCCACGCCGAGCAGCCTGGCCGCCTCCAGCACGTTGTAGGTGCCGACGATGTTCGACTGGATGCACTGCCCGCGCTGCGCCGCCGACCGGTCGTGCAACTCGGCGGCGAGGTGGATGATCCGGTCCGCCCGGTGCGTGCTGACCAGGTCGGCGACGAGCGCGAAGTCGGTGACGTCCCCCTCGACGAAGGTGAGCGCGTCCGGGGCGCCGGACGGCTCGGCCGCCCACTCGGGCCGCCGGTCGAGCGCGACGACCCGGTGGCCGTCGCGCAGCAGCCGGTCGACGACGTACGAGCCGATGAACCCGGTCGCGCCGGTGACCAGATAGGTCATCGTGATTACTCCTGACTTTCAAGGGATTGAGGAAGTGCGGGGAGAGGGTGCGTCACGCGGTGCTCGGGCGGTATCCGGCGTCGACCTGGAGCGCGGCACCGGTGACCGAGCGGGCGTCGTCCGAGGCCAGGTAGGCGAAGGCCGCCGCGACCTCCTGCGGATCGATCATCCGGCCGAGCGCCGTCCTGGCCGCGTACCTCGCCTCCAGGCCGTCGTCCGCCGCGCCCGCCGCCGCGAAGATCGCGGTCTTCGCCGGACCCGGCACGACCGCGTTGACCCGCACCCCGTCGGGGCCGTACGCGAGGGCGAGCGAACGGGTCAGGTGCACCACGGCCGCCTTGGCCAGCCCGTACGCCGGGGCGCCGGGGGTGGGCCACAGCGCCGCCGCCGAGGCCGTGTTCAGGATGACGCCACCGCCGCGTGGCCGCATGGTCGCAAGGGCCGCGCGGCAGCCGTACCAGACCCCGGCCACGCAGATCCGCCACAGGCGCTCGAAGTCCTCGTCCGCGCCGTCGGCGTCGATCGGACCGCCGGCGATGACGCCGGCGTTGTTCACCGCGATGTCGCACCGGCCGAAACGGTCCACGGCCGCCGTGAAGACGGCCTCCACCTGCTCGGCGCTGCCGACGTCGGCGCGCTGGAACACCACCCGCTCTCCCGAGGGGTCGATCTCGGCGGCGACGGCGGCGGCAGACTCGGCGAGGTCGGCGAGCACCACCGAGGCGCCCTCGGCGAAGAAGCGCTCGACCGTGGCGCGCCCGATGCCCGAGCCGCCGCCGGTGACCACGGCCGTACGACCGTCCAGCCGCCCGCTCACGGCGCCGGTCACAGGGCCGGTCGCTGGGCCGGTCGCGGTGCCGGTCGCGGTGCCGGTCGCGGTGCCGGTCACAGGGCCGGTCACAGGGCCGGTCACAGGGCCGGTCGCGGAGTCTGCCATGGGGCCGGTCACGACGCACCGCCCGACGGGCGCAGGTGCTTGTCCAGGAAGGCCCCGGCGATCTCGGCGGTGGTGTCCGTCAGCGGTCCCATCGGCCCGCCGTGGCCGCCCTCCGGCGGCAGGTGCAGCTCCTTCGGCTCCCCGGCCCGTGCGTACACGGCCCGGGAGTGGTCGGCGGAGATCACCGTGTCGTCGACCGGGGTGATCAGGCACAGCGCGCGCGGCGCGATGGCGGGTGCGAGGCTCTCCGGCGAGAAGTCCAGCGCCAGCCGGACGTTCTCCAGCGGGTATCCCTCGGGGTAGACCGACTGGATGAACGCGGCCTCGGCGTCGAGGGCCGGGCTCGGCGGCAGCGGCATCAGCACCGACAGCGGCACCCGCTCCCCCACCCCGGTACGCGCACCCTCCGCGCCACCCTCCCCGGACCCGGTACGCGCACCCTCCGCGCCGTCCCCTCCGGACCCGTTGCGCGCCCGCTCCGCGTCGTCGCGATCCAGCCGCGCCAGCAGCGCGGGCAGGTCCGCCCCGTGCAGCTCCTCCAGCCAGCGCCGCCCGTCGGCGAGCGGGACCAGCGAGAGGCACGCCTTCAGCCGCTCGTCGGCGGCCGCGGCGGCGACCGCGATCGCCCCGCCGAAGCTGGCGCCCATCACGCCCAGCGCCGAGCCGTCGATCTCCGGCCGTCCGGCCAGGTAGGTCGCGGCGGCGGAGACGTCGCGTACCTGCTCGGCCGGGTCGCAGCGCAGCCGGACACCCTCGCTGTCGCCGAAACCGCGGTGGTCGATGGCGAGGACGGCGTACCCGCGCTGGGCGAGCCGCCCGGCGAGCGGCAGCACGCGGAAGTTCACCGCGCCGCTCCAGCCGTGGCTCGCGACGAGGGCCGGTACCACCCCGGCCCGCTCCCTCGGCGTCACCAGGACGCCGCGCAACCGCAGGCCGTCGCTCTGGAAGTGGACGATCTCGGCGTCGACCTCGGGGCCGCCGGAGAGGTTGAGCTGGATGCCGTCGTCTGCCGACACGATCACGTGGCAGGACCCCCGTTCGGATGGTTCCGGTACTCGGCGCCACGTAACGCGACCCCCCATTACCCGCCGCGTTACGCCGTGCGCGGGTGCGACCGGGTGCTCTCGACCGGGTGTAGTGAGGGCGGGAGAAAGGAGCCCGGCATGGGCAAGGGACCGCTGCCGATCGAGGCGGACGAACTGTACGACTACCTGCTGACGCGCAAGAGCCTGCACCTGGCCACGCTGAACCCCGACGGCTCGCCGCACCTGGCCACGATGTGGTTCGGCCTGATCGACCATGACATCGTGATGTGGACCCAGCGGAGCTCGGTGAAGGCGCGCAACCTGCGGAACGACCCCCGGATCACCTGCCTGGTGGAGTCCGGCGACGACTACTCCGAGCTGAAGGGCCTGACCGTGTCGGGCCGGGTGGACCTCGTCGAGGACGACGAGTCCATGCTGCGCATCGGCGAGGCGATCATCTCGCGCAACTACCCCGAGCCCGGCAGGCCCGACTACCGGAAGATGGCGCTGTCGGGCCTGCGGGTCGGCATCGTGGTCCGCCCCGAGCACTGGTCGAGCTGGGACTTCGCCCGAACGGCAAAGCGCCGCTAGGACCCGCCGCGGCCCTGTCCGGCAGGGCGGCTCAGGACGGCTGAGCGCGGTTCAGTGCTGCTCAGGGCTGGTCGGCCAACCGGGAACGCTCGGTCGCGGGCCACCCGGCGACCAGTGCGCCACTCGGCCGGCCTGGACCGCTCGGCCGACCGGGGACGCCCTGCCGCAGGGCCGCTCCCACCCCAGGGCCGCTCGGGCGGCCGAGGTCGCCCGACCGCGAAGCCACTCAGCCCCTCGGGGCCGGGGCCGTCGCGAGGGCGGGCAGCAACTCGCCGAGTACGGCGGCCCCGTGCCGGTCCGACTCGTCAAGCGGGTGCAGGATCAGGTCGGTGACACCCAGCCCGGCCAGTTCGGCCAGTTGCTCGGCACAGGACTCGACGTCCCCGTAGACGGTGGCCTCCCTGCCGTGCTCGGGGCTTCCGTAGAAGGCGGAGAACCAGGCGTCGACCGTCTGCTCGGCCCGGGAGCGCCGCGGTTCGACGAGCAGGTACACCCGCTTGGCCACGGCCAGGGTCTCCCTGGCCCGCCCCTCCTCGGCGAGGACCTCGTCCAGCCGGACGGCCAGCTCGGCGAACCGCGCGGTGGGCTGCCGTCCGGCCGCGACCCAGCCCGATCCGAGCCGCGCCGCCCGGCGCAGCGCGGGGACCGACCCGCCGCCGACCCAGAGCGGGGGCGGCGCGACCGGGCGCGGGCTGATCCCGACCCCGGTGAAGGGCCAGATCGGGCCTTCGTGGTCGACCTCGTCCTCGGTCCAGAGCCGGCGCACCGCGACGAGGAACTCGTCCAGCACCGCCCCCGGCCCCCAGTCGTCCAGTCGCAGCGAGGGGAACAGCCGGCGGTCGCCGCTGCCGACCCCGACGACCAACCGGCCGTCACCGCCGAGCCGGTCGAGGCTCGCCAGTTCCTTGGCCGCGGTGATCGGGTTGCGCCCCGGGGCGACCAGCACCGCGACCCCCAGCCGCACCCGTGAGGTGTGCGCCGCGGCGAAGCCGAGCATGCCGACCGGCTCCGGCGTCGGCGTCCGGCCCGCGAGCTGGTCCAGGGTCCACAGCGCGTCGACCGGCGAGGCGTCGGCCTCGCGCAGCCAGGTCGCGATCTCCTTGGGGGCGGTGCCGGCGGCGAAGCGCAGCGGCAGGTTGAGCCCGATCCGCGGTCGTGCAACGGCGGACACTCGTGCCTCCTCGGCGACGGCGTCTCGCCGTCGCGAAACGGTGGCGGCCAGCGTGTCCGGGCGCACGTTACCCCCGACGTTACGAACCGCGTCCGTAACTTCGGGGTGAACGGCGGCAGACAAAGATCACAATCACCGAGCAGGAGGGACAAGCATGGCAGTCGAACGGTTCCCGGTCGAGGGGGGCCACATCATGATGTTCGCGCGGGCCATAGGCGACCTCGACCCCGCCTACCACGGCGCGATGACCGGTACTCCCGCGATCGCCCCGCCGACCTTCGTCTGGGCGGCCGACCACTACGACCCCGACAGCGCGGTCCGCCCGAAGCCGGGCGAGCCGTGGGTCGGGTCGGGGAGCACGCCGTCGGGGACCGGCGGCCCCGAGTCGGCCGACCTCGGCCTGCACGCCGAGCAGCGGTTCGAGTATCACCGGCCTGTGCGCGAGGGCGACGTGCTGAGCGCGGTGGACCGCCCCGGCCGTACCTGGACCAAGGAGGGCCGGCGCGGCGGTGCGCTCACCTTCGCCGAGCGGGTCACCGAGTACCGCGACCAGAACGGCGAACCGGTCGTCACCTCGACCCTGGTGACGGTGCGGACCGCCCGTCCGGTCGGAGCGGGCGAATGAGCGCCGTCCCCCCCGCCGCCGCGAACAGCGCGGTGGACCTCACGCTGGACGTCGCGGTGGGCCAGACCAGGGAGCTGACGCTGGTCAGGGACCTCACCCGGACCAGGATCGTCCAGTACGCGGGCGCGTCCGGCGACTTCAACCCGGTGCACACCGACGAGCGGTTCGCGGTGGAGGCCGCCGGTTACCCGTCGGTGTTCGCGCACGGCATGCTCACGATGGGGATGGCCGGCCGGGTGATCACCGAGTGGTTCGGTCCCGAGTCGCCGCTCCGGTACGAGGCACGGTTCCGCACCCCGGTCTTCCCCGGCGCGACACTGACCGCGCGGGCCGAGGTCGAGTCGGTGGACGGCTCGGCGGGAACGGCCACGGTCACGCTTGCCGTGACCGACCAGCACGGCGCGGTCGTGATGACGGGCACCGCCGTGGTACGCACATCCGCCGGTGGCGCCGGCTCCGAGGACAAGTGACGGCCGCCGCACCGCGCGCCGACGAAGGAGAGGAAACGTCATGCCTGATGGGAACGAACTGATCGGCCGCGTCGGCTTCGGAAGCGGCACGATGATCGCGCAGGGGTACGGCGCGGTGGACGAGGAGTCCGCCCGGGGCGCCGTCGACGCCGCGTACACGGCCGGGGTGCGGTTCTTCGACACCGCGCACTTCTACGGTTCCGGCCGGTCGGAGGCGATCGTCGGCGAGATGCTGGAGGGCCGGCGCGAGGAGGTCCGGCTGTGCACCAAGGGAGGCGTGCGCTACAGCGACCCGACGAACCTGCTCACCCTGGTCTGCGACTCCTCCTACGACGCGCTGCGCCGGTTCATGGACGAGTCGCTGACCCGGCTGCGCACCGACCAGGTCGATGTGTACCTGCTGCACCAGTTCGACCCGGCGCTCACCCCCGAGCAGCAGATGGAGAACCTGCAGCGGCTCAAGGACGAGGGCCTCGTCCGCGACGTCGGCTTCTGCAACTTCGGCGCCGAGGCGAGCCGGCGGGCCCTCGCCACCGGCATCCCGTCCGCGGTCGAGTACAGCTTCAGCCTGCTCGACCACCGCTACCTGACCGAGCTGTCGGACGCCGGGGCGCGCGGCGGGCTGCGCGTCACCTACGGCTCGTACGTGCACGGTCTGCTGTCGGAGAACTTCCGCCCCGACCACGAGTTCGAGCCGGAGGACTGGCGCGGCCGCAGCCGACGCGAGGGCCGCTCGGGGACGTCGGGCAACGTGTTCTTCGCCGGGGACGCCTTCGCCGCCAACGTCGCGATCGCCGGGCGGCTGCGGGAGCTGGCCGGGTCGCTGGGCCTCTCGCTGGCCGCGTTCACCCTCGCCCTGACCGTGCGGGAGCCGTACTCGGACATCGCGCTGTTCGGCTGCCGCAACGCGTCCGAGGTGGCGGACGGGCTGAGCGGCCTCGCGGTGGAGCTCGACGAGGAGGTGCTCGCCCGGGTGGCGGAGATCCTGTCGGCCGCCGACCGGCCCACCGAGAACCTGCTGGGTCGGTGAATCGGCCGATCCGCCCTGATTCGACCACTGCCGTCCGCGAATCGGCCAGGTCCGTCCCTAATCGACCGTTGCCGTTCGCGAATCGGCCAGGTCCGTCCTGAACCGTTCGCGAATCGGCCAGGTCCGTCCTGAATCGCCGGTTGCCGTCCCCGAGTTCGCCGTAAATCGGCCGTCGCCGTCCGCGAATCGGCCAGGTCTGTCCTGATTCGACCGTTGCCGTCTGTGACCCCGTGACTCCGCCCGCCCAACGTAACGCGCACGTTAACGAGACCTCCGCAGTATCTGGTCCTGCCGGCGCTTCGCCGTCACGTCCCAGGTGGCTCCCCGCAGCGGAGCCGGCGATATGAGAGGTTCACATGCGAAAGAGCAAACTCGGAATAGCTGTTCTCGGGATAGCCATGCTGGCGACGGCGTGCGGCTCCGGCGGTGACGAGGGAAGCACCGCGCAGTCGGGCGGCCTGCCCGCCACCATCAAGATCGGTGTTCCGCTGGACGTCAGCGGCGCCGCGGGCATCGCCGGTGTGGGGACCAGCGAGCGCGACGGCGTACGACTCGCGACCAAGGAGATCAACGACACCGGTTTCCTGGGCAGCTCGAAGATCGAGCTGGTGGAGATCGACACGAAGGCGGACAAGCAGGAGGCCGTGCAGGCGGTGCTCAAGCTCGCCTCCGACCAGGTCGACGCGGTCGTCGGCTTCACCCTCACCCCGTCGTTCCTCGCCGCGGGACCGCAACTGCAGCAGAACGGCATCCCGACCATGGCGGTCGGCCTCTCCTCGGGCGGCGTCACCGAGATCGGCGACTACATGTTCCGTCTCTATCCCGACATGGCCAACGTGATGCCCCCGGCCGACAAGGAGTTCGCCGCCGCGTTCGGCGACCTCAAGACCGCGGCGTACCTGTACCAGAGCGACTCCGAGGCGGCCAAGAACGTCATCGGCAAGCGCCAGGAGGCACTGGAGCAGGCCGGTCTCCAGACCTTGGGCACCGAGACCTTCGTCGGCACCGACACCGACGTGCGCGCCCAGCTGACCAAGCTCAAGCAGCTGAACCCCGACGTGCTGGTCACCATGCCGCTGCCCGGCATGATGAGCACGATCTACCTGCAGCTCGACGAGATCGGCTTCGACAAGCAGGTGTTCATGGCGCCGGACGTCAGCGACGCCACCATGGAGCAGGCCGGCGAGGCCATGCAGTGCTTCGTGTACGTGACGGCCTGGAACGGCCAGAGCAGTGAGGGCAACAACAGCCACTTCCTGGATTACTGGAAGCAGAACGGCGCGCAGCGCTCCGCCACCGTCTTCGAGGCGGCCGGTTACGCGTCGCTGTGGTCGATGGCGCACGCCTTCAAGAACGCCGGCAGCAACGACAAGAAGGCCGTCCGGGACGCGCTGGCGGCCCTGAGCGACCTCGACACCCCGTTCGGCAAGATCGGCTTCACCCAGAACCGGGCCGCCGACGTCAAGGGCACCAAGCTCCAGATCGTGGACAGCAAGATCACCCTGTTCGACGAGCAGAAGTCCCCCGGCTGCAAGGCCTGACCCGCGCCACCCGCCCTGACGCCCAGACCGACCCGACCGCCCAGACCGACCCGCCGCCCCGGCACGCCGCACCACGGTGTGCCGGGGCGTCGTCGTCGGCGGGTGCCCCCACCACCCGTCACCCCCGCCGCCCATCGCCCCTGCCGCCCATCCCGGAGGAAACCTCGCGATGACCTTCAAAATCGACCACCTCGTCCACGCCAACGTGGTCTGCAGCGACTTCGACCGGTCGCTCGACTTCTACACCCGCCTGCTCGGCGCCCGGGTCCTCGGGCAGCCGTTCGAGTTCGACGCCGGAGACGACTTCCGTACGATCCTGGACGTCACCGGGCCGGTCCGCTGCAAGGCGGCCCTGCTCAGCTGGAGCTCCCGGGACACCGACACCTATCTGGACCTGCTGCACTTCACCGACGACGGCGGCGCACCGGCGCCGCGCACGGCCAAGGACGCGGGGCTCGCCCGCCTGGGGCTGCGGGTCGAGGACATGGACACCACGATGGCCTGGATCACCGAGCACGGCATCCCCGTGGTCGGCGGGCCGGTCACGCTCGTCCCCATGCCGGGCCGCGAGCGGCGCGTGGTCACCATCCTCGACCCCGACGGGACGCTGCTGAACCTGATGGAGTTCTCCGGCCCCTCCGCACCCCCGGCCGGGAGCGGGCGCGGATGACCGGCGCCGCCGCCCCGCGCGGGACACCGATAACGGCCGCGACCATACCCCCGCCGGGCTCTCCCGCTCACGTAACGCCGGTGTTAACGAGGAAACGCAACGCTGGCCCCGATCTCGTCACACCGCGGACAGCCAGGGCCGGGGCCACGAGAGGGAACGGAGGACGGTGTGCAACAGACCATTAACGGCTTGGCCTTGGGGAGTACCTACGCCCTGTTGGGCGTGGGCGTCACCCTGGTCTGGGGTGTTCTCAACCTCCTCAACTTCGCCCATGCGCAGATCCTGACCTGGGGCACCTTCGCCGCCCTGGCCTCGCTGCGCCTGGGCGTCCCCGTACCGGTCGCGATCCTGGTGGGCATGGTGGCGGCCGGTGTGCTGTCGGTGCTGATCGACCTGGTCGTCCTCGCACCGCTGCGCGGTCGCAAGGCACCGGAGTTCTCCTTCGTGGTCGCGACGATCGGCGTCTCGCTGGTGCTCACCACGGTGCTGCGCACCTACACCGACGCGCAGACCGAGGCGTTCCCCCGGCAGGGTTTCCCGGTCGGCGCCTTCGAGTTCGCCGGCCAGAACGTGCCCCGGCTCCAGGTGGTCATGTTCGTGATCGCGGTGGTGGCGATGGTGGGCCTCGCGTACTGGCTGAACCGGACCAAGTCCGGCCGGTCCGTCCGCGCGGTGGCCCACGACCGGGAGACCGCCGAGCTGCTCGGTGTGAACAGCCAGCTCGTCTTCTCGATCTGTTTCTTCGTCGCCGGCGCGCTCGCCGCGGTGGCGGGCATCTTCGTCGCCGCGTCGGCGGCGCAGGTGTCGTACTCGTCCGGCGACGGGCTGCTGCTCATCGCCTTCGCGGTGATCATCCTCGGCGGCATGGGCTCGGTGAAGGGCGCGATCATCGGCGGTCTCGTCCTCGGCGTGGTCGAGGTCTACGCCACCACCTACGTCTCCAGCTCGTTCAGGGAGATCATCGCGTTCGCCGTCATCCTCGCGATGCTGGTCGCGCGGCCGTCCGGGTTCTTCGGCAAGAAGGAGGCCGCCCGTGTTTGAGTGGCTCGAACCGCTCCAGCTGTTCCGGCTGGACACCGCGCTCATCCTCACCCTGCTCGTGATCAGCGTGCACATCACGTTCCGGGTCGGCATCATGTCGCTCGCCCCGATGGGGTTCGCCGCGGTCGGCGGCTACACCGCGGCCCTCATCGCGACCAAGTCCGAGCTGCCGTTCGCGATCGGCCTGCTCGCCGCCACGGTGCTGGCGGGCATGATCGGCGCGCTGTTCGCCCCGCCGGTGCTGCGGTTGCGCGGCATCTACATGGCCCTGGGCAGCCTGGCCCTCGCCCAGGCCATCGTGGTGCTGATCCGGATCAACGACTACACCAACGGTCCGAACGGCATCGCCGGCATCCCGGTCGAGGTCAGGACCGAGCACCTGGTTGTCGCGCTGCTGGTGGCGTTCGTACTGCTTGAGCTCAGCCACCGCTCCTACTTCGGCCGGGCCGCCAAGGCGGTACGGCTGGACGAGCGCACCGCGGAGGGCATGGGGGTGAACGTGTTCCGCGTCCGGTTCGTGAGCTTCACCGCGGCCGCCGCCGTCGCCGGGTGCGCGGGTGCCCTGGAGGCGCACCGCACCACGGTGATCAGCCCCGACCAGTACGGCTTCGCCACGCTGGTCATCGTGTTCACCTACGTGCTGGTGGGCGGCAACGGGCACTGGGCGGGGCCGATCCTGGTCACCTGGGGGCTCACGATCCTGCGCGACTCGCTGCACTTCGCGGGTTCCAACTGGGAGGACGTCATCTACGGCGTGCTGCTCGTCGTGATCCTGCTGGTCGCGCCGAACGGCCTGTCCGACCGCTCGCTCTACCGGGGCCTGCGGCGCCGCTGGCGCGGCAGACGGGACCAGCCCGCGCCCACCGTCCAAGACCCTGCCGAGAAGGTGGCGAGCCGATGACCGCGCTGCTGGAGTTGTCCGGAGTCAGCAAGCATTTCGGCGGTATGAAGGCCGTGAACGACGTCTCGTTCTCCGTGGGAGAGGGCGCCATCTACGGCCTGATCGGCCCCAACGGCGCGGGTAAGACCACGGTGGTCAACCTGATCAGCGGCTACCTGAAGCCCACCGCCGGGCGGATCACCCTCGCCGGGTCCGATCTCGCCGACCTGCGCCCGCACCGGCTCGCCGCCGCGGGCATCGCCCGCACCTACCAGAACCTGAAGCTCTTCGACGAGAGCACCGTCCTGGAGAACGTGCTGATCGGCCGGCATCTGTCCTTCAAGGGCCGCCGCTGGCAGCTCGGCCGGGTGCGCAGGCGTGAGGAGGCCGAGCAGCACGAGGTGGCGCGGCGGCTGATCGACCGGGTCGGCCTCACCTCGGTGATCGACGTGGACGTGGCCGAGCTCTCCTACGGCATGCGGCGACGGGTCGAGATCGCCAGGGCGATGGCCACCGAGCCTCGGCTGCTGCTGCTCGACGAGCCGACCGCCGGAATGAACCGGGCCGAGTCCGACGACATCGGACGGCTCATCCAGATGATCAATGACGAGGGCGTGACCGTGCTGCTCGTCGACCACAACGTGCGACTGGTCACCGAGGTCTGCCACCGGGTCGTCGTCCTGGACTGGGGCAGCGTGCTCACCGAGGCCGGCCCGCACGAGGTGTGGCAGGACGAGCGGGTCAAGACGGCCTACCTCGGCGTCAAGGAACGTCGCACAGCGGACACCGTGGAGGCACCGGATGCTGGTCGTTGATTCCCTGGTCACCCGTTACGGCGCCGTCGAAGCGCTGCACGGGGTGAGCCTGGAGGTCGGTGCGGGCGAGGCCGTGGCCCTGGTCGGGCCGAACGGCGCGGGCAAGACGACCCTGCTGCGCACGATCTCCGGTCTGGTACGGCCGACGGCCGGGACCGTGACGATCGACGGCAGGGCGACCGGGCGCCGCGCCGCCTACCGGGTCGCCCGGCTGGGCGTCAGCCACGTGCCCGAGGGCCGGGCGATCCTGTCCCCCCTCACCGTGAAGGACAACCTGCTCATGGGCGGCAGCCGGCTGCCCGGTTCCGAGGCCGGCGAGCGGATGGACGAGATGATCGAACTGTTCCCGGTGCTGGGACGGCGGATCGACTCCCTCGGCGGCGTGCTGTCCGGCGGCGAGCAGCAGATGCTCGCGATCGCGCGCGGGCTGATGGCCCGCCCGCGGTTGCTCATGATCGACGAGCCGTCGATGGGGCTCGCCCCGCGCATCGTGGGCGACGTGCTGGACGCGCTGCACCGGGTGGTCGCCACCGGCACCGCGGTGCTGGTGGCGGAACAGAACGTGGGCCTCGCGCTGGAGGTGGCCGACCGGGCGTACGTGATGGTGGTCGGGGACATCGTGGCGTCCGGGCGCAGCGAGGACATGGACGAGAACAGCCTGCTGGAGACCTACCTGGCCTGAGGCTTTCCCGTCTTTCCGACGTCCCGGTGGTCCGGCCTCCCCCGGCCCGGACCACCGGGGCTCTCTCTACAGGCGTTCGATGATCGTGACGTTCGCCTGGCCGCCGCCCTCGCACATCGTCTGCAGCCCGTACCTGCCGCCCGTACGCTCCAGCCGGTTGAGCATCGTCGTCATCAGCCGCGCGCCGGTCGCCCCGAGCGGGTGGCCGAGCGCGATCGCCCCACCGTCCGGGTTCACCTTCGCCGGGTCGAACCCGGTCTCCTTCAGCCAGGCGAGCACCACCGGCGCGAACGCCTCGTTGATCTCCACGGTGTCGATGTCGTCAGGGGTGAGCCCGGTCCGCTCCAGTGCCCGCCTGGTCGCCGGGATCGGCGCCGAGAGCATCATCAGCGGGTCGTCGCCCATCACCGTCATGTGGTGAACGCGCGCCCGCGGCGTCAGCCCCAGATGCCTCACCGCGCGCTCCCCGGCGATCAGCAGGGCGGCCGAGCCGTCGCTGATCTGGCTGGCGCAGGCGGCGGTGATCCGGCCGTCGGGCAGCAGGGTGGGCAGCGACCTGATCTTCTCCCAGTCGGGCTCGCGCGGGCCGTTGTCGGCGGACAGGCCGCCCAGCGGCGCGATCTCCGGCTCGAACAGCCTCTCGGCGTTCGCGCGCAGCGCACGGGTGTGCGACTCGACCGCGAACCGCTCCATTTCGTCGCGCGAGATGTCCCAGTGTGTCGCCATCATCTCGGCGCCCCGGAACTGGCTCACCTCCCCCTTCCCGAACCGGCTCGTCCACCCCTCGGAGGTGGAGAACGGGTCCTCGACCCCGAGTGCCCTACCGGAGTCGGCCGCCGACATCAGCGGCACCATGCTCATGTTCTGCACGCCGCCGGCCACGACCAGGTCCATCGTGCCGCTCATCACGGCCTGGGCGGCGAAGTGCACGGCCTGCTGCGCCGAACCGCACTGCCGGTCGACGGTGACCCCCGGCACGTGGGCCGGGAAGCCCGCCGCCAGCCAGCAGGTGCGGGCGATGTCGAAGGACTGCGGGCCGACCGAGTCCACGTTGCCGAACACCACGTCGTCGACGAGCCCAGGGTCCACCCCTGCTCGCTCGATCAACGCGCGGATGGCGTGCGCTCCCAGGTCTGCCGGATGGATCGTGCTCAGCGGCCCGCCGCGCCTGCTCACCGGAGTGCGGACGGCGTCGATGATGAATGCTTCAGCCATGCCGCCGACCGTACGGACGGAACGTTAACCGGCCGTGCGCCACCGGATCGGGCGGCGTTACCCCGCCCCTGTCCCCGTACGGCCGGATCGGCTGCTCGAACGTCCCGCGCCCTCGCGCGTGCGCGTCGTCGACCGCGTCACGCCCTCGTCCTCGCCCGGCCGGGCGAGGGTCAGATGACGGACCGCGCGGCGAGGTCGGCGATCTCCTCCGGCGAGCGGCCCAGCTCGGCCAGTACGTCGGCCGTGTGCCGCCCCAGCTCGGGCACCGGGTCCATCCGCGGCTCGGCCCCGTCCAGGGAGATCGGCGGCAACAGTGCCCGGATGGGGCCACCGGGTGTGCCGACGTCCCGCCATCGGTCACGCTCGCGCAGCACCGGGTGGTCCAGGAAGTCGGCCACCGTGTTCACCCCGGCGTTCGCGACCCCGGCCTGGTCGAGCAGTTCGGCGGCGTCGGCGCCGTCCAGCTCGGCGAAGCGCGCGTCGACGATGGCCTCCAGCGCGTCCCGGTCGGCCACCCGCAGCGTGTTGGTGGCGAAACGCGGGTCGGTCGCGAGCTCGGGATCCTTGAGGAACACCGCGCAGAACCGGATCCACTCGGCCTCGTTCTGGATGGAGAGCAGCACGGTCCGCCCGTCGCGGGCGGTGAACGGTCCGTACGGGGCGATGGTGGCGTGCCGGGCACCGGCACGCGGCTGCTGGCGCCCGCTGCCCGCGGTGTAGTTGGCGGGCTGCCCCATCCACTCGGCGAGCGCCTCGAACAGCGACACCTCCAGCGTGGCCCCCCGCCCGGTGACCTGCCGCTGGTACAGGGCCGTCAGCACCGCGCCGAAGCCGTACATCCCGGCGGCGATGTCGGCCACCGAGACGCCGACCCTGGCGGGCTCGTCCGCCGACCCGGTCAGCGAGACCAGACCGGCCTCGCACTGGACCAGCAGGTCGTACGCCTTGCGCCCGGCCCACGGTCCGTCACCGCCCCACCCGGTGATGCCGAGCACGATCTTGCGTGGGTCCCGCTC
The DNA here is from genome assembly GCF_042899335.1 of Streptosporangium sp. NPDC000095. Lineage (NCBI taxonomy): Bacteria > Bacillati > Actinomycetota > Actinomycetes > Streptosporangiales > Streptosporangiaceae > Streptosporangium > Streptosporangium sp. NPDC000095. The sequence continues at coordinate 66,474 of NZ_JBIAZS010000002.1, forward strand.
CCTGACGGCGGCGGCGGCGAGCCCGAGCCGGTCGGCGGCGCCGGGGCCGAGGTTCTGGACGAGCACGTCGGCCCGGTCCACCAGCTCGTGCAGGATCTCCCTGCCGTGCGGGGACTTCACGTCCAGGGTGACCGACTCCTTCGAGCGGTTCAGCCAGACGAAGTAGCTGGACTGGCCGTGCACCGACTCGTCGTAGCGACGGGCGAAGTCGCCGGAGCCCGGTCGCTCGATCTTGATCACGCGGGCGCCGAGGTCGGCGAGCTGGCGGGTCGCGAACGGCGCGGCGACCGCGTGTTCCAACGTCACGACGGTGATCCCGGTCAGCGGCAGCACGGCTCCCCCTCGGTTGATCAATATAAAATATAGAGTTTTACTCTAGGGCATCAGGGTGATCAGGCTTTACTCGGGTATGCCTTCTGATCAGCCGATTCATGACCGAGGGCGTGAACGGAGAGAAAATATCCTATGAGGTCCCTGACGGGGTCTCATCGTCTGCGGCCTGCCGATCGAACTGCCTGGCCAGCAGGTCGCCAGAGTTCACGATGTGATCGTGCATCGCCCTGCGCGCGGCCTCCGCGTCCCCGGCCCGCAGCCCCGCCAGGATCCCGGCGTGGTCGTGCAGGGTCGCCTCGGGCCAGCCCTCGATCGCGGAGTAGAAGCGGGTGGGAATGTAGCGGCCGGTCAGGCCGAGCACCCAGGTGATCTTTCTGGCGCCCGCCACCAGGTTGATGTGCCGGTGAAAGGCGTGGTTCCTCTCCTCAAGCAGAGTCAGGTCCTTGCGGTGCGCCGCGGCCAGCAGTTCGTGGTGCAGCGCTTCCAACTCGGCCAGATCCTCCGGCGTCGCCCGTACCGCGGCGCGGGCCGCGAGCTCGCCCGAGATCAGCGCGTGCGCCTCGAACAGGTCGCGGACGTCCTGACCGGTGAGCGGCGCGACCTGGAAGCCGCGCCGGGGCAGCAACTGCAGGAAGCCCTCCACCCGGAGCACGTGCAGCGCCTCGCGGGCCGGCGTCGCGGAGATGCCCAGCGCCTGGCCCACCGCCTCCGGCCGGACCGAGTCGCCAGGACGCCACCGGCCCGACATGATCATGCTGCGGATGTAGGAGGCGGCCGCGTCGCTGAGCTGGGGGCGGTCCGCCTCGGAGGTCCGGGGCGCCCCGTCCGTCGGGGCCGTTCTCGCGCCCCCGGTCACTCTGCCGCTCATCGCACGACCTCTCGCCTCGATCGGGGCTTCTTCCCGGCGTCCCACCTGCGCCGACGATCCTAGGTGGATACGAAGGGCCGCGGCACGGCCTCGACGAGCGGACGCTAGACGGGCCGGGGCACGGAGGCCCACGCGGGAAGGGTGAACCACCGGGGCACGGCGCGGCGCAGCGCCTCCGGCCCCTGCACCTCGACCTCGTGCAGGCGCAGCGCGTCCGGCCAGCTCAGCTCGCCGCGCCAGACCTCGACCATGCTGCGCACACCGGCGGTCACCGTCACGGTCACGGCGTGGCCGGGGTCCGTGTCGCAGACGTCCACCTCGTCACTTGTGATCACAATCCACCAGCGCCGACTTTTGGGCGGAACGTCCGGGAAGCGGAACTCGATGACCGTCCGCCCGTCGGGAACGACGCTCCGGTCGACGTTGCGGTGCATGTCCCACAGCAGCAGCTTCGGGTCGAGGTCCTCGTCGCCCAGCTCACCGATCCAGCGGATGCCCCATGCGGCGAGCGCCTCGACCACCGGTCGCAGCTCGTGGCCGGCCGGGGTGAGAACGTAGCGCACGTCGTTGTTCTTGACGTGCCTCTCCACGATGCCGGCGCGGGTGAGCTGGTGCAGCCGTCGGGAAAGCAGCGTGGGGGACATGCGCGGCAGGCCGCGACGCAGTTCGTTGAAACGCTCGGTCCCGCACACCAGTTCCCGGATGACGAGCAGCGTCCATCGTTCGTCGAGCAGTTCGACGGCCTTGGCGACCGGGCAGAACTGGTGATACGAGGAGCCCATACCTCGGAGTCTAGATTCAGCCGCCACAAACGCCAGGGGGCGACGACGGAGGGCGGCGGGGACAGCACCGGACGGCGGTACAGATCGTGTACTGGATGGCGAATCCAGCACTCCCTACCGTCGATTCCAGTCCACCGCGGATCACGACGAGGGAGCAGCGCGATGACGCCACAGAACGACCCACTAGAGGCCGACCGTGCCCTGAAGGCCAGGCACCGCGACATGTGGGCGCTGGGTGACTATCCCGCGGTCGCCGCCGAGATCATCCCCGATCTGGGCGCGATCCTGGTCGAGGCCTGCGGGGTGGGACGCGGCGACCGTGTGCTGGACGTGGCCGCCGGATCGGGGAACGCCGCCATTCCCGCCGCGCTCGCCGGGGCGAGCGTGGTGGCCGGCGACCTCACCCCGGAACTCCTGGAGGCCGGACGCGCCCTGGCGACGCGGCGCGGCGCGACGGTCGAGTGGCGGCAGGCCGACGCGGAGGCCCTGCCGTACGCCGACGACGAGTTCGACACGGTCATGTCCTGTGTCGGGGTCATGTTCTCTCCCGACCACCGGGCCAGTGCGGGCGAGCTGATCCGGGTCTGCCGCCCGGGCGGCACGATCGGCCTGCTCAACTGGACGCCGCAGGGGTTCATCGGTCAGATGTTCGCGGCGATGAAGCCGTACGCACCCCCGCCCCCGCCCGGCGCGCAGCCCCCTCCGCTGTGGGGCGACGAGGATCACGTCCGCGCGCTGCTCGGCGACGCGGTCACCGACGTCGTCACGCGCCGGCGGACGGTCACGATCGACCGGTTCGCTCACCCCGGCGCGTTCGTCGACTACTTCAAGGCCAACTACGGCCCGACCATCGCCGTCTACCGAGGGCTGGCCGGGGATCCCGACCGGGTCGCCGCCCTGGACCAGGCTCTCACCGAACTGGCACGCGGCCATCTCCAGGGGGAGGAGAAAACGGTGATGGAATGGGAGTATCTCCTGCTCACCGCCCGCAAACGCGACTGACGAACTCTGCTTCTCCGTGTGGGGAGCGAACCGGGAGCCGACCGTCGGCGGTCAGCTCCCGGTTCGCTCCTTCGGATCGGTCAGGCCGGTCATGACCAGGTCGGCGAGCTGCCGGTACGCCTCGGCGGCGTCGAGGCCGGTGCTCGACTGGATGGTCCCGCGCTGGATCGCGCCCATGATCTCGGCCGCGACGGCCCCCACGAACGACGCGTGCACCGGTCGCAGCGCACCCGCCCGCACTCCCTCGGTCACCAGGGCCTGTACCCGCCTGGCCGCGTACCGGGTGTTCTCCTGATACACGTCGTTGGCCGGGCCGAAGTCGGCCACGTCGGCGAAGAACCTGGCCGAGGCAGGTTGGAGCTCCGAGGCGACGGCCTCCAGATAGATCACCAGTCGTCGCGCCGGGTCGTCGGAGGCCGCGACCCGGGCCTCGATGCGTTCCGCCGTGTGCTTGAAGAACGAGCGCACGGCCGCGACGACGATCTGCTCCTTGCTCGGCGCCACGGCGTACAGGGTGGTTCTCGAACACCTCAGCCGTTCCGCCAGGTCCCCGATGCCGAACGAGGAGAATCCCTCACTCAGGAACAGCTCTCGAAGCTGGACCAGCGTCTCCTCGCGGCGCATGCGAGCCTTCCCCGGAATCGGCATGAGGCCGACTCTACGGCAGAGTACCGAAACTGATACCGTGGTACTCATATCGGTTTCTGGAGGATCACATGCCCGCGTCACGTGTCATGCCCACCAGCGAGAGCGCCGACCTGATCACCCTCGTCCGAGACCTCGCCGCCAAGGAACTCCTGCCCAGGGCCGCCCAGGCCGAGGCCGACGAGGAGTTCCCTCGCGAGGTCTTCAGGACCCTCGGCGCCGTCGGCCTCCTCGGTCTCCCCTACCCCGAGGAGTACGGTGGCGCGGGTCAGCCGTACGAGGTGTACCTGCAGGTGCTCGAGGAGATCGCGGCGGTCTGGTCGAGCGTCGGTGTCGGCGTCAGCGTGCACGCCCTGTCGTGCTTCGGGCTCGTCAGGTTCGGCACCGAGGAACAGCGGCGAGAGTGGCTGCCGGACATGCTCGGCGGCGACCTGCTCGGCGCGTACAGCCTGAGCGAGGCACACGCGGGCTCCGATCCCGCCGCGATGAGCACCCGCGCCGTACGGGACGGCGACGACTACGTGCTCGACGGCGCGAAGGCGTGGACGACCCACGGCGGGCACGCCGACTTCTACCAGGTGATGGCGCGGACCTCCGACGACCGCAAGGGCATCTCCTGCTTCCTCGTCCCCGCCGACGCCGAGGGCCTGAGCGCCGACCCGCCCGAGCGCAAGATGGGCCTGACCGGATCGGCGACCGCGACCATACGCCTGGACCACGTCCGCGTTCCCGCCGGGCGCAGGATCGGCGCGGAGGGCGACGGCCTCAAGATCGCACTGGCCGGCCTCGACTCCGGCCGGCTGGGCATCGCGGCGGTCGCCACCGGGCTGGCCCAGGGGGCGCTCGACCAGGCCGTGGCGTACGCGAAGGAGCGGCAGACCTTCGGCAAGCCGATCATCGAGCACCAGGGCCTCGCGTTCCTGCTCGCCGACATGGAGGCGGCCGTCCAGAGCGCCCGCGCGACGACGCTGCACGCCGCGCGTCTGAAGGACCGAGGGCTCCCGTTCAGCCGGGAGGCCTCCATCGCCAAGATGGTCGCCACCGACAACGCCATGAAGGTCACCACCGACGCCGTTCAGGTCCTCGGCGGCTACGGCTACACCCGTGACTTCCCGGTCGAGCGCTACATGCGCGAGGCGAAGGTCATGCAGATCTTCGAGGGCACCAACCAGATCCAGCGCCTGGTCATCGGCCGCGCGCTCGCCGGGAACCCCGGGGGAACGATCACCACCGCCAACGGGGAGCGGAGCTGAAGCAGAGCGGCGGGCCGGTCTCCCATCGGCCCGCCGCTCTTCTCTTCTTCAGTGGGTTTTCAGCGGGTAGCGGCGATTCCGCCGCCGCGGGGGAGCGGGATGGTTCACATCTCCGCGGTCGGAGCGGCCTGCTCGCCGGTCGGGGCGGCCTGCTCCCCCGTCGGGGTGGCCCTTTCCGCACTCTGCCGGATCCGCTCGATCTGCGCCTGGGTGACGTTGAGGGTGCCGAATTCCTTGACCGCCTGGTAGTAGGTCCAGGCGAGGCTGTTGCAGGTGCCCCTGGGAATGGTGGAATATCCCGCGCAGACCTGCCTCATGTCGAAGTAGAACGCGTCGTCGATGCGCGCCTTGTTCGCCGGGAACTGGCTCACCGCCTTGTAGTTGCGGTAGCCGAAGTCGTGGCGTCGGCACGACATTCTGAAGTCGAAGCCGAGCGGCTGGTCGGGGCTGGCCGAACACAGGTCGGTCGACCAGTCGAAGTTGTAGTCCGCCCAGCTTCCCTGGTTCTGCCAGGCGGAAACCCAGCTCGCGGCGCTCGCCGCCGTAGGCTGACTGAAATTGGAAAGTGCGGCGAGTTTTTGCTGCAACGTCACCGCGTAGGCGGGCAGGGTTAATCCGAGTAGTACGGCGAAGGAGAGGGAGACGGTTGCGAGGGCGCGCTTGACCATGGACTCTGCCTTTGTCCGGGGGATACCTCTCGCGGCGGGACGCCGCCACGGCCTAACAATGAGGCGAAATATCCTGTGACGCCGAGACAGATCTCCGTGAAGATCTGCGCCGATATTCGTTAACGGCGGCTCTTTACAGCTTTTACGGCGTGAAGTAAGAGCGATTGGTGCCGGGGAGTTCCTCGCCCTCGTGGCCGACCACGGCGGGCCGACGACAACCACCTGTACGAGATCGGTCCGGTAGGGCCGGTTCTTCGGCCGGGCGGCCCGTTTCCGGTGGCCCTCGCTTCCGGCGATCCCTGCCGGGAGAGGCCGGCCCTCGTCGTCACGGATGATCGCCGATAGCTGAACCAAGTGAGCGAGCGTGTGGCGGTGAGCCACAATCGCCTCATGACGGCACCACTGACCGGCGCGGTCCAACTCCCCGACGGAACCTGGGTGCGCGGCCGAGGGCTGCGGAACGCCGCCCCCACCGGCCCGGCCCCCGACTTCGCGCTCTACCTCGGCTCCGCGCGCCTCCGGCAGCGCCACCAGAGCGATCTGTCATGGCCGCACGAATGGATCCGCTGGCCGGACTTCCTGCTGCCCGTGGACCGGCACGCGGCCGCCCGCTCCATCGTCCACCTGCGCGACCAGGCGCGATCGGGACTCGCCGTCGAGGTCGCCTGCGACGGCGGGGTCGGCAGGACCGGCACCGTCATGGCCTGCCTCGCGACCCTCACCGGCCTGCCCCCTCGGGAGGCCGTCGAGTGGACTCGCGCGCACTATCACCGCCGCGCGGTCGAAACCCCCTGGCAACGACGGTGGGTGGCGTGGTTCTCCGCCCGGCCGGAAGCGTGATCCCACCAGGCCGCCGTACGCCCGCGAGGACGTACGGCGGCTCGCCGAAGGAGGGCTCTCCCGGAGAGCCGTGGACACCCGCTCGTCACGGACGTACCGCGACTCCCCGAGAGCGACGCCCTTCGCCCGTCACGGACGTACCGCGCCCCCTGTCAGGTGAGGAGACCGTCCCCGATCCAGCCGTTCGGTGAGCAGCCCGGCGGGACGGCGAAGACGGCCGAGCCGATCGGGGTCGTCCACTCGTTGAGCAGGTCGGCCTCGGCCAGCCTGCGCTGGATCGGCAGGAACTGCCGGGAGACGTCGGCCTGGTAGGAGGCGAACAGCAGCCCGGAGTCGGCGTGCCCTTGCGAGGTGAGCCCTTCGTCGTAGTTGTAGACCCTGCGGAAGATCCGCAGGTTCGGGTCGGCGACATGGGCCCGGCGGATATGGGCCTGCTCGGAGATGACGGGGAAGCCGATCGCGTTGAGCTTCTCGAAGTCGGCCTCGTCGTGCTCGTCGCGCCCGGTGAGCGGGGCGCCGTTGTCCAGGCGGCGGCCCACGGTGAACTCCTTGCCGACCCGGTCGACGGCGTCCCAGGTCTCCATCTCCGCCCGGATGCGCCGCAGCACCAGCGTGGTGCCGCCGCGCAGCCACTCCGGGCCGTCGCTCACCCACACCGCCCGGTCGAACTCGGCAGTGCCGGGTACGGGGTTGACGGTCCCGTCCAGCTGGCCCATCACGTTGCGCTGGGTCAGCCCGGCGGGCTGGGTGTAGGCGCCGCGCCGGAAACCCCGCTGGATCCAGCGGACCTTCGCGAAGGAACGGGCGTCCTTGACGACCATGCGCAGGGCGTGGGCCAGGGTGAGGGCGTCGTCGGCGCAGATCTGCAGCAGCAGGTCCCCGCCGCTCCACTCCTTCCTGAGCTTGTCGATCGCGAAGGCGGGCAGCGGTGCCGCCGCCTCCGGAGCGCGGCCGGTCAGCCCGGCCGCCGTGAGGAAGCCGGGGCCGAACCCGAAGGTCACGGTGAGCCGCGCGGGCAGTACGGCCAGCTCAGGTTCGGTGTCGGCCAGGGCGGGCCTGCCCTGGGTGAGCCGCCGGGCGTCGTCGGTGAGCAGCCGCATCATCCGTGCGAGCGCCTCACGGTCGACCTCCGGCCGTAGGTCCAGTCCGACGAACACCCCGTACGTCTGGGGCGCCGTCGCGATCCCGGCCTGATGGAGGCCGTCGAAGGGCTCCGTCGCGGCACCCGCTGAGCTTTCGGGGCTTTCGGGACCTCCGGACGCCGGGGCGGGCTGGGGGGCGACCGGGGGGACAGCCTGGTCGGGGGCGCACGCGGCGAGGGCGCCGACCGCGGTGGCGGCGCCTCCCGCGAGCAGTCCCCTGCGGCTGAGTCGGGGTTCTGGCATGGGCTCTTCTCCGTTTCCCGCTCAGCCGTCGCTCTCGCCCATGTGCATGTCGCCGTCGCCCTTGTCGGCCTTGTCTCCTCCCATGTCCATGCCGGGCTGGTAGTCCTCCTTGCCTCCGGCGAAGTCCTTGCCGACCGCGGTGAACTCCACGGTCCGGCCGTCCTTGAGGGTGAGGGTGAAGGGGATCTGCGCGCCGGGCCTCACCGCTTCGGTGACGCCCATCAGCATGATGTGGTCACCACCGGGCTGGAGCTGGTGGGTGCCCTTCGGAGGGATCACGATCCCGCCCTCCTTGGGACGCATGATCATCTTTCCCTTGGAGTCGACGACCTCGTGCAACTCGATCACCGGTGAGATCGGCGAGACGCCGGAGACGATCGTCACCTCGGCGTCGGTGTTGTTGACCAGGGTGCCGAACGCGGCACTCATCCCCTTCTTCGTGGTCTTCACCCACGGATCGGTGACCGTCAGCACGGAGGCGGCCGCGGAAGGGGTCGCGGAGGGGGCGGCGGCGGGCGCGGCGGTGCCGGGGGCGGCGGCCGGTTCCTGGGCGCCCTGGGAACCACATCCGCCCAGGACCATCGCGACCGCGACCAGGAGACCCGCGGGGGTGGTCCGGCGAACTCCGTTACGGGGGAATCCAGTGATTCCGGCACGGGTGATACGACGAGCAGGCACGTTGACGCCTTTCTTCTGGCCGGATCGGCAGGCCGCGGCCGAACGCCGCCTCGATAGGGCCATGCCGGACACGCGGCCGGGATTGTCACGCTGGTACAGGTCCGCCGAGCAGCCGGAAATGCCGCGTCGGCGCAGGACCGCGCGTACGGTGCGTACGGCGGTTGGGAACGGGTCAGGTGCCCGGATGACCCAGAGCGGTCAGCCGGTCAGCCGAAGGTGGCGGTGACGATCCGGGGTGGGCCGCGCCGGCTGACGACGTGGCGCAGCACGGCGGAGCGCAGGGCTCCCGGCTCGATCGCGCCCGCGGTGAGGAAGGACGTGTACGCCGGGGTCACGACCGCGACGAGCACCCGGCACAGCCGGACACCGAGCCGTCGCAGCAACTCCCAGAGCACCGCCTCGCCGCGCGCCAGCCACAGAGCGGTGAGCCCGACGGCCCAGCCGTGCGCCACCAGCATGCCCAGGCCGGGCAGCAGCCCCGAGTGGACGTGCCCGATCATCTGGGCCATCTCGGCGGGGGACGCGGCGTGCGCGAGGGAGAACATCACGTGCACCCCCGCCTGCACGCCCGCCAGCAGCGGCAGGATCACCGCGAGTGTCCGTTCGCGCCCTGAGACCGCGAAGGCCGCGAGGAAGGCGAGAGCCAGCGCGGCGGCCGCGCTCGGCACGGAGACCGAGCCTCCCGCCAGGACGTGCGCCAGCACGCTCAGCCCCAGGCAGACCGCGGCGAAGGCGGCCGCGCGGGCGAGGCGGAAGGGCAACGTCGCGGGCATGATGGGGAAATCATCCCACGCCACCCCGGCGGTGCGAAGTTCGAGACCCACCGGATGATCCCCCCTCGCCATGTCCGAGATCCGCAGGCGGCCCGGGGTCAGAAAAAATCTTGAAAGAAAATCCGGCCGCCGTGTCGAATCGGTCCGTGCTCGTTCGAAGCGTGGTCGAAGGCCGGAGGAACACGAGAACCGGTCAGGACGCGTGAGGAGAGTGCCATGACCCGGCAGATGACGAGACAGACGACGGGAACCGCGAACACCGTGGCCCGCGACCCGCGAACGAGCGTCACCAGGTCGCTCCTGGTCTGCGGCGTCGTCGCCTGACCTCGCCCGCCCTCGGCCGGACCGTTCGAAAACAAGATCAAGGAGAGACACGATGCGATACATGATCACCCTCAAGGTCACCCACCGGCCCGACACCCCGCCGCCCGCCGAGCTGATGGAGGCGATCATGAAGCTCGGCGAGGAGGCCACCGGAGCGGGCGCGTTGCTCGACAACGGCGGGCTGGCTCCGAGCGTCGAGGGGGCGCGGGTCGAGCTCACCGAAGGCAGGATAAGCGTCACGGACGGTCCGTTCGCCGAGGCGAAGGAACTGATCAGTTACGCCCTCTACCAGGTCCGGTCGAAGGAGGAGGCCGTCGAGTGGGCCTCCCGCTTCATGAAGCTCCACCGCGACCACTGGGAGGGCTGGGAGGGCGAGGCCGACATCCACCGCGTCTTCGGCCCCGAGGACTTCGCCGCCCCCGCGTGAGACCGTCCTCGTCCGACGCCCCGGTGAGAGTTTCCACGAGAGGACTCTCACCGGGCGTCGGACGAGGTGGTTGGATCGGGGGCATGACGGTTGGAGATCCCCACCGGGTCATCGAGGCGGTCTGGCGGATCGAATCCGCGAGGGTGATCGCGGGACTCGCCCGGATGGTGCACGATGTCGGCCTGGCGGAGGAGCTCGCACAGGACGCCCTGGTCATCGCGCTGGAGCAGTGGCCCACGGCCGGTGTGCCCGACAATCCCGGTGCCTGGCTCATGCTCACCGCCAAGCACCGGGCGATCGACCTGCTGCGCCGCAGGAACCGGTACGAGCGCAAGCTCGAAGAGGTCGGCCGGGACATGGAGATCCGACAGGAGTCGGCGGAGGCCGAGCTGGACGACGCCCTCGACGACCACATCGGCGACGACGTGCTGCGTCTCCTCTTCACGGCCTGCCATCCCGTACTGTCCACGGAAGGGCGAGTGGCGCTCACCCTCCGCCTGCTCGGCGGCCTGACGACGGAGGAGATCGCCCGCGCCTTCCTGGTGCCCGAGCCGACCGTCGGGCAGAGGATCTTCCGGGCCAAGCGCGTCCTCGCCGACAGGCGGGTACGGATCGAGATGCCCACCCCGGCCGAGCTGGGCGACCGGCTCTCGTCGGTCCTGGAGGTCGTCTACCTCGTCTTCAACGAGGGATACTCGGCAACCGCCGGTGACGACTGGATGCGCCCTTCGCTCTGCGAGGAGGCGCTGCGCCTGGGCCGGATCCTGGCGGGTCTCATGCCCGAGGAGTCCGAGGTGCACGGCCTCGTCGCCCTGATGGAGATCCAGGCGTCCCGCACGCGCGCCAGGACGGGCCCCGGCGGCGAGCCGGTCCTCCTCCTCGACCAGGACCGGGGCCGGTGGGACCGGCTGCTCATCCGCCGCGGGCTGGACTCGCTCGCCCGAGCCGAGGCGCTCGGCACACTCGGCCCGTACGGTCTGCAGGCCGCGATCGCCGCCTGCCACGCCCGCGCGCTGTCCGCCGGCGACACGGACTGGGAGCGGATGGCCGCCCTCTACCGGGTGCTCGCCCACGTCGCCCCCTCGCCCGTGGTGGAGCTGAACCGCGCGGTCGCGGTGGACATGGCGTACGGCCCCGAACGCGGTCTGGAGATCGTGGACGGGCTGGTGGCGGAGCGCGCGCTCAGGAACTATCCGCTGCTGGCGGCGGTACGGGGTGACCTGCTCGCGAAGCTGGGCCGCCTCGACGAGGCGCGCGCGGAGTTCGAGCGGGCCGCCGCACTCACCGGAAACGAGCGCGAACGGACCCTCTTCCTCGCCCGCGCGACCGCCGAGCACTGACCGCAGATTCCGCACCCCACGCGATGTGACGAGCGCCGGCCACCGATTCCGCGCCCGCTTGGCCTCGCGGGCGGCTGAGGGCGCGGGCTGCGGGAAATGCCCGGCACCGTGAACCGGAGTCCTCCTGTCGAGAGTTCCAGCTGTCGTACTCACCAGTAACTAAGTAGCGGCGCTCACGACCCGGGAACCGATCGTCCCGAAGATGATGTGCATGACACGACCGGTGAAAAACACGACGACGTCCGCTTTCTACGCGCAGGCCGTCATCTCCTTCGGACTGTCGGTGGCGGCCCTGGGGATCGGCATCGCCTACCTGCCGGTGAACACCTGGGTCCGGTCCTTCATGGGACTCGGGCTGCTCTATGTGGTGACCTCGACCTTCACGCTCGCCAAGTGCGTCCGGGACCGGAACGAGGAGGCCGCCGTCGTCAGCCGCGTCGACCAGGCCAGGCTGGACAAGCTGCTGGCCGAGCACGACCCCTTCAAGAACGACTGACGGCGACGCCGTTCGCGGTGCCCTCGCACGTTTCAGTGCCCGTACCGTTCCGCGCGCACCCGGTCGGGGGAGGTGGCCGGAGGCTCCGCTCCCGGACCGGGGAGCACGTCGACATCCGCGGCGTTCATCGGCCGGTCGCACACCGCGCAGCGCAGTTCGACGTGGCCGATCTCACCGCAGGCGTGGTGGCGGTAGAGAACCGGCGGGCCGGCCTCGCCCGCCGTCCACCGGTCGCCCCAGCGCACCATCACCAGGAGCAGGTCGCACAGCTCCATGCCCTTGGTCGTGAGCGCGTACTCGTGGCGAGGCGGTCGGCTCGAATACTCGCGCCGCTCCAGCACACCGTTCTCGACCAGCCACCTGAGCCGCTCGGCGAGCACCTTGCGGGAGATGTCCAGGCTCTGCTGGATCTGGTCGAAGCGGTTGATGCCCACGTAGACGTTCCGCAGGATCAGCGGTGACCACGGCTCACCGATGACGTCCAGCGTGCGGGCGATCGAGCAGGCCATATCACCGAATCGGGTTCGCTGCATGGGGGCAGTCTAGGCGAGAGGGTTCCCTGAAGAAACGGTCTCCTGCTAACGTTCCCTCGCTAGTTCCTTGAGGGAACCCAATGGAGGGGGAGCATCATGGACCGTCCTCAGGTCGTCTCGGCCCAGGATTGGCAGGCCGCGCGGGAAGCGCTGCTGGCGAAGGAGAAGGAGCTCACCCGCGCGCAGGACGCGCTCGCCGCCGAAAGACGCAGGATGCCGATGGTCCGGATCGGGGGCGAGAACGGCGGGGGCGGGGCCGGCGGGGGGTACGTGTTCGAGGGTCCGGACGGGCAGGCGAGCCTGCTCGACCTGTTCGAGGGACGGCGCCAGCTCATCGTCTACAGCTTCATGTGGCTTGGGGCCGACACCTTCTGTTCGGGGTGTTCGATGTTCACCGACAACATCGGGCACCTGAGCCACCTCCACGCCCGCGACACCACGGTGGCGCTGGTCTCCCGTGGCCCGATGGCCGAGATCACACCGTTCAAGGAGCGCATGGGCTGGACGATCCCGTGGTTCTCCTCGCTGGGCAACGACTTCAACGACGACATGGGAGCCGGTGACGGGTTCGCGCTGAACGTCTTCCTGCGCGACGGCGACACCGTCTACCGCACCTACCTCACCACGGGGCGGGGAGTCGAGCGGCTCGGCAGCGGCTGGACCTTCCTCGACCTGACACCGTTCGGCCGGCAGGAGACCTGGGAGGACTCCCCGAAAGGCCGGCCGCAGACCTCGCCCTACACGTGGTGGCGCCTGCACGACGAGTACGAGGTCTGAGCATCACCCGATCGACGCACCCGCTCGCGCCCTGCCCGTCGCCCGCGCGAGTAGTTCTTGATCGCCGGGAGCGGGCCTGGCGGAAGGTGACCCGTCGGAGGCCCGCACAAGTCTCCACCTGTCGTCGAACCGGCCGCTCTCCCCGTGCCGATACCCTTGGCCCGAGCCCAAGGACGCCCGCGCGTACGGGAGACCCGGCGCGAGGACAGGAGAGAACAACAGGTGGCGAGGCCGTCCGACACCAAGGCGCGCATCCAGGCGGTCGCACGAGAACTGTTCGCCGAGAAGGGCGTGCAACAGACGAGCCTGCGGGACATCGCCCACCGGCTCGGGATCACCAAACCCGCGCTCTACTACCACTTCACCTCGCGGGAGGACCTGCTCCGCAGTATCGTCCAGCCGCTGGTCGACGATGTGGACGACTTCCTGGCCGACATCGAGGCGAACGCCCCGCAGAGCCCTCGCGACCTTCTCCAGGGCTACTTCGACATCACCTTCAGACACCGGGAGGTGACCGTGATGGTGGTACGCGATCTGTCCACCCTGGCCCACCTCGATCTGGGGTCTCGCATGGGCCACTGGCGTCGGCGGCTCATCGCCCTGCTGCTCGGCCCGGACCCCGACCTGGCCGCTCGCGCCCGCGCGGTCGTGGCCATCGGCGGACTCTCGGACTGCACCGTGGAGTTCGCCGACGTGCCGGCCGCGACACTCGGCCCTCCGGCGGTGGCCGCCGCGCTGGCGGCACTCGGGGCCGCCCCGTCGGCAGCCGGATGAGACCCGCTCCCCTCAGGACGCCGGGGATTCGCGAATCTCGGCCAGAGAGATCCTCATGGCGTCGGCGGCACGCGTGAACCAGTCGGAGATGGCGGCCAGTTCGTCCGGGCCATAGCTCTCGAAAAGCTCGGTGAGCCGCCGATAGGTGGGCTCGTACGCCGTCGCGACACGGGCGGCCGAGCTCTCTTCCGGGACGATCCGGACGCGGCGGCGGTCACGGGGGTCGGCGACGCGCCGGGCGTAGCCCGCGCTCTCCAGACGGTTGACCACCCCGGTGACGGCCCCGGTGGTGAGGCCGGCCAGCTCGGCGAGGCGTCCCGCGGTGAGCGCCTCCTCTCCCGCACCGAGGATGAAGCCGAGACACGTCAGATCTGTGACGTTGACCCCGAGGCGCTCGGCGATCGTGTGCTGCCCCACGAGGCTCAACGCGATCAATTGGTCCATCCGGGCGAGGACCTCCGGCGGCGAGACGACGGCTTCGGATTTGCCTTCCACCACAAAATCCCCTTACTATCTAAGAAGCTTAGCTCGTGAGTTAAATTATACGAGCCGACCCAACCTAGCGCCCGCCGCCCCCGCGATCCGCCGCGACCCCCGGGGACGGTGCTTTTCGATGGAGGAGACGTGGGGATCAGGAAAGACCTCGCGGAATTGGCCGCGATCCACGAAGAGCACGACATGGGACACACTGTGGCGGGCTGGACCGGCTCGATCGTCTGCATCATCGGATTCGCGATCTCCGGGGTGGCGATGACGGCCGGCGGCGTCCTCTTCTTCTGGATCGGCGCGGGGGTTGTGATCCTGGGCGGTGCGCTGGGATGGCTCCTCCACCAGCTGGGCTTCGGCAAGGAGATCGGGCCGCGACCGATGTCGGAGCGCGGCATGCGCCGCCGCCCGGCACCGAGGACACCCGAGGTGGAGGAGGTTCCCGGAGAAGCGGCACGATCCCGTACGGAACCTCACGCCTCCGCCCGCCCGGCTCAGCCCGCGACGATGGCCCAGACCGCATCGGGCACACCCCTCGGCCTCTGATCGGGCCGTCCCCCTGTCCGAGCCGGCAGGCCGGTCCCTCGAACGAGGGACCGGCCTGCCGGTTTTTCAAGCCTCTTCAGGGCCTCTTCCAGCCTGCCCCGGTCCGCTCACCCGGTTTCCAGCCTCCCCTGCTCACCCGCATCCGGGCCGGTCAAGTTCGCGAGGAAAGGCGCCCGTCCGAGCGAGGGCCCGACCGGCCAGGGCGTCGGGCACTCATCCCACATCCGCCAGATGGGACGAAAGCGTGCAACTATAGTGTAATTCCCCGACCGGGACCGCCCCGGTCGCATACCTGGTAAGACGGAGGGAACGCCCGCCCTGTGAACTGCGGGTCTAAGGAGTCTTTCCATGTCACCCGAAGGTGTGAACACGCTCTCGATCTCGGCCGACGTACGCGGAAACGCCATCGTGGTCCGTCTGATCGGCGAGCTTGACTACGACTACGCGCCGATCTTGCGGAGGGAACTCACCCAGGCCTGGAGCCTGGGAACCGGCAACCTGTCATCCAGGCTTACACCGCCTGCGGCACCCGGCACACCATCGGAGCTTCCAGCGTCCCAGACCCCCGACGCGTCGTCCGACCTCGCGGCCCCCTCATTACTCGACACACCACCGGGGTTGCCGGCCCCCTCGGCACCCGGCACACCTTCCGAACTCGCGGCGCCCCCGTCACTCGGCACGCCCTCCGAACTCGCGGCGCCCCCGTCACTCGGCACGCCCTCCGAACTCGCGGCGCCCCCGTCACTCGACGCACCGTCCGGGTTGCCGGCGCCTCCGGCACCACTTCTCCCCGAGACACCGCTTCCCCCCGAGGCGTCACTCCTCTCGGGCTCGCCTTTCCTCCCCGAGACACCGCTCCTCCCGGAAACCCCCTTCTTTCCGGAGAAACCGCTCTTTTTGGAGTCCCCTCTCCTCCCGGAGACATCACTCCTCTCGGAAGGCCCGCTCACCCCGAAGGATCCGCACCCCTCGGGCCCGCCTCCACCGCTGTCGCCCGAACCTCCCTCACCGTTCTTCCCCGGGAGCCCGCCTCCCCCCGCCCCGGGAAGCCCGCCACCGATCTTCCCCGAGGAGCCCTCTCCCCTCCCCCCGGACACGCCACCGGCGGACGGGCCGTCATCGGCCCCCACGATGACCTCGCCTTTCTCCCCGCCACCGGCCTCCCCCTCCCCTGAGACGTCCCCGGCGGCGGGAGCCGAGGTCGAGCCCTGGCTCATCCTCGATCTGGAAGGGCTCACCTTCTGTGACTCCACTGGGCTCGCGGAGCTGCTGTGGGTCATGCGCAAGAGCCAGGAGACGCGGACCCGCCTGGTGCTGGCCGGAGCGAGCCGGACACTGCGTCACATGATGGCCGTCACCGGGCTCCTCGCCCACTTCACGCTGGCCACCTCCGTGGAGACGGCCCTCGCGGGAGAGGAACTCGGGGCGGCGGAAGGATCCTGACGTTGGGGGTGGCTCCGGGCCGCCCCGCAGCCACCCCCACAAAAGGCACGCCCCGGGAGGGGCCTCCACGGACGTCAGAAGTCTGAGACGTATATCGTTAAAAAGCGCTCATTCGCCTGACAAATAAGTCAACATCTTCATACGGGAAAATCCACTATCCCTCGAAAGTGGGGTCCCGATGCGGAGGATGTCACCGCGGATGACCGCGGAAGCACTGCCCGAGACCATGGACGGGCTCCCCGTCAAACCCGGGGAATTCCTCGCCCTCGTGTCCGTGGACTTCACCGGGACCTACCAGGTCTACCTGGCGGCCAAGGACGAGCGGATCAAGATGACCCGGCTGTCCATGAGCCTGCTCGCCGCCCCGTTCGCCGCCGCGGTCGCCCTGGCCGGCGCGAAGGTGGTCAGCCCGGCGATGCTCACCACCTGGCACAGCGTGCCCTGGTACCTGTTCGCGATGACCGCCGCGTTCGGGCTGCTCAGCGTGCTGCCCTTCCTCCGGCTGATCGAGGCGGTCAACGCGCACATGAGGACCGCGCGGGCGCTCAACAACTTCCGCCTGCTCTACACGGTCCACCTCAAGGACCAGTTCGCCGCCCTCGGCTGGACTCCCAACCTGCCGGTGGATCCCCGCTATCCGGAGACGTACGCGCCGCTCGCCTGGCCGGGGATCAACGTGATGATGCTCGCCCTGGTCAACAGTTCCTACATCGCGGTCGGCGTGCTCGGGATGATCGGGGCCGCACCGGCCGTCGCCCTGCTCCTGGTGGTCATCGGACTGCTCGCGCTGGTCCACTATTTCGTCTACTACGTCCGCGCCAATGTTTCCCGGCAACGCCGGCTCCCACACAATCCCTTCCATTTCCCCAACGTGGAGACCTGAATGCCCGACCTCCTCAGATTCGCGTCTTGTGGGGAGACGTGGATCTGGCTGATGCGACACGTGACACACAACGGCGGGCCCGCCCTGGACGACCGCGGCCCGATCATCGAGGCTCCGGCGGTGCTCTTCGAGGTCACCAGCCTGGCCTGGGACGATCCCGTCCTGAAAAGCTACGGCGAGGCCGGAAAGATCCCGCTGTACTCCAGCAAGTTCAGCGAACGCTCGATCGTCCCGCCGTTCAAATACAGTTACGGAGGGCGACTCCGCCAGTTTCTCGGCGTCGACCAGCTCGGCTGGATCACCGACGTGCTGCGCACCAAGCCGTACACCAAGAGCGGCTGGATCTCGCTCACCGCCCCCGGCGAGTCTCCCGACGCGGTGCCCTGCCTGACCAGCCTCGCCTTCAGGCTCCGTGCCGGGCGGCTGGTCATGACCGCCGCCTTCCGGTCGCAGAACGTCTACACGTCCTATCTGAACTACGTACCGCTGCGCGGCATCCAGCGCGAGGTCGCGGACGGCCTCACCGTGGGCTGCGGATCGATGCGGGTCTTCGTCGACGTGCCGCACATCTACGCCGCGGACGAGGCGACGGTCGGGGAGATCCTCCGGCTCTCGGAGGGTGACGGGCCCGGCGAGAGAGCACCGGGCCCCGATCATCGGATCTGCCCCGTTCCCTGATCGCCCCACGAGCGTGTCCCGGCCGCCTGCCGGGACACGCTCGTGATTCTCTTCATCTCACCTGAAGCGGCGCAGTCGCAGGCTGTTGCTCACCACGAACACCGAGGAGAGCGCCATCGCACCCCCGGCGATCATCGGGGTGAGCAGACCGAACGCGGCCAGCGGGATGGCGGCGACGTTGTAGGCGAAGGCCCAGAACAGGTTGCCCCTGATCGTGCGCAGCGTGCGGCGGGACAGTCTGATCGCGTCGGCGGCCACCCGCAGGTCGCCCCTGACCAGGGTGAGGTCGGATGCCTCGATCGCGACGTCGGTGCCGGTGCCCATCGCCATGCCGAGATCGGCCTGGGCGAGCGCGGCGGCGTCGTTCACCCCGTCGCCGATCATGGCCACGGTGCGGCCCTCGGACTGAAGCCGCTTGACGACCTCCACCTTGTCGGCGGGCAGCACGTCGGCGATCACGTCCTCGACGCCGACGGCCTCGGCGACCGTACGGGCCACCGTCTCGTTGTCTCCGGTGAGCAGGATCGGACGCAGGCCGAGCGCGCGCAACGCGGCGACCGCCTCGGCCGAGCTGGGCTTGATCGCGTCGGCGACGGTGAGCACCGCGCGGGCCTTCCCGTCCCAGCCGACCGCGACGGCCGTCTCCCCGCGCGCCCGCGCCCCCTCAAGTTTCTCCTCCAGCTCCGGCGGCAGGTGCTGCGACCAGTCGGCGAGCAGCTGGGGACGCCCGACGAGGACGGCGTGCCCGTCGACGACGCCCTGGACGCCGAGGCCCTCGATGTTCGCGAAGTCCTCGACCTCGGCGGTGGAGTCCGCCGCGCGGGCGACGGCGCGGGCCACGGGGTGCTCGGAGGCGCCCTCCAGGGCTCCGGCCAGCCGGAGCACCTCCTCGCGCTCCTCACCGGCGGCGGGGAAGACGTCCTTGAGGGTCATCGTGCCCGACGTCACGGTGCCGGTCTTGTCCAGGACCACGGTGTCGATGCCGTGGGTCGACTCCAGCGCCTCCGGACCCTTGATCAGGATTCCCAGCTGGGCGCCCCGGCCGGTGCCGACCATCAGCGCGGTCGGTGTGGCGAGGCCCAGAGCGCAGGGGCAGGCGATGATCAGCACCGCCACGGCGGCGGTGAAGGCCGCGGCGGCGCCCGAACCGGTCCCGACCCAGAAGCCCAGGGTGGCCACGGACAGCGCGATCACGATCGGCACGAACACCGCGGAGATCCGGTCGGCCAGCCGCTGCACGGCGGCCTTGCCGTTCTGCGCGTCCTCCACCAGCCTGGCCATCTGGGCGAGCTGGGTGTCCGAGCCGACCCTGGTGGCCCTGACCACGAGCCGCCCCCCGGCGTTCACGGTGGCGCCGACCACCGCGTCACCCGGCCGTACCTCGACGGGGACCGACTCGCCGGTCAGCATGGACGTGTCCACGGCCGAGGAGCCCTCCTCGACCACGCCGTCCGTCGCGACCTTCTCCCCCGGCCGTACGACGAAGAGGTCGCCCGCCTTGAGCGCACCGACGGGAACGAGTTCCCCCGAGGCGAGCGTGACCTCCTTGGCGCCCATCGACATCAGCGCGCGAAGCGCGGCACCGGCTTGGCGCTTGGAACGCGCCTCGAAGTAGCGGCCCGCGAGGATGAAGGTGGTCACCCCGGCGGCGGCCTCGAAGTAGATGTTTCCCGAGCCGTCGCCCCTGGACAGGGTGAACTCGAAGCCGTGTCGCATGCCCGGCATGCCCGCCGTGCCGAAGAACAGGGCCCAGAGGGACCAGGAGAAGGCGGCGATCGTCCCCATCGAGACCAGCGTGTCCATGGTCGCGGCGCCGTGCCGCAGGTTGGTCCAGGCCGCCCGGTGGAAGGGCCACCCTCCGTAGACCACGACGGGACCGGCCAGGGCGAGGGAGAGCCACTGCCAGTTGTCGAACTGAAGCACCGGGATCATCGCCATCGCGATGACCGGCACCGAGAGCACGACGGAGGTGATCAGGCGCTGCCTGAGCGGGGTGAGCACGTCACGCTCCCCCTCCTCACCGGCCGCCCCTTCCGTCTCCCCGGACTCCCCCGACGCCGGCGGCGCGGGCGGCTCGGCGGTGTATCCGGCCTTCTCCACCTCCGCGACGAGGTCGTCGGGGGTGATGGCCACGGGGTAGGTGACCTTCGCCTTCTCGGTGGCGTAGTTGACGGTCGCGGTCACGCCGTCCAGCTTGTTGAGCTTGCGCTCGATGCGGGCCGCGCAGGAGGCGCAGGTCATGCCGCCGATGGCGAGCTCGATCTCGCCGCGGGCGGATGCTTCGCCGGTGGTCATGGACATCACGACCTCTCCTCGTCCCTTGCCTCGTGTCCCGGTCGTCGTGCGTGGTCCGGGGTCGTCACCGGACGGCCCGCCGGGGCGGAAACCTCACCGTCCGGGAGCGCGCCCTCCGGGAGCGGGCCCGTCCACCGTCCCGGCACGTGATGGGTGTGCCCAGACATATGTCTCTCCTCGTTATGAGAACACGTAACCCCTATGGGGTATTTCACGGTTGGTGGCTGTGCCCGTGGCCGTCACCCGAGGAGGCTCCGCCACCCTCGGGGTCCGGGCTGGTGGCGGCGGTGAACGCGGCGGTGCGCACGGTCCCGCCGTGCTTGAAGTCCAGGTAGAGGCCGTAGGTCCCCGCGCTCGGCACCTCGGCGTAGAAGGTGATGTTCGGGCCGGGCGTGGTGCGCCCGTCACCGGGCTCGCCGTCGGGGTGCACGTGCAGATAGGCCAGGTCGCCGTCGCGCAGCGCGACCAGGTGCCCGTACGCGGCCAGGTAGGGCTCCAGGTCGGTGACCGGCTCGCCGTCCTTGGCGACCGAGAGCGTGAGCATGCTCGTCCGGCCGGGGATGAGATCGCCCTTCAGGGTGACGGTATAGTCACCCACGGTGGCGGTCTCGGCCGGGACCGCGAGCGGCTCGGGCCGGTAGTCGCCCGCCACCGACAGATCCATGCCGAGCGTCAGCGGCTCCGCCCCCTCGGGGGCGAAGTCGGCGAACGCGCGGTACTCCCCCGCGGCGGGAAGCTTGAGCGGGACCGACCACACCCCGCCTCCCAGCAGGGTGGGATGCAGGTGCTGGAAGCCCGTCAGGTCGCGGCGCACCACGATGAGGTGCAGCTTCTTGTCGTGCTGCGTGGTGAACCCGGTGACGGGAGAGCCGTCGGGACCGATCACCGTGAAGCGGAAGTCGGTCCGCTTGTCCACCTTGACCTCGTCGGTCTCCGGCATGAGCATGTATCCGTCCTGGGAGACCTGGAGCCCCGCGGGAACGGTCGGCGCCTTCGCGGCCGTCGTGTCCTGGTGGGCTCCATGATCCGCGCCCCCACCCTCGCCCTGCTCCGCGCCGGCGCCCTGAGAGCTCTGGGCCTCCGCGTCTCCGATCGGACCGGCCATCCGGCCCGCCCCCAGGGCGCCGCCGAACACCATGGTCAGCACCAGCGCGTACGCACCCACCTTGAGCGCGCCGTTCATCGCGATCACCCCTCTCGAATACCCGTGGGGGGTATCCTTTCGCTCGCCTACAGTGCCACACCACCACCCTTTTCAGCAACCCCTGGGGGGTATGTCTGACGCCGGCCTCCAGGTCACAGGATGACCGATGCGCAGGAGGATGAAGAGACTTACCGGAATTCTGAGAACGGCAGACGCCGGACACGCTCCGAGGACGGGTCGTAGAGAGGTTCAGCGGTGACGGCGGCGCCCACCCAGGTCCCGGTGACGCCGACCTCGACCCGGTCGCCGGGGGCGGTGCCCTCGGGCAGGTAGGCGTAGGCGATCGAGCGGTCGACGCGGTGGCCGTACCCGCCACTCGTCACCCGCGAGGCGGGCAGCCCACCGACGCGGACCGGTTCCCCGCCGAGGCAGACCTGGCGGGGGTCGTCCAGGACCAGGCAGAACAGACGCCGCACGGGACGAGCGCCGGCCGATCGGTCGCCGGCCGGGCGGCGGGCGGATTCCAGGGCCGCGCGACCGACGAAGTCCTTGTCGCGGGCGGCCGCGAACCCCAGACCGGCCTCGTAGGGGGTGGTCTCCGGGGTGATGTCCATGCCCCAGACGCGGTAGCCCTTCTCCAGGCGCATCGAGTCGATCGCGCGGTACCCGGCAGGACGCATGCCGTACGGCGCTCCGGCCTCCATGAGCGTGTCCCACAGCGTCAGCCCGTACTCCGACGGGCAGTACAGCTCCCAGCCGAACTCGCCCACGAACGTCACCCGCTGGGCCAGCACCGGGACGTTCCCCACGCTGATCTCCCTCGCCTTCATGTAGCCGAAGGTGAGGTCGTCGCCGGACACGGAACCGAGGATGTCGAGCGCCCGCGGCCCCCACAGGCAGTAGCAGGCGTGGGCCGAGGTGACGTCTCGGACGTCGAGACCCCGGCCCCGGAGCCAGGCGGCGTCGTGAACGCCGAAGGCGGTGCCGGTGACCAGACGGAAACGGTCGTCCGCCAGGCGGGTGACGGTCAGGTCGGCCTCGATGCCGCCGCGCCCGTTGAGGAGCTGGGTGTAGACGATCGAGCCCAGGGGCCTGTCGATCTGCCCGGCGCAGGCCCGCTGCAACCCCTCCAGGGCTCCGGGCCCCGAGACCTCCAGCTTGGAGAACGAGGTCTGGTCGAACAGGCCCGCGGCGTCGCGGGTGGCCAGGCACTCCTCGCGTACGGCGGGCGACCAGATCCGGCCCGCCCAACCGTGCGGGCGAGGGCTACGGCCGTCCGGGGGGACGTCACGGACGTCCGGGGAGACACCGTGGCCGGCCGGAGCGACCTCATGGGCCTCGCGAACGTCCGGGAAGACCTCGCGGACGCCCGGTTCCGGATCCCGGGTGACCGGGGCGTCCACGGGAGGAGTCTCACTCGCCCCGGCCGGGCGCCCGCCGGGTTCGTACCAGTTGACCCGTTCCCAGCCGGACTTCTCGCCGAACGCCGCCCCCAGCTCCACATGCCGCACCCAGGCGGGAGAGCGGCGGAGCGGGCGGGCGGCGGTACGCTCCTCGCCGGGGTAGACGATGTCGTAGTACTTCGAGTACGAGTCCAGGGCCTTGGCGCGGGTCCACGATGCGGAACGGGCATGGGATCCGAAACGCCTCAGATCCATACCAAACATGTCGTACTCCGGCGAACCATCCACGATCCATTCGGCCATCACCTTGCCCACGCCGCCGGCGGCCGCCAGGCCGTGCACACAGAATCCGGCCGCCGCCCACAACCCGCGGACCGGGGTCTCACCGAGCAGGAACTCCCCGTCGGGGGTGAACGCCTCGGGGCCGTGGACGACCTTTGTGATCTCGGCATTGGCCAGGTCGGGAACCCTCCGCACCGCCGATTCCCACGATTCTTGAAATTTCGGCATATCGGGGGGAAAGAGAGCCCGAGGCTCCTCCAGTGGAGCAGCCGTGTCCCATATCTCGGGGTTCCTGATATATCCGCCTACCAAAATGCCGGCATTCTCCTCCCGGAAATAGACAATGTTGTCCGGATCCCGCACCGTAGGCATGGACGAAGGAACCCCGAATGGTTCGGTGACTACATATTGATGTTTTATCGGCACAACCGGAATGTCCACCCCGGCCATCCGCCCGACCCGCCCGCTCGCCGCGCCCGCCGCGACGACCACGGTCTCCGCCTGGACCGACCACTCCTCGGCGTCGCCGGAGCCCTCGGCCCCCGACGCGAGCCGCACCCCGGCGACCGTGCCGTTCTTCACGTCGATTCCCGTCACCCGGGTGCCGGTGTATATCCGCACGCCCAGCTTCCGCGCCCCCGCCGCCAGTGCCCTGGCCAGCAGCGCCGGGTCCAGCCAGCCGTCCCCCGGCAGCCAGAGCGCGGCCCGCACGTCGTCGGCGCGCAGCAGCGGGAGCATCTCCTTCGCCTCGGCACCGGAGATCATCTCCAGGCCGAGCCCGTAGGTCTCTCCGGCCCCGGCGAGCCGCAGCGACTCCTCCACCCGCTCGGGCGTGGTCGCCAGGCGGAGGCCGCCGACCCCGTGCCATCCCGGGTCCAGCCCGGTGAGCTCGGCCAGTTCGGGGTAGAGACCGGCCGAGTACATGATCATCTTGGTCTGCGTGACGGTCGAGCGGAGCTGGCCCACGAAACCGGCCGAGTGCCAGGTGGTGCCCTCGGTGAGCTCGTGCCGCTCGACGAGGATCACCTCGCTCCAGCCGAGCCTCGCGAGGTGGTAGGCCACGCTGCAACCGGCCACTCCACCGCCGATCACGACGGCTCGCGCGGATCCGGGAAGTTTCACGGCAGGGAACCCCTCTGTAACAACTAGTCCACAGAATCGGATCAATGGTATGAAGGTAGGCCAAAGGAGGGCGGCATGCCAGATCCTCGAGCGGACGTCCGAAAATGGGCTGGTCAGCCCATAACCGAGACCCCGATCAAGGGTGGCCTCAGCCACCGGATCTCGCGGCTCACCACGGCCGACGGGCAGCGCTGGTTGCTGCGCGTGCTGGATCCCCGGGTGTCGGAGGCCGGCCTGGGCATACCTCTCGACCAGGAGATCGCCAACACGGTCCACGCGGCGGACGCCGGGGTCGGCCCCAGGGTGCTGCACCGGCTGCCGGACGCGCTGGTGCTGGAGTATCTCGACGGCGTCACTCTGGACGCCCACGCCGTACGGACGATTCCCGGCCCCATCGCCGCGGCCTGTCGCCGGCTGCACGCCGGACCTCGGTTCGTCAACGACTTCTCCATCTTCCGCAAGCTCGACGAGTTTCTCGCCCTCTGCCGTACCCACGAACTGAGCACACCCGACGGCTACCGGGACCGCCTTCCCGCGGCGGCGGAGATCGAAAGGGCGCTCGCCGCCGATCCGCTGCCCACGGTGCCGTGTCACAACGACCTGCTGCCGGAGAACTTCATCCGCTGCGGCGGTGAGGTGCGGATCGTCGACTACCAGCTCTCGGGGAACAACGACCCGGCCTTCGAACTGGGCGACATCGCCGCCGAGGCGGACTACGACCCGGACCTGACCGCCCGGCTCGCCCGCGCCTACTTCGGCACCGACGACCGGCGGCTCACCTCCAGGGTCCGGCTCAACCTGATCATGTCCAACCTGACCTGGACGCTCTGGTTCTCCGTACACCACGGGCTGCTCAAGGAGCAGGCCGCCGACGCCGACTTCGACTACGAGGCCGAGGCCGCCGACAAGTTCTCGCAAGCCGTGCGGGACCTGGACGACCCGGGGTTCGGACGGCTCGTCGACGACGTCCGGGGCGCGAGCTCCGGATTTCCACCCCCCGCATAACCCCCCAAGGAGGCTTGAGTGACCAAGCCAACGTCGGTCGACGAGGACGCGAAGCGTCTCGCCGAACTCGGTTACAAGCAGGAGCTCTCCAGGACCTGGAGCGGCTTCTCCAACTTCGCCATCTCCTTCTCGATCATCTCCATCCTGGCCGGCTGCTTCACCACGTTCGGCCAGGCGTGGAACAACGGTGGACCCATCGCCATCTCGTGGGGGTGGCCGCTGATCTCGATCTTCATCCTGATCATCGGGCTGTGCATGTCGGAACTGGTCTCGGCCTATCCGACCGCCGGTGGCATCTACTGGTGGGCCGCCAAGATGGGCAGGCCGATCCACGGCTGGTTCACCGGGTGGTTCAACCTCGTCGGCCTGATCGCCGTGACGGCCTCGGTCGACTACGGCTGCGCGACCTTCCTGAACATCACCCTCAACCGGTTCTTCCCCGCCTGGGACCCCAGCCTGACCAACGCGTTCATCCTGTTCGCGGTCATCCTCACCCTGCACGGCCTGATCAACATCTTTAGTCACCGGCTGATCTCGACGCTGCAGAACGTCTCGGTGTGGTGGCACGTCTTCGGCGCGGCGGTCGTCGTACTGATCCTGATCTTCGGCCCCGACTCGCACCAGTCGATGTCGTTCGTCTTCACCGAGACGATCAACAACTCCGGCTTCTCCGACTCGTCGTACTGGTTCTACGTGCTGCCGCTCGGCTTCCTGCTCACCCAGTACACGATCACCGGGTTCGACGCGTGCGCCCACGTGTCGGAGGAGACCCAGGGCGCCTCCACCGCCGCCGCCCGAGGGCTGTGGCAGTCGATCTTCTACTCGGCGATCGGCGGCTGGATCCTGCTGCTCGCCTTCCTGTTCGCGGCGACCGACGTGGACGCGGTGAACGAGGCGGGCGGCTTCGTCGGCGCCATCTTCGACAGCGCGCTCCCCGGCAACCTGGCCACCGCGATCTTCACGATCTCCACCATCGGCCAGTTCTTCTGCGGGATGAGCTGCGTGACCTCGATGTCCCGGATGACCTACGCCTTCTCCCGCGACGGCGCCATCCCCGGCTGGCGCCTGTGGTCGAAGGTGGACGCCAACCGGACCCCCGTCAACGCGATCGTCTTCGGCTGCGCGGCCGCGCTCGTCCTCACCCTGCCCGCGTTGTACGAGGCCCCCGGCGGTCTGCCGCTCGCCTTCTACGCGGTCGTGTCGGTGGCGGTCATCGGCCTCTACATCGCCTTCGCGATCCCGATCTGGCTGCGGCTGCGGATGGGTGACCGGTTCGAGCCCGGCCCCTGGACGCTGGGGTCGAAGTACAAGGTCATGTGCTGGATCGCGATCGTCGAGATCGTCATCGTCTCGATCTACTTCATCATGCCGCTCGTCCCGGCCGCCGTGCCGTTCAGCGACGACTTCACCTGGACCGCGGTCAACTACGCGCCGATCGTGGTCGGCGTGATGGTGCTGGCCGTGGGCCTGTGGTGGGTGCTGTCGGCGAGGCACTGGTTCACCGGCCCGCGCCGCACGATCGACATGAACGAGGCGTTCGACCCGGCCGGCACGGCGGGCGGGGAACCGACCGGCTGACCGCCCCGCGGGACCTCCCCGCCGACCGTTCCCTGAGAAGACCGGGAAACGAGCCCCGCGCCGCGAGGCCGCGCCGCCGACGTTCCCGGAGAGGACCGGGAAACGAGCCGACCGGCCCTGGAGAGGGCCGGTCAGCTCGCCTCGAAGGCCTCCGCCACCGCCGCACGGACCCGATCCATCGCCGTGGCGGCGGGGGCCCCGCCGAACATCGTGAACGTCGTCCCCCCGGCGGCCGGGGCCTCCCGTCCCACGGACGTCATGTCCACATCCGGCATGCCGCAGGCCACGGCCCAGTTCCACGGGGTCAGGTCGCCGTCGACGTTGAGGGCGAACCCGTGACTGGTGACACCGCGGCTCTGCCGCATGCCGATCGAGACGATCTTGCGTCCCGTCTCTGCCGTCCACACGCCGGTGAGCAGTTCCGAGCCCGGCGGGGTGTCGCGGCGCTCGGCCGGGACACCCAGCGCGCCGAGCGCGCCGACGAGCCTCAGCTCGACCTCGCGGACGTAGTCGACGATCCCCTCGCCCTCGCCGAGCTTGACGATCAGGTATCCGACCAGCTGGCCGGGGCCGTGGTAGGTGAGCTGCCCGCCACGACCCGTGCTCACGACCGGGATGCCGTGAGCGGGGTCGGGCAGGTGCTGCTCAGGGGTTCGCCTGCCCACGGTGTACACCTGCGGGTGGCTGAGCAACCAGAGCGTGTCGGAGCGCTCGTCGCGCTGCCGCTGACCGACCATGTCGGTCATCCGCTCCATCGCCTTCTCGTAGTCGACCAGGTCGTCCTGGACCAGGGACAGTGGGCGTCGCCTCATGCCCCCAGCTTAATTTCACCGGGACGCGTCGCGACCCGGGGGCCGGAACACCGGCCCTCGTCCTAGTAGCGGGCCGCGGGCGCCTTGGGGACGAAGATCCACATCAGCACGTAGGCGACCCACAGGGGCCCTGGAATGAGCGAGAGCAACAGCCAGAACACCCGGACAAGGGTGGGCGGCATGTTGAGACTGTCCGCGATCCCGCCGCAGACTCCGGCGATTATCTTGTGATTTCTCGAACGGTACACGTTGCCTCTCTCGAATCGATGTTCTTCGTCCTTTCAAACGAACGACCGGAACCCATCCGTTCCCGAGACACCCCTGAGAAAACCCTGTCAGGGTCGGCTTGATAACTTTTTTCGCACCCGAACGTCGGCACATCTAGGCGAAACCGGTTGATCACGGTACGTTCCGCCATGTACCTAATAGGGGATTCCCCTCCGTTCCACCCCGAGGAGCGCTATGCGCCTGAGGTTACGACGCAGCCTGGTCCAGACCGCCGCCCTGGTCACGGCCCTCGCCCTCCCTCTCGCCCTCACCGCACCGGCGAGCGCGACCACGTCCACGGACGTCACCGACGTCCTCGCGAACGTGTTCGCGACGCAGATCAAGGGCGGCAACGTCAAGAAGCACCTTGACAAGTTCCAGCAGATCGCGACCGCCAACGGCGGCAACCGCGCCGCCGGCTCTCCCGGTTACGACGCCTCCCTCGCCTACGTGCAGGACAAGCTGCGCAAGGCCGGATACAAGACCTCCACGACCGACGTCGAGTTCCCGCTGGACTGGGAGGAGGCGAGCCCCTCCGTCCTGCAGCAGACCGCTCCCGTGGCGAAGACCTACGCCAACCCCGCCGACTTCGTCACCGTCATCTCCTCCAGCCGAGGAGACGTCACCGCGCAGGTGCAGGTCGTCGACGCGGTCCTCCCGCCGCCCCCGGTCGCGAACACCTCGACGGCGGGTTGTGAGGCCTCGGACTTCGCCGGGTTCGTCCCCGGCCGGATCGCGCTGCTCCAGCGCGGCACCTGCCCGTTCATCGACAAGGCCACCAACGCCAAGGCGGCCGGCGCGGCCGGTGTGATCTTCTTCAACGAGGGCCAGCCCGGCAGGACCGACCCGCTCGTCTTCGACATCCGCGAGTGGCGCTTCGGCTTCCCCATCGTGATGACGAGCACGGCCGTCGGCCTTGAGCTGGCCGCCGCCCCGAACACCACCGTCCGTCTCAAGGTCGACGCCGAGACCGAGGTCGGCCGTACCAAGAACCTGATCGCCGACTCCCGCTGGGGCAAGTCCGGCGAGATCGTCGCGGTCGGCGCCCACCTCGACAGCGTGCCCGAGGGCGCGGGCATCAACGACAACGGCTCCGGCAGCGCCGCCATCCTCGAGACCGCGCTGAAGCTGGCCTACGTGCCGACCAAGTACAAGGTGCGCTTCGCCTGGTGGGGCGCGGAAGAGCTCGGCCTGCTCGGCTCCGACCAGTACGTCGCGGGCCTGTCCCAGGCGGAGAAGGACAAGATCAGGCTCTACCTGAACTTCGACATGATCGCCTCGCCCAACGACGTCACCTTCCTGTACGACGGTGACGACTCCGACGCCGAGGGCGCCCCGGCGGGTCCTGCCGGTTCCGCCCAGGTCGAGAAGCGCCTTGAGTCGTTCTACAACAAGCGCAAGCTGCCGTTCGAGGGCACCGACTTCGACGGCCGCTCCGACTACGGCGCGTTCATCGCCAACGGCATCCCGGCCGGCGGTATCTTCACCGGCGCCGAAGGCATCAAGACCCCCGAGCAGGCCGCCAGGTTCGGCGGAACCGCGGGCGTCGCCTACGACCCCTGCTACCACGCCGCCTGCGACGGCATCAACAACATCAGCGCCGCCGCGCTCGACCGCAACTCCAAGGCCGTCGGCTACGCCACCGCGTACTTCGCCTACGACCTGAAGGGCATTCCCGACCGCAACGCCGCGACCAAGGCACTCTCCAGGTCCGCGGCGCCGGCCGCGGCGGACCACCACCACGGTGAGGCCGCCCGCTAGGGATTCGCTCCGCAAGCGCACCACCACGCTGTACGGCGCGCACCCGCCACGGGTGCGCGCCGCTCGGGGACCCCCCACACCCCTCAAACCCGAGGAGCATGATGCGCAGTCTGTGGACCATGGGCATGGCGGCGATCCTGGCCATCCCGTTGGCGTTCACCGCACCATCGGCGTCGGCCGCCGTCCCACCGGACATCTCGCTGACCGCCGTGAAGGCACACCTCACACAGCTCCAGTCCATCGCCACCGCCAACGGCGGCAACCGCGCCCACGGCCGCCCCGGCTACCTCGCCTCGGCGAACTACGTCAAGGGCCTGCTGGACGGCGCGGGATTCACCACCTCCCTGCAGTCGTTCACCTACAACGGCGCGACCGGCTACAACGTCATCGCCGACTGGCCCGGTGGCGACCCGAACGACATCCTCATGGTCGGCGCCCACCTCGACAGCGTGACCGCGGGACCGGGCATCAACGACAACGGCTCCGGCAGCGCCGCCATCCTGGAGACCGCCCTCGAGGTCTCCCGCCAGTCGCTGGCACCCACCAAGCACCTCCGCTTCGCCTGGTGGGGCGCGGAAGAGCTGGGCCTGCGCGGCTCCCAGTACTACGTGAACAACCTCTCGGCCACCGAGCGCGCCAAGATCAAGGGCTACTACAACTTCGACATGGTCGGCTCGCCCAACGCCGGTTACTTCATCTACGACGGCGACAACTCCGACGGCGTCGGCTCGGGCCCCGGCCCGGCGGGTTCCGCGCAGCTGGAGGCGACGCTCCAGGCGTACTTCACCTCGATCGGCGTCGCCACCCGGGGCACCGACTTCGACGGACGCTCCGACTACGGGCCCTTCATCGCCGTCGGCATCCCCGCGGGCGGCACCTTCACCGGCGCTGAGGGCGTCAAGTCCAGCGCCCAGGCCACCCTCTGGGGCGGTACGGCGGGGCAGGCGTTCGACCCCTGCTACCACCGGGCGTGCGACACGACGTCCAACATCAGTGACACCGCGCTGAACCGCAACGCCGACGCCATCGCCTACGCGGTGTGGACGACCGCGACCGCCGTACCTCCGACGGTCGTCTGGCAGGACACCTTCGAGACGGCGACCGGCTGGACGACCAACCCGTCGGGGACCGACACCGCCACCTCGGGCCAGTGGGAGCGCGGCGTCCCGCAGGCCACCAACTCCAGTGGCGCCAAGCAGCTCGGCACCACCGTGAGCGGCACCAACGACCTGGTCACCGGCAGGCTCGCGGGTTCCGCGGCCGGCGACTACGACATCGACGGAGGCATCACCAGCGTCCGCTCCCCGGCCGTCGCCCTGCCGTCGACCGGGACGCTCAAGCTCGCCTTCTCCTGGTATCTCGCGCACGGCTCCAACTCCTCAAGCGCCGACTACCTGCGCGTGAAGGTCGTCGGCTCCACCACCACCCAGGTGTTCCAGCAGCTCGGCGCGGCCTCCAACCGCAACGGCGCCTGGGGTACGGCGGACGTCGACATCTCCGCCTTCGCGGGGCAGAGCGTCCGGATCCTGGTCGAGGCCGCCGACGCCTCGGGCGCCTCCCTGGTGGAGGCCGGGGTGGACGACGTCAAGGTGACCCGCCAGTGAGCGGGGCGGTGACCCGGCGGCAGTAGACGAGACCGGGTGCGGCCCGCGCCTTCCCCCTCCACGGGCCGTCCGGATCGCCTCCGGACGGCCCGCCACGCGGGTCGCACCCCTCCCGGGTCTCGTGGACGACCTCTCGCGGCCCCTTTCGAACGAACCGCCCTCGAACGAATCGCCTTCCGACGAACCTCGAACGAACCGCCCTCGAACGACCCGGCGTCCGCGGGCGGGAAACCCGCGTTCCGGGGCGAACCCCCGTCAGTCCGAATCGTCGAGCCGGGGTTTCTCGTGCGCGGTGCCCTTGAGCTCGTGGAAGCCCGGGGTTCCCGCCACGAGCAGCGTCCCGTCCCACAGGCGGCCCGCCTGCTCGCCGACGGGAATCCGGGAGATCACGGGGCCGAAGAACACGACGCGCCCGCCACCGGTGGCGGGACCGGTGGCGGCGACCACCGGGGTGCCGACGTGCTCGCCGATCAGGCCGATGCCCTCCGCGTGCGAGGCGCGCACCGCCTCGTCGTAGGCCGTCGACATCCCGGCCTTGGCCGGTTCCGGCGGCAGGCCCGCGGCGGCGAGGGAGTCGTGCAGGGCACCGGCCCAGTCCTGCCCACGAGCGCGGCCGACGGTCCACATCGCGGTGTACAGCCTCCCGAGCGCCTCCTGCCCGTACTCCTGTCGTACGGCCTCGCAGACGCGCACGGGAACCCAGAGGTATCCCTCCGTGTCGCCCTCGGGATCCTCGTCGCGGCCCTCGTTGAGCACCGCCAGGCTCATCACGTGCCAGCGCACCTCGACCGGCCGCACCCTCTCCACCTCCACCAGCCACCGGGAGGTGATCCAGGTGTACGGGCAGGAGGGGTCGAACCAGAAGTCCGCGATCGTCCTGATCGTCATTCCCAGCCCTCCGATCGTCGTCCTCGGACGACGCCCGAGTACTGTGCCACCCTCGCCGAACGGCGCTCAGGAGCCAACTCGACTCGCCATCTGATCTTCGTTGGCCCCCACTCGGCAGTGCCCTGAACGACCCGTGTCACACCGGCCCCGCTGCTCCGCTAGCCTCGCGTAGGTTATCCACGCGCAGGCACGGAAGGTGCTTCAAGTGA
Source organism: Streptosporangium sp. NPDC000095 (assembly GCF_042899335.1). Lineage (NCBI taxonomy): Bacteria > Bacillati > Actinomycetota > Actinomycetes > Streptosporangiales > Streptosporangiaceae > Streptosporangium > Streptosporangium sp. NPDC000095. Next base: position 98,778 of record NZ_JBIAZS010000002.1, read on the forward strand.
TCAGCTGGTTCGAAGCGGTGGTCCTCGGGCTGATTCAGGGATTGACGGAGTTTCTGCCGATCTCCTCCAGTGCCCACATCAGGGTCGCGTCGGCGTTCTTCGGCTGGCCGGACCCGGGGGCCGCGTTCACCGCGGTCATCCAGCTCGGCACCGAGGCCGCGGTGCTGATCTACTTCCGCAAGGAGATCTGGGAGATCATCTCCACCTGGACGCGCTCCCTGTGGACCCCCGGCCTGCGCGGCCACCACTCCGCCCGGATGGGCTGGTACGTCATCGTGGGCACCATCCCGATCGTGGTGCTCGGCCTGCTCTTCAAGGACTCCATCGAGGGTGCCTTCCGCGACCTGCGGCTGATCGGCACGACGCTGATCGTCTTCGGCCTGGTCCTGTGGTTCGCCGACCACACCGCCCGCAACAAGCTCACCCTGGAGCGGAACCTCAGCTTCACCCACGCCATGATCTACGGCTTCGCCCAGTCGCTCGCTCTCATCCCCGGGGTGTCCCGCTCCGGCGGCACGATCAGCGCCGGGCTGCTGCTGGACTACCGCAGGGAGGAGGCCGCGAAGTACTCCTTCCTGCTGGCCATCCCGGCCGTGCTGGGCTCGGGCTTCCTGGAGCTGTTCAAGATCGGCGACGGCAGCGCCCCCGACTGGGGGCCCACGATCCTGGCCACCGTGATCTCGTTCGTCGTGGGCTATCTGGCGGTCTCGTGGTTCCTGAAGTACATCAGCACCCACCGCTTCACCGGCTTCGTGATCTACCGGATCGCCCTCGGGATCATCATCATCGCCCTGGTGAGCTTCGGAATCCTCGACCCGTCGGCCTAGAGACCCGGCCAGGTCACTTCCCGGACCCGCCAGGACGCGGATCTCGCAGGCCGGCGATTCTGGCGACCGCCAGCGAGGTCGTGATCTCAAGAAGGTCGCGCGGACGCGAGAGTTTCAGAGCGGTCAGGTCCTCGATCCGGCGCATACGCTGAAGCACGGTGTTGGGGTGAATGTGCAACTCCCTCGCCGCCGCCCTCCTGTCCATGTCGTTCTCCACGAGAACACGCAGGGTGGTCACCAGGTCGGTCGAGCGCTCGCGATCGTAGTCGAGCACCGGTCCGAGCACCCGCCGGGCGAACCGGCGCAGCCCGTCGGTGTCGCCGACCTGAAGCAGCAGGTTGTCGACGGTCGGCTCGGCGAGATGGAGGACGACCGGTTCCGGCGACTCGGCGGCCAACTCCAGTGCCCCTCTCGCCGTCCGGAAGGCCGTCCGAAGTCCCGGCAGGGTCGGTGTCGGAGCCGCCACGGCGGCGGTCACCTGTCTCACCGAGCGGGCTTTACCGAGCACCTCGGCCAGCCGCTCGGTCGCCTCGCGCGGTGTGTCCGTCGTACCGTCTCGCCACACGGTCCGGTCGGGCCAGAGCACGACGACCAGGCCCCGGTGCGCGGCGGCGAGCGGAGGCGGGTTCATTCCCGCGAGGAGCCGGGTGATGGTCGCGAGCGCGCGTTCGGCGGCGGGGAGTCCGGCGGCGCCGTCGGTCTCGCGTACCGCGATCGCGCTGAGGGTGTGCGTGCCGGTGAGGTCGTGGCCCATGCGACGTGCCCGTTCGACCACGGCGGCGACGTCGAGGGACTCGTCGGAGAGCAGGTCGGCGACGAGGGAGCCGCGCAGGCGCCCCTCGACGTCCGCGGCGGTGCGTTCCCTGAGCAGTTCGAGGGCCGCGACGACCGAGGCGTGCTCGGTGGCGCGGATGTCGAGCCCGGTGAAGGAGGCGAGGGGCCGACGGACCCAGATCCTTCCCACGACCTCGCCGTCGAGCAGGACCGCCGATACGACGAAGGTCTCGCCCTCAAGCATCGTTTCCACCAACGACCCCTCGGTGAGATCGGGAGCCGTCGAGGGCGGCGCGTCGGTCCCCAGCGACCGGCCGTCGCTACGTGCCAGCACCGACCCGTGGGCGTCGTCGGCGAGAACGTCGGAGCCGAGCAGGTCCGCGAGCGCGGTGACGACACCGCCGATCCCCTCGCCGCGCAGGGCGATCGCGGTGAGCTCGACGTGGATCTCCTCCGCGCGGCGAAGCAGGGCGTGCTGCCTGGAGAGGGAGCGGTTGAGCTCGCGCAGTTCGCCGATGGTCGCCCGCTCCCTGACCTGCAGCTGGGCGGTGACCAGCGCGATCGCGACCTGGGTCGCGAGGGTGCCGACGAGCTCGCGTTCGGCGTCGTCGAAGTGGTGGGGCCGCTGACGGTAGCAGTTCAGGGTGCCGACGACCGTGCCGGCGCTGCGCAGTGGCACGGACACCAGGGCCCGGTAGCCCTGCTCCTGGGCGACGCCGCCCCACGGGCCGAACCGTGGTTCGAGACCGATGTCCTCCAGGGCGACGATGTCGCCGGTGCGGAACGCCCGGCTGGTGGGTGCCTCACCCTCCCGCCCGACGCCGAGCAGGATCGGGCGTTCGGCGTTGACCAGGTCGACGTACTCGGGGGAGAGCCCGTGGTAGCCGCGGATGACGAGCGCGGTGCCCTCGGGGTTGGGCAGGAAGACGCCGCAGAAGTCGTATCCCATGAGTGAGCACGCGGTCTCGGCCACCCGGTTCAGGAGATCGCCGAGCGGCTCCTGGCGGCTGACGGCGGCGCCGATGTCGGCGATCCCGGCCAGCCAGCGCCGCAGTTCGTCATGATGCGGTTCCACGATCGCGGCGCCCCCCTCATGTTCGAAATCACACTATAAAGCCCGCAGGTGTGAGCGCTGAGACATTGAGGAGGTGGCTACCGCTGGAGCATCGTTGTTCTGGCCGGTGACCTCCGTCACACGGTGCCACGAAAGCAGGGTAGGGAAGCCGTGCGGTTGAACAAATACAGATCCCGGGCGCTGGCGGCTCTGCTCACGGTCGGCGCCATGTTCGTCTCGACGGCCTGCGGAGCGGGTCTGGGCGGTCCCGCCTCCTCCCGGGCGGCACGCGACGGTGTCATCCGGTTCACCTTCGCCCCCGACCCGATCTGGGACTACATGCACGACGAGGGGATCATCGAGGACTTCGAGAAGGAGACGGGGATCTCCATCGAGACCTCGGCGACCTGGGACGAGTTCGGGCTCTTCGCCGGCGGCCACGCCGACATCATCTCCTCGGCGTCCTTCGAGGTGCCGGGACTCGAGGCGGAGACCGAGCGGGCCACGGTGATCATTGGACGCTACAACTCCGAGCGGAGCCGGCTGATGGTGCGCGCCGACGACCCGGCGAAGTCCTTCGCCGACCTCAAGGGCAAGCGGCTCGGCGTGTTCACCTCGGTCTCCGGAACCCTGGTGTGGCACGCCCTGGTGGAGAAGATGCACGGACTCGCCATCGCCGGAGAGAAATCCGACTTCAAGATCGTCGTCGCCGACATCCAGAACCTCTCCAACCTGCTCGCCCGCGGCGAGATCGACGCCTGCATCTGCTATCCCGACCTGTCCGCGCGCGAACTGCGCGAGGGCAGCGTCCGCGCCCTGTACGACGGCAAGTCGTCCGCGGACCTGTTCGCCGACCTGGAGGCACCCGGCCACGACGGTCCCATGGGCAACGTGTTCGTCGCCCGCGAGGACTGGGCCGCGGAGCACCCCCGGGAGGTCGAGGCCTTCCTGGACCTGTGGTCGCGCGGCCTCAAGGAGTGGCGCGAGCACCGCGACGAGATCATCGAGCGCTACCCGCAGCACTTCGCCGTCGAGTCCCCCCGTTACGTGGAGTTCATGAAGAGCTACGTGGCCGAACACGACTGGGTGGTCCAGGACATCCGTTTCGACAGGCGGTGGGCCGACGACGAAAGCAAGATCTTCGACCTCATGCGCGAGACCGGCGTCATCGAGGACGACGTGAAAAACCCGAAATTCCTCCCCACGGCAGGAGATCGCCGGTGACTTCGCCGACCACCACCGAACCACCCGTCACCCAGCCCGGCCAGAGTTCGCCGAACGCGCGAGTCCGCGGCCGGCGGTCAGGATTCAACAAACTCAACGGCCCCGAAGGCGCCCGGGGCTCCTCACGGTGGCTCGTCTCGGCGGTCGCGCTGCTGGGGGCACTCGCCACCTGGGCCCTGGTCGCGTGGATCATCGATGACAACATCCTGCCCGCCCCGTTCAAGGTCTTCGGACGCGTCGCCGACCTCGTCGCCTCCGGTGAGGCGTTCGGCAACTTCGCCGCGAGCATCGTGAAGATCGGGATCGGCTTCGCGCTGGCGCTCGCCGTCGGCCTGCCGATCGGGTTCGTGATGGGCCGCAGCCGGTTCATGACGACCTACTTCTCGATGCCGCTGTTCGTGCTCGGGAACGTTCCGGGCCTCGCCTACGCCGTCTTCGGGTTGGTCATCTTCGGCGTGGGCTCCACCGGGCCGATCGTGGTGTCGGCCCTGGTGGCCGTCCCGTTCATCGCGATCAACGTCGCCGAGGGCGTCCGTTCCGTCGACGGCGGGCTGCTCCGCATGTGCCGGGCCTTCGATCGGCGGCCCGTCGACGTGGTGCGCCACGTCTACCTGCCCGCCGTCACGGCCTTCGTGTTCGTGGGCGTCCGCTACGCCTTCGCCATGGCCTGGAAGGTCGAGGCCCTCACGGAGGTCTTCGGCGCCGACAACGGGGTCGGCTTCATGATCCGGCGCGCCTACCAGGAGTTCAAGGTCGCCGACATGCTCGCCTGGACCATGTTGTTCGTCATCGCGATGGTGCTGATCGAGCGCGGCCTCGCCCGGATCGAGACCAGGGTGTTCGCCTGGAGGAAGGAACTCTGATGAGCACCGCAACCGCGCCCGAGGCGACACCTCGTCCCCTGCCCGCCGGCGGTACGGCATCCCTGTGGTCGCGACACGGACGCTCGACGTCGTCCTCCGTGATCGCGCTCGTCACCTCGCTGCTCTCCATGCTCGCCGTCTGGCAACTCGCGGCCGAGTACGGACACCGCGTGCCCTCGATCGGCGAGACGTTCGGCCGGCTGGGCGGCGAGGCGGCCGGCGGTCACCTGTGGGCCAACCTGGCCGTGAGCATGAACCGCTTCACCCTGGGTCTCGTCGTGGCGCTCGTCGTCGGAACGGCCCTGGGCGTGCTGATGGGACTGTCCAGGTTCGCCGATCACGCCCTGTCCGACCTGACCATGGCCGCGCTCGCCGCCCCGGCGGTGATCTGGGCACTTTTGACCACGATGTGGTTCGGTTTCGGCTGGCTCACCCCGGTCACGACGGTCTTCCTCTCGGCCCTGCCCTTCGTGGTCGTGAACATCGCCAAGGCGGTCAGGGCGGTGCCCGCCGACCTCGTGCTCATGGCCCGCTCGTTCGGTGTCGGCCGCCCCCACGTCCTTCGTCACATCGTGGCTCCGGCGGTCGCGGGCTCGACGGTCGCGGCGGTGCGCTTCGCGATCATGAGTGCCTGGAACGGCCTGCTCCTCGCGGAGTGGTTCGGCTCGACCTCCGGCGTCGGCTGGCGCTCCCGCTACTGGTACGACGCCAACCAGCTCGACGGCTTCCTCGCCTGGGTCGTCGTCTTCATCGTCTTCCTGGTCCTCGCCGACCAGATCCTCCTCGGCCCGATCGAGCGCTTCGTCACCCGCTGGCGCACCGCCTGAGCAGCACGTCCCTTCTCGAAAGGAAACCCATGGCCTCCATCGAAATCGACGGCCTGGTGAAGGAATACCAGAACCGTCAGGGCAGGCAGACGCGCGTGCTCGACGGGATCGACCTCACCATCAGCGGCGAGACCTTCGTCTCGGTCGTCGGCCCCTCCGGCAGCGGCAAGACGACCCTGCTCAACATCGTCTCCGGAATCGAGAGCCTCAGCCGCGGCTCGGTCCGCCTACGCGCCGGTGACCGCGACGCCAAGATCGGCTATGTGTTCCAGGACCCACGGCTGCTGCCCTGGCGCACCGTCACGCAGAACCTCAAGTTCGTCCAGCGCGACCGTTCGGGCTGGGAGCGGCGCGCTCAGCACTACCTCGACCTGGTCGGCCTCGGCCACCTCGGCGACCGCTACCCGGCCCAGCTCTCCGGCGGTCAGCAGCAACGCATCGGCATCGCCCGAGCCTTCTCCGTCGAGCCGGACATCCTGCTCATGGACGAGCCGTTCAGCCACCTCGACGCGATGACCTCACGCTCCCTGCGCGAACACCTGGAGCGCATCTGGCTCGAGTCACAGCGCACGGTCATGTTCGTCACCCACGACGTCACCGAAGCGGTCCAGCTCTCCGACCGGATCGTCGTCCTGGCGCCGGGCGGCCGGATCCACGAGACCATCGAGGTGGACCTCCCTCGTCCACGCCGCGCCTCCGACCCGGCCGTCGCCATGCTGCAGGCCGAGGTGCTCGCCCGCTTCGAGGCACTGGAGGCGGCGGCGTGACGGCCCTCGATCCCCCGGCGGTGAGGCGGGGCGTCATCGACGTCCACGCCCACTGGCTGCCCCGGGAGCTGTTCGACCTCCCGCCGGGCTCGCCGGTCCCGCCGCTGAACGCGCGAGACGAGGAGCTGTACCTCGGCGACACCCCCCTGTCCATCGCGGCGTCGGCGATGAGCGATCCCGGCCGGGTGCTCGCCGAGACCGACCGCGCCGGGCTGGGCGCCCGGGTGCTGTCCGCTCCGCCGTTCGCGTTCCCCGTGGTCGCCGACCCCGGCGTGGGCGAATACGTCGGCCACTTCAACGAGGCCCTCACCCGCCTGTGCCACGACAGCCACGGCCGGTTGCTGGGCCTGGGCCTGGTCTCCCTGCACGACCCTGCCGCGGCCCGTGCCGAGATGAAGGCGATCGCCGGGTCGGCGGTCGTCCGCGGTGTCGCGGTCCCCCCGCTGGTCGACGCCACCTCCTTCGACGAGGGTCCGCTCCACGAGATCGCCCGCATCGCCGCCGAGCTGGACCTCGCCGTCCTGGTACACCCCATGCAGCTGCCTCGGCCGGAGTGGCGGTCGTACTACCTCGCCAATCTGATCGGGAACCCCACGGAGACGGCGACGGCCGTCGCCTCCTGTGTGCTCGGCGGGGTCACGGAGGCACTTCCTTCGCTGCGCATCTGCTTCGTCCACGGCGGAGGATGCGCGCCCGCGCTCCTGGGCCGATGGCGACACGGCTGGGAGCGGCGCGCGGACGCCGGGGCCGGCACCGGCCGAACACCGCACGAGGGCTTCCGCGACCTGTGGTTCGACACGCTCACCCACGACGGCCCCGCGCTGCGTCTGCTGCGCTCCAAGGCGGATCCCGGCCGGCTGTTGTGCGGCAGCGACTACCCCTTCGACATGGGCGTGGACCGCCCACAGGACCTGCCGGTCTCGGAAGGCATCGGGGCCGGGGCCATGGAGGCCGCCGCCCGCCGCTTCCTCGACCTGCCAGAACCCGGGAGCGACAACGATGCATGAGACGAACGGCCACTCCCCCTACTCCGGCCGGCGGGCGCTGGTCGTCGGCGGCTCGATCGGCGGCCTCACCTCCGCGCTGCTGCTGCGTCGCCTGGGCTTCGACGTGTCCGTCTTCGAGCGTACGCCGACCAGCCTGGACGGCCGGGGCGGGGGCATCGTGCTGCAGCCCGACACGCTGCGCTGGTTCGCCGAGTGCAGCGAGCAGCACCCCGAGCAGGTCAGCACCGCGACCCGGTACGTCCAGTATCTCGGCGCCGGCAACGAGGTCCTGCACCGCGACCCCACGCCGTGGCGCTACACGTCCTGGGGCACGTTCTACCGGGCCCTGCTCGCCGACTTCGGCACCGAGCGGTATCACCTCGGGGAGTACGCCGCGGGCTTCGACCAGGACGGCGACGGCGTCGAGGTCCGTTTCGTCTCCGGGCGCCGTGAGCGAGCTGATCTCGTGGTGTTCGCGGACGGGATCGGCTCCGCGAGCCGCAGCCGGATCTCACCCGGCAGCGTCCCGGAGTACTCCGGCTACGTCGGCTGGCGCGGCACCGTGCGGGAGTCCGAGGTCTCGCCGGAGACCTTCGAGCTCCTGCACGACTCGATCAGCTTCAGCGTGGCGCCGTACACCCACATCAACATCTACCCGATCCCCTCGGACGAGGGCGGGCTGACGGCGGGGAACCGGCTGCTCAACTACGTCTGGTACCGCAACGTCACCGAGGGTGCCGACCTCGAGGAGATGATGACCGACAAACGCGGCTTCCTCGGCAAGGTGTCGGTGCACCCGGGCCAGGTGCAGGACCGGTTCGTCGAGGAGATGCGCGAGGTGGCCGGCACGGTTCTGGCGCCCGCCGCGGCCGAGGTGGTGCGACGCACCGAGCAGCCCTACCTTCAGGCGGTCTACGACGTCGGCGTCGAGCGCATGACCGCCGGCCGGGTGGCGCTGATCGGCGACGCGGCCAGCGCCGCGCGCCCGCACGCGGCGGCCGGTACGGCGAAGGCCGCCGCGAACGCCTGGGCCCTGTACGACGCCCTGAGCGAGGCCGAGGGCGCCATCCCCGCCGCCCTGGCGAAGTGGGAACCGGGCCAGCTCGAACTCGGCCAGCGCCTGTTGCGCCGGGTCAAGGAGATGGGCACCCGCTCACAGGTCGACTGCACCTGGGTGCCCGGCGACCCCGAACTGCGATTCGGCCTCTACGGCCCAGGCCAGTGACGACACCATAAGAAAGGAGGTCCCGATGACCACGACACCGGCATTCCTGACCGACGCCCCCTTGGCGGGCACCGTCGTCGCCACCGACTTCGAGGGATGGTCCGACGCGCTTCGCGAGGAGTTCGAGACCCACGCCTACGACCCGCACGTCGGCTCACGGCTGCTCAGCGAGAACGACCGCGTCCGGGTGTGGGAGATCCGCCTCGAACCCGGCGAGCGGTGGCACGCGCACCGGCACGTCCTCGACTACTTCTGGACCGCCGTCAACGCGGGCCGCAGCCGCCAGCACACCGCCGACGGCACCACCCGCGAGGTGTCCTACGTCGCCGGTGAGACCCGGCACTTCGCCTTCGGCGCCGGAGGGTTCCTCCTGCACGACATCGAGAACGTCGGCGAAGAGGTCCTCGTCTTCACCACCGTCGAGCACCTCGACTCGGCCAACCCACCGCTGCCGCTGTCAGGCTGAGGACCTCGGGGACCTCGGGGACCTCGGGGACCTCGGAGACCTCGGAGACCTCGGGAACCTCGGGAACCTCGGGAACCCCAACGCCACCGAGGGCCCGAGGGCGCCGAGAACGCCGACGGCGCCATGGCATCATGATCGGCTTGCTCCTCGACCACCTGTCGCGGTGATCTCGGGACCGGCGCCCGGCGAGGCCCGGTCCGGGAAGCCCGGGTCGCCGTTCACCCGAGGGCGCGTACCATGCGCGGGCGGACTCGGGATCACGGTGCGGGTCCCTGGATCCGGCCACGCGTCCCGCGCGCGAACGGACTCGGGATCATGGTGCCGCTCCTGTCCCCGGTTCCGGTCGCGCGTCCCGCGCACGGGCGGAACCGGGGACACTGGACGGGTGCGTTCCGACTGGTCCGGCCTGCCCGTACGTCACGTCCTGCCCGAGTTGCTCGCGGCGCTGGACGGGCGGGGCGTCGCCGTGCTCACCGCTCCCCCTGGCACAGGCAAGACCACGCTCGTCCCGCTCGCGCTCGCCGGGCTCCTCGACGGCTCGGGACCGAAGCGGGTGATCGTGGCCGAGCCGAGGCGGATGGCGGTGCGGGCGGCGGCGAAGCGGATGGCGTGGCTGCTGGAGTCCGAGGTGGGCGCGGAGGTCGGGTTCTCGATACGCGGCGAGCGCAGAGCCGGTCCGAGGACGGTCGTCGAGGTCGTCACCACCGGAGTGCTGTTGCAGCGGCTCCAGCGCGACCCCGACCTCGAAGGCGTGCACACGGTCCTGCTGGACGAGTGCCACGAGCGCCACCTGGACGCCGACACCGCGCTGGCGTTCCTCCTCGACGTCCGTGCCACGCTCCGCCCCGACCTGCGGATCGTCGCCACCTCCGCCACCGCCGACGCCGCCCCCTGGGCCCGCCTCCTCGGCTCCCCCGGCGCTCTCCCACCGTCCGGCGGCACCGATGGCCCTCACCTGTCCGATACCCCGGGCGACCCCGCCGGCTCCGACGCCTCCCGCGACCCCGGCGACCTTGACGACCCCGACACCTCCCGCGCCCTGAGCGGTCCCGGCGATCCCGACACCTCCCGCGACCTGGGCGGTCCCGGCGATCCCGCGCCGATCGTGCACGCCTCCGGGACCATGCATCCGGTCACGCCCGTCTGGGTGCCGCCCACCGGGACCGTCGCACCGCCCCACGGTATGCGGGTGGACCCGGCGTTCCTCACCCATGTCGCGGCCGTCGTACGGCGTGCGCTGGCAGAGCACGAGGGTGACGTGCTCTGCTTCCTGCCGGGCGTCGGCGAGATCGGCCGGGTGGCCGCGATGCTCCCCGGCGTCGACGTCCTCCAGGTGCACGGTCAGGCCCCGGCCCGGGTCCAGGACGCGGTCCTGTCCCCGGGGGAGGGCAGAAGGGTGGTGCTCGCCACCTCGGTCGCCGAGTCGAGCCTCACCGTGCCGGGCGTGCGGATCGTGGTCGACTCCGGCCTGGCGAGGGAGCCCCGCACCGATCATGCCCGCGGTCTCGGTTCGCTCACCACCGTCCGCGCCTCCAGGGCCTCGGCCACCCAGCGGGCGGGGCGGGCGGGCCGTGAGACGCCCGGCGTGGTCTACCGCTGCTGGTCGCGGGCCGAGCACGACCGGCTGCCCGAGCACGCGCGGCCCGAGATCGCACTCGCCGACCTGACCGGCTTCGCCCTCCAGGTCGCCTGCTGGGGCGACCCCTCGGCCACCGGCCTCGCCCTGCTCGACCCGCCACCGCCCGCCGCGATGGACGCCGCCCGCCGCACCCTGTACGCCCTGGGCGCGCTGGACTCCCCCGCCACCCCGCGGACACCGGGCGGGCCGGAGCGCTCTTCGGGCCCCCCTCCCGGCCGGGTGACCGACCGGGGACGACGAATGGCCGGGGTCGGGGTCCACCCGCGCCTGGCACGTGCCCTGATCGACGCGGGGACGGACACCGGCGCGGACGGTATCGACGCCGGCCCACGGGCCGCCGAGGTCGTGGCGCTGCTGTCGGAGCAGCTGCCCAGGGACGCGGCCGACGACCTGGTGGCGATCTGGCGCTCCGCGCGCCAGGGCGGTGACGGCTTCTCCGCCCGGTGGCGCCAGGAGGCGAGGCGCCTGGCCCGAGCCGTGCCCGCCACCGACCGGCACCGGGGGCGAAAACCCGCCGACGCCGGTGCCGCCCGGCCGGGAAAAGGCGATGCCGCGGGAAGACCCGCGAGAAGCGGCGGCGCCGAGGCGGCCCGCGCCGGCAGCGCCACATCCACCGGCGCCACGTCCACAAGCAGCACATCCACCGGCGCCAGGTCCAAGGGCACCACGTTCACAGGCGCCACGTCCAAGGGCACCACGTTCACGGGTGCTCCGACGGCCGGGGGCGACGACGCCGTGGCCGGGATCGTCGTGGCGCTCGCCTACCCGGAGCGGGTGGCGCGGCGGCGCGGCGGGTCGTACCTGATGGCCTCGGGAACGGCCGCCGAACTGCCGCGCGGGTCACGGCTGGGGACGGCGGAGTGGCTCGCGGTCGCGGTCGCGGACCGGCCCGCCGGAGCGGCGTCGGCGAGGATCAGGCAGGCGGTGGTGATCGACGAGGAGATCGCCAGGCTCGCCGCGGCCTCCCTGTACGACTCCGGCGAGGAGATCACCTGGCATGTGCCGCCGGGAGAGCGGCGCGGAGACGTGTCGGCGCGCCGGGTGGAACGGCTGGGCGCGATCGAGCTGTCCAGCGGCGCGCTCCGCGACGCCGACGTGCGGCCCGCCGTCCTGGAGGGCCTGCGCTCCGAGGGCCTGTCGATACTGCGCTGGACTCCCGAGGCCGTGGCCCTGCGCGAGCGGCTCGCCTTCTGCCGCCGTACGCTCGGCGATCCCTGGCCCGCGACGGACGACGACGCGCTGATCGAGGCGGCCGATCGCTGGCTGGAGCCCGAGCTGTCGCGGGCCCGCCGCCGGTCCGACCTGGAGCGTCTCGACGTGGTCTCCGCCCTGCACCGCCTGGTCCCGTGGAACGCGCGGCTGGCGGAGACGGCCCCCGAGCGGGTCGAGGTGCCGAGCGGGTCGCGGATCAGGATCGACTACTCGGGAGAGCGGCCGGTGCTCGCGGCCAAGCTGCAGGAGTTGTTCGGCTGGACCGAGACCCCGCGCGTCGCGGGAGTTCCGCTCGTGATCCACCTGCTCTCCCCCGCGGGCCGCCCGGCCGCCGTCACCGCCGACCTCGCCTCGTTCTGGCGCGAGGGCTACCGCGCGGTCCGTGCCGAGCTCCGCGGCCGTTATCCCCGGCATCCCTGGCCGGACGACCCCATGTCGGCCACCGCCACCCGCCGTACCAACCCGCGACGCTGACACGGCGCCGGCCCGGAGCAGCAGGCACGATCGCCCGGCACACGCCCCCTCACCTCCCGTACCGGCCGGGCAATCGCTCCCGGCGCTCCCGGCGCTCCCGGCGGCAATGCCGGAAACCTCGCCCGGCGACCCGCGCGGACGTCTTTCGTGAGCTATCGTAGTGATATCACTTCGATAGCAAAGGTGGCGTACATGGAACGACGTGCTTTCCGGGCGAGCGGATTCGGCGTCCTGATCGGGCTCCTGGCGCTCGGGGCCGTCCTGGCCTGGGCCGGGTGGGCGGCGGGGGAAACGGGGCTGATCGCCGCGGCGACCGGGTGGGGGGTCGTCGCGATGGTTGCGGCCACCGGATTCACGGTGATCAACCCGAACGAGGCGAAGGTCGTGCAGTTCTTCGGCCGCTACGTCGGGACCGTGAACCAGGCCGGGTTCCAGTGGGTGCTGCCGTTCACCAGCAAGGCACGTGTCACCCTCCGGGTGCGCAACTTCGAGACGACCAAGCTCAAGGTGAACGACGCCGACGGCAACCCCGTGGAGATCGCCGCCGTCGTCGTCTACAAGGTCTCCGACACCGCCAAGGCGACGTTCTCCGTGGACGACTACGAGCAGTACGTGGCGATCCAGTCCGAGGCCGCCGTCAGGCACCTGGCCACCAGTCACCCGTACGACGCCCACGAGGAGGGCCGTACCAGCCTGCGTGACGGCGCCGAGGTGGCCGCCGAACTCACCACCGAGCTGAGCGACCGCACACAGCTCGCCGGGGTGGAGGTGCTGGAGGCGCGGATCACCCACCTCGCCTATGCTCCGGAGATCGCCCAGGCGATGCTGGTCCGACAGCAGGCCGCCCAGGTGGTCGCGGCGCGCACCCACATCGTCGCCGGCGCGGTCGGCATGGTCCAGCTCGCACTGACCAAACTACGGGAGGATGAGGTGGTGGAACTCGACGAGGAGCGCAAGGCGCAGATGGTCTCCAACCTGCTGGTCGTCCTCTGTGGTGACAAGGCGACGCAGCCGGTGGTCAATGCCGGCAGCCTCTATGGCTGAGCGCAAGAAGATCCTGCTGAGGCTCGACCCGGCCGTCTACGAGGTGATCGCCAAATGGGCGGCCGACGACCTGCGAAGCGTCAACGCCCAACTGGAGTACGCACTCCGGTTGGCGCTCAAGGCGGCGGGGCGCGAGCCTCGGCGGGGTGAGCGGAATAACACCGACGAGCCGGACAAGTCATCTGATTGAGATGTAGGACGCTTCCCCTGGCGGACTCGCCGGACCACACTCGGTGCATGTCGTGGGTGGGAAGTTCCGCAGTGGAGATCGCGGATGCCGTGCGACGGGGGAAGGTCACGGCACCCGTGGTGGTCGCCGAGCACCTCGACGCCATCGCCGAGCGTGACGGACGCGTCGGGGCGTTCCGCGTGGTCCTCGCCGAACGGGCGCTGGCCGAGGCACGGGTCCTGCAGGAGCGGGAGGACCTCGCCGGGCTGCCGCTCGCCGGGGTGCCGATCGCGGTCAAGGACAACGTCGCGGTCGGGGGTGAGACGTCGCGCAACGGTTCCGCGGCGACGCCCGACGTGGCCGCGCAGGAGGATCATCCGGTGGTCGCCAGGCTCAGGGCGGCGGGCGCGTTGGTCGTCGGCATCACCAACGTGCCCGAGCTGTGCCTGGCCGGGGTCACCGACAGCGTGTACGGCGTCACGCGCAACCCGTGGGACCTGAGGCGCACCCCCGGCGGCTCCTCGGGAGGCAGCGCGGCGGCCGTGGCCGCGGGGATGGTCCCGCTCGCCCACGGCGCCGACGGGCTGGGCTCGCTGCGCATCCCGGCCGCCTGCTGCGGCCTGGTCTCGATCAAGCCCGGGCAGGGGGTGGTCCCACCGCCCGAGCACGACTGGTACCGGATGTCGGAGAACGGGCCGATGGCCACGACCGTCGCCGACCTCGCCCTCGCCCTCGCCGTCATGGCGGGTGACATGTCGCTGGCGACGCCCGACGAGAGCGAGGCCCTCGGCGTGGGCCGCGCCATCGACGACTACCCGGGCGGGCTCACCCTGTCGGATCCGCCACGGCTGCGGATCGCGGTCGCGCCGATGCCGCTGCCGCCGGGTTTCTCGGTGGACGCCGAGTTCCAGCGGGCGGTGACCGGGGCGGCGGAGGTCCTGGGCGCGGCGGGGCACACCGTGGTGGAACACACCGAACGGATGTCCCTGCGGCTCGGTGCCGCCGCCGTGACCACCTGGTTCGCGTGCGCCGCCGGCGACGTCGAAGGGCTCGACCCGCGCGGGCTGGAGCGGCGCACCCGGTCCCTGGCGAGGGCCGGCCGGCTGCTCTCCAAGGTCGGGGCGGACGGCGCGACGGGCCGCGACCGCTGGCGCGCCTACGGGGCGGACCAGTGGTTCGGCAACGCCGACGTGCTCGTCACCCCGACACTCGCCGCCGTACCGCCGCCCGCCGAGCGCTGGGGCCGCCGAGGGCTCCTCGCCAACGCCCGCGTCAACCTCACGTACGCGCCCGCCACGGCGGCGTGGAACATGGCCGGCTGGCCCGCCATGAGCGTCCCTTACGGCAGGCACTCCACCGGCACGCCGATCGGTGTCCAGCTCGTCGCGGCCCCCGGTGGCGAGGCGCAACTCCTCGCCCTGGCCGGGCAGCTCGAGGCCGCCCGGCCGTGGACCCGCCACGCCCCACTCACCTGAGAGCCCTGGAACCTCTCGCCTCATGCCCCTTCACGTGACAGCGGCTCGCCTGACAACTCCTCGCCGGGCGGCAGCCCCTCTGACGGCCGCTCGTCCGTCGGCGAGCCCTCCGGACGGCCTCCTCGCCCGATGACGGCTCGCCGACGGCGATCAGACTCCGGTGGGGTGCCAGACCGTCTTGGTCTCCAGGAAGGCCGTGAGGCGCCTGGTGCCGGGGTCGGCGGACCAGTCGGTCGCGGCGGGGCGGAAGACGCGCTTGAGGTTCTCCGCCGCCGCCTCCTCGCACGCGACCGCGAGGCTCTCGTCGGCGACCCCGGTGAGGTCGAGGGCGTTCACGTCCATGTGCGCGGCCAGCCAGGGGGCGATCTCGGCGACCGAGCCGGTGAGGATGTTCACCACCCCGCCGGGCAGGTCCGAGGTGGCCAGCACCTCGGCCAGGGTGATCGAGGGCAGCGGGGCACGCTCGCTCGCGATCACCACGCAGGTGTTGCCCGTGACGATCACCGGGGCGATCACCGAGACGAGCCCGAGCAGCGGCTCGTCGGGGGCGACCACCGCGACCACGCCGGTCGGCTCGGGCGAGGAGAGGTTGAAGTAGGGCCCGGCGACCGGGTTGGCGGACCCGGCTATCGCAGCGATCTTGTCGGACCATCCCGCGTACCAGACCAGCCGGTCGACGGCCGCGTCCACGACCTCCCCGGCCTTCTTCGTCCCGGTCTCCGCCAGCTCCGCGACGAACTGTGCCCGGCGGCCCTCCAGCATCTCGGCGACGCGGTAGAGGATCTGCCCCCGGTTGTACGCCGTCGCGCCCGACCAGCCGCCGAACGCCTTGCGCGCTGCCGTCACCGCGTCGCGGGCGTCCTTGCGCGAGGCCTTGGACGCGTTGGCGAGGAAGTCGCCCCTTGAGGAGGCCACGGCGTAGGACCTTCCGCTCTCGGAGCGCGGGAACGCCCCGCCGATGTACAGCTTGTACGTCTTGCGCACGGCGAGCCGTGCGGGCCCGCCCCCCTCGCCCGCACGGGAGGAAGCCGTGCGCTCTCCCGTGGCGTCACCCGCGCGCTCTTCCGCGGCGTCACCCGCCCGCTTGCCGGCCCGTGCCCGGCTCGGCCTCTCCGCCTTACTCATTTCCCAGCCCTCTCCACGTGCTCTCCTGCTGTGCCAGCCGGGCCGGCACGAAGATCTGACCGCAGCGGCTCACCCCGCACCGGTGGGCGAACCAGCCACGCGGCTCCGGCCGTCCCGCGCGGGCGAAGCCGTGGCCTCTGGTGCTCTGGACACGCCGGCGGCGACGCCTGCCCCGGTGATGTTCACACATCGAGATACGCCTCCAGCCCGTGCCGGCCACCCTCGCGTCCGTACCCGGACTCCTTGTAGCCGCCGAACGGCGAGGTGGGGTCGAAGCGGTTGAAGGTGTTGGACCAGACGACGCCGGCGCGCAGCCTGCTCGCCATCCACAGGATGCGCGACCCCTTCTCCGTCCACACCCCCGCCGACAGGCCGAACGGGGTGTTGTTCGCCTTCTCCACCGCCTCCGCCGGGGTACGGAAGGTCAGCACGGACAGTACGGGGCCGAAGACCTCCTCGCGGGCGATCCGGTGCGACTGCGCGACACCGGTGAAGATGGTCGGCGGGAACCAGAAGCCCTTGTCGGGCAGCGAGCAGGCCGGGGACCAGCGTTCCGCGCCCTCCGCCTCCCCGAGGTCGGACAGCTCACGGATCTTGGCGAGCTGGGCCGCGGAGTTGATCGCGCCGATGTCGGTGTTCTTGTCGAGCGGGTCGCCCAGCCGCAGGGTGCCGAGCCGCCGCTTCAGCGCGTCGAGCAGCTCCGTCTCGATCGACTCCTGCACCAGCAGGCGGGAACCCGCGCAGCAGACGTGGCCCTGGTTGAAGAAGATCCCGTTCACGATGCCCTCGACGGCCTGGTCGAGCGCGGCGTCCTCGAACACGATGTTCGCGGCCTTGCCTCCGAGCTCCAGCGTGACCTTCTTGCCGGTGCCCGCGACCGACCTCGCGATCTGGCGGCCGACCTCGGTGGAGCCGGTGAAGGCCACCTTGTCGACGTCGGGGTGGTTCACCAGGGCGGCGCCGGTCTCGCCCGCGCCGGTCACGATGTTGACCACGCCGGGCGGCAGGTCGGCCTGCGCGCAGATCTCCGCGAACAGCAGCGCGGTCAGCGGGGTGGTCTCCGCGGGCTTGAGGACGACGGTGTTGCCGCAGGCGAGCGCGGGGGCGATCTTCCACGCGAGCATGAGCAGCGGGAAGTTCCACGGGATGACCTGGCCGGCCACCCCGAGCGGGCGCGGGCCCGGGCCGTACCCGGCGTAGTCGAGCTTGTCGGCCCAGCCCGCGTAGTAGAAGAAGTGGGCGGCGACGAGGGGCAGGTCCACGTCGCGGGACTCGCGGATCGGCTTGCCGTTGTCCAGCGACTCCAGCACGGCCAGCTCGCGCGAGCGCTCCTGGATGATCCGCGCGATCCTGAACAGATACTTGGCCCGCTCGGAGCCGGGCATCGCCGACCAGACGCCGAACGCCTTGCGCGCGGCCTGGACCGCCCGGTCGACATCGGCCTCCGTGGCCCAGGCGACCTCCGCGAGGACCTCCTCGGAGGCGGGATTGACGGTCTTGTTGCGGTTCTCGCCCTGGGAGTCGACCCACTCGCCGCCGATGAACAGGCCGTAGGACGGCCTGATGTCGACGACGCCACGCGACTCGGGCGCCGGTGCGTACTCAAACATGTGAACGCCTTAGTCGAGGGTGAAGTAGTCGGGACCCGCGTATCTGCCGGTGGTCATCTTCTGGCGCTGCATCAACAGGTCGTTGAGGACGCTGGAGGCGCCGAGCCGGAACCAGTCGGGGCTGAGCCAGCCGTCGCCGACGGTCTCGTTGACCAGGACGAGCATCTTGATCGCGTCCTTGGTGGTCTTGATGCCGCCCGCGGGCTTCACCCCGACCTTGCGGCCGGTCGCGGCGAGGAAGTCGCGGACCGCCTCCAGCATGATCAGCGTCACCGGGAGGGTCGCGGCGGGCTGGACCTTTCCCGTGGAGGTCTTGATGAAGTCGCCACCGGCCAGCATGGCCAGCCAGGACGCGCGGCGCACGTTGTCGTACGTGGACAGCTCGCCGGTCTCCAGGATCACCTTCAGGTGGGCGGTGCCGCACGCGGCCTTGATCGCGACGATCTCCTCGAAGACCTTGAGGTAGTCGCCCGCGAGGAACGCGCCCCGGTCGATGACCATGTCGATCTCGTCGGCGCCGGCCGCCACCGCGAGGGTGGTGTCGGCGATCTTGACGTCGAGCGAGGAACGCCCGCTGGGGAAGGCGGTCGCGACGCTGGCCACCTTGACGCCGGAGCCCTTCAGCGCCGCCACCGCCCCGGCGACCATGTCGGGGTAGACGCACACCGCGGCCACCTTGGGCACGGAGGGGTCGGCCGGGTCGGGGTGGACGGCCTTGGCGCACATCGCGCGGACCTTACCCGGGGTGTCGGCCCCCTCCAGGGTCGTCAGGTCCACCATGCCGATGGCGAGGTCGATGGCCTGGGCCTTGGCGGTGGTCTTGATGGATCGGGTGCCGAGCATCGCGGCGCGCTGGTCGGCACCCACGCGGTCGACGCCGGGCAGGCCGTGCAGGAAGCTTCGCAGCGTGACGTTGGACGCGGCCACGTCGTTGAGCGAGGTCGTCATAGTTGACACCTCTCCAGCATGCCTACTGGTGTGATTACTTCCAAACTGGACCCTGCCCAGCGGCCTTGTCGGTTTTCGTCAACTTCCGCCGACCGGCCCGCACGAGACCCGCACGAGAGCGGGCACCACCGCCTCCCCTCGTTCCGCGAACTCCTGGTGGCTTTAACCAAATTCGTCCCATGTCATGACATAGATCTTGGACTTCCATCTTCGTGCATGTATGCAGGTGAACAGACGAACATATCGGGGGATTCGTTTATGTGGCCCTTTGGGGGCGATTGCTCGATCCGGGCGCGCTTCACAGTCCTTGCAGCGGTGGTGTCCCTGATCGTCTTCACCGTGATCGCGGTAGGTCTCGACCTCATAATCCGCAATGCGATCCGCGACGACATATTCCGCGAGACGCAGCGGGTGGCGATCGACTGGATCGCGTCGATGAAGCCGGGCCTTCCTCCGGCCGCGGCGCCGACCTCCAAGGTCAATCTCCTGCAACTCGTCAACTCACGTGGCCGGGTGGTGTCGGCCAGTCCCGCCGCCGCGGGGAGGCCGCCGCTCAGCACCGTCCGGCCGCCCCACGACGACCGCATCCTGCACCTCACCGAGTGCTCCCCCACCGGCTGCGTCCTGGTCACCGCCACCCGGGTCTCCCCACAGGAGGCCCGCTTCGTGTGGAACGGCGACTCTCACGTCGTCTACGCGGGAATGGCCGAACCTCCCGCCCTCTCCACGCACATCCTGGAGATCGGCACGCTGACCGCGGCCCTGCTCACCACCGCCTTCACCACCTGGATGGTCTGGGCACTGGTCGGGCGGACACTACGGCCGGTGGAGGCGATCCGCGAGAGAACGTCGGAGATCGGCGTCGGCGACCTGAGCATGCGGGTGCCGGAACCGCCCTACGACGACGAGATCGCCCGGCTGGCGCGCACGGTCAACGAGACCCTGGCCCGGCTGGAGAAGGCCGTGGGACAGCAGCGGCACTTCGCCTCCATCGTCTCCCATGAGCTCAAAACCCCGGTGGCCGGCCTTCGGATACAGCTCGAAGAGGCCGTGCTGTACCCGGACCGCGTCGACCAGCGCGAGGTGATCCAAGCGGGCCTGGCGACGACGGAACGGCTCCGAGCACTGATCGACGACATTCTGATCTTTGCCCGGATCCGCACGGCCGTTCCCGCCCCTCCCGAGCCGGTCGACCTCGGGACGTTGGTGCACGAGGAGTTGATCACCACGACGCGGCCCGTGCCGGTGCGCACCCGGGTGAGGAACGAGGTGACGGTCCTCGGCAACCGCGTCCAACTCGGCGGGGTTCTCAACAACCTGGTCGTCAACGCCCAGCGACATGCCAGAACCGGCGTCGAGGTCAGTGCCGAGCGCAGGGGCGACCAGGCGGTGGTCACGGTGAGCGACGACGGGGACGGCATCGCACCGGAGGCCCGCGAACGGGTCTTCCAGCCCTTCGTACGACTGAGCGACGGGCGGCACAGGGATCCCACCGGCAGCGGGCTCGGCCTCGCCATCTCCCGCGCGATCGTCGCAGACCACCACGGGACACTGGAGATCGAGGACAGTCCGCGAGGCGCGCGCTTCGTCCTCCGGCTGCCGCTGCTCGGGCGTGACGTCACAGACTGACTCCGGCTGCCGCCGCTCCGGCCTGGAGTCACGGACTGAACCCTTCCGATCACAGCACTAGGTAGTACCGGCACGGGCCGGGCCCCACCTAGGTAGTGCCGCGGCGAGAAGTGCCCGGGAGATAGGACATCCTCCCGATGTGGGACCGGGGGCCTTAGGACGAATCTTGAGTCTGTAAGGAAAGCGTGCCGCGAGGCGCCCCATCAGAAAGGAACCCTCATGGGTCCCGAGTTCCACCTTGAGATGATCGCCCACCGGACCGCCGAGCTCCGCGAGGAGGCCGACGACTACCGCCGCGCCCGTGAGGCGGAGGAGGACAGGAAGGCCCACTCCTCGGAGAAGCGCCGCGGGGGCCTCTTCAGCAAAATCATTCCGGCATGACCCCGTCCCGAGAGCCCGGCCGCTCCCCCTCGCCCGGCCGGGCCTCCCTGCCTCCCTGACTCCCCGATTTCACCGAGCGAAAAATGAGGAGATCGCACCTTTAAGGCATGACATGCTGGCAGACATGGTGGGTCGGGCGGTAAGCCCCATCTTCGTGGGGCGGGAGAGGGAACTCGCGGACCTGGCCGAGGCGTTCGAGCAGGCCCGGAAGGGCGCGGCGGTGACCGTGCTGCTCGGCGGCGAGGCGGGTGTCGGCAAGTCACGCCTGATCGGGTGTTTCGCGGAGCGGGCCACGGCCGACGGCGCCCACGTGCTCAACGGGGGCTGCGTGGAGCTGTCGACCGAGGGCCTCGCCTACGCGCCGTTCACCGCGGCGATCCGCCAGTTCGTCCGCGAGTGCGGCGTCGAGAAGGTCGCGGCCCTGCTTCCCGAGGGAGGGACGCGCGACCTGGCCAGGTTGCTCCCCGAGTTCGGTGAGCCGAGCGGCGACACCGAGAGCGACACCGCCCGCGCGCGCCTCTTCGAACAGATCCTCACCCTGCTGGAACGGCTCGCCGAGCGCCACCCGGTGATCCTCCTCATCGAGGACGTCCACTGGGCCGACAGCTCCAGCCGCGACCTGATCGCCTTCCTCAGCCGGAACCTGCGCACCGCTCCCGTGCTGATGGTCCTCACCTACCGCTCCGACGAGCTGCACCGCCAGCACCCGCTCAGGCCGGTGCTCGCCGAACTCAGCCGGCTGGACGGGATCCTCCGGCTGGACCTGCCCCGGCTCACCCAGTCGGAGGTGGCCGCCCAGATGGCCGGCATCCTCGGCAGCGCCCCCGAGTTCGCCCAGGTCGACCGGGTCTTCCAGCGCAGCGAGGGCATCCCGCTGTTCGTCGAGGCGCTGATGGAGTGCGGCGGCGACTGCACCTTCCCCGACTCCCTGCACGACCTGATCATCGGCTCCGTGGAGCGGCTCCCCGAGGAGACCCAGCGGGTGCTGCGCGTCGCCGCCGCGGGCGGCATCCGGGTGAGCCACGCCCTGCTCGTCGCGGTCAGCGAGCTGTCGGACGTCGAACTCGACGACGCGCTGCGCACCGCGATCGCGGCCAACGTGCTGCAGGTCGCCGACGGCCGCGCCTACGTCTTCCGGCACGCGCTGATCCGCGAGGCCGTACACGACGAGCTCCTGCCCGGCGAGCACGTACGGCTGCACGCCCGCTTCGCCGAGGAGATCGGCAGGGACCGCACGCTGGTCCCTCCCGGCCGGGCCGCCATCGAGATCGCCCACCACTGGCACGCCGCCCGCGACGACCTCTGGGCCCTCATCTCCGCCTGGGAGGCGGCGGGCAAGGCCGCCAACACCTTCGCCTACAAGGAGATGATGCAGCTGCTGGAGCGGGTGCTGACGCTGTGGGGCAAGGTTCCCGACGCCGCCGAGCGCATCGGCGTGGACCACACCACCGTCCTGGAGCAGGCCGCCGAGGCCGCGAGCGCGTGCGGAGAGGTCGAGCGGGGCGGCAAGTTCGTCAAGGCCGCGCTGAACGAGCTCGACGAGCGGACCGAACCCGCAAGGGTGGCGAACCTGGTCGTCCGCAGATCGCAGTTCAGGAAGTCCAAGCGGCGCCCCGGGGTGCTCGACGATCTTCGCTACGCCGAGCGCCTCGTCCCGGAACCGGGGCTGGAACGCGCCGAGGTGCTGTCCAAGCTGGGCTCGTACCTCATATTCAGCGGCGAGCTGGAGGAGGGGACGGCGCACACCGAGGAGGCGCTGCGGATCGCGCGCGAGTACGGCGAGGAGACCCTGGAGGCGGAGCTGCTGCTCAACCTCGCGCTGGGCCACTCGATCGCGGGGCGCCTCGACGTCACGATCGAACTCAACGAGACCGCGAAGGCGATCGGCGAGCGCGTCGAGTCCGGCCGCAGCGTCCTGCGCGCCATCGCCAACAACGTGGACGCGCTGAACAACATGGGCCGCTCCACCGAGGCGATCGAGCTCGCGCTCGAAGGGGAGCGGCTCGCGAGGAAGTACGGCCGCCACCGTGACCAGGGCACGTTCATCGCCAACAACCGGGCCGAGGCGCTGGAGGCGCTGGGCAGGTTCGACGAGGCCGCCCAGCTCGTCGAGCAGCTCCTCGGCGCGGACCCCACCCTGCGCACCCGCCACCACCTGCGGCGGATCCGCGGGGACGTGGCGATCGCCCGCGGCGAGACGGACGTGCTCAGAGCCGTCCTGGACGAGGTGGGCGCCTTCGGCAACGCCCCCGAGGAGTTCATGCAGGAGCTGACGGCCAACGCCCGGCTCATGATCGGCCTGCACCTGCTCAGCGGGGAGCCGCTGGCCGCGCTGGAGGTCGCCGAGCGCGTCACCCTAGAGGCGCAGATCACCAGCAAGCCCATGCTGGGCTGGCGGGTGCTCGGTCTGCTCGGCGGGGTCTGCGAGACGGCCGAGGCGCTCGCGCCCGAACGGGTGGCGGCGCTGCACGCCCACGTCGAGAAGGCGAGGGAGGCGATGACCGTGGACAGTCCCGTCGCCGAGGCATACCGGCTCGGTCTCATCCGCGACCACGACGCCGCGGCCGCCGCCTGGGAACGGCTGGGACGTCCCTTCCTGCGGGCGAAGTCGCTGCTCCTCGGCGGGCGGGCGACGGCCGGCGCCGGTGACCGCGACGGTGCCGCGTCCCGGCTGCGCGTGGCCCATCCGATCGCCGTCGCGCTCTCCACCCGGCCGCTCGCCACCGAGATCGAGGCGCTCGCCCACCGGATCGGGATCTCCCTCACCGAGCAGGCCGGAGACACCGGGCGGGCCAGAGGCTCCGAGCCGCCGCTCACCCCGCGCGAGCTGGAGGTGCTCCGGCTGGTCGCCCAGGGCAGGTCCAACCGCGAGGTCGCCACCGAGCTGTTCATCTCGGCGAAGACCGTGAGCGTCCACGTCTCCAACATCCTCGGCAAGCTGGGGGTCTCCACCCGTGGCGAGGCGGCCGCGGCCGCCCACCGCCTCGCCCTGATCGGCTGACCCCTCACCCGCCGCCGCTGACGCTTCACCCGTCGCCTCGCCCTGATCCCCCTGCTCCACCGCCGCCGACCACACGCGGTCGTACCGGCTCCGATCAGGCGAACAGCGGTTCGAGCAGCAGGATCACACCGAAGACGGCGAAGGCCGCGGCGGCGCCGTACCGGATGATCTTTTCCGGCAGGTGCTTGCCGAGCATCCGGCCGACCACGATGGCGAGGGCGTCCGCGGCGACCATGCCCACCGTCGAGCCGATCCAGGTGCCGAACCAGCCGTACTGGGTGGCGAGGGTGATGGTCGCGAGCATCGTCTTGTCCCCCAACTCGGCGAGGAAGAAGGCGACGGTCACGGCGATGATCGCCGACCGGGTGGTGCGCTGCGCCTTCTGCGACTCCTCGTCGGTCAGCTCGTCCCCGCGCAGCGTCCACAGCGCGAAGCCCAGGAAGGCGATGCCCGCGATGATCGTGATCGCCGTGGTGGGGAGAAAGTCGCCGACCAGCCCGCCCAGGGCGACGCTGAACAGGTGGACCACCGCGGTGGCCAGGGTGATTCCGGCGAGGACCGGCCACGGCTTGAACCGGGTGGCGAAGGTCATCGCCATGAGCTGGCTCTTGTCGCCGAGTTCGGCCACGAAGATCACAGCAAGACTGATCCAGAACGCTTCCAACGAAGGTGCCCTTCCCGCGTACGCAGCCGGGCGGAAGGGGATACCCGGGGAGTTTCGGGCACGTCTTCGGCCCGGCGGCATCCAGTTAATGCCTGCCAGGCCGAAGGTCTCGTCCGCCGCGAAGCCGGGCCGAACCGGCCGGATCCGAGGCCCGCGCGACCGGGCGCCTCAGGCGCCAGCATGTCGATCACGCGATTGGGACTACTCCCCTTCGGGTCTTTCCATCAGACCATAGCAGCAGAAATCGAATGCCCATTCCCACCTCAGAGCCGGGTGCCGACCATCACGGGCTCGTTGACCAGGGTGACGCCGAACTTCTCCAGGACGCCGTCCCGCACCTCCCGGGCGAGGTCGAGGAGCTCCTCCGTCGAGGCCGTCAGCTCCGGATTCGTCATGGCGAGGGTGTGCTTGGTGGAGATGCGGGCCGGGCCGCGCCGGTAGCCCTTCGGGAACCCGGCGTTCTCGATCAACCACGCCGCCGGGACCTTGACCGCCCCGTCCGGCATGTCCCAGCGGGGAAACCCCGGCGCCCGCGACTCAAGCTCGGCGGCCTGCGCCGCGGCGAGCACCGGGTTGGTGAAGAACGACCCCGCGCTGCGGGTGTCGGGGTCGGCGGCGTCCAGGACCATGCCCTTGCCCGCGCGCAGCTCCAGCACCGCCGCACGGGCCTGGGCGAGCGGCACCCGCTCGCCCAGGGCGACGCCGAGCCGGGAGGCCAGCTCCCGGTAGGCGACCGGGCCGGACAGCGCGTCTTCGGCCAGCTCGTAGGTGACCGCGAGCACGACGTATCGCCCCAGATCATCCTTGAACGCGCTGTGCCGATAGGCGAACCCGCACTCCCGCGCGGTCAGGTCCCGCACCTCACCGGCCCGGCGGTCGTAGACGCGGACGGCGGTGATCGTCTGGGAGACGTCCTGCCCGTAGGCTCCGACGTTCTGGATCGGCGTGGACCCGACCAGCCCGGGAATGCCGGAAAGGCACTCCACACCCGACCGGTCCTCCCGCACCGCGCGCTCGACCAGGGCGTCCCAGTCCTCGCCCGCCTGCGCGGTGACCAGGTCCCCCTCGATCTCGACCCCCCGGGAGGCGACGCGCACGACCAGGCCGTCGAAGCCCGCGTCGGAGACGACCAGATTGCTGCCGCCCCCCAGCACGAGCACCGGCTCGCCCGCCCGGTCGGCCGCCGCCACCAACTCGACGATCTCCTCGGACGACCCCGCCTCCACGAACGCCCCGGCCGGTCCCCCCAGCCCCAGCGTCGTGTACGGCGCCAGCCGTACCCCCGCCACCCGCTCCGTCATGCGCTTCCCCACCCGCCACCCGGCCGAAATCCGCGACCAGCCTACGGGGAGCGCAGCAGCTTCAGCACCCGGTCATAGGTCCGCCGGGACTCCCTGTCGCGATATTCGGGGTCCGCGCCGTCGTCGCGGCGGTGCCGCTCCTGACGGACCGGGAGATCCTTTCCCAGGGCGACGAGCGTGCCGGGCAGCCTGAGCGAGAACTCCAGGTCGGCGTTGCGGTAGTAGCGGGCGTCGGCGGGGAACCCCCCGGCGGCGAGCGCGGTGTCACGCCTGATCGCGAACAGGTGGCCGAGCAGCCCCCGGACCTCGCCCGGCTCGGCCTCCAGCCATTCCTTGTCGTCCTCGCGGGGGTTCACGCCCTTCCACCCGGCCGCGGTCACATCGTCGTCCAGCGCCTTGACCAGCGGGGTGACGGCGTCGCCCTCCAGGATCACGGAGGTGTCCATCACGACGTGCACGTCCGAGGTGTCGAGACGCAACAGCTTGTCCCTGCTCTCACCCCATCCCGCGGAGCCTCCCCTCCAGTGCGGCGACTCGGCCACGTGCCAGGACTCCACCCTGCGGGGAAACTCTTCGGCCAGCTCCTCCAGGACCTCTCCCGCGCCGTCCACGTTTCCCAGGTCGAGGGCGAGGATCCTCGCCTCCGTACGGGCGACCAGGGCGCGTACGCACTCGCGAAGCTCGTCGGGGTGGCCGTCGACGAGCAGCGCGACGGTCACCGTCGGCCGCGCCTCCGGTGGCTCCTCGGCGTCGGCCGGCGGAGCGATCGACTCGTCGAGCCGGGAGATCGACAGGCTGGCGTCCCACAGCAGCTGGGAGGAGACCATCCGCTCGGGGTGGCCGTCGAGATCGTCGGTCCGGCCGACCAGCTCCGAGCCCTCGGGCCTCTGCTGGGGCGCCGCCTCGGTCTCGGCGACCCGCTCGGCGTCCAGGTCGCCGAGTCGGCCGGGGTCGCGTCCGGGGTCGGCGGCCTCGGCGACCCGCCCCGGATCCGCGGAGTCTTCCCGCCCCGCGGCGTCCCCGCCATCCCCGGCGTCGACCCGTCCCTCGGTCGTGGCGGCGTCCGGCTTCCCTGCCGAACCGTTCCGCGCCGCCCCCTCGGGCAGGGCACTCACCGTGGGCCACACCTCGAAGGAGGGAGAGGGGATGAGCTCGAAGCCGTCAGCGGTGTCCCGGACGAGCCAGCCCTCGCTTCTGATCTCGTCACGGAGCGCGTCGGCGGTGGCGTGGTCCCGCTCGGCTCGCGCCTTGGCCCGCCGCTCGGCGAGGCCGGTCACGTTAGGAGGTACTTCGCTCATGCTGGGGAGCTACCCCGAGACAGGAAGAAGATTCGGCCCCTGCCCAGGAGCATGCCGTGAACCACGGGCCGTTCCCGTGAACCACGGACTCCGCCGGTGAAACACGGACCCTGCCGGTGAAACACGATCCGTGCTCGTGGATCACGAGCCGAACCGTCACGAGCCGATGAGCCGCGTCCCGAACCGGCGCGGACCGCATCCGGTGAATCCCGGGCGGAGCCACGCCGTATGAGACCGGCCAGGCCAGGCCTGGCCATGCCGTGCAGGGCGGGACCGCGCCCGTGACGGGGCGCTATGACAGCTGGACCACCGCGCGGGCCTTGGAAAGGACCCGGGAGTCGTTGGACTTCGCGGTCAGGGCGACCACCACGCGCTTGTCCTCGAGCTTCTCCTCGATGAGCCCGCTCACCGTGATGACGGCACCCTGCTCGTCGTCGGGGACGACCACCATGGAGGAGAAGCGCACCCCGTAGTCGACGACCGCGCCGGGGTCGCCCACCCAGTCGGTGACGAACCGGCCGCCCTGCGCCATGGTGAACATGCCGTGCGCGATGACGTCGGGGAGCCCGACGGTCTTGGCGAAGCGCTCGTTCCAGTGGATGGGGTTGAAGTCGCCCGAGGCCCCGGCGTACATCACCAGGCTGGCGCGGCGCACCGTGTATTCGGCGGGCGGGATCTGCTGGCCCGTCTCGACCTCGTCGTACTTGACCGTCGCGGCCATGTCAGCCCGCCCCTCCACGCTCGACGATGGTGTTGTAGGTCGTGCACACGGGCTCACCGTCGACGGTGCTGACGTCGCTCTTGACGGTGATCAGCTCGTTGCGGCCGACGCTGCGGATGTCGGTCACGGTGGAGACGCTCACCAGCTCGTCTCCGGCGTGGATCGGCCGCCGGTACTCGAAGCGCTGCTCGCCGTGGACCACCATGGCGAGGTTCAGGCCGAGCTCGGGGTCGGTCAGGATCGTCCCTCCGACCAGGCTGAACACGATGGGGAAGGTCGGCGGCGCGATCACGTCGGGGTGCCCGGCGGCCTGGGCCGCCTCCCTGTCCCGGTAGATCGGGTTGTCGTCCCCGATCGCCGTCGCGAACTCTTTGATCTTCACGCGACTGACCTCGTACGGCGAGGAGGGCGCGGACGCCCGCCCGACGAAGTCACGGTTCAGGGCCATCGTGCTCCTTTGCGGATACCGACGCGACGAGACCGGTCCGTAGACCGGAGTGGAAGCGAGACACTAACAGAACAAGATTCCAAAGCGTGCCCCCGGCCCCCGCCCGGACCCGCCTGGACCTCGGCCGGCCATCTGGAAGTGTGCCACCAGCAAACCTAGCCCGGCTCGCCCTCCCGCAGGTTCTCTTCCACGGTCAACGCCCGCGCGAGAAAACTGTACGGATACGACAAACCGGCGCCTCGTTGGAGGACGCCGGTTTTCGTGGAGTGTGTGCGTGCCGATGAAGCACTCATCTCCCGCCCACGGCGGAAGGCTTCGCGCAGACTAGCGAGTCTCGCGGTGCGCCTGGTGCGTCTTGCAGTTGGGGCAGTACTTCTTCAGCTCAAGCCGATCCGGGTCGTTACGCCGGTTCTTCCGCGTGATGTAGTTGCGGTGCTTGCACTCCTGGCAGGCCAGCGTGATCTTCGGCCTAACGTCGGTGGCAGCCACTTGGGAGTGCCTTTCTACGTTCTGGACAGTGGACAACCCACGACAGGACTTCTCTGGTGGGAGAAGCCCCTGTGGGTAGTAGCGGAGGCCGGACTTGAACCGGCGACACAACGATTATGAGCCGTTTGCTCTGCCTGGCTGAGCTACTCCGCCTTGAGGCCGACGAAATCGACCGACCCCGCAAGGATACCCGACCCGCAGAGTGCCTGCGTACTTGTGCAGGTCAGGGCGATCTCTTCTGGGTTGCCCCAGTATGCCCGCTCGCGTGTCAGGAACCTTGAGTATTTTCTGGCTCGCCTTTGCTTGTTTAAGGCCAACCAAGCCGAAAGCCCTAACCGGGAGGTTAGGGCCTTTAGGCTGTTGAGCCCCTTTACGGAATCGAACCGTAGACCTTCTCCTTACCATGGAGACGCTCTGCCGACTGAGCTAAAGGGGCCTGTCCGTGTCGCTCTCGCTTGCGGACAGGTGTAACCATACACGGCTCCGCAGCGGGATGCGAAATCAATAGAGGTCCGCCCGGACCACCACACGCTCCCCGCGACGGACCCCGCCCGATCTTCGGCCCGCCCCCTCGAATCCCGCCTGGGTGCGCGGGGGAAACGGGCATGCCGGAAGGCCGTGGTTCGCCACCAAGTGACCACCAAGTAGCCCATAAGAGGACCGTCGCATCGTGGTCGGGTAAGCAGCCCGCACCGACCGAGGAGCCCTCGACATGACCCCGGAACTTCTGGGATTCCAGATCACCCACCGCGCGATGCGCGGTGACGTCCGCCGCCTGGCCACGCTCGCCACCCAGCTGGCCGAGGGCCGGCAGTCGGCCGACCAGACCCGTGCCCGCGCCATCGCCGATTTCATCACCACGCTGAACCGGGGCATCCACCACCACCACACGATGGAGGACAAGGTGCTCTGGCCCGTCCTCGAACGGTCCGCCGGAGCCGAGGTGGACCTGCGCGACCTGAGCGACGACCACGCCGACCTCGACCCGCTGCTGGCCGAGATCGACGGCCAGGCCGCCGCGTTCGCCTCGACCGGCGACGCCTCCGCGCTCGCCAAGTCCCTCACCCGGCTCGCCGACATGCTCGACGAGCACATCACGGAGGAGGAGCGGCTGCTCTTCCCGATCATCAGGAAGTACGTGTCCGTCGCCGACTGGCACCGGGTCGAGACGGAGGTCCGCAAGGGCGGGAACGTCAGGATCGACCTGCCGAGGATGGAGCAGTACGCCGAGCCCGACGAGATGGCCCGGCTGCGCAAGCTCGCCGGTCCCCCGCTGACGGTGATGCTCTCCCTGTTCCGGCGGGGCCACCGGCGGCGGCAGCGGCTGATCTTCGGCCCCCTCGCCGTCTCCTGAGCGGGATCCTCACCGCGTCCTCGGCGTCTCCTCGGCGTCTCCTCGGGACGGATCCTCGCCGCGTCTCCTCGTTTCGGCCCTTCAGCGCGTCCCCTCGATCCGGGTTCTCACCGCCCAAGCGCCTCGGCGGCCCTGCGCGCCCAGTGCGGTGATCCGATCCGCTCCGCGACGGCCACCGCCCGCTCGTAGTGTGCGGTCGCGTCCCGGCCGAGGAGGACGGCCAGGTCGCCCAGGATCTGGGCGACCGGCCCGAGGGTGATCGATCCCGAGTGCATGCCGGCCGGCTCGCCGTCCCAGGGCAGCAGGACCTCGTAGCAGTGCTCGGCCGCCCGCCGGTCGCCCAGCGCGATCGCGTTCTCCCCGCGCAGGCCCTGCCAGAGGAGCCAGTAGTAGTCCAGGCGGGGCTCCTGATCGGCCTGCCAGTACGTCCGCGCCTCGGCCAGGCGCCCCTCGGCGATCAGCGCCCTGACCAGGATGTCCGAGAGCCCTTCCGGGACGAGCTCGTGCAACGCCAGCAGCTCGGGGATGTCCTGCGGCAGGCCGCCCGCCAGCCGCGCCGCGAACCGGCCGATGGGCCCTATGACGTGGGCGTTCGCCCCTCCGGCGGCTCTCATGCGTTCGGCGATGGCCAGGTAGGACCGCTCCGCGCCCTCGAAGTCACCCTTGATCAGCAGGATCAGCGTGTCGAGCATGGACAACACGCCCAGCGCGAGACCGAGCTGGCCGGTGGTGGAGTGCTCCAGGGCGCGGTCCGCGTGGTGCCTGGCGGCGGCGAGGTCGCAGCGGCCCAGGCTGACCATGAACAGGGCATGGTGTCCCTGCATCGCGTACCCGGGCAGCCCCGCGCGGTCGCCGAGCTCGACCAGCTCACGGGCCACGACCTCCAGCTCGTCGCGGCGGCCGGGGGTCAGCAGCACGAAGTAACGGGCGTTGAGCGCCAGGCAGACGAGGTCCGTACGCCCCAGGCGCCTGGCGATCTCGACCGCCTCGGCGCTGTAGGCCCGGCAGCGCTCGTCGTCGTGCCCCTCCAGCTCGAAGACGAGCGTGGCCAGCAGCCGGCAGCGGGTCTCGTCGTCGGCGCCGTCCAGCGCCGCCACCAGCGCGTCGACGAGCGGCCGGTCCACGTAACGGCCCGGCTGGATCGACCAGGTCACCGGCGCGTCGTACGCGGTCAACGCCCGGTTCAGGCCGCTGCCCAGCCGCCGCGCGAGGGCGACGGCCCGCTCGCGGTTCTCCCTGGCGGCCAGTACGTCGCCCTCGTGCGCCTGTACGGCCACCAGCGAGCAGAGCAGGTCGAGCCGGAGCGCGTCGTCGTCGACGTGTTCCAGCGCTCCCCGGTAGAACGCCCCCGCCTCCCGATAGGAGTGCATCCCCCTCGCCTGCTCGGCCGCCGCCCTGGCGTAGGGCACCGCCCGCCCCGCCGAGCCCGGGGTGGCCGCGGCGAGCGCGTGGTGGCCCAGCGCGGTGACCTCCCCCGGCCTGACCCGCTCCAGCGCGCCGACGACCCTGCCGTGCAGCCGGGTACGGCGCAGTACCGGCGTGTCCTCGTACAGGGTCTCCCTGACGAGCACATGGGCGAAGCGCACCCGTCCGGGGGCGGGTTCGGTGAGCAGCCCGGTCACCACGCCCGCCTCCAGCGCTTCGAGGGCGGCGTCCTCCTCGGCGCCCTCCAGGGTGAGCAGCACGTCGACGTCGACGTCCCTCCCGACGACGGCCGCGTCCCGCAGGATCCGCTGGGCCGTCGCGGGCAGTCTGGCGATCCTGCGACGGATCAGGTCGCGCACGCCCGGCGGCAACGCGCGGGCGGCCGAGGTACCGTCCGTGGTGATCAGCCGCGCGGTCTCGCAGACGAACAGCGGGTTGCCGCCGGTCCGCTCGGCCACGGTCCGGGCGGTCACCGCGTCCACCTCCCGCCCCGAGCGCTCACGCAGCAGCAGTGCCACGTCCTCGTCGCCGAGCCCGCCCAGGTCGATCCGGTGGGTGTCACGCCCGGCCAGGGCCGCCCAGGTCGCCCCCAGGTGCTCGACGGCCTCGGTGGGCCGGTAGGTCGCGACGATCATGATGTCCGCCTCCGCGCCCCCCGTGGCGAGGTGACGCAGAAGCTGGAGCGTCTCGCTGTCGGCCCGGTGCACGTCCTCCATGACCACCAGCAGCCGGGTGCCGCGCCCGACGACCCGGGAGAGGTAGTCGCCCACCGCGCGGGCCAGCAGGAACGGTCCCGCGGGCGGGGCGTCGTCGTCCAGCAGCGGTGCCAGCCGGACCGCCAGATCACCCTCCGGCGGCCGTTCCACGGCCAGGGCGCGCAGCACCTCGCTCCACGCCCACGCGGGCGGCGCCCCGCCGTCGGTCTCCGGGCACTGCCCGGTCGCGGTCAGCCAGCCGCGCTCCGCGAGCCGCCGGGCGAACGCGGTGGCCAGGGTGCTCTTACCCGCTCCCGGATCACCGCCCAGCCACACCGTGCGCACACCGCCCTGGCGCGCGACCGTTTCCAACGCCGCCAGTTCCTCGGTACGGCCCACAAGACCGGAACCGGGGTCGTCGAGAGCACGACCTTCTCCCCTGTCACGGCCCGTGTCCCTGTCCCTGTCGTGGTCCCTGTCGTGCTCCTGGCCCTTGTCCCCGTTTCGACCTCGGCCGAGCTCCCGACCCCGGTCGTGGTTCGGGCCGCGATCACGTCCCGCCCGGTCCGGCCCCGGCCGTCCCCGACCTCCCTGATCCGGCGCCCTCCCCCCGTTCCCCGCGGCGTCCGAGAGCGGCGTCCGTACCCGGATGGGCGCCTCCACCCGGTTCAGGGAGTCGGCGTGGGCCAGGATGTCGGCCTCCAGCGCGCGCAGCGCGGGGCCCGGGTCGATTCCCAGCTCGTCGGCGAGGGTCTCGCGTGCCCTCCTGATCGCGCCCAGGGCGTCGGCCTGCCGCCCTGCCCGGTAGTAGGCGAGGGCGAGCAGCCGTACCGCGTTCTCCCTGAGCGGGTGGGCGCGGACGTGCCGCTCAAGCTCGACCTCCGCGTTGCGGCCGAGCGCCAGCAGTGCCTCCGCCCTGTGTTCCACGGCGACGAGCCGCAGCTCTTCGAGCCGCGCGGCCTCGGGCTCGGCCCACTCGTCGTCGGCGAACTCCCCGTACGCGGGTCCCTGCCACAACCCGAGTGCCCGGTCCACCGTCTCCAGTGCCCGTGCCCCGTCCCTCTCGGCGAGCGCGGTCCCGGCGGCCTCGACCAGCCGGGGGAAGGACCAGGCGTCCACCTGATCGGGATCCAGCCGCAGACGGTAGCCGGGTACGGCGCTGACCAGCACCGTGGCGGGTGTGCGCGGCAACCGGCCGGGTTCGAGCACCCGCCGCAGGTTGGACACGTAGACCTGGAGGGCGGCCAGCGCCTTCGGCGGCGGTTGCCCGCGCCACAGGTCATCGATGAAACGATCGGTGGAGACCACGTGCCCGCCCGCCGCGACGAGCCTGGCCACCACGGCCCGCTGCCGGGAGGTGCCGAGGTCCACCGTACGGCCGTTGATCTCCGCCTGGAGCGGACCAAGAACACGCAACATAACAAAAGGCAGGGTATGCGCCCTTCGGCTGCTTCTGGCAAGCCCTGAGCCCTTCCTCGCCTTCGACGAACACCCAAACTTCTGACGAACACCGGGGAGCACGATGTCGCAGGATCGCCGCAGGGAAACGATCCGGGCGCTCGACGAGAGCGACCGGCCACACCTGTACTGGCACGGGGTGGACGGCGACGGCCACGTGTGGCTGTTCGAGACCGTCATCGACAGCGGCGGGGAGTACTGGCCGGTGAGACACGCCGAGCTCGGCTCGGACGGCATCGCCCGCACGTACTCATGGCGCCACATCGAGGACGAGCACGGTTTCCTGGCCGAAGGGCCGATCTATCCCGGCGACTTCGGCCTGAACGCCCTGACCTCCCAGGAGTTCGACACCCTGTGGGCCGCGATCGGCGGAGGAGTTCCCTCGCGGTGACCCGGCTCACCCGCCCGGAAGCGTGACCGAGTCTTCGGCCGGCAAGCCCCTCGCACGACTCACCCGGCCGGGGCCGTCGCCCGGTTCCCGGCCGGAAGCCCCTCGTACACCTCTCGGATCACCCGGCCGGAACCCTGACCAGGATCCCGGCCGGAAAGCCCTCGCACGCCCCTCGGCTCACCCGGCCGGGGCCGTCGCCGAGGTCTTGGCCAGCAGCCCCCTCACCCGCGGCACGACCTCCTCGCCGTAGAGGCGGATCGAGTTCATCAGCTTCTCGTGCCCGAGCGTCCCCGAGCTGTACTTGAGCTCGAAGCGGTTGACGCCGAGCGTGCTCACGGTCTTCGCGATCTTCGCGGCCACCGTCTCGGGTGATCCGACGTAGAGCGAACCCTCGTCGGCCTCCGTCTCGAAACCGTCCCGGGACGTGGGACCCCAGCCGCGCTCACGGCCGATGCGGTCGTGCAACGCCCGATAGTGCGGCCAGAGTTCTTCGCGGGCCTGCCGGTCGGTCTCGGCGATGTGCCCCGGCGAGTGCACCCCGACCGGCAACCGCTCGACCTCCAACTGGGCGAGGGCGCGGTGGTACAGGTCGACGTACGGCGCGAAACGCGCCGGCGCACCGCCGATGATCGCGAGCATGAGCGGCATCCGGTAACTCGCCGCGCGCACCACGGACTGAGGGCTGCCGCCGACGCCGATCCAGGTGCGCAGCCGGCCGGACTCCGTCTTCGGATACACGTGCTGGTCCTTCAGCCCGGCACGGAGCCGGCCCTGCCACGTGACGGGGCCCTCCTCCAGGAGATGGGAGAGCAGGTCGAGCTTCTCCTCGAACAACTCCTCGTACTGGGCCAGGTCGAAACCGAACAGCGGAAACGACTCCGTGAACGAGCCGCGGCCGAGAATGATCTCCGCGCGGCCCTGGGACACCGCGTCCAGGGTCGCGAACTTCTCGAAGACCCGTACCGGGTCGTCCGAGCTGAGCACGGTCACCGCGGTGCCGAGGCGGATGCGTTCGGTGCGACCGGCGATCGTCGCCAGCACGATCTCCGGTGCCGAGATCGCGAAGTCGTCCCGGTGGTGCTCCCCGACGCCGATGGCGTCGATCCCCACGCTGTCGGCGAGCACCGCCTCCTCGACGACGTTGCGGATCACCTGCGCGTACGGCAGCCGGTTTCCGTCCGCGTCGGCGGTGACGTCGCCGAACGTGTCGATCGCGAACTCAAGCGGTGCGACCATGCTCCCTCTTTCCCAACGGTTTCCCAACCGCCTCTCAACAGCCTCTCAAGGCTCTCACCGGCACGGGCAGTAGACGAAACCACGGCATCGGGGCGAGAATTCCGGCACCCCCCACCCCACCCCTGACCTGGCACTTCACCCTCCGGCGCCGTGGCGGGAACTTTTTTTCGCCGAATGTCGGCCAGAATGTCGAGAACACGGTCGCCTGCTTCTACCTGTGGGTGAGAGCGTCGAGGAGGACGCTCGAACGTGAGGAGCGATGGCATGAAGTACATGATTTTGATGCAGTTCAGCGGGCAGATGAAGGACGCGGTGCCGCCGATCGACACCTGGCCCGTCGGGGACCTCCAGGCCCACATCCAGTTCATGCACGACACGAACGGCAAGCTCATCGAGTCCGGGGAGTTCGTGGACGCCCAGGGACTCGCGGCCCCCGACCAGGCCAAGATCGTACGGGCCGGGGAGGGCGGCGCGGCCGTCGTCACGGACGGCCCCTTCCCCGAGACGAAGGAGTTCCTGGTCGGCTACTGGATCGTCGACTGCGAGAGCCCCGAGCGGGCGATCGACCTCGCCGCGCACATCTCGGCGGCCCCCGGCCCCGGCGGCCGGCCGCTGAACATGCCGATAGAGCTGCGCCAGGTGATGTCGGCCGCTCCCTCCGAGGAACTGTGACCGCTGAACGGCCCGGTCCCCGGAGGACCGCGACCACCGGCCGGCGTGGCACCCAAAGGGCTGTGACCGTTGGATAGCCCTGCCGCCGACGCCGTCGACGACCTGCTGCGCCCGCTGGTGCCGCAGGTCGTCGGCGTGCTCACCCGACGGTTCGGGGACTTCGCCGCCGCCGAGGACGCGGTCCAGGAGGCACTGATCGACGCCGCGGCCCAGTGGCCGGACGAGGGCGTCCCGGCCAACCCGCGCGGATGGCTCATCCAGGTTGCGTACCGCCGGATGACCGAGCAGGTACGCAACGAGCAGGCGCGGCGCCGCCGGGAGGAGTTGGTCGCCACTCGGGAGTCCTCCGACCGGCGGACCGCCCCACCGGCGGACGACGCGTACGAGACGGACCGGGACGACACGCTCACCACCCTGTTCCTGTGCTGCCACC
This sequence comes from Streptosporangium sp. NPDC000095, assembly GCF_042899335.1. NCBI lineage: Bacteria > Bacillati > Actinomycetota > Actinomycetes > Streptosporangiales > Streptosporangiaceae > Streptosporangium > Streptosporangium sp. NPDC000095. Next base: position 135,083 of record NZ_JBIAZS010000002.1, read on the forward strand.
CGGCGCTCACCCCGGCGTCGGCGATCGCCCTCACCCTGCGGTCCGTGGGCGGCCTGACCACGGCCGAGATCGCCAGGGCGTTCATGGTGCCCGAGCCGACCATGGCGCAGCGGATCAGCCGGGCCAAGCAGCGCATCAAGGCCTCGGGGATCCCGTTCCGCATGCCCGCTCCCCGGGAAAGGGCGCGACGGCTCGGCTCGGTGCTTCACGTCCTCTACCTCGTCTTCAACGAGGGCTACGCCAGCAGCGCCGGACCCGACCTGCAGCGGGTGGAGCTGTCCCGCGAGGCGATCCGGCTGACCAGGATGGCCCACGACCTGCTCCCCGACGACTGCGAGGTGGCCGGGCTCCTCGCGCTGATGCTGCTCACCGACGCCCGGCGTCCCGCCCGTACCGACCCCGGCGGCACCCCGATCCCCCTCGCGGAGCAGGACAGGAGCCTGTGGAACGGCGCCGCCGTCGCCGAGGGCGTCGCGCTCGTCACCGCCACCCTGTCCAGGGGCGCGGTCGGCCCCTACCAGCTCCAGGCGGCGATCGCCGCGGTCCACGACGAGGCGGCGACGGCCGAGGAGACCGACTGGCCGCAGATCCTGGCGCTGTACGGCCTGCTGGAACGCATGTCCGACAACCCCATGGTCTCCCTCAACCGCGCGGTCGCCGCCGCCATGGCGCACGGTCCGGAAATCGGCCTCGACATGCTCAGAACACTCGGCGCCGACGACCGCCTCGCCGACCACCACCGCTTCTACACGGCACGTGCCCACCTGCTGGAGATGGCCGGTGACCGGCGGGCGGCCCTCGCCGACTACCGCGCGGCGGCGAGCCGCACCACGAGCGCCCCGGAACGCGACTACCTCACCACCCGCGCCGCCAGACTCACCGTCCCGGACCAGCCCATGACGTGAGATCCGGGGTCACCACGTCCCGGGAGGACCTGGGAGGACGATTTCGGAGAAGTCCTGCGCTCTGTACGTGGCGAGCTTTCTGGCCTTGCCGGTCCTGATGTTCACCGCGTAGGCGGTCATGGTCCTATAGGGCGGGTCGATCACCGCAGGCTCGTCGTCCGGCACCTCGGACGCCGGCCTGCACCGCGCGGTCCCGGTCAGAACCGTGACCTCCTCGGCGCTGAGCCAGGTACGCAGCGAGATCTGGGTGATATCGGAGGGCAGGCCGCTGATGACGGTCTTCTTCCGCTTCTTGCCGGTGAGCGTGTCCATCAGGGTGAGGTCGCCATGACGGCATGGCTTCTCGGCGGTGCTGCGGTTCTCGATCACCGCGACGGTCTTCCCGTCGGGGGCGAGCGGGCTGAAGATGTAGTGCACCGGCAGGATGACCGAGGTGGAGTCGCCCTTGGAAGAGCTGGGCCAAAGGTTCGAGATCGTCCGTAGCTGTGATCTGGGCGAGTACTCCGCGAGCGTGATGGTCGCGCCGTCCCGTGACAGGCCGATGGGGATCCAGCGGTTCGGCAACTCGCGGACGACCCCGTCACGCATATCGATGAGCAGCGCGGGATCCTTGAAGTCCGGGACCTTGCTGAAGGCCACGAAGCGCCCGTCATCCGACAGCATCAAACGCGAGACGCTTCCCAGCCAGGCCGCCGGCACCTTGCTCGCAGCCGTCGTCTTCTGGCCCGAGGCCAGGTCGCGGACCTGGAAGGTGCCCTCCTCGGCGCTGTAGTAGGCGATCTTCCGACCGTCCCGGCTGATCGCCAGCGGGCTGTCGCTTATGCCGGTGCGGCCGGGGGCGAGGCTGGGCAGCGCCTCCGGCACGTGGTAGGTCCTGCCGCTCCGGGTGACCACCCGCCAGCCTCCGTCCCGGCAATCCGACGGCTTCTTCCCGGTGGCCGGTCCGCAGAAGGTCTTGTACGCGTGACTCAACGGCCCCACCCCGCGCGCGGGCAGGTCCCCCTTGGACGCGACGACCTCCTGCGGTTCGTCGGGCAACAGCCGGATGGTGGCCGTCGTACCGAGGGCGACGCCCACGACCATGGCCGCCGCGAGAAGCGAGATCACCGTACGCCGCCTGCGCTCACGCGTCGCGATCGTGCGTTCCGCCAGGTCCACCTGTGGAGACTCGTCGGCCAGGTCGACGAGCACGTCCCGCAGCCAGGTCATCGGTATGCCCCCTCGGTTTCCAGGTCGGCGAGCTTGGGCGCCAGATCGGGCGCGAGTTCGCGTAAGCGGGCCAGCGCGTAGTGGGCCTGACTCTTCACTGTTCCGATCGAGCAGTTCAGCAGTTCGGCCGTCTCACGTTCGGTCCTGTCCTCGTAGTAGCGCAGTACGATCACCGCTCGCTGCCGGGGTGGCAGCCGCATGAGAGCCTGACGCATGACGAGTCGCACGATGGTGGAGTCCTCGCCCGAGTAGGGCCGGTCAGGTAGGTCGGCGGTCGGAAACTCGCTCCTGACCGGGCGCCGGCGCCACGAGATGTACTGGTTCAGCAGCGCCTTGCGCGCGTACGCGTCGGGGCGTTCGACGCGCGACAGCCTGGACCAGCGTCCGAGCACCTTGAGCAGGACGCTCTGCAGCAGGTCCTCGGCCTGGTGGGCGTCTCCCGTGAGCAGGTAGGCGGTGCGCATCAGCGCCTGCTGATGGTCGGCGACGAACCTGCGGAAGCTGTCATTGCGGTCCAAGGCGACTCCTCTCAACCGTTACCGACGCCGGTGACATGTCGAAAGGTTCGGTCCCGCCCGATTGTGGCTTCGGGGTGCGTCCGAGCGTGTCGCCGTGGTCATGGCGGTCTGAAATGGCTGAGGTGCCCCGGAGGTGGACGTCTGGGCTGCCGCCCACCCCGATCTCGCTGTCTCGCTGCTGCGCTACGGCCCTCACGGGGATCCCCGTTGCCGTCGCGATCACGGGATCGGGGAACGCACTCCACGGGGACGGCGGTATCGAACCGCGGACCTATGACGTGGCCGGGTGCCCGGGTCCCTAGGGCCGCACCGAAGGCTCGGCTTCCCCGCCGACCTCTCGCGCGACATGCTCCAACCGGTCTCGGTAGCCCTCCCACCATCCCTGGTCACCCAGTGCCATGGCATCTCTGTTCTTACTCAGTCCGACGGCTCCGTCGATGATCTCCCTGACGATGTCGGCGTGTCCGGCGTGGCGGTTCGTCTCGGCGATCATGTGTATCAGGATCCGGTGCAGTGTCACCTGACTCCGGTCATCCGGCCACCACGGCACCCGGCCGATCGCGTCCAGCGCCAATGCCTCGATCGTCGCGTCCGAGTGCGTCCATACGCGGTGATACAGCCCGACGATCTCTTCGCGCGATTCATCGGCGGTCGCCCACATGTCCGCATTGGGTGCTGCTCCGTCTTCAAACCAGGGAAGTGGCTCCGCGGACGGCCGCCCGAAAGTCTCGCCGAAGTATCCCAGCTCGACACTGGCCACATGTTTGACCAGTCCCAGCAGGTTCGTACCGGTCGACGTCAGCGGGCGGCGGATGTCGTACTCCGAGAGCCCGTCCAGCTTCCACAGCAGGGCTTCGCGGGCGGTCCGCAGGTAGTGGTGGAGGTCCGACTTCATGTCCGATTCAGCCATGGCGGACATCCTTCCACTCCGGCGCCGACGGCAGCCTGGGGCCCTGAACCTTCCGGACAGGCGCTCGTCGCCTTACCGCCCCATGCCGAAAAAGCCGCGCCTGTGCGCCCTCGACAGGGGCTCCGTCGTCCACACGTCAGGGACGAGTCAGCCTGACGGAGAGAAAGGACGGCGTCCGGTGCAGTTTGTCGTATCTGGCCTCGTCGATCTCTCGCAGGCCGGGTACCGGTCGCGGCTCGACGAGCCGTTCCAGGACGAATCCGGCGGTCAGCAGCTCACCGAGGAACGTCTCCAGCGGCATGCGCTGGTAGCGGATGGAGAACGAGCCGCTCTTGAGGGGAAGATCGACCCAGTCGTCGGCGTAGTACGAGCCACCAAAGTGGCGCCAGTCGGCCGTCGGATGGGTCGTCGAGACCAGCAGCCACCCGCCGGGCCGCAGCACGCGGCGCAACTCGCCCAGCAGTTGCGCGCGACGAGTGAGGTGGTGGAACACCAGCGCGCACACGGCACCGTCGAACGACGCGTCGCCGGCGAAGTCCAGCGGCTCCTCCAGGTCGTGCAGCCGCAACTCGGCCCGTTCGCCCACCCGTGCCCGCGCGTGCTCCAGCAGCGTGGCGCTGCCGTCGACACCGACCACCTCGGCGCCCCGCGCCAGCAGGTCGGCGGCGTAGTGCCCGCCTCCGCAGCCGACGTCGAGGACCCTCGCACCGGCGACGTCACCCGCGAGTTCCAGCATCGCGGGCCGATCGGTGTAGGCGTTGTAGGGGCTGATGTCGGCGTGGCCGGCGAAGTAGTCGCCGAGGGCGTCGTGGTACGCGGTCTGCTGAGGCATCGACACATCATGACGACGACGGCCGTTCGTCCGCGAACGAATTTCCGGGGCGACACGAGGTCGGCGCCGACGGCCCTCCTCCCTACGCCCACGCCCCACTTATAGTAACCTGTAAAAACGCTATAACAGTTATTCGCATTCGGAGGCGCGCGCCAGGAACCGCTCACGTACGTCAAGCCTTCAACCCCAGTCGGAGGATTCGAGATGACCACCCGCAGCGATCGGAAAGCGTCCGGCCCCCTCACCGCCAAAGAGCTGTCCAAGAAGACCTGGAGCGATTTCGAGACGGTTCTCGGGAGCAACGGAGGTGCCCGCGGGTGCTGGTGCATGCACTGGCGGCTGTCCATCGCGGAGTGGACGGAAGGAAAGGGCGAGGGGAACAAGAAGGCGATGAGTCGTCTCGCCCAGCGTGACCCGGCCCCCGGCGTGGTCGTCTACGAAAACGACACGCCGGTGGCATGGTGCTCGCTCGGGCCGCGTTCGTCGTTCCCCCGGCTGGAGCGCTCGCCGCTCCTCGCGAGCGTCGACGACGAGCCGGTCTGCGCGATCGCGTGCGTCTACGTCCAGAAGAGACATCGCGGCTCCGGGCTGCTGCCGGCCGTTCTGGAGGCCGTCTGCGACTACGCGGCCTCCGCGGGCTACGAGATCGCCGAGGGCTATCCGGTCGAGCCTCGCGAAGGGAAACGCGCGGGTGCGGACACGGCGATGACGGGAATAGCGAGCGCCTTCCTCGACGCCGGATTCTCCGAGGTGGCCCGTCCCCGCGACGATCGGCCGATCATGCGACGGAAGCTGGGGTGATGCCCCGCATGATCGGTCGACCGGTGAATCCCTCTCGTGCGTCCGGCGGAGCGGGACGCACGCCCGCGTCACGACGTACCGGCACGTCACCGCCCTCTGCCACCGGCCGGTAGGACGGTGGCACGCGCTCGCGTCACGACACCGGCACGTCACCGCTCCCCGGCCCTACCCGCAGGTGAGGCGGTGGCGCGCGAGTTCGTCGTAGAACGGTTGGTGATGCTCGGCGACGCGGCGCAGGTGCTCGTTGGTGTCGGGCGTCTCACGCCGCTCGGGCGCCTTGGCGACGAGCCCGCTGCTCTCGGCCACCTCCGCGTGCCACCGGTTCGTACGCTGCCAGTTCGCCTGCTGGCCGGGGTCCCAGCGCATCGCCTCGGGCATGAACTCCAGCCCGACCCGCTCGCAGTACGCCCGGACCGTCGCCTCCGGACTGGCCACCAGGTCGTCGCCGTCGATCACCAGGGGGATCTCGCCGGTCGCCGACCGCACGGCGTCGAAGATGGCGTGCAGGTATTCGAATCCGTACTCCTCCAGGGTGGCCTCGGGGTTGACGGCGTAGTGCGAGGAGATCGCGCTCCGCGGTTCCCGGATCATGAAGGTGTTGATCACGTCGCCGAACAGGCGCTCGTCCTCGAACAGCGGGGTGTAGGTGTAGTCGGAGGTGTCCTTGGCGAACACCCGCCGCCCTTCGGCGTTCACCTCGAGCATCGCATCGAGCAACTCGATCGCCGACGTGGCGCGCCTGCCCGCGAACTCGAAGTGACCGTCCGTCTGGAGGTACGAGAACGGCTCGTGGGCCACCTCCAGGTCGCCGCGTTCGAGCATGATGCGCAGGAACGCCGTGGACCGGGATCGGGGCACGGCCCACAGCACGATGGGCTTCGACGCGGCGCTCATTGCGACCACGCCGTCGGCCGGCGGTCCCAGCGGTGTTCGCGCAACCGCGCCATCAGCTCCTCACCCAGGGGTTCGGCGTCACTGGCGGCGATGTTGGCGCGTACGTGGGCGGGCTTGCGCATGCCGGGGATGACGGTGGTGACGTCGGGGTTCCGCAGGATGAAGCGCAGGGCGAGCTCGGGCATGGTCATGCCCTCGGGCACGATCCGCGCCAGCCGTTCGGCGCGCTCCACGCTCGCGACGAGGTTCTCCGGTACGAAGTAGGTGTTGCGCCAGTCGCCTTCCGGCCAGCGGGTGTCGCGGGTGAGGGTGCCGGTGAGCGTGCCCTCGTCGAAGGGCACCCGTGCGATCACCGCCACGTCCAGCTCACGGCATGCCGGGAAGAGTTCGTCTTCCGGGGCCTGGTCGAAGATGTTGTAGATGACCTGTACCGCGTCGATCAGCCCGGTCTTCAGAGTCTCCAGTACGTTCCAGGGTTCCCAGCGGTTGACGCTGATGCCGACGCCTTTGATCAGCCCGCGTTCCCTCATCTCGATGACGGCGTCCTGCCAGGCCGCGTCGTGTGCCCAGGCGTCCTCCCAGACGTGAAACTGGAACAGGTCGACGGACGGGGTGCCCAGCCCTTCGAGGCTGCGGTGCAGGCACTCCCAGAGATAGTCCGGCGGGTACACGTCGGACAGCTTGGAGTCTCGGGTGGACGGCCACTCGCGATCCTTCGGCGGGGGTTTGGTCGCGATGCGCAGGCGACGCTCCGGGTGCCTCCGCACCAACTCGCCGAGCATCCTCTCGCTTTCCCCGCGGCCGTAGATCCAGGCGGTGTCGAAGAAGTCGCACCCGAGCCGGACGGCCTCGTCCAACGCGGTGTCGCCCGTCTCGCCGTCGGCGCCGGTCCATCCGCCCTCGCCTCCGGCTATGCCCCACATTCCGTAGCCGACGTCGCCGACCATCCAGCCCAGCCGGCCGAATCGACGCTCACGCATCGCCTCCTCCTTTCATCCAGACGGCTCGTTCAGACAGCTCATTCAGATGGCTCGTTCATACGGTTCTTTCGGACGGTCCTTTCAGACGGCGACCACCTCGCTCCAGCGGTTGCCGCCCGAGCCGAACCGTGTCTGCTGCACCACGTGACCGGCCACCTTCATCCGCTCGACCCTGACGACGCCGCGGTGGACGGAGAGGGTCACGCTGCCGCCGAGCTCGCCGACGAGCCGGTCGATCGCGTCCCGTGCCGCGTACGCGGCGGGATCGAGCCACCGTGCCTCGTACAGCGCGGCGCCCAGAACGCCTGCCAGCCGGTCGTAGAGTTCGCGGCCGGCCGCGTCGAGGCCGGCCTGCAGGACGCGGGTCCACGCGCGTTCGAGCAGCTCAAGCCCCGGCGCCTCGTAGACGCCCCGGCAGACCGTGCCGATGATGCGCCGTTCGACCACGTCACGAAGCCAGACGCCGTGCCGTGACCCGATCTCGTTGGCCCGCGTCATCCACTCGACCGGGTTCGGCCCGCTGCCGTCGACGTCGGCGACGCGTCCTTCGTGGAAGACGACGGTGACGGTCTCGGGCTCGGCGGAGGTATCCCCCGGCCATCGGCTCCACCGCGGCCGAAGGCGGGTGACCGGCGTTTCCAGGTCTTCCAGCTCGGCCGACTCGTGCGAGATGCCCGCGAGGTTGGCGTCGGTGGACCGGTCGGCGCCGCTGCCGTGGTCGAGGTGCAGCCCGTGCTCGGTGACCGCCGCGAGCATCGCGCCGCGATCGGGGAACCTCTCCAGCGCCCGCGGGCTCGTCCACGGCTCGACGACGGACATCTCCGGGGCGACCTGGGTGCCGTAGCGCGCGAACCGGCGCTGGTCGTTGCCCCCGCCGACACAGCCGTGGACGAACGTCCGGCATCCGTCCGCCCGCATCCTCGGCAGGACCTCGTTGACGAGCACGAAGCGGGACGCGCCGGTCGTGTTCCAGTACCCGCCGTCGTGACGGGCGCTGTACCGCAGCAGGTCAGACGCCATGGAGGCCATCGACGATCGTAAATCCATAACGACGACCTCGTCTCCGAAACTTCGCAGAGAAGAAACGAGTGCGTCCATATTCGCGATATCTGATTGACCGATATCGGCGAGATAGTGCCTCGCCGGAGTGGACGTCTCGCGAAGCCAGACTCCGACGGCGAGGGAGGAGAGCCCTCCCGATTGGAATAATCCGACCCGCGTGTTGTCGTTGACCTGCTCCACAGCCTCCTCCTATATCCCGCCGGGCGAGATGCGACGCGATGATCAATAAGCCGACACTCACCCACACTACCCATGCACGACAATCCCTCACTCCTTGCGGGCCGACGAACTCCGCATCGAATCCCGGCGGCCGGAAGCGATCTTTACGGACGCCCTTACAGGCCATTCGGTTAAGTCGATCAAGAGCGCCGGGAGGTGCCCCGGATTGCCCACCGATAATTCATCGGCCGCGATGTCGCATTGATCATTCTTTGGTCCTCCGCTGGTCATCGTCCATTTTCGAGCGGATCTGACAGAAAAACGCGATCGGTGGATTAGCGGGCATCGGGTTGGGTACGGACGGACATGCCTTTCACACCCCCTCTGGACGACGACGTCCTGTCGCACCGGCACCGGAGCCTTTTGTTCCGCATTCCGGGTGGTCGGACCGCACATCCGGAATCAGCGTTTGTGTTGTCACCGATTCGGATGGGGACGCGAAGCCGCCACGACGAGGAGTCGCCCGGACGCCCGTCGCCGCTCCATGCGAGCCTGGCGCCCATTTCACCAGTTCACAGCTACTTTCAGCCGACCGCAGCGACGCCCGAGCTTGCGAACCCGGAGCAGGTGTCCCACTATGGAAGTAACCCGTAAATTAGTTAACGACGGTTACTTAATATTTTGTTCAGCACCTAAACCGACTGGCGTTGGGAGGAAACGCGTGGTCACCGCACGCACGAGCCGTCATGGAACGAATACCTATCGACTTCGCATATTCGACCGAGAGCCGAGCAGTCGCCAGGCGCGCCGGAAAAACGCGGTGAACACCCCTTCGCCACCCTTGTGACGCTCGCCGAGAATCGGCCACGGCTATCTGAAGCCCGCCTAGCTGAATAGTGATCGATCTGCCTGACAGAGGACCTGTTGCCAGCCGAGACCATGGAAGCACGATGTCAAGCCATCAGCAGACGCACTTAATTGACGATGCCCGAACCGCCGTTCACTTATCACTGGGTCCGCAGCATGCGTTCCCCCGGCAAAGCACAGTTCTCGACCTGTTCCACGAACAGCGGGAGAACGCACCGGACCGTCCCGCGATTCGCTATCGGGACATGACGATGAGCTACGCCGCCCTCGACGCCGCAGCCAATACAACGGCCAATCGACTGATCGGCGACGGCGTACTGACACGACATTTGATACCCGTACTGATAGCGGAAGGGCACGAATTCCCGGCCGCGCTCCTCGGAGTGATGAAGACGGGCTCGGCGTTCGTTCCGCTGGATCCCTCCTGGCCGATCGACCGGCTCAGGACGATCGTCGCCGAACTGTCGCCACCCGCCGTCCTGGCGTCGCCGGCGACGGTGGAGACAATCACCGAACTGCGATTGTCCATTCCGACGGTGATCGTCGACTGCTCGAAACCGCCGCGTGATCCCGCCGACCTGGAACCGCCGCCCGCCGACCGTGCACCCGGGCCGGAAGACCTGATCTACGGGTTCTACACCTCCGGTTCGACGGGCACGCCCAAGTGCGCGCTCAACCACCACCGCGGCCTGGTCAACAGGTTGACCGCGATGTCGCGCCGGTTCGGTGACGGGGCCGGTCACGTGACGCTGCAGAACAGCCGGTCCACGTTCGACTCCTCGATGTGGCAGGTGCTGTGGCCGCTGACATCGGGTGGGCAGGTCGTGCTGCCGGACCGCGACGGGATCCTCGACCTTGAGGAGACCGCGATGACCATCGGCCGCTACGGCGTCACGATGACCGACTTCGTCCCTTCGGTGCTCACGGCGTTCGTCTCCCTGCTGGAGACGCGCGAGGATCTGCGCACCGCGACGTCGAGTCTGCGCCGCATGCTGATCGGCGGGGAGACGGCCGGTCCCGCCGTGGTGCACCGACTGCGCGCGCTGCTGCCCGACCTCGAGGTCACCAACACGTTCGGGCCGACGGAGTGTTCGATCGGGTCGGTGTTCCACGACGTCACGGACGCCGACGTCGACCGGATCCCGCTCGGGCGCCCCATCGACAACACCGCCGCGATCGTCCTCGACGAGGATCTCAGGCCCCTCCCGAAGAACACCCCCGGCGAGCTGTACCTCGGCGGCGAGTGCGTCGGAGCGGGCTACCTCAACGATCCCGAGCGCACCGCGCGGGTGCTCGTGACCAACCCGTTCCCGGAGATCCCCGGCGAGAGGCTGTACCGGACGGGCGACCTGGCGCGGGTCGGCGAGGACGGGCTGCTGCACTTCAACGGCCGGCTCGACGAGCAGGTCAAGATCGGTGGGGTACGGGTGGAACTCGGCGATGTCACCTCCGCCCTCGCCGGCCATCCGCTCGTCGGCGACGCGATGGCGGTCGTGCTCGGCGAGGCGCCCGAGGCCACCCTGGTCGGTTGCGTCACGCCCCGCTCACCGGACGAGACACCCTCCGTGGAGGAACTTCGCGCGTACGCGGCGGAGAAACTACCGGCCGAACAGGTCCCGCACCGGATCGTGGTGCTCGACGCGCTCCCGCTCAACCGCAACGGAAAGGCGGACCGCAAGGCGCTGGCCGCGCTCATCGTGGCCGAGACGGCACGGCAGGAAGGTCCGGCCGAACACATCGAGCCGCCGGCCAACCCGATGGAGGAACTGCTCTGTTCGGCGTGGCGCGAGGTGCTTGAGCGGGAACAGGTCTCGGTGGTCGTCCCCTTCTCCGACTACGGGGGCACCTCGCTGAGCGCCTACCGGCTCACCACCGCCGTCAGCGAGCGGCTGGGCAGGCCGGTGCGGCCCAGGGACCTGCTCGTCGAGTCGACCGTACGCGCACAGGCCGCGCGGCTGGCCGAGGGCGTCGACGACGACAGCGCCGAACTCGCCTACATCAAGCACGACCTGACGTGGCGCCCGCCTCGGACGCTGCTGCTCACCGGCGCGACCGGGTTCATCGGGGCGCACATCTTCGCCGAGTTGCTGACCCGCTCCGACGTCGAGCTGATCTGCCTGGTGCGGAGCCTCGACCCCTCGGAAGGCGCCCGGCGGCTGACCGAGGCCCTCGACCGGTACGGGCTCACCTCCGCCTGGCAGCAGCTACCGGCGGCGATCAAGGCCGGACGGGTCGAGGTCGTTCCCGGCGACCTGGGCAGCGAGCTGCTCGGCCTGCCGCAGTGGCGCTTCGACGCGATCGCGTCGGCCGTCTCCGGTGTCGTCAACGCCGCGGGCGCGGTGAACTTCCTGTTCGGCTATCTGGACCACCGCCCGGCCAACGTGCTCGGCGTGCAGGAGCTCATCAAACTCGCGTCGAGTGGTGCCCGCCTGCACACCCTGTCCACCCTGAGCATCTTCGCCCCCGGCGAGCAGGCCGCCTCCCGCTTCACCGAGGACCAGATCCCGGTGCTGGACCAGGTCTCCGCGGACGGCTACAACAGATCGAAGTACGTCGCGGAGAACCTGCTCGCCGACGCGCACCGCCAGGGCGTCAGCTCGGTGGTGTACCGCCTCGGTGAGGTCTGGCCGCACCGGAAGACAGGCGTGGCCAACCCCGATTCACTCGCGCACAACCTGTTGTACGCGTGCGCGCGCACCGGATGCGTGTTCCCCACGGAGGCCGAGGCCGACGTGACGCCGGTGGACGTGGTCGGCCGGTTCGTGGCGGGCGCCGCGATCGGCGACATCGAGGTGCCCGACGGCGCGATGCACGTGCTGTGGCCGACGAGGCTGCGCTTCGCCGACGCGTTCGACGTGCTCACCGCCCGATGCGGGCTCGACCGGGTCGGCTACGCGCGGTTCCGCGACCGCCTGGAGGCGATCGCCGAGCCCGACGAGCGGCTCGCCGGGCTGCACCTGCTGCTGCCGCCCGCGGCCGCCGGCCGTGACGCGGCGCCGGTCGAGTTCGACCGGATGTTCACCGACTGCTCCCGGCACTTCGACACCCGGCGGTTCGACCGGCACGCGGCCTCGCTCGCGCGGCCGACGGTGGACGGGCTCGGGACGCTCGACCGCTACCTCAGTCAACTAACCGATATTTCCGCCTTCGTACCTCAAGAAAGGTAGGCGTTGTGGAAGAGAAGTTCGCCGTGGTGATCAACCACGAGGAGCAGTACTCGATCTGGCCCGCCGGCCGGGAGATCCCGCCCGGCTGGCGCGAGGCCGGGGTCGAGGGCGACAAGGGCGAGTGCCTGGAACACATCGCGCGGGTGTGGACCGATCTGCGACCGCTGAGCGTGCGACGGTGAAGGAGGAGAAGGAGATCATGGCAAACCCCGAAGAGCGTGACGTCGCCGACATCAGACGCGCCCTGCTGGAGAGAAAGGTCCGCCAGCGTGTGGCGGAGAAGGCCGAACGGGAACGGATCGTCGCCGTCCCGCGCACCGGCAAGATGGCGATCGCCGAGCAGCAGCGATTCCTGTGGTTCCTGCACCAGATGGTCGCGGGCGCACCGGTCTACAACGTGCCGTTCGCGATGCGCCTGCGCGGGCCGCTCGACGTGAACGCCCTGTCCGAGGCGCTGCGCGGAATCGTCGCGCGGCACGAGAGCCTGCGCACCCGGTTCGGCGACGAGCACGGCGTGCCGTTCCAGGTGGTCGACCCGCCGCCGGAGACGTGGGAGCTGCCGGTCGTCGACGGGACCGAGGAGTCCGTCCAGGAATGGATCGACGCCCAGGTGCGCGAGGAGTTCGACCTGCGCAACAGGCCGCCGTACCGGTTCGCCGTACTGCGCCTGGGCCCCGAGGACCACGTGCTGTCCATCGTGTGGCATCACATCGTCATCGACGGATGGTCCTCGCGCCAGTTCGCCGAGGAACTGACCGCCCGCTACACCGATCCGAGCGGCTCGCAGTTCCCCGAGCTGAGCCTCCAGCCCGCCGACTTCGCGGCCTGGCAGCGGCTCTGGCTGCTCAGCGAGGAGCCGGCCAAGCAGATCGACTCCTGGCGTTCCGCCCTGGACGGGATGGAGCCGCTGGAGTGGCGCGGCGACCGGGAGCGTCCGTCGGCGCCCACCGGGGCCGGCCGCATCTACGAGGGCCGCCTGCCCGACGAGCTCGCCCGAGGGATCCGCGACCTGGCCCAGGCGGAGAACGTCTCCCTGCTCGCCCTCACGATGGCCGGATACCAGGTCGTGATCAACCGCTACACCGGCCAGGAGGACATCGCGCTCGGATCGGTCTTCTCCGGACGGACCCGCTCGGAGACCGAACCCATGATGGGGTTCTTCGCCAACACGGTGGCGGTCCGCGGGAACCTCGGGGGCGATCCGGTGTTCCGCGATCTGGTGCACACCACCAACGACACCGTCCTGGACGCGATGGCCCGCCAGGACATGCCGTTCGGCCGGATGATCGAGGAGCTCGGCCCGGAGCGGATTCCGGGACGGAATCCGCTGGTCGCGCACCTGTTCACGCTGCTGCCCGAGTCGATGATCGCGCGCTGGAGCCTGCCCGGCGTGGACGTCGAGATGCTGACCCCGCAGCCGGAGACGACCAGGTTCGACCTCACGTTCCAGATCAACGACCTGCCGGACGGCGGACTGGGCGTGTGGATCGAGTACTCCTCCGAGCTGTTCGACCACGAGCGGGTCGAGCGCCTGGTGGAACACTTCACGACGGTGATGACCGACGCGCTGTCCAGGCCGGACGCCCGGATCGACTCGCTGGACATCATGCCCAACAGCGAGTACCTGCGCGTGCTCACCGAGTGGAACCCCGAGCCCGGCGAGCGCGACGAACGCCTGCTGCACGAGCTGGTCGCGGCGCGCGTGGCCGAGGCGCCCGACGCGGTCGCGATGCGTTTCGCCGGAGAGGACCTCACCTACGCGCAGCTGGACGAGCGCGCCAACCGACTGGCGCACGCGCTCGTCGAGGAGTTCAAGGTGGCGCCGGGGAGCGTGGTCGGGGTGCTGCTCGACCGCGGCTTCGACCTGCCGGCCGCCGAACTCGGCGTGCTCAAGGCGGGCGGGGCGTGGCTGCCGCTCGACCCGCAGTATCCGCCGGAGCGGCTCGCCTACCAGCTCGAAGACGCCGACGTGGCCGCGGTCGTCACGACCTCGGACCTCGTGGACCTGCTGCCCCCGAACGTGGGGCGGATCCCGCTGGACACCGACGCGCTCGACGGCCGGGAGGCCTCGCCGCCCTCGGTGCACGTGGCGCAGGAGGACACCGCCTACGTCATCTACACCTCGGGCTCGACCGGCACCCCCAAGGGAGTGATGGTCCCCCACCGGGCGGTCGCGAACTTCTGCACCACCTTCCAGCGGATGTTCTCGGTGACGCCGGACGACCGGATCCTGCAGTTCTCCAACCCCGCCTTCGACGTGAGCGTCTCGGACGTCTTCTCGACGCTCACCGCCGGCGCGACCATCGTGGGCGCACCGCGCTCGGAGCTGCTCGACCCCGAGACGCTGCAGGTGCTGCTCGCCCGCGAGCGGGTGACGATGGTCGACATCCCCCCGGCCGTGCTCGGGCTGCTCGATCCGTCCGCCCTGGACGACCTGCGGGTGTGCTTCATCGGCATGGAGCCGTTCGGCCCCGACCTGGTCAACAGGTGGCGCAAGCCGGGACGCGAGTTCCACAACGGATACGGCCCGACGGAGGTCACCGTGACGTGCGTGGACTACCTGTGCCCGCCGGAGCCGCTGGACGGGCCGCCGCCGATCGGCCGGGCGATGGACAACCAGCGCGCCTACGTCCTGGACAAGAGGTTGCGGCCCGTGCCGGTCGGCGTCCCCGGGGAGCTCTACATGGCGGGCGCCGGTCTCGCCGTCGGCTACCTCGGCCGGCCGGACCAGACCGCCGAGAAGTTCCTGCCCGACCCCTTCGCCCCCACACCGGGCGAGCGCATGTACGCCACCGGTGACCTGGCGCGCTGGAACGGCGAAGGCAACCTGGAGTTCCTGGGCCGGGTCGACCGTCAGGTGAAACTGCGCGGGCTGCGCGTGGAGCTCGGCGAGATCGAGCACGCCGTCGAGAGCTTCGACGGCGTACGGCAGTGCGTCGTGACCGTACGCGACGCGGGCACGACGTCGGCGTGGCTCGCCGCCTACGTGGTCGGCGAGTTCGAGCCGGACGCGCTGCGCGAACACCTGGCCGGGCGGCTGCCCCTGCACATGGTGCCCACCGACTACGTGCGGCTGGACCGGCTCCCGCTCACCTCCACGGGCAAGGTGGACCAGACGAAGCTGCCCGACCCTCGCCCCGAGGGTGACGCGGGCCAGGTCGAGCTGACCACCGAGACGCAGCGCCGGCTCGCCGACATCTGGCAGAGCCTGCTGAGCCTCGACCCCGGGAGCGTCGGCGCGCAGGACAACTTCTTCGTCCTCGGCGGCAACTCGCTGCAGGTCACCCAGATGATCTCGCGGGTACGCGACGCCTTCCAGGTGACGCTCGACCCGCGACGGCTGTTCAGCTACCCGCTGCTCAGCCAGTTCGCCGCCCAGGTCGACGACGCGCAGCGCGCGCTGCTCGGCGACGACGAGGTGGCACAGCTGGAGGCTCAGGTCGCCGATCTGTCCGAGGAGGAACTCGACCGGCTGCTGAAAGAGTCGAGCTGATGGGCGGTTCGCGTCCCTCCACCCTGGAGGAGAAACGAGACGCGCTGCTCCGGCTCCGGCTCCGGCGCAAACGGGAGGAGGCCCTCTCCCTGCGGAGGGCCCCCTCCGCCCCGGCGGAGGAGCGGCCGCCCGCGTCTCCGCTGGTGCCGCTCAGTCACGGGGGCACGAAACCACCGCTGTTCCTCGTACACGCGGCGGGCGGATCGGTGGCGCCCTACGTCACCCTCGCCGCGCTGCTCGGCGACGACCGGCCCGTCTACGCGCTGGAGGACCCGGGCCTGCACGGCGGCGTGACCGAGGGGCGGCGGCTGTCCGACCTCGCGGCCACCTACCTCGCCGCGGTCCGCGAGGTCCGGCCCGACGGGCCGCTGCACCTGGGCGGCTGGTCGGTCGGCGGAGCGGTGGCGCTCGACATGGCGCGCCAGGACGGCGACGTCGCGGTGACGTTCGCGCTCGACACCGCCCTCCCCGAGGAACCGTCCCATCCCTGCGACGACGAGCTGCGGGCGTGGTTCGCCGCCGACGTCGCGGAGATGGGCGCGGAACCGGACACCACCGAGATGGCCGAACGATTCCCGGTGTTCGCCGCGAACGTACGCGGACTCCTGACGTTCCGTCCCACCCGGGTGGACGGCCGGGTGGTGCTGCTGTGCGCCGAGGACGCCGACCCGGACAAGCTCGACGGCTGGCGTGCCTACGCCGACGAGATCCAGGTGGTGCGCGGCGACCACTACACCATGCTCCAACCAGCACACGTCGAAGCCCTGGCGGACGTGATGCGTGACAGATTAAGCGAGGTGAGTGTCCGATGATGCCGGCCTTCACGCCAGAGCAGGACGGCTTCCGGCAAGAGGTCTGCGGGCTGTTGTGCGAGGACGCGGTGAGCGCGGAGATCGCACAGTCCCGGCGGATGCCGTACGGGCAGGAGAGCGGCCTGCTCGACGTGCATCGGCGGCTGGGCAAGCTCGGCCGGCTCGCGATCAACTGGCCGGAACGGTACGGCGGATCGGGCGCCACGATCGTGGAGAAGGCGATCCTCACCGAGGAGATGATCCGCCACGGCGTCCCCGAGAACGTGCACTCGCTCGGCGTCGACATCGTCGGGAACGCCATCCACCTGTTCGGCACGCCGGAGCAGAAGGACCGGTTCCTGCCTGGCCTGGCGCGCGGCGAGATCACGGCCAACGTGCTGTTCAGCGAGCCCGACGTCGGCTCCGACCTCGCGTCGCTGACCACGCGCGCCGAGCCGGACGGCGACGGCTGGCGCCTGTACGGGCGGAAGATCTACAACATGAAGGCGCAGCACAGCGAGTTCGCGCTGTGCGCGGCCCGTACGTCGACCGGCCCGGTGAACTTCTCGGGGATCACGCTCTTCCTGGTACCGCTGCAGAGCGTGGGCACGGTCATCGAGCCGGTGTGGAACCTGTCCGAGGAGCGGTTCGACCTGGTGACGCTCGACGGGATCCGGCTCGGGCCCGAGGACGTGCTCGGCGACGTCGACGACGGGTGGCAGGTGCTGGGCAAGGTGCTCCCGCTGGAGCGCACCGGGCTGGACCACTCGGCCAAGGCCGAGCGCACCCTGTCCGCGCTGCGCGAGCACGCGCCGCCCGGCTGCGAGGAGCGGCTGGTCCAGCTCGAAACCCGGGTGCGCGCGGCCCGCCTGCTGGCCTGGCGGTGCATAACCAACCTGCACGAGGGACGGCCCGACGAGGTCCACTCGGCGACCGCCAAGTGGTACACGTCGGAGACGGCCAAGGAGGTGTCGCTGGCGGCGGTCGAACTGCTCGGACCACGGGCGCTGCTGGACGCACGCGACCCCGAGGCCATCGCCGAGGGCGTCTTCGACGCCGCGTTCCGCGAGGCTCCGGGACTCACGCTCGCCCAGGGCTCCTCGGAGATCATGCTCTTCTTCGTCGCCACATCGAAATTGGGGTTGCCGTCATGACCACAGTGGAGACCAGAGCGGAGAGTACGGCGTTCGCCGACTTCTTCGACGGAGATCTGGCGCCGCTGGTGCGGCGGATGACCGATCGGCCTCGCCCGGCGGGTGGGGAGACCGACGACGACAACCGCGAAACCCGCGCGATGGTGTGGGAGGGGCTGGTCGGGCTCGGTGCGCTGCACACCTCGGACACCGTACGGCTCGCCGAACTGCTCGGGTCGGTGCTGTACCAGGGGCCGCTGCTCGACACGCTCACCGCGCGGGAGCTGTTCCCCGACGACCTCGGCGAAGAACCGGTGGCGCTCGCGGTCGCGGCCGAGCCATGGTCCGACCAGGACGGTGCGATCTCCGCGCGACGGGCCTTCGTCGGGTTCGCGGCGGAGGTCGACCACTTCGTCGTGGGCGAGGTCGGCGTGGGTGGAGCCGACGTCGGCCAAGCCGACGCGGATGGAACCGACGCGGGCCGAGCCGACATGAACGGAGCCGACGCGGGCGGCGCCGACACCACCGGGCCGCGCCTCGCGCTCGTGCGTGCCGGCCATCCGTCCATCACGATGCGGCGCCACGAGGAGACGAGCCGGGGCGAGACGTACCGGGTCGAGTTCGAGGGCACGCCCGCGGTGGCCCGTGCCGACTCCTCCGCCGCGTGGGAGACGGCGCTCGCCAACGCGCGGGTGCGCCAGGCGGCGTATCTGGTGGGCCTCGCCCAGGCGGCGCTCGACCACGCCGTCGACCACGCCAGGACACGCCGCCAGTTCGGCCGGCCGATCGGCAGGTTCCAGGCCCTGTCCTTCCGGCTCAGCGAGCTGTCGATGCACATCGACGCGACGCGCCTGCTGGTGCACGACCGCGACGCGGCCGCGCACGCGGCGGCCAACCTCGCGGCGGCCTCGGACCTGGCCCGTACGGTCACGACGCGGACCATGCAGATCCACGGTGCCGCGGGCATGCGGTCCGACAACGACGCGCAGCTGTACTACAGGTGGGCGGCGGCCGAATCGGTACGGCTCGGCACACCGTCCCGGCTGCGGCGCGAAAGCCGGGAAACACGATGACGGAGGCCGCGGCGGCCGGGAGGCCGTTCCGCACCCGCGGAACGGCCTCCCGGCCGCGACGACACCTCGCGCGTCGACCGGCCGACCGTGTCGGCCACGCCGATGGGGCCGGTCACTTCGACCGCACCGGCCGCGCCGGCCGTCGAGCCGGAAACCCGGCCGAGCATGCCCGGATGGTTCTCAAGGAAGCACGTGACGCAGGAGTGAACGATGGGCCTGGTGATACAGAAGTACGGCGGAACATCACTGGGTGACGTGAGCAAGATCAGTCACGCAGCGCAGCGCATAGCCGCCGCCGATGGATCCGTGGCCGTCGTGGTGTCCGCGATGGGCGGCACCACCGACGCCATGCTTGAACTCGCACGCGACCTCACCGACAATCCGCACGCCCGGGAACTGGACATACTGCTCAGCACCGGTGAACAGGCCTCCGCCGCCGCACTCGCCATGGCGCTGCACGAGCTGGGCGTACCCGCCCGTTCGTTCAACGCCCGCGACGGCGGCATCATCACCGACGGAGTGCACGGCTGCGCGCGCATCGTCAACGTTCACCCCGAACTGATCCGCGAATGCATCCAGGCCGGCTATGTCCCCGTGGTGACCGGCTTCCAGGGCATCGCCGCGGAAAGCGGCGAGCTGACCACCCTGAGCCGTGGCGGCTCCGACACCACCGCCGTCGCCCTCGCCGCCGCACTACGGGCCGAGGTGTGCGAGATATTCACCGACGTCGAGGGCGTGTTCACCGCCGATCCCCGATACGTCGCCGAAGCCCGCAAACTGAGCCACCTCTCCTACGAGGACATGGCCGAGCTGGCCGCGGGCGGCGCCACGGTGCTCGCCCACTCCAGCGTCCAGTACGCAGGTACCCACCGTGTTCCCCTCCACGTCCGGTCCAGCACGACCGAGACCACCGGCACCTGGGTGACCGGCTCCCGCTCGACCACCCCGCCGGACGGCGAGCGGTTCACCGCCGTCGGCGTCGCCCACCGGACGGGTCAGCTCCGCTGCCGACTCGACGGGGTCGTCCCCACCGCCCTCACCACGATCGCCGCCATGCTGGCCGACCCCGCGCTGTCCGTGGACATGCTCGACCACCTGGCCGCCGACGGCTCCGGTCACTCCCTGCGGTTCGTCGTGAAGGCCACCGACCAGGACCAGGTCGACGGGGTGCTCGCCGACCTGCGCGCGGCGGGCGCCTTCGGCGAGTGCCACTGGTCAGGGCCGGTGGGGAAGGTGTCGCTGGTCGGCCACGGGTTCTGTGCCCGCCACCCCCAGGTGCGACTCCTGCCGGGCGAGCTCGCGACCCACGGCGTCACGGTGCGGGACATGACGGTCCGTACCCGGCGGATCTCCATCACCTGCGCCGAGTACGAGGTGCTCAACGCTGTAAGACGGCTTCACCGGATGTTCCTCTCCGCCGACACCCACACGGATCCCTACTCCCACGCGGGTCGTTCTCCCGGCGGCACCCACGCGGACCTCTCCTCGTACCCGGGTCGTTCTCCCCGCGACACCCACGCGGCCCCCTACTCCCACGCAGGTCAACCGGCACGCGGAACCCCGCACGCCCGCGCCGAGGCTCCAGCGGGAACGGGCGAGATCCGGGACACGACCGCGCAGGGACCGGCCCAACCCCATCTCCTGGAATCTCCGGCCCGATGGTCGGCAGAGACGAAAGGCGGGTGAGATGAAGACGACATCGTCACACACGACAGGAAGCGCCGAGATCGCGTTCGGGTCCCGGCGGTTCTGGCAGCTCACCGTCATCTGCGGCACCCAGTTCCTGGTCGCCGTCGACTATTCGATCATCAACGTCGCCGCCCCGAGCATCCGCGAGGGTCTGAACTTCGGCTCCGGAGGTGACATCGCCTGGGTGCTTTCCGCCTACCCGCTCACCTTCTGTGGCTTCCTCCTCCTGGGCGGAAGGGTCGCCGATCTTTTCGGAAGAAAGCGGGTGTTCATCTGGAGCCTTGTCGGCTTCGGCCTCGCCTCGCTCCTCGCGGGCCTCGCCTGGTCACCGTCCGCGCTCATCGCGGGCCGTGCCCTGCAGGGCGTCGCCGCCGCGTTCATCGCCCCGGCGGGTCTGGGGCTGCTCCAGGCGGCCACTCCGGAAGGACCGCAACGCGAACGCGCTCTCGGCGTCTACGGTGCGGCGCTGTCGGCGGGGTTCGTCTCCGGCATGGTGCTCGGGGGTGTTCTCACCGAGTACGCCGGATGGCGGTCCGTCTTCCTGATCAACATACCCGTCGTCGTGGTCGCCGGCCTCCTCGCGAGGGTCCATCTCGACGAGAGCCGGGACACGCGCGCCTCCCGCCACCTCGACGTCATCGGCGTCGTCCTCGCGACCACGGGCATGGTCGCCCTCGTGTTCGCCCTCACCGAAGGTGAGAAGTACGGCTGGTCGTCGGCTCCGATCCTGCTCTCCGCGGGGATCGCGGTGCCGGCGATCGCCCTCTTCGTCTGGACTCAGTCCAGAAAGGACGACGCGCTGGTGCCGATCTCCATCTTCCGCACGGCCGCCATCGGCGCGGCCAACCTCGTCACCGTCCTGCTGGTCTGCTCCTACGGTGGAATGCTGTTCATCCTCACCCTCTACCTGCAGACACATCTCGGTCTGGGCGCGCTCGCGACCGGTCTGGCGTTCGCCCTCTCGGGCGTGATCGCGGTCGTCACCGGAATCTACGCGGGAAAGCTCGTCGAACGCTTCGGGCTGTACCGTGTCCTCCTCTACGGAATCGTCGTCGAGACGATCGGCATCGTGGTCATGGTCGGCCTGCCGGAAGACCACGGACTCACCCTCATCCTGATCGGCACCTCCGTGAACGCCTCCGGTCACATCCTCGCGCTGATCACGACGAGCATCGCCGGCACGAACGGCGCCGAGGAAGGGCGACGGGCGACGGCCGGCGCGCTGATCAACGCCTCGCAGCAGCTGGGACTCGCCGTGGGGGTGGGGGTCGTGACCTCGGTGGCCGCCCACTTCGCCGCCGGATCCGCCGGCCCCGAAGCCGTCCTCATGGGCTGGCGCTGGTCCCTCTGGTGCTCGGTCGGGTTCGCCGCCGTGGCGATCGTGACGACCGTCCTTCTCAGGAGGCGTTTCAAGGGAGATGCCGTGCGGGTCACGTAGGCCGCGTAGATCACGTAGGCCGCGTGACCGCGGCTCCCACACGACCGCCGCACGCCACCTCGACGACCCACCCGCCGCCCCGAGTCGCACGGCAGACCAACCCCACCCCCCGACACCACCACCGGCCACCGGCCACCGGCGGAAAACCATATACACTCAGTACAATGGTTACTTTGACCCCCCAGGCCCGGCCGCCCTGGCAGGACACCCATTTCGTCGGCGGCCATCCGGTCCTGGACCTCACGAACACCGTCTTCGACCGCACGCTCCCGGCCGAGGACGTCGAACTGCTGAACACCCCCTCGGACGTCCTCACCTGGTGCGCGTCCGCCGGCCTGTTCGACGAGGTGCCGTCCTTGGCGGAGGACTCCGTGAGCGGTCTCGTACGTGAGGTCCGGGCCGTTCGCGAGCAGGCGTGGGCCGTGTTCAGCGCGATCGCCGATGGCGAGACCGTGCCGACCGAACCCTTCGGCGCACTCCTGCAACGAGCGGGTAAGGGAACGCGAGCCGGGCAGGTCCGGATCGACGCCGCGCTCGACGGCTACACCGCCGACTGGACGGCACCCGGAGCCATCCCCACGACACTGTCGTTGCTGACCGTTCACGCGGTTTTCACCCTCCCGCCCGGTCGGATCAGGACGTGCGGGCGATGCGGCTGGTTGTTCCTGGACTCCTCGCGAGGCGGACGTCGCCGCTGGTGCAGCATGAGCGTCTGCGGAAACCGCGAGAAGGCGCGCCGCCACCGCCAGACGTACCGCTGACGCCCCTCACCCACGGGGTGAGACCATGCGGCGGGATCCAGGGCGGCACATGCGCATATGAGGCGCACGCCGCGGAAAACCCCGGGCTCGTGATGATCGAATCGTTGTTTCACCAGCCCCACGTACATCTTGTGCAAATCTCCTCGATACCGTAACAATTGCATCGTTCCAATACGCTGCCGGAAAGGTGCTTTAGTACTGTCCCGATCTATCAGGTAAGGGACCTTTCCTCCCCGCAGCCGCACGAGCATCTTGGGGCGAACACGCCCAGAAGGATCAGTGGAATCCGCCGTGAATTGGTTTGATGCTGCCTACGAATGGATCGTGCGATCCAGTGCCAACGGAACCTGGCGGGATCTGATTCCGCTGGGCTTGGCGGGCCTGCTCGTCTGGGGCCTGTGGGTTTATCGGGTGGTGTTGTCCCGGCTGGCCAAGCCGGTCGTGAACGGCTACCGGACCACGGTCTCCGTGGTCGTCCCGTCCTACCGGGAGGATGCCGAGATCCTGGTGCGATGCCTGGACAGCTGGCTGGCCCAGAACCCCCAGGAAGTGATCATCGTCGTGGACGTCGGGGACACCGACTGCCATGCCAAGCTCCGCGAGGTGACAGACCCCCGGCTGCGTGTCCTGGTGTACGAGCACTCGGGCAAGCGCTCCGCGCTCGGGGTCGGCATCCGGGCGGCCCAGGGCGAGATCGTGGTCTTCGCCGACTCCGACACCTGGTGGCAGCCCGGCCTGCTGGACGCCGTACAGATGCCGTTCGAGGACCCGTCGGTCGGCGGGGTCGGCACCCAGCAGAACGTGTACCAGCGGACCAGCAGCGTCT
Organism: Streptosporangium sp. NPDC000095; assembly: GCF_042899335.1. NCBI lineage: Bacteria > Bacillati > Actinomycetota > Actinomycetes > Streptosporangiales > Streptosporangiaceae > Streptosporangium > Streptosporangium sp. NPDC000095. Next base: position 158,591 of record NZ_JBIAZS010000002.1, read on the forward strand.
GGCGGCGCATCGCCGACTGGCTGGTCAACCTGCGCTACTACGACTACGTGCCCGCGATGGGCAGCAGGGGCGGGGTGGCCTGCCTGTCCGGCCGCACCGCCGCCTACCGGCGCAAGGCCATCCTCCCGGTGCTCACCCACCTGGAGAACGAGTTCTTCCTCGGCCGCCGGTGCATCGCCGGCGACGACGGCCGGCTCACCTGGCTCGTCCTCGCCTCCGGGTACAAGACCGTGCACCAGTCCTCGGCCCGCGCCATCTCGATGTTCCCCGACTCCTTCCGCGCCTTCGTCAAGCAGCGCGTCCGCTGGAGCCGCAACTCCTACCGCTGCTACCTGACCGCGCTGTGGAAGGGATGGCTGTGGAAGACGCCGCTGGTCACCAAGGTGACCGTGCTGCAGATTCTGCTCACCCCGGTGACCATGGGCGTCACGCTCGCCTACCTGTTCTTCAGCAGGCTTGAGCTCACCCCGCTGGGCATCGGGCTCGCCGTCGGCTGGCTGCTCCTCGGCCGGGGCGTCCGCGGCTGGTCGCACCTGCGCCGTCACCCCGGCGAGATCCTGCTACTGCCGCTGCTCTGCCTGGTGGTCATCATGATCGCGCTGCCGATCAAGCTGTACGCGTTCCTCACGATGAACAAGCAGGGCTGGCTCACCCGTACCTCCGACCAGGTGGGCGGGGCGGGCCAGAGCGCCGCCACCCTGCAGGGAATGAGCTGAGGTGAAACGCTCCATTTCCGTGCTGCTCGGCGCGGCGACGCTGACGGTCGGGCTGGGGGGCGGGCCGGCCGTCGCCCTCTCCTCCCCCACCCCCGGAGGGAACTCCGAGGCGGTCTCGGGGCCCAGCGCGTCTCCGACGGGCAGCGCGCCCTCGGACGACAACCCGTTCCTGGCCGACCCGTCGCCCGAGCCCAAGCCCTCCGCGGAGGACGACTCCCCCCCGAAGGCCACCCGGACCCCCACCGCCAAACCGAGGCCGACGGCCACCACAACCCGGACAACCGACCCGGCCACGGGAGAAGACTCGGAGCCGACGTCCGCTCCCACCTCGCCGACCCGCCCCGCCCCGACCTCCGGCCCGGCCCCGACCTCCGCGACGGACGACCCCGACCTGGAGGAGAGCCCGGCTCTGGTCGAAGACGCGATCATGGCGGACGACGCGATCCTGGAGGCCGGCACCCTCGCCGCGGAGGACGCCGAGGCGCAGGCGATCCTGGTGGACGTCGAGGACCAGCGGATCATCCAGACTCGCGCCGCGCTCACGGCCATGCTGCAGAGCGGTGGCATCGCGGCCGCCCAGCGCAAGCAGCCCCAGGTCTTCGTGTCGGCGCACGGCAGGACGCTGGTGCTGCCCGCGCGCAACACCGAGGCCGCGTACACCCTCAAGGATCTGGCGGCCGTCGAGAAGGGCCGGTACCTGCGGCGGCTGAAGGACGGCTCCTACCTGCTCGGCGTCCACGTCTTCGTGGCCGACGGGGCGCGCCTGCAGTTGCGCGGCCCGCTGACGCTGCGGATGGGCAGCCTGCCGGGTTCGTTCAGCTCGATCATCACGTTCGGCGGCGGCATCGAGATCAAGGGCACCGCCAAGAGGCCGGTGCGGATCACCAGCTGGGACGTGCGGACCCAGAAGCCGGACACGACCACGACCGACGGCCGCGCCTACATCCGGGCGGTCGGCGGCGAGTTCGAGATGTCCCACACCCAGGTCTCCCAGCTGGGATTCTGGAGCGGCCGTACCGGGGGCATCGCGCTCACCGGCACCGAGCGACCGGCCAGTGTCTACCGGCACCGGACGAAGGACCAGCGTCACCAGGACAAGCGGGAACGGCTGGCGAACACCAAGCAGGGCGAGCGGGGCGGCAGCAACTTCGGCGACGTGGAGACCATTCCGATCGGCCCCGGCACCGCCTCACACGTGCTCGCCGACGAGCTGGTCTCCGGATCGATCAAGAACAGCGTCATCACCGGCGACGCCTACGGCGTCTTCGTCTCCGGCTCGAACCAGACACAGATCATCGACAACAGGATCGTCGACAGCCTGGTGCACGGCGTGTTCATGCACCGGTTCGCCAAGAACGCGACGATCGAGAGGACCGAGGTGATCGGTAGCGGCGGCGACGGTTTCGTGCTGTCGCGAGCGACCGAGAAGGTGAAGGTCGTCGACTGCCTGGCCGAGCGGAACGGGCGCAACGGCTTCACGCTCAACGGACGGGCGCTCGCGAGCGGTCCGTCCGCGAGCGGCGAGTCGCTCGCCGTCTACGGTGACAGTTCGGTCAGCGGCAGCACCGCCCGCGACAACGGAAGGTACGGCGTCGAGGTGCTCGGCGGCAGCCGGCTGGCCGTGCAGACCAGCGAGATCATCGGCGGTGACATGGGAATCGTGGTGCGCGAGGGCGCCAGCGGTGTGCAGATCTCCGGCAACAGGCTGACCGGCCAGCGCCGACAGGCGATCGCGCTGCGCGACAGGGCGACCGGCGCGCATGTGGCCGGCAACACGATCGCCGGGACCATCACCGGGATCTATCTCCGCGACTCCGCCGGCATGATCATCGGAAACAAGATCACAACCCTGTCGCACCCCAAGGCCCACGGGATCACCGTGGTCGGCGACGCGGCAGGTTCCGAGATCACCCGCAACACCGTCATCGGTTCGGGGACGAGCGCGATCAGCGTCGCACGGGCCGCCGACACGGTGAACAAGCACAACAACGACGAGGACCAGTGGAACGACACGTCGTCGTTCTGGGTCAAGGCCAAACGCTTCGTCAAGCCCATGAACGTGATCTGGGCCGCGGTCATCCTCCTGGTGATCGTGTCGGCGATCCGATCCCGCGCTGTCGTGGAACGCAGGCAACGCCGCAGGGAGATCCGCAACCCCTACGAGCAGCAGCGACTGCTCGCCGAGGGGCGGTTCCAGGTGCTGCGCCACGCCGCCGTGCCCGCGCCGGACCACCCGGTGCCCGCCGACGGGCATCTTGCATGGCGCCGGCGGCCGTCCTCGCCGCACCTCGACCCGGTCCACATGACGGGCCCCTCAATCGGCGGCCCCTCAATCGGCGGTCCCTCCGTCGGCGGCGCTCCCGTGGGAGGCAGGGGATGAGCCCGCCACCCCGGAAGAGGAGCCGTACCCTCCTCATCTTCCTGGCCCTGTGCCTGTCCGCGGCCGGTACCTGGACATACCTCTCCTACATCGATCGCCCCGTGCCACCTCCCGGCGTGAACGAGGTGCCCGCGGTGGAGGCACAGCAGCAGTCTGCCCTGGTCGACCAGGAGGATCTGCGGATCATGCAGACCCGGGCGACGCTGACCTCGGCGATGGCGCGGGGCGGCCCCGCCGCCGCGAGATCCCGCGTGCCGCACATCTCCAGCTCGGCCAACGGCCAGACGCTCGTGCTACCGCAGCGCCGCGAGCCGTACCGGGTCGCGGACCTGGAACGCCTCGGACAGGAGCACTTCCAGAAGCAGTCGGACGGCTCCTACGTGCTCGGCATCAACCTGTTCGCCGGTCCGGGGGCCAAAGTCGTGCTCCAGAACGCGACCGGCCCCCTGGTGATCCGGATGCGCAGCGACCCGGGTGCCTTCGTGTCGATCGTGAGCTTCGGCGCGAACATCAAAATCAACGGTTCGGCACGAAACCCGGTGCGGATCACCAGCTGGAACGCGCACGACAGGACGGCCGACACCAAGGTCTCCGACGGACGCGCCTACCTGCGCGTGATCGGCGGGGAACTCAAGATGAGCCACGCGACGGTGGAGCATCTCGGATTCTGGAGCGGCCCGACCGGCGGGCTCGCGTTGACCGGCAGTGACCGGCCGACCACGAACGCCGATCTGGTGACCGTCCCCGCCTCCCTGCCGGGGGCGTCGCCCACCTCCTCGCCGAACCCCACCTCCCGGCCGAAGCGAGCCTCCTCCCAGCAGCGGGCGCTCCTGCCCAACGGCCTCCTCGTGCCGAGCAGGGGCAGCGGTAACGAGGTCGAGATCACCAACGGAGCCGGCCGGGGCAGGGTCGCCTACCGGCTGCCCGAGGCCAATCTGGTCACCGGCGACATCACCGACACCAAGGTCACCGGCAACGCGTACGGGATCTTCATCACGGCCTCCAACGAGACCCGGATCATCAACGTCTCGGTCACCGGGAGCCTGGTCCACGGGATCCTGCTGCACCGGTTCGCGCGCAACGCCACCATCGAGAACACCACCGTGACCGGCAGCAGGGGTGACGGGTTCGTCCTGTCCAGGGGCACGCAGAACGTCACGATCACCGGTTCGGGAGCCGAGCGCAACAACGGCAACGGCTTCACCATCAGCGGCCTGCCGCTCGCCCGGGGGCCGTCGGCGTCCGGGGAGTCGCTGCGCAGCTTCGGCGGCAGCTCGGTGACGAGCAGCACGGCGCGGGACAACGGCCGCTACGGCGTGGAGATCCAGGGCGGCGTCAAGCTCGTCGTACAGACCACCGAGGTGATCGGCGGGGAGATGGGCATCGTGGTGAGCGAGGACGCCACCGGGGTCCGGGTCTCCGGCAACCGTCTCACCGGCCAGCGCAGCCAGGGAATCGCGCTGCGCGGCGGGGTTCAGGGGGCCCGGATCAGCGGCAACATCGTGCGGGACACCCAGACCGCGATCTACCTCCGTGACTCCGAGGCCACCATCTCCGCCAACACGGTCGAGTCCGCCTCGCTGCACGCGATCTCGCTGCTCGGCAAGGCCGAGGGCACCACGATCACCGGGAACACCCTGGGCGGTGCCGGCCGCAGCGCGCTCGACACCGGCCGGGCGAAGGGAGCCACGACCATCGCGCAGAACAACACCACCGGCTGGCAGGACACCGCCGGCTTCTGGACGATGGTCAAGCGGATCGCCAAGCCGATGAACCTGATCTGGCTGGGAGTCATCTCCCTGATCGTGCTCTCGGCGCTCCGGGCACTACGCGGCGACGGCCCGCGGGCCGGTCGCCGGTTCGTCCATCCGTACGAGAAGCAGACACTGCTGGAAGAGCGACCGGCCAAGCTCCTGCGGACCGCCGCCCATACTCCAGCCGAGAGAAGTTGAGCGATGCGCCTGGACATTGACAGGAAGACCCTGGTGGGGATGCTCGCCGGGGCGGTCATCACGGTGATCGTCGTAGTGCTGCTGCGCGGGCTGTTCGGCGGTGCGGAGGAGCCGGGCACCGCGATCGAGGACATCCGGCCGAAAAGCGCGGACGCGCCGGCCGCACAGCAGGAGGACGACACCGCGCGGGCGGAGGATGACGTGAACGAGGACAGGGACGCCGAGGACAGGGACGCCGAGGAGTTCGTCGCGTCGCAGGAGCCGCCTGACATCGCCGTACCCCTCGGGAAAGGGCTGGTCGAGTGCCCCGAGGCCACGGTGACCGTCACGGACGCCACCGAACTCGCCGAGGCCCTTGAGGCGGTCGAGCCGGGCGCGGTGATCAGGCTGGAGCCCGGTGTCTACAGCGGCCGGTTCGTGGCGGCGGTCTCCGGGACGGAGGCCGAACCGATCTTCGTCTGCGGCCCGCCCGAGGCGATCATCGACGGCGGCGGGATCAAGAAGGGCTACGCCTTCCACCTCAACGAGGTCGATCACTGGCGGCTGGTCGGCTTCACCGTCCGCAACAGCCAGAAGGGGGTGATGGCCGACCGCACCGGCAACACGATCATCCAGCAGCTGACCGTCCACCACATCGGGGACGAGGCGATCCACCTGCGCAACTTCAGCAGCGACAACACCGTCCAGTACTGCATGATCTACGCGACCGGCCTGCGCCGGGAGAAGTTCGGCGAGGGCGTCTACCTCGGCACCGCGGAGAGCAACTGGGCGGCCTTCTCCGGCGGGCAGATGGACCGCAGCGATCGCAACACCGTGCGCGGCAACGTCATCCGGGCCACCGCCGAGGCGATCGACATCAAGGAGGGCACCTCGGACGGCCGCATCCTCGACAACGTCTTCGACGGTTCCCGCCTCGGCGGCTCCAAGCACAACGATTCATGGGTCGACGTCAAGGGCAACGGCTATCTCATTCGCGGTAACACCGGTAGCCAGAGCAACGGGGACGGATTCCAGACTCACAAGATCGTAAATGGCTGGGGCACCGGAAACGTGTTCCAGGCCAACACCATCGATCTTGGTGGTTCGGGCGGCTTCGGCATCAACGACACGGTCGGCGGAAACACGATCACCTGCGACAACAAGGTCACCGGCGGAGCCCTTTCCAAGGCCGACGACTGTTCCTGAACAAGAGCCCGAAGACAAGTAGTAGATAGGACGACGGATATGGGCGAAGCCGAGCTCCCCCGATTGACCGTGATCGGAACCGGCTATCTCGGCGCGACGCACGCGGTTTGCATGGCGTCGCTGGGGTACGACGTGGTCGGCCTCGACGTGGACAGCAAGAAGATCGAAAAACTACAGGCCGGAGAAGTACCCTTCTTCGAGCCCGGCCTGCCCGAGTTACTGGGCAAGGCCCTGGAGTCGGGCCGTCTCCGGTTCACCACCTCCTACGCGGAGGCCGCCGAGCACGGCGACGTCCACTTCGTTTGCGTCGGCACCCCCCAGCAGCCCGGCTCGGACGCCTGCGACCTGACCTACGTCGACGCCGCCGTACGCGACCTGGCCGCCCACCTGACCCGGCGCTGCCTGGTGGTCGGCAAGTCGACCGTCCCGGTGAACACCGCCACCCGCCTGGCCGGCATGCTGCGCGAGCTGGCCCCCGCGGGAGAGGAGGTGGAGCTGGCCTGGAACCCCGAGTTCCTGCGGGAGGGCTTCGCCGTCGACGACACCCTCAAGCCCGATCGGCTCGTGTTCGGCGTCACCTCCGAATGGGCGCGCGAACGCCTCACCGCGGCGTTCCAGCCGATCCTCGACCTCGGTACCCCGGTGGTCGTCACCGACCTGGCCACCGCGGAGCTGGTCAAGGTGGCCGCCAACTCGTTCCTGGCCACCAAGATCTCCTACATCAACGCGATGGCCGAGGTCTGCGAGGCCACCGGGGCCGACGTCCGCGACCTGGCCAAGGCCCTCGCCTATGACGACCGGATCGGCGGCCGGTTCCTCCAGCCCGGCCTCGGCTTCGGCGGCGGCTGCCTGCCCAAGGACATTCGGGCCTTCGCGCACCGGGCCGAGGAGATCGGCGTCGGCCAGGCCGTGTCCTTCCTCCGCGAGGTCGACGCGATCAACCGGCGCCGCCGTTCCCGGACCATCGACCTGGTCAGGGAACTGCTCGACGGCCGGCTCGACGGCAAGAGGATCGCCTGCCTGGGCGCGGCCTTCAAACCCAACTCCGACGACATCAGGGACGCCCCGGCGCTGGACGTGGCCAGGACCATGCACGGCCTGGGCGCCAACGTCCGGGTGTACGACCCGGCCGCGATGGACAACGCGCGCCGCACCTATCCGGAACTCAGGTACGGCACGAGCGCGCTGGACGTGGCCCGTGACGCGGACGTGGTCGTCCTGCTCACCGAGTGGGCCGAGTTCCGCGAGATCGAGCCCTCGGCACTGGCGAGCGTGGTCAAGCACCCCCGGATCGTGGACGGCAGGCACGCGCTCGACGCGGACACCTGGCGGGCGGCGGGCTGGGAATACCGGGCACTGGGCAGCCCCTGACCACTCGCCCACCCGCTCAGCGGTACATCCCCTCCGCGTCCACGCAGGAGGGGATGTGGTTCGTGATTTCCTAACAGAGCACCGTCAACGACCGGATGGTGTTCTGCTCGCGCGCGCGGCCTTCCGGGACGCCGGACGCTTCGACGGCTCGGCGTTCGGCGAGGCGGCTCATCGAACGGGCGTCGTCGGTGGGTTCGCGGCGGGGGGCCGGAGTCGTCCTGCCCGCCGCTGGCTATCCTGTGGCGCGTCGAGCCGGGTACGGCTCCCCCACCACGAGCCCACCGGAAGGCGACGACCGTGACAGCCTCCCAGCGCCGGAGCACGTGGCCGACGCCGGTGGCGGTGACGGCGCACCTGGTCGTCGCTCTCCTGACGGTGATCATCTTGGTCGGCGTCCGGCACCTCGGCGCGGACCTGTGGCAGATCTTCGCCTCGGCGGGTGCCGCCGGCCTGCTCCATGCGGGAGTGGTCGTCGCCGATCGACGGCCGTGGGCGGGGTACGCGATCGGCGCGCTGGCGATGCTCGTCCTGGTGACGATGCCCCAGCTGGGCTGGTCACCGAGCATGCTGCCCTCGGCCGTGTGCTTCCCCCTCATGTTGTGGCGGCTGACCGGCCTGGTCCCGGTCAGGTCCTCGGCGGTCGCGTTGGCCGTCGCCGCGCTCGGGATCGTGCTCACCGAGCTGGTGGCGTGGGCCCGGCTGCCCCCTGACACCCCCGGGTGGACCCCCCTCGTCGAGGGTGGCCTGCTGATGCTCGTGGTCGGCGGCGTGTGGCTCGCGGCCCTGCTGGTACGTCGCAGGTACGAGACCCGGCAACGGGCCGAGAGCGAACGGCTGGCCGCGGCGGTCGCGGACGAACGGGCCGGCATCCGCCGCGACCTGCACGACGTGATCGCCCACACGGTCACCGTCATGGTCGCGCGGATCGAGGCCGCGGCGGTGACGACGGCGGATCCGGCGACCCGCCACGAACTCGGCGACATCGCCGAGGCCGGCCGGGACGCCCACCAAGGTCTGCGGGCGATGCTGGCCACCTCGGCGCCGCGCGCCGGTTCCCGGCCCGGGGAGGTCCCGATCTCGCTCGACGCCCTCCCCGACCTCGTGGCCTCGGCGGCGAGCCCGCTCCACGCGGTGACGTTCGCGGAGGTGGGCGAGCGACGGCCGCTGAGCCTGAGCGCCGAGGTCGCGGCGGTCCGGACCGTGCAGGAGGGCATCACCAACGCGCTGCGCCACCTCGAACCGCCGGTCGAGGTGACCGTCCGCCTGCGCTGGACCCCGGCCGAGGTGATGGTGGAGGTACGCGACGACGGCGGCAGGGCGCTTCGCGACGGCGGCGGTCAGGGGACGGGATTGATGGGGATCGAGGAACGTGTGCGCACCGCGGGCGGCACCCTGTCGGTCGACGACGGGGACGACGGTTGGGTGCTGCGGGCGCGGCTCCCCACGAAGGAGGGGCATGACCCGGCCGCCACCGAGTCCCTTCACCGAGCACCGTAGTGGTGCCCACGAGAAAGACGGTGCCCCGGTGACCGGGATCCGAGTCATGCTCGTCGACGACCAGGAGCTGCTGCGGGCCTCGCTCCGTACGGTGCTGTCGGCCGACGAACGCATCGAGGTCACCCACGACGTCGCGAACGGCGGCGACGCGATCGAGGTCGTCCGGCGGCACCGTCTCGACGTGGTGCTGATGGACATCCGCATGCCGCGCATGGACGGGGTCGCCGCCACGGCGGAGATCGTCAGGATCGCGCCCGCGACCCGGGTGCTCATGCTGACGACGTTCGACGACGACGAACTCGTCGTGGCCGCCATCCGGGCCGGCGCGAGCGGCTACCTGACCAAGGACGTCCGGCCCGCGGCCCTGGCCCAGGCCGTGTGCGACGTCGCCTCCGGGACGGCGGCGCTGGCCCCGGGAGTGGCCGCGACGATCCTCGATCTCGTACGACGGGTACCGACGCGAAGGACGACGGCCCTGGACGGCCTCACCCCCCGCGAGGTCGAGATCTTCGGCCTGCTCGCCCGCGGCAGGTCCAACAACGAGATCCGCGCGGAACTGGTGCTGAGCGAGAACACGGTGAAGTCGCACGTCCGGGCCGTCCTGCAGAAACTGAACCTGCGCGACCGCGTGCACGTGGTGATCCACGCGTACGAGAACGGGCTTGTGGGGCGCGGCGATCTGCCCGGCTGAGATTCCATCCTGCCGAGTGGTGCCGTCTCACCCCTTGGGGTGATGTCGGCCGGTGACGCCCGGCCTACGTTCGACGTCGTGCATCTCCTCCATCTGTTCTTTCCTCGGGTGACCGCCCTCCTCGTCCTCGGCGGTGTGCTCGTCGCCGTGCTGCTCGGCTGGACGGCACCGGCCCATGCCGTCGGCGAACGGCTGGTCGACGACTACCGCTCCGTCTACGGTGCGCCGGGGGTCGCGGCGGCCGTGATCGACGGGTCGTCGGTCGAGACGATCGTCCGCGGCCGGGACGGGGACGGCAACGCGGTGACGGCGCGGACCCGCTTCCGGATCGCGTCGATGAGCAAGTCGATGACGGCTGCGGCGATCATGCTGCTCGTCGACCGTGACCGCGTCTCCCTGGACGACCCGGTCGTCAAGCTGCTGCCCGACTTCGAGATGGCCGATCCGCGCTTCACCAGGATCACCGTGCGCCAGGTCCTCAGCCACACCTCGGGGCTCTCGAACGACACGAACAACGAGTACGTGTTCCCGCCTCCGCGCGGCGCGCGGGAGGTCGTGGCCAGGCTGGCCGACAAGACCCTCGCCGCCGATCCGGGCACCCGCTCGGAGTACCACAACACCAACTACTCGATCGCGGCGAGGATCGTCGAAGTGGTGTCGGGCAGGTCCTTCGACGCCTTTCTCCGCAGCGAGCTGTTCACGCCGCTGGGCATGACCGGCACCGGCTCGACCTCGGGGTGTTCCGATCGTGCCGAGGGCCTGCCGTCCGGGTACGAGGTCGTTCTCGGGATCGCCGTCGCGGCACCGGAGATGCCGGGGTTCTGCGTCGGCAACGGCGGGGTGATCTCGACCCTGGACGACATGGTGCGGTGGCTGCGGTTCAACCAGGGAACCTTCGGGGCGGACCTGCTGAGCGCCGGCTCCCTGGCCGAGTTGCACACCGTCCAGCCCAAGGCCGGCGCCTACGCCCTCGGCTGGCAGTCCCGCCCCCTCGCGGCGGACGCCCCGCCGTCGGTGATCGGCCACGGCGGAACGCTGGCGACGTGGACCGGAGACATGGTCTTCTCCCCCAAGACCGGTGTGGCCGCCATCGTCCTCACCAACAGCGGCGGCGATCCCGGTCTGCTCTCGACCAACCTTCTCGCCGAACGGATCGGGGCGCCGACAACGCCGATGAGCAACCCGCTCACCGTCGTGAACACGGTCCTGCTCGGGCTCACGGCGGGGATGACCGCACTGCTGGTCACCGCGATCGTCCGAGCGCGCCGCTGGGCCTCGCGACGCCGCGCGGCGCGCCGGCCGAGGCTGATCCCGCGGCTCGTGCCCCTCGCCCTGGTGACGGTGCTGGGCCCGGTGCTGCCGACGCTGATCTGGGGGGCGTTCAGCATCCACTACTGGATCGTCACCGCCTGGCTGCTGCCACTGCTGGCGCTCTTCTGTCTCACCTGCTGCGTGCTCGGGGCGGTCGCGCTCGGCCGCCGCCTCTGGTGCTTCCACCGCGCCGGTCAGGTCGCATAACACCCGGCACGACCTGGGGAAACCCGTACACCACCTCTGCGGACAGCGGACGCGACCCGCCCGTCCCCTCAGCGGTACACGTGGACGCGACCCACCCGCCCACTCAGCGATATATCCCCTCCGCGTAGGCGGGGCCGTAGTAACGCTCCAGTTCCTCGATCGGCTCCCCCTGTCGTTCCAGCGCCTGGGCGATACGCGCCCGCGAGGGCACGACCTGCGGGTTCCAGCTCTCCGGGCGCCACAGTTCCGAGCGGAGGAAAGCCTTGGAGCAGTGGTGGAAGATCTGCTCGATCTCGACCACGATCGCGAGCGACGGCCGGTGCCCCTTGACCACCATCCGGTCGAAGAAGGGGGCCTCGCGCACCAGGCGCGCCCGGCCGTTGACCCGCAGGGTGTCGCCGCGGCCGGGGACGAAGTAGATCAGGCCGACGTGCGGGTTTCGCAGGATGTTGTGGAATCCGTCCGCCCTGCGATTGCCCGGCCGTTCCGGGATCGCAATCGTGGAGTCGTCCAGGACCAGTGTGAATCCCGGCGGGTCACCCTTGGGCGAGACGTCGCAGTTACCGTCGGCGTCCGAGGTCGCGACGAGGCAGAACGGCGAGGCGGCCAGCCAGGCACGGTCCAGCTCGTGCAGGGTCCTCCGCTCCTTCGCGAGCGCGGCCGGTTTGGGTGCGCCAAGCACCTCCCGCAACTCGTCCGCCGACTCGATCGATTCCCAGCCCTCGGCCCCCATGATTCCCCTTCGGTGATCCGTTTCTTCGCGGAGGGCGTGTGGTCACCGACCTGGCAGGTAAACGTCGGGATCGTTGCCGTTCACACCGTGGACCATGAACCTACGCCCTCATGGAGCATAGGCCCATGGAAACGCATTGGGAAAGATCAGTCATAGAGCATCGTTAACGGCCGGACATACGAGAAGAGCCTCCTCACCACGTTTCCGCCGGCGAGGGAGCTCTTTCTACCTGCGTGGCGGGTGCGGTTTGAATCAACACAGGCCGAGCCGACGACGTTACAGGCCGTTCCCGACGACAGGTGAAGAATGACCTCTGGATGACGTCTGGATTTTAGTGCTCAAGGGTTGACGAGATCCCGTCCGATCACCTCGATCGGGCGGGACCTCCTTGTTCCTCCGGAGCCATGGGCAACGGGCGGCAAACTCCGGCGGTGTCCTCGTGACGGTGGACACGGTCATCAGGTTCACCCGCCACACAGCGGGTGGGGCGCGGCGAGATTCAGCAGCACCTCATGAAGCTAGCTGTCGCACACCTTGGAAATGCGCTTCCCGGTCTTGGCGTCCGTACACGTCTTGCACGTGCGGTTCGGGCTGGTCGTGGTCGGGTCTTTGGTGGTCACGCATTCGACCTCGGTCGACGTCTCGGACTCGTCGTGCTTTCGCTCACAGTACTGCTTCTTGTATCCACTGCCTTTCTTGTCGCGGCAGTAGTAGCACCTCCTCCCTCCCTCGTCGAGCCATTTACATTTCGGGGCCTGCGAGACGGAGTGATTGGTGGACGAGACGACGGTGCCGACGCTTCCGGACTGCGCCTGCGAGGGAATCGAAGGGGCGAGGGCGGCAGCCACGAGAGCGCCGACAACACAGGCTTCCTTGAGCACGTTTCCTCCCAAGGTTCGCGTTCCTCTGACCCTCCCATCATGAACCCCCCTATCTGAGAGGCGTCAAGGCAGGCACTGAACTTATTTCTCAATCGCCACGTGCACATTTTTACGGCTAAACGTACGCGGTCGATATCCTTTCGATCCCGCGGCCGTTCCCGGAAGACTTTTTTACGTTCTCATAATTTTCTTTCCATATGGCCCTTGCGTTTTTTCGGTCTCGATGACGGTTCTCTCCGGCGTCGGCGTGACACTGATCCGGCACCTGCCGCACATCCTCGAACAGGTCCGGCGAGTCGGCGGGAAACCGAGGCCGACGAGACCACGGTGATCGCCACGCCGCGCCACAGCCACGGATGGGCCGCCCGCCCTGCCACGGCACCTTCTCGCGCAGCGGGTCCTTCTGTGATCCGCGCAGGCCGATCACGGGGTTGGTGATGACCTCGAGCCCAGGACCCGTCGTCCAGGTCACGCAGCCAGTACGGGCCCGGTCCGGCCCGAACCCGTCGATCGCCATCGGCTGCCGCCAGCCGAGCCACGCTTCACCATGGGCGGCATGGTGCCGGTTTCGCCACGGGTGGCATGGTGCCGACAGAGCTCAGCCGGTGAGCGCGGCCGGGAGTTCGGCGAGGGACTGGATGACTCGAATGCCGCTACCGATGACCGTGCCGGCGCTGACGTTCGCCCGGTCGAGCCAGTAGGCGTGCAGCCCTGCCTCGTGGGCTCCCACCGCGTCCAACGCGTACTTGTCACCGACGTAGGCCACTTCGTGCGGCTGGAGGCCGAGGGAAGCGCAGCCGGCGACGAAGATGCTCGACGCGGGCTTGGCCGCGCCGTGCTGCTCGGAGCACACAAGCGTGTCGCCGAAGTAGGGCAGAAGGCCAAGGACGTCGAGCTTGTGACGCTGGTGATCGGCGGATGAGTTGGAGACGACGCCGAGGCGGTAGTCGGGTGCGAGTTTCCTGAGGACCGGCTCGGCGTCGGGGAACGCCGCCCAGGCGGCCCTGCGGTGAGCCTGGTATCCGGCGAACCACGCGGAGGCTTCCTGGTCTGACAGACCGGCATGCGTGATCTGCCCGAGGTGGGAGAGGAATTCCCTGGTGCGTTCGAGCTGCTGTTCGGTGAAGGTGAGCTCGCCGTTCAGAAAGCGGGCGTACTGCCTCTCCATGACATCCCGCCAGAGCGCGAGCGCCGTGGTGGAGTCGGGGAACCTCTCAAGCAGTCCTTCGGCCCGCAGGTGGGTGAGCACGCCGACTTCTTCCGAGGTCGAGTAGTCGAACAGGGTGTCGTCCACGTCGAAAAGCACACCCTGGATCGGCATGAGGTCGCCCCTTCTGGTCCTGGTGTTGCCGGGTTCCGCCACGCCGAGCATTCCACCGCTGCGGCGCGCCGTGCTGCCGTACCCGTTCCTCCGCCGCCCCCGGCGAGCGTGCGGCGCGGGCGGCAGTCCAGCCGGTCCACCGACGGCGCCCCAGGCCGTAGCCACACCACACCCGTCTCGTACCCACCCCACTCCGACCATCGGCGCCCCGCCGCCCAACCTCAGTTTGCATTACAGCGGCCTGAGGTTGTGGCTCGTAGAAGCGCTCCACCAGGGCTACATTCCAAGTGACGACAGGACGTTTGGCCAGGAGAGAGGCACCTTTTCTTGGACGGCGCTGATGGATCATGACGACGGGACGGTGTTCGTGCTCTTGAGAGGGCGCCGCCCGATCGCGGAGCTCCAGGTGGTGAGGGATGACTTTCCCCGCACATGGTGCCAGGTGCGTCCCCTGCCGGAGTTCGAGGAGGTACGGCCCATCCTGGTGAAGGGGTGGGAGGCGATTCACGGTCGTGGGAGTCTGTGGCCGATCGTGCGGGTGAAGCTGCTGCGCCTGCGTTTGCGTCCCGATTACGGCGGTCCGCTGATCAGGAAGGTGCTGCTGATCCCCGATGGCGACCAGGTGGCCCTGCGGTACCGCTACGGGCGGCTGACCATGTGGCGTCTGTCACGACGGCGGCGCCGCACTACGTAGTGAATCGGATGGGCTACCTGGCCATGAGGACGGGCCCGTCCGGTCCGGTGTCGTCGGGTGTCTGGGCCCGAACCCGGCCCTTGCCTCTGATGATCATCCCAGAGCCGGATTACCCCCGCCGCAGGCGTGGTCTTTCATTGGATGGCAGTACTGCTTCAGCGGTGACTAGCCTTACCTATCATGGCAGTCTTCGACCAGGATGCCCGATCCACTCATCACTTGGACTACCGCCTGATGGCAGGCTCGCCGGTGACGCTCTTCTGGCATCAGGCGATTTTGAACGAGGCGATCGACTGGCTGGTTGCTCACGGCTATCAGGTGGTCCGCCTGGATGCCTCGGGCTGGCTGGAGGAAGGTGATCTGCATCGGGACTTCGCCTCGGCGCTTGGTTTCCCGGCCCACTACGGAGGCAGCCTGGTGGCGCTCGGTGACTGCCTTGGCGATGTCGCGGTTTGTGACTACGGAGTTAAGCCGGAGGCGACCGGCCTGGTTCTG
Source organism: Streptosporangium sp. NPDC000095 (assembly GCF_042899335.1). NCBI lineage: Bacteria > Bacillati > Actinomycetota > Actinomycetes > Streptosporangiales > Streptosporangiaceae > Streptosporangium > Streptosporangium sp. NPDC000095. The sequence goes on from NZ_JBIAZS010000002.1 coordinate 174,025, forward strand.
GTGCTGATCGGTTACGACAGGTTCGCAGTGCGTTTTTCCGAGGTCGCCGAGATGGTCCTGGACATCATTGCCTGTAACTCGTGGACGGCGATGTTGATGGGGCACCGAATGTTCTGCCTTGTGCAGTCCGATGACCCTCGCATCGTGTTCGGCCCTCTGGGCGGAGCCTACGCGAGATGGAACGACAGGGAATGGCGTGAAGACAGACGGGGCCTGAGGCGGCCGCCTGCCTCCAGCACCTGAGCGAGTTGCCTGCGCACATCAGCCGGCGAGAAGCGCTGACGAAGTAGTCGACCATGCTGGCGTCCAGCAAGCGGTTCTGGCCGAATATCGATTTCCTGGAGGGCGGCGCAGCTCGCGCATCAGTTCGTTCGCCGGACCGTCGACGTGTTCCTCGATCACGATTTCTCAGCGTCCCTTGCAGGGCAGGTAACAGGACTCCCAGCGGCAGCGGATGACCTGGACCAGGACGAAGCCGTCGAAAAGCACCTGGTGCGGAGTTGCTCGGCTCTTCCAACCCTCTCCTTGGGGTGCTGGCCACCATGCATGACGCTGCCGGGGCGGTGCTCCTGGTGATGAGTGTGGCGCTCCCCGGTGACCTTCACGAGCTCCAGGACGTCTACCCGGTGAGCTAATGGGGGCCTGCAGGATCGGCCCGTCAACGTCTTCCTCGCAAGAATCGAGCAAGGCAACCCCTGCCCCACCTTTGAGGAGGGGGCATTCCGCTGGATGCCTACTCCTTCCGAGAGGCGGCCATGCAGTCACCGACCTACCTGCACGACCTTCTGGCCTCGACCCTCTTCACCGAGGATCTCGACGGCGACATGGATCTGTGGGCGCTGGGATTCAGTGCCATCTGGATCAAGGGCGCGGACCTGGACGCCCTCGCCCCGATCTATCAGCTGGACCTCTCTACCCGCACCCCGTGCTACCTGGAGGAGATCCTCGACCAGAACATCGACGACGGATCCCTCTGGACCGCCGAGGTCGGGGACTGGATCAGCATCGTGCCGGGGACCGCTGAACGCGAGCACCTGTTGTCCATCACCGCGGGCGGCCGCGAGGCCTTCGGCCTCAGCATGGACGTCAGCAACAGGGACCATCTCCATTACGCTCGCGACGGGCGCCTGGTGACCTCCTTCAGCCCCTCCCAACCGGAGTTACGCTTCGGCGACGACCCGTACGCGCTCGATCACCTAATGGACGGCCTGCGCTTCCAGATCAGCGCTGACGACGTCTTCGAGGATCGCGTGGACCGGGAGGAGAGCGTCAGCTCGGCCTTGGCGCTGATCGGACGCTTCACGGGAACCGATGTCGCCACCGACTGGTTCAAAGCACGGCACTCCCGCATCAGACCTGCCTCTGACGGCCTGGGAAGTACCTGAAACCCTGGGCCTCCTGCCCTGAGGGCCCGCTGTTGGATGCTGTGATCAGATTCGGAACATGGACAAGGGTGCCGTGCAGAGGGTCTGCTCGGCGCCGAACTCCTCGAACGTGCTGATGGGGCCGAAGCCAAGGCGGGCGGCGAGTTTCAGAGATCGCTTGTTCGCGGTCTGGGTCACGAGCAAGACCGGCTGGTCGGGGAGTTCGTCGGCCGCTGCGCGCAACGCGGCGGTTGCGGCCTCGAATGCGAACCCCGCGCCCCATGCACTGCGCCGCAGTACATAGCCCAGCTCCAGTTCCTCGCCATCCTCGGTGACATGCCCGGGGCCATCGGTCGACCGGCGGGCGAGCATCAACGTCCCGATAAGTCGGTTCGTCGTGTTGTCCGCGATGACGTAATTGCCGGGCTTGGATGTCGCGTTGGCGATTGCTGCATCGAAGCGCTGCTCGACGTCATTCCGAGGCTGAGGACCACCGATGTATGCCTGAACCTCGGAGTCGGTCGAGAGCTCGATGAATCCTTCACGGTCGGCATCGTGCAACACACTGCGCAGCAGGAGTCGCTCCGAAAGGATCTCCGTGGCAGATAGCGTGCGCAAGGGGCCCATAGGGCCGTGAGCATAGAACAGGCCCCTTGCACTCGTCTGCGCCTGTGGCGCTGAAAGGATCTCGCGAACCAGCGGATCGGTGACACGCCGGTCGGCTGAGATGTTCAACGTAAGAGGGTCCCGGAAGTCATTCGGGACCCTTTCGCTTGTGCTGCACACTGGGCCGTGAGCAATAGTCAAGACCTGTGGATCATTTTCTTAAGATCCTGGCGGCCAGCACGGTGACGCCGGGTCCGGAACCTGGCTTCTGGTGTGAGCTGGCTCAGGGGCCGGTGTTTCCCTCGAAGTCGCCTAGATTGATCAGGATGATCCGAAGGTCATGGTCGTCCCATTGCACTTGCTTGCGTGCGCCCCAGTAGTAGGCGGTGTAGCCCATGGATTCGCCGCCTTCCGTGTCCGTTCGGGTCTGGTCCGGGCTGCCGAAGGCCGTCAGGAACTTCTCGTATGAGGTCAGGTGCCTGAAGTGAGCGAGGTGCCGGCCGTAGATGGCGAAGCCGACCACCGTGCCGCCGCGGATCTTGTAGCTGATCTCGTCGAGGCGGTACAGGGCTCCGTCTGACCGGGCCGTATGGTCGATAACCTCGTCCAGAGTCAACCGCTGTCCGTCGGCGTCGTAGTACTCCCGGCCGATGTCATCCTGGTCGGGGTCGTACACGTCCCGAACGCGAGCGACGACCGACGACTGGACCTCGACGATGAACTGCGGGGCGATGCTGGTCGCTGCCGCCCCCAGGGCAACGCCACCCATCTTCAGCTCCGACAGGTCCAGCACAGGGCGAGCCAGCACATCCAGGTTGTCGAGGATCTCAATCATCGCAAAAGGCTCGCAGTTACAGCGCTCGGGGGGCAATAGGGCGTCTACTGTGGGCCGGTGCTGGAGATCCGGAAGGTGTTGGACAGAGCTTCGGATGGATCATGATGCACTGTCGCCTGGCACGAGATTACGAGACCAAGCCCGCACACTCCGAGAGCATGATCCGCCTCGCGATGATCGCGAACCTCGCGAAACGAGCAACCGGCGAAAGCACTATAACCTGGCACAATCCATGAACTATCACTCAAGCAGGCAGAACGTCCTCTCAGGCGGCTGCTGGTTTGTCGTCGGGGCGTTCGACGAGCTTGCCGTTGCTGAAGGTGGCTCCGGCGCGGACGAGTGCGACGAGGTGGGGTGCGTTGACCGCCCGCCACCGGGCCTGGGCGGACTCGATGAGCTTGAATGCCATGGCCAGGCCAGCCGCCCGTGAACCCGGGCCTTTGGTGACTTTGGTGCGGTGGCGGACGGTCGCGAATGTCGACTCAATCGGGTTGGTCGTCCGCAGGTGCTGCCAGTGTTCGGCCGGGAAGTCGTAGAACGCCAAGAGTTCGTCGATGTCGTCGCGGATCTTGGCGATGGCTTTGGGGTGCTTGACGCCGTAGGTGGCCTCGAACTCCTTCACCGCCCGCAGCGCGTGGGTCTTGTCTTCGGCGTTCCAGATCTCCGTGAGCTGCTTCTTCGCCCCGGGATGCGCCGACTTCGGTAGGGGCCCCGAGCACGTTAGCGATCTTGTGAAACCAGCAGCGCTGGGTCTTGGCCTGCGGAAACACCTCCGCGAGCGCTCCCCAGAAGCCGAGCGCGCCGTCCCCGACCGCCAAGACGGGCGCGCGCATCCCGCGGCGTTTGCAGTCGCGGAGCAGGTCGGCCCACGACTCGGTCGACTCCCGATAGCCATCCGTCAGCGCGATGAGCTCTTTACGGCCGTCCGCGCGGACCCCGATCATGACCAGCAGGCAGAGCTTGTGTTCCTCGAGCCGGATGTTGACGTGGATGCCATCAGCCCACAAGTAGACGAAGTCGACGTCCCGCAGATCACGGGTGGTGAACGCCCTCTGCTCACCCTTCCACTGCTCGGTCAGCTTGGTGATGACCGGCGCCGAAAGCCCCGCCGAGCTGCCCAGGAACTGGCCGAGCGCGGGCACGAAGTCGCCCGTCAACAGGCCGTGCAGGTAGAGCAGCGGCAGCACCTCGCTGATCTTCGGGGTCTTCCGGCACCACGGCGGCAAGATCGCCGAGGAGAACCGCTGCCGCTCGTCCGTCTCGGGATCGGTCCGCTTGTCGTTGACCCGCGGAGCCGTCACCTCGATCGCCCCGGCCGAGGTCAGGACCTCGCGCGGCCGATGGGAGCCGTTCCGCACCACCAAGCGACGGCCCCGCTCGTCGCGTTCGTCGGCGAACCGGGCGATATAGGCGTCGACCTCGGCCTGCAACGCTTCGGCGAGCATCCGGCGGGCGCCCTCCCGCACGATCTCATCGATCAACGACACCGAACCAGCGACAGCGGCGTCGGCCGGCTCGCGGTCAGACGTGTCAGGAACTACGGTGAGCATCGGGTGTGCCTTCCCGACCGACGTTGGCGCGTCGGTCATGCTTGAGGTGATACGTGATCATCGGGAAGGTACATCCCTTCCCGACAGATCCACAGGTCTCAAGCATTGCTCTAGGCCGTTACATGATCACCATTCGGCCAGGCGATGTCGCCACCATGTACCTGACATCGACGAGCATCCTTCGTCTGCCCTTGGATCGGGAAGGGTCCGGTCGCGGAACTTCGTGTCCAGAGGCTCCACGATTCGCCGGAGCTCAGATCGAGCGAACGAAGGCAGGGCGTGGAGGGCTTCTTCCAGGAGGTCACGGGCTTCTAAGGGGTCGCAACATGGCAACCCGTCCGGACGGAGGTAGAGGTATCGGCCAGAGTGCCGGAGAAACCCTGCGTACTGGTCCAAGGCGTCGGCCAGGGCGTCCAGCCACAGACGCTCGGCTTCCAGCCGTCGTATCGCGGCATGGGTCTTACGAGAGATTCCAGGTATCTGCCTGGCCGGGGTGTGGCCGGATGATCGAGGGCACCCTGAACGCAGAGTGCCGGGCGGCCTACGCGGCACGGTTCCTTCGAGTCAGCATGCGGCACATCCTGTCACGTCTCAGCAGACCGTCGAAAGGCCGATGCCCGTTCCAGAGCCACCGGAAAGCCCGGCGCGACCTGGGAAAACACGATCAAGGTCATTGCGTGCGTATTGGTGGAGTGGTGACATGCGGCTGCTTCCAGCTGCCTGCGACTGCATGTCCCGGAAACGCAAAAGAGGCCCCGGAGGGCCTCTGAGCTGCCAGTTTGGCTGGTGGCAGGTGCAGGACTTGAACCTGCGTAGGCTGAGCCGACGGTTTTACAGACCGCTCCCTTTGACCACTCGGGCAACCTGCCATGTCTTCCGCTTGCGGCGGCGACAGGAAGAAGAATAGCGGACTTCCGGGGGTGACGTGACATCAACGGAGGGCACCTCCGGATACCCGCTCCTATCAGGACTTTTGTGCCCATACCGCTGCTCGGATTGGCGCCTTCTGGGGAAGGAGTGACGCGAGAGGCGTCGCGGTGCCGGGATGTGAGGTGGCCCGATGGGGGTGGAGGCCGGGGACGGGCAGGGGGCGCGAAGGACTGAGGAGGGAAGACGCGCAGGGTGAGTGAGGGGCGGGAGGGGTGAGAGGGGAGATGAGACGCGCCGAGGTGGGAAGGACCCGTGAAGGACGGGTGAGGACACGCTGCCGCCTCGGCATCGGCGGGAGATGCTGGCTAGGCTGATCCGTTACGTACGCGTCTACCGAACCGGCTCGCGGACGTCGCCGTGATTCGCGGTCCGTGGTCTGCGGGAGCCGGGGAGTGATTCATAGTTCTGGCAGGTCAGAGGGGATTGTGCTTTGGCGGATTCATCGTTCGACATCGTTAGCAAGATCGACCACCAGGAGGCCGACAACGCGCTGAACCAGACGATCAAGGAGATCGGGCACCGATTCGACTTCAAGGGCACCGGCGCGGCCATCGCCTGGTCGGGCGGTCAGAAGGCCGTTGAGATCAAGGCCAACAGCGAGGAGCGCGCCAACGCGGTGCTCGACGTCTTCAAGGACAAGCTGATCAAGCGGGGGCTCTCTCTCAAGATCCTGGACGCGGACGAGCCCAAGCTGTCCGGCAAGGAGTACCGCCTGGTGGTGACCCTCAAGGAGGGCATCGACCAGGAGCACGCCAAGAAGATCTCGAAGATCATTCGCGATGAGGGGCCCAAGGGCGTCAAGGCCCAGATCCAGGGCGAGGAGCTTCGGGTGAGCTCGAAGAAGAGGGACGATCTGCAGGAGGTCATCGCCCTTCTCAAGGGGAAGGACCTGGAGATCGCCCTTCAGTTCTCGAACTATCGCTAGCGGATGAGCGGTCGCGACCCCGGCCTCCGGCTCCGGGATCCAGCCCGCCGCAGAAGGCGTATCCGGGCACACGGCCGGGGGCGCACGCGCATGCCTTCGCGTGTGCCCCCGGCCGCTTCACCTCCCCGGTCCGTGAGCGGAGGTACGGCCTCTCGGCGAGGGAGAGGGCGGGCAAGGCGGGAGACGGGACCAGGAGACGGGGAAGGCGGGAAGAGCCGGGAGCGGAGAGTCCGAGGGGGAAGGGGTGTCCGCGGGCGAGAGGGCTCACCGGTTGGATACAGCTGTTGGACGCGACGCCGACCGGCGGACGGCAAAGAACTATCGTCCTGTTCATGGGGAAAATTCACGACAGGATCAACGACCGGCTGCGTGAGTTCATCGGAGCGCAGCCGGTCTACTTCGTGGCCACGGCTCCCGAGAAGGGGGGTCATGTCAACATGTCCCCCAAGGGGTACGCCGACACCTTCGCCGTTCTCGACGACACCACCGTCGCCTACCTCGACCTGGACGGCAGCGGGGTGGAGACGATCGCGCACCTCCGCCAGAACGGCCGCATCACGGTCATGTTCTGCGCCTTCTCCGGCCCTCCCAACATCCTCCGCCTGTACGGCACCGGCCGGGTCGTCGTACCGGAGAGCCCCGACTTCGCAACACTGATCAAGAATTTCGGCCCGCATCCGGGTGTGCGGTCGATCATCGTCGTCGACTGTGACCGGATCTCCGACTCCTGCGGCTTCTCGGTGCCGTTCATGTCCTTCGAGGAGGACCGGACGCTGCTGGACGAGTGGGCGGGGCGCAGGGACGTCCAGCAGCGGCGCGCCCATCGAGCGCAGAAGAACCGCGAGAGCATCGACGGCATCCCCGGTCTCTCCGCGGAGGAGACCGACCCGGTCACGCATCACTCCTGAGACGGCCGTCCCGGCCGGGACCGGCCCGCGCAGGGCCGGTCCGTTCACCCCGCTCGGGAAGGGGTTTCCGCTCCTGCCTCGGCCGGAAGACGCCCCTTCCAGTGGCACCGCCGACCGGAAGCGGACGCCCCTTTCGGCGGCACCACCGAACGGAAGGGGTCTCCGCTTCACGCCTTGGCCGGCTTCCCCCGTACGGCGGCACCACCGGCCGGAAGGGATGTCCGCTCCACGCCTCGGTCTGCTTCCCCCGTACGGCGACACCACCGATCGGAAAGGGTGTCCGCTTCGCGGCGAGGTCGGATGACACTCGCGGCGGCACCGCCGACCGGCCTTCCTCGAGGCGTACAGTGAGCCCGTACGTGACGGACGTCCCCCGCTGTCCGGAAAGACTCGGGAGGGCGTCAGTGGGGTTGTTCCGCCGCTTGAGTGTTTGCGTCGGTGCGGTCGCCGTGGTCATGGGAGCGGGTGGCCCGGCGGGGGCCGCGAGCGCGAGGCCGCCGGTCCGGTACGCGGGGCTCGACGGGTGTGTCTGCGCGCCGTGGAAACTCTGGGTACGCGGCGGCAAGGTGGTCGCCCTCCGCGACGCCCGGGTGTTCTCCGTGCGCGGGCAACGAGCACCGCTCGCCCTGTCGCCGAACGGCAGGTATGTCGCGTACTTCCAGCTGGGGGACGGGGCTCTGGTGGTGCGGGAGATGGCCACCGGCGAGGTGCGCGTGGTGCCGGGGGTGATGTGGTCGAACGGCATGCGCACGGCACGGGTCGAGCTCTCCCCCGGTGGGCGGTACGCGGTGCTGGGTATAGGCGGGGAGTATCAGATCCTGGACACCTACAGCGGGGAGGGTGTCCCGTTGCCGCCCGGACTGCGGCCGTGGAGTTTCAGTCCTGACGCGAGGTTCGTGCTCGTGGTGGATGACATGTTCCAGGCGGGGATCTACTCGCTCTCGCCCTTCGCCGAGCGGGGGCGCGTTCCGGTGGGAGGGGCGCTCGGCCCGGGCGGCGAGGTCGTCGCTCACTTCACGGCGCGTGACGCGGGGATCCGCCTGTGGGACGTGTCCACCGGCGGTATCCCCAGGCGCGACCCCGTCGCCGTGCCCGTCGGCAGGACCCCGACCCGGATGCGCTGGAACGGCGCGGGCAATCTCGACCTGCAGACGGTGATCCCGCGCAGGCTCAGGAAGGGGGGAGGTGCCCGCTACGCCTGGTATCGGGTCGATCAGGAGTCGGGTGGTACGGAGCGAATGGGGGGCTTCGTCGTGCCCGGATCCGTGCACAATCCGATCGTCACCGGGCTGACCCCCTGAGCCGCCCCGAACCGTGGAGGTTTCACGGGGGTGGGCAGGGGCTCAAGCGCGAGCGTGCGGTCAGCGGCGGTAGCCGGCCATGCGCTCCAGGCGGGCGACGCGCTCGGCGGTGGGCGGGTGGGTGGAGAACAGTCTGCCGATCCCGGTGCAGCGGAAGGGGTTGGCGATCATCAGGTGGGAGGCGGAGGCGATCCGGCCGTTTTCCGGGAGGGGCAGCTGACGGGTGCCCATCTCGATCTTTCTCAGTGCCGAGGCGAGGGCGAGCGGATCACCCGTCAACCGGGCGCCGGACTCGTCCGCCTGGTATTCGCGGGAGCGGGAGATGGCCATCTGGATCATTCCGGCCGCGACCGGGCCGAGCACGATCATGAGGAGCGCGCCGATGAACCCGGGCCCCTCGTCGTCGTCACCGCCGCCGAAGAACAGCCCGACGTAACCGAGGTAGGTGATCATGGTGGCGAGCGCGCCGGCCACCGACGAGATCAGGATGTCGCGGTTGTAGACGTGGGAGAGCTCGTGTCCGATGACCCCGCGCAGCTCGCGCTCGTCGAGCAGCTGGGTGATCCCGTAGGTCACGCAGACCGCTGCGTTGCGTGGGTTGCGCCCGGTCGCGAAGGCGTTGGGCTGCATGGTCGGCGAGACGTAGAGCCGGGGCATGGGCTGGCGGGCCTCGGTGGAGAGCTCGCGCACGATCCGGTAGAGGACCGGTTGCTCGACCTCGCCCACGGGCCGGGCACGCATCGCGGACAGCGCGATGCGGTCGGAGAAGAAATAGGCGACGCCGTTGGTCGCCAGCGCGATCAGGACCGCGATCTGCACGCCGGCGCTGCCTCCGAGCCACGCCCCCGCCGCGATGATCACCGCGGACAATGCTCCGAGAAGGACCGCGGTACGCAGACCGTTGTGATGCACTACACCCCCCTCTCGGATGATGCTGGTTCACCCGTGACAACGTCCCCGGCCAGGTCGAACGTTCCCGGACGGTTCAGCCCACGGCGATGAGGCCCGAGGGGACGAGGTCGAGGACGAGCTGCGGGGCGACCGAGAACGCGATCGCGACGATCGCCGCCACCGCGATCGCCGCGGTCGCGGGTATCCATCCGGCACCGCGGCCATCCGTTCTCACGCCACCCACCACGACATCTCCGGCCACAGCGCTTCCTGTCATGACACCCCCGGTCGCGGCACTCCCCGTCGCGGCACTTCCGGTCGCGGCGCCTCCCGTCATGGCGCTCCCGGTCGCCGAAACCGGAGTGAGGACCGGAACCGGAGTGAAGATCCGTACGACCCAGGCGACGTAATAGTAGAGGCCCACGACCGTGTTCACCGCCATCACGACGGCGAGCCAGCCACCGCCTCCGCCGAGGAGCTCCCGGAACACCACGATCTTGGCGAAGAGCCCGGCCAACCCGGGGGGCAGGCCCGCCAGGCAGATGAGGAAGAAGGCGAGCGCCAGCCCGGCGGCCGGCCTCTGGAGCGCCAGGCCCCGGTAGTCGTCCAGCTCTCCCCCGCCCGACCGCCTCGACACCAGCGTGACCACGGCGAACGCCCCGAGGTTCATCGCCGCGTAGAAGACCAGATAGGCGACCGAGGCGTTCATCGCCTCGTCGTTCCTGATGCCGAGGGGGGCGAGGATGTAGCCCGACTGGGCGACGGAGGACCAGGCGAGCAGTCGTACGGCGTGGCGTTGGCGCATGGCCAGGAGGTTGCCCACGGTCATGGTCAGCGCGGCGAGGATCGCGATCAGCGGGACCCAGGTGGCCCCCTGGCCGCCCAGGGCGACGACCAGGACGAGGATCAGCCCGGCGAACCCCGTCGCCTTGGAGACGACGGACAGCAGGGCCGCGACGGGGATGGGGGCACCCTGGTAGACGTCGCCCGCCCACGCGTGGAACGGCACCGCCGCGATCTTGAAGGCGAACCCGGCGATGACCAGGACCACGGCCACGGTGACCACGGCGGGCAGGTCGTAGCCGATCCGCAGCGAGGACTCGTAGGCGGTGCCGGCGCCTCCCGAGCCGGGTCCGAGACCGGTGGCGGCGGAGACGCCCTGCCGCAGGACGTGGGCGATGCGGTCGAGGTAGACGGTGCCGGTCGTCCCGTACAGCAGGGAGACCCCGAAGAGCATCACCGCCGTGGAGACCACGGAGACGAGGAAGAGCTTGACCGCCGCCTCGGAGCTTCGGCCGTCGTACCGCCTGAGCGCGGTGAGCGCGAACACCGGCAGCGAGACGAGCTCCAGAGCGACCACCAGCATGATCAGGTCACGGGAGGCGGGCAGGGCGACGGCGCCCGCCAGCGTGCAGAGCAGCAGGAAGTACCACTCTCCGACGGGGATGTCTCCCGAGGAGAGTTCGGTCGCCGACAGCAGCACCACGACGATCCCGGCGAACAGTGCGAGCCCGGCGAAGACCAGCGTGAAGTCGTCGACCACGAACGAGCAGGGTGCCACGGCGGCCGTGGGCGCCGTCGGCCCGGCGACCGGGGGGACGATGGCCCCGATCGCCGCCTGGGGGGAGCCGAGCAGGCCCTCGGGCACGCAGAAGGTCCGCAGCGGGTCTCCGGCGCGTACGGCCTGCGAGATCACCACCGCGAGGGCGCCGATCACCCCGGCCAGCGTGACCGCGCCGAGTGCCGTCCGGACGTACGGCCTGCGGGGCAGGAAGGCGTCCAGGAGCAGCACGAGCCCGGCGGTGAGGGCGAGGATGAGGGGCGGTGCGACCGCGTAGTAGTCGATCGACTGGATCATGGCGCGCCCACCAGGGTCCGGACCACCGGATCGGTGAGCAGGAGGAGCGCCTTGGGCCAGAGGCCGAACAGCAGGATCAGCGCGATCAGCGGCACCCAGGCGGCCAGTTCGTAGCCCGTGACGTCGGGCATGCGTGATCTGGCCGTGCTCGTCGTCCCCGAGGTCACCGCCGAGGCCGTCTCTGAAACCGTCCCCGCAACCGTTTCCGAAGTCGCCGCTGAGATCGCCCCCGGAGAGGAAGCGTCTCTCCCACCGCCTGTCGCCACGGGGATGCCCTCCTTCTCGTCGGCCTCGGGGGTGGGAGCGCCCTCTTCGCGGTCACTCTCTCTGTGATCGGTCTCCTCACCGGTCGGGCCCGTGGAGGGGAGACCGCCCGTGGTGACTCCGGCCAGGACCGGGACGTGGACGGTCTCGGTGCTCCGGCCGTGGGTGACGCGGGAGAGCATGAGCAGGAAGTAGGCGGCGGTCAGCACGGTACCGAGACCTCCGAGGGCCATGAAGACCAGGTAGAGGGGGCGGGACAGGCCCGCGGCCGGTTCGAAGGCACCGAGGAGGGCGAGCATCTCGCCCCAGAAGCCCGCGAGTCCCGGCAACCCGAGCGAGGCGACGCAGGCGAAGGTGAGCAGGGAGGCGAGCCGGGGCAGGCGTGTCATCATGCCGCCGCCCAGAGCCGGCATGTCGGAGGTGCCGTAGCGCTCCTTGATCGCTCCTGCGACGAAGAACAGCAGGGCGGTGATCAGACCGTGGGCGATGTTGCCGAACAGGGCGCCGTTGACTCCGGCCGGGGTGAGCGTGGCGAAGCCCAGGAGCACGAACCCCATGTGGCCGACCGAGGAGTAGGCGATCATCCTCTTGAGGTCGCGTTGGGCGAGACAGGCCAGCGAGCCGTAGACGATGCCGACCACCGCGAAGGCCCCGAGCCAGGGCGCCACCGCGACGGCACCGTCGGGCAGGATCGGGATCGCGACGCGGGCGATGCCGTACGTGCCCATCTTGAGCAGCACACCCGCCAGGAGCACCGAACCGACGGTCGGTGCCTCGGTGTGCGCGTCGGGCAGCCAGGTGTGCAGCGGCCACATCGGGGCCTTGACCGCGAAACCGATGCCGACGGCGAGGAAGGCGAGGGTCTGCACCGAGGGTGACATGCCCGCCCCCCGTGCCTGCGCGAGGGCGGTCATGTCCAGGGTGCCGGTCTGCGACCAGATGAGCAGCAGGCCGAGCAGGAGGACCACCGAGCCGAGCAGGGTGTAGAGGATGAACTTGATCGCCGCCGCGCGGCGGGCACGCCCGCCCCAGACGGCGATCACGAAGTACATCGGGATGAGGACGACCTCGAAGAAGACGAAGAACAGCAGCAGGTCGAGCGCGAGGAACGTGCCGATCATGCCCACTTCGAGGACGAGCAGCGTGAACACCAGCGCCCGTGGCCGGTTGCCTCCCGGCCGCGGCGCCAGCAGCTGCCCGGGTCCTTCGGCACTGCCCCGGCACAGGTAGACGAAGCACAGGAAGGTCAGCAGCGTGGTCAGCACGACCAGCGGCAGCGAGATCCCGTCCACGCCGAGGTGGAACCTGAGGTCGAGGCCGGGGATCCAGGCCAGGTCGGTCACGAACTGCGGCCGGGCGGCGTTTCCGTAGTCGAACGTGGCGGCGAGCAGCACCGACAGCGCGAACGTGAGCCCGGAGACGACCAGGCCGTGCACCCTGAGCAGCCGCCTCCTGGCCGCGACGTCCGCTCCGGGGAGTGCGAGCAGCGCGGCGGCCCCGGCGAGCGGCACGCCGAGGAGCGCGATCAGCAGCCAGCTCATGGCGTGACCACCTCGCAGGGGCCGGGCACCGGGTCCGTCGCCGTGACGGGCTTTGGGACCGGTGTCGGGGTCGGTCGCGGGGAGGGGGTCACCGGCGCATCACCGCCAGACGGATGAGGAGCAGCACCACGAGAGCGACGATGCCCCAGAACAGCAGAGAGATCATCTGAAAATCACCGCCCACGCCGCGATCAGGAGGATTCCGGCCAGCAGGCCGGTGATGTAGAGCTGGGCGTTGCCGTTCTGCATCAGGCGGACCAGTCTCGCCAGGCCCAGGGTCGCCTGGCCCGAGCCGCGCACGGCACCGTCCACCACACGGCTGTCGGTGCGGGCGACGAGGCTCGCGAAGAGCAGCGTGGGGCGGACGAAAAGCCTGGCGTACAGGGAGTCGACGTAGAAGGCGCGCTCGCACGGGGCTCTGAAGGGGCCGAGCAGGCGGGCCGGGTCGCGCATGGAGTCGGAGCGCCACGCCGCGTAGACCGCCCCCGCACCCAGCAGCGCCACCGCGAGACCGAGGGCGGCGGTGCCCCAGTGGACGTCGCCGACCCGAACGAGGCCGAGGAGCAGCGCCGGGACGGCCAGGACGAGGATGGGCACGCGCATGGTGGCCGGAGCCTCGTGAACGGCAGTGTGGGCGGCGGTGGGGACAACGGCATGGGCGGCGTGAGGCGTGCCCGGCGCGGGCTGGAGCTCGGGGAGGGTATGGGGCTGGGGGGCGCGCTGTCCGAAGAAGGTGCGCAGCCACGCCCGGGTGGCGTAGGCGCCGGTCACCGCGACCGTGGTGAGCGCGCAGCCGTAGAGCAGCAGGGCCGCGCTGCCGGTCAGCGTCCCCGAGGACAGGGAACGCTCGATCGCCACCAGCACCTCGTCCTTGCTGAAGAAACCGCTCGCCGGGGGGAGGCCCACCAGGGCGGCGAAGCCGATCGTCGTCGCGGCGAAGGTGACGGGAAGATCCTTTCTCAGGCCTCCCATCGTGCTCATCAGGTTGGAGCCGACCGCGTGGATCACAGCACCGGCGCAGAGGAAGAGAAGTGCCTTGAAGGCGCCGTGGGTGATCAGGTGGAAGACCGCGGCGCTCCGGGATCCGGCGGCCAGGGCGCCGGCCATGTAGGCGAGCTGGCTGATCGTGGAGTAGGCGAGGACGCGCTTGAGGTCGTCTTGGGCGAGGGCCGCGAGGGCCGCGCCGAGCATTCCGACGGCGGCCAGGACCGCGAGGATGTCCAGGGTGGGTTGGGCGCCGAGGAAGGCCGGGTAGAGGCGGGCGACGACGAAGATGCCCGCGGCGACCATGGTGGCCGCGTGGATGAGGGCACTGATCGGTGTCGGTCCGGCCATCGCGTCGGGGAGCCAGACGTGCAGCGGCACCTGGGCGCTCTTTCCCGCGACCCCGGCCAGCAGCAGCATGGTGGCCGCGATGAGCGTGCCCGACGACATCTCGGGGACCTTCGCGATGACGTCGGCGATCCTGAAGCTGCCCGCCGCCGTCCCGAGAACGAAGATGCCGAACAGGAATCCGACGTCGCCGATCCGGGTGACGAGGAACGCCTTGATCGCCGCTCGCGAGTTGGCCCGGTCTTCCCACCAGTGCCCGACCAGCAGGTAGGAGCACAGCCCCATGATCTCCCAGCCCACGTAGAGGACCAGGAGGTCGGCCGCGTAGACGACGAGCAGCATGGCGCTGGTGAACAGGCTGATGAAGGAGCTGTAGGACGGGTAGCGCCGGTCACCGCGCATGTAGCCGACGGAGTAGACCTGCACGGCCAGCGCGACCACGCCGACGAGCACGGCGATCGACGCGGCGAGGCCGTCGACCAGCAGGCCGACCGAGATCGGCACCGAACCCGTCTCGATGACGGCGAACGTCGCGGTGACACCGTCGATCGCCCCCTGGGCCCCTGCCCCGGCCGGTGCGGGCGACTCGATCCCGCTCCCGCCCCTGCCTGCCGCCCAGGTGGCGTAGGCGAGCCAGATCGCCAGGGCCGCGGAGATCGCGGTGGGCACCACGGCGATCCAGGCGGCCCTGCGGTTGGCGTCGGTGTCGGGGGCGGGGTTGACCTCGGAGGTGGCGGGCTTGGGGGCGGCGCTGTCGCCGGTGTCCGGGGGCGTCACGCTTCGAGGACGCCGGGGGAAGCGGGAGCCGAGAAGCCCGACGGCCGCCGCGAGGAAGGGCAGGAGGATCACGAGCGAGGCGATGGTGATCATGGCGTGTCACCCTGCCCGGGGTCCGGCTCTCCGGCCGGGGCCGAGTCGGTCTTTCCGGCCGGGACAGGCGCGGTCTTTCCGGCCGGGACCGGATCGGTGGAGCCGGACAGGACAGGGTCGGGCGAGTCGGACAGGGCCGGGTCGGGCGAGTCGGACAGGGAGCGGAGGCGATCCAGGTCGACGGTCCGGCGGTTGCGGTAGAGCGCGAGGATGATCGCGAGGCCGAGGCCGACCTCGGCGGCGGCGATCACGATGACGAAGAGGGTGAGGACCTGCCCGCTGTGCAGCCGGTCGCGCAACCACACGTCGAAGGCGACCAGGTTGAGGTTGACGGCGTTGAGCATGAGCTCGACGGACATCAGCACGAGGATCGTGTTGCGGCGGGCGAGCACCCCGTACACGCCGATGGAGAACAGCAGTGCCGAGACGACCGCGGGATAGACGACGTGCACGTCAGTCCCTCCCTCGGATGTCGGTGCGTGACAGGACGATGGCGCCGATCAGGGCCGCGAGCAGCAGGACGGAGAGCGCTTCGAAGGGAAGCACCCAGTTGCGGAAGATGCTGGAACCGAGCTCGGCGGCCGAGCCGCCACCGGGCTCAAGCTGGATGTACGCCATGCGGAAGCCGTCGACGACCACGGTGACCAGCACGGCCGCGGTGGCGATCGCCACGATCGCCGCGGCCGGACGGTTCGGGCTGTCGAGGTCGGCGCTCCTGCCGATCGGGGCGCGGGTGAGCATGATGCCGAACAGGAGAAGGACCACGATCGCGCCGACGTAGATCAGCACCTGGACCCAGGCGACGAACTCGGCGGTGAGAACCAGATAACACCCGGCCAGCGCGCCGAAGCAGACGACCAGCCACAGGGCCGCGTGGACGAGCTGCCTGGTGGTCACGACGAGCAGCGCCGACCCGACGGCCATCGCGCCCAGCAGAAGGAAGACGATCTCCTGCCCGGTCGGCGACAGGTAGGACGGCACCTCGGTCACCTCTCCTCCCCGGGCTCTCCACTCGGATCCGTGGGAGGAGTCTGCCCCGGCGCGGCCGTCGCCGGAGGCGCGTCGTCCCCGCCTGTGGATAACTTTTCGACGGACGACCCGCCTGTGGACGGATCGTTCTTCTTCGGCAGGGCCCCCGGCGGCCGGATCGCCCGGACGCTCGAAGCGGGTCTGGGAGAAGCGGCTCCGGAGGAGGTGGGCCGGGGGCGAACCGGACGGGGGGCGGCCGCGAGTTCCTTCGGCGGATCGGCGTTGGGCTCGTGCGCCGGGGGCGGCGGGACGGTCTGCGCCCAGGCCGCGAGTTTGTCCTTCTCATGGAGAAGGTTACGGATGTCGCCGTCGGCGTACTCGAACTCCGGCGACCAGAACAGCGCGTCGAAGGGGCAGACCTCGATGCAGATCCCGCAGTACATGCACAGGGAGAAGTCGATCGCGAAGCGGTCGAGCATGTTGCGGGCCCGGGGGCGGCCGCCCTCCGGGGCCGGGAGGGTCTCCTTGTGGGAGTCGATGTAGATGCACCAGTCGGGGCACTCGCGGGCACAGAGCATGCACACCGTGCAGTTCTCCTCGACCAGCGCGATCACCCCCCTGCTCCTCGGGGGCAACTCCGGCCGGACTTCGGGGTACTGCTGGGTCACCGACCTGCTCAGCATGTGGCGAAGGGTGACGGAAAGCCCCTTCGCCAATCCCACTCCTGGTATCCGTGCCACAACTCAACATCATGACGCACAGTGGGGCGCTCGGGAATGCGTGGAACCACGAGACCGTAATGACGGGGGAATCAGCGAGGGAACCGGGTTATCCACAGAAGTTATCCACAGACTGTGTGTTCGAGAACCGCCCTCCAATCGCCGACTCGCCACCGAAGCGTCTGCAGAGATCCGGAAAAAATCGTATTGTTCGCCCCATGTCCCACCAGTACGGGCCGGCCTGGCAGTCGCAACCACCGGCACGATCCAACACGGCGTGGAGCGTCGTGTGGACGCTGGTACCCGCGCTGACCTGCGGCGTCGGGACACCTTTCATCATCGGCCACGCCGCGCGCAAGCTGCGGAGCCCGTTGCTGGCCCTCGCCGCCGTCCTCTACGGCCTCGGCGTCGGCATCTTCATGACCGCCGCGGCCATCTACGGGAGTTCCGACGACATTCCGATCGCGCTGGACACCGTCGCGACGATCGGTCTCTTCGGCAGCTGGCTCGGTGGGCTGGGCCACGCGCTGATCCTCAGGGGGTCGGTCTTTTCGCAGGGGACCTCCCCCGCGTTCCATCCGGGGCCGTCGTCTCCCGGGTACGGCCACGTCCAGCGACCGCCCCGGCCGCCGTCGTACCAGACGGGCCCCACCGAGGTCTCGATGCTGCACCCGCCCGCGCAACGGCCGCAGCCGCGACTTCCCGAGCCGCCGCAGCACCACGGCGGGTACCAACCGCAGCCACAACCCCGTCACGACGACCGGCCGCCCCGGTATGCGCCGCCCCAGCCCGCCCAGGGGCACTTCGTCCACGGCCAGCCCACCCACACCTCCCAGGACCGCTTCGCGCAGGGCGGGCCCGCGCACACCCCCCGGGACCGCTTCGCGCAGGGCCAGTCCACCCACGCCTCCCAGAGCCCACACGTCCCCTTCGCTCAGGGACAGCCCACCCACACCTCCCAGAACCCGCACACCCCCTTCGCCCAGGCCGGGCCCACCTACCCCGCGCAGAGCCGGAACACCCCCACCCCCCAGGGCTGGCTGGGGCCGTACCGGCTCATCGGCCACCTGGGGAAGGGCGGCCAGGGAACGGTTCACCTCGCGCTGACCCCGCAGGGACAGAAAGTCGCGATCAAGGTGCTGCACGAGCACTTCACCGGCAACCAGGTGGTGAGGGAGCGGTTCCTGCGGGAGGTGGAGGCGACGCGCAGGGTGGCGACGTTCTCCACGGCGCGGGTGCTCGACGTGAACATCAACGAGGACCAGGCGTACGTCGTCAGCGAGTACGTGGAGGGCGACTCCCTGGAGCAGCTGGTCCGCGACAAGGGTCCGCGCGACGAGGACGGCCTGACCCGGCTCGCCCTCGCCACCGCGGGCGCGCTCGCCGCGATCCACCGGGCCGGCGTGGTGCACCGGGACTTCAAGCCGGCCAACGTGCTGATCGGCGCCGACGGCCCCCGCGTCATCGACTTCGGTATCGCCCGAGCCCTCGACCAGGTCACCTCGACGTCGGGCAACATCATGGGCACCCCCGCCTACATGTCGCCCGAGCAGCTCGCGGGCCGGACGATCGGCCCGGAGACCGACGTGTTCAGCTGGGCCGCGACCATGATCTTCGCCGCCTCGGGAAAGGCCGCCTTCGGGGAGGACACCATCCCCGCCATCCTGAACCGGGTGATCAACCACCATCCGGACCTGACAGCCCTGCCCCAGTCGCTGCGCCCGCTCGCCGCCGCCTGCCTGGACAAGGAGCCGGGCAACCGGCCCACGGCCTCCGACATCATGCTGCGGATCGTGCAGTAGTGGACCGCGACCACCGGGGCCCGCACCGAGCCGGGCGCGGAGAACCGCGCCCGGAGGGTCGTGCCGGGAAGGTGGCGCCCGGGAGGACCGTCCCCGGAAGACCGGGCCGGGGCACCGACCGTCTCTCGGAGACCGTGCCGGGACACCGGGAAGGCCGCCTCTCGGGGACCGTGCCGGAGAGGTGGCCACCGGAAAGGCCGTCCCCGGGAGACCGTGCCGGGGAAACCCCGCCGAGCTCGGCTCCGGAGAGCCGGTCAGATGACCGCGCAGAGCATTGATCGACATCGGATGCGGCCAGACCGATCCGTTGCGACCAGCGGTTCACCGATGGCCGGACATCGCCCGTTCCTTACCTGATCGGCGTTCTAGGGAACCGCGTCCTTCGCCCGCGCCGTCAGGTCCAGATACTCCTCGCGCGTCAGCCTGCGGATCGTGAGCTCCAGGTCGTTTCCCGTGGCGAAGCGCTCGACCTGCGTCTCGTCCCAGCGTCCCGGCAGGTGGAACAGATCCCCGCCCACCAGCAGGCCGGTCTCCCCTGTCTCCACCGAGTACAGCAGGAGCTCGGACGCCTCAAGCTCGCGGGTCCTGCGCGCGGTCTCCAGCAGCAGGCGGCCGTGAACGGCCACCAGACGGCAGTGCGGCTGGCCCTCGCGCCTGAGCACGCGTCCCTGGGCGGTCTGGTTGCGGGACCTGCGACGGCCGACCCCGACCACGACGACGGCCCCGACGACCGTCAGCGCGGCCAGCACGAGGGCGGCGACCCCGAGCGGCCCCATCCCCCGGGTGACGTCGGCCCGGGTCTCGGTCAGGTTGAGGAGCACGAGCGTCACGAAGACCGCCCCGTAGGCGAGCACCGCCCACATGAGCACGTACAGCAGTTGCTCGCGCCACCACACCTTCGGCGAGCTCAGCGGCGGTCTGAGGCTTCTCACGCCGGGCACGCGCAGGCGCGGCAGGGGCGCGGGCGCCCGGCGCCAGGTCACCGCGCGCCATCTCGGCGACCGGCGGGCGAGCGCGACCCTGGCCTGCTGCGGGGTGTCGAACGCCCTGAGTTCGAACTCCAGCCCGTTGTCCGCGGCGAACGTCTCCACCGCCCTCCTCGACCGGGAGCCCGGGGCCTCCAGCATGACCAGGCCGGACTCGTCGAGTATCGCCAGGCCGTATCTCGTCCTGCCCCTGCCGGGATATCCGAAGATCAGCAGTGTGCTCGCCCGGCCCTCCCCGGTGAGCGGCAGCCGCACCGGCGAATGTTCCGGCACATCGACGACCAGTTCATCCTTGTCCACGGCGAGCGCGAGGGTCATGCATTCCGTCCTTGGCAGGTGGTGTCACAGAGTGTAACTCCCTGCCCTGTGAGGAGACTTCGAACGTCAGATCATCCGGTAAAACGCCCCGGACGGCACGGAAAAGCTCGGGTGAATGGGACGAAAAGGTTCATCCTATGGCGATAGCGACGATTCCCGTCAGTGCGAGCTGGACGAGCGCCAGCGGCACCAGGACAACCCAGGCGAGCTTCTGCAACTGGTCCTCACGGAGGCGGGGATAGCTCACCCGGAGCCAGATGATCACGAAGACCAGCAGGAAGACCTTGAGGAGCATCCACACCGGCCCCGGCAGGAAGGGGCCGTGCCAGCCGCCGAGGAAGAGCACGCTGGTGAGCGCGGACACCACGATGATCCCGGCGTACTCGGACAGCATGAAGAGGGCGAACCTCATGCCGGTGTACTCGGTCATCGGGCCCATGATGAGCTCGGAGTCGGCGATCGGCATGTCGAACGGCGGGCGGCGCAGCTCGGCGAGCCCGGCGACGAAGAAGACGACGCCGCCGATCGCCTGCCAGGGCAGCCACCACCACTGCCAGGCCTCCACGATGCCCGGCAGGGAGAGCGTGCCCGCCGCCATCGCGACGCTGGAGGCCGCGAGGACCAGCGGCAGCTCGTACGCCATGAGCTGGGCCGCCGAGCGCATCCCGCCCAGGGCGGAGTACTTGTTGCCCGAGGACCATCCCGCCATGATCGAACCGAGCACGCCGACCCCCATGACGGCGAGGACGAAGAACAGCCCGGCGTCCAGGTCGACCCCGACCAGCCCGGGTCCGATCGGGATGACGACCATCGCGAGGAGATAGGGGACCAGTGCCACGCCGGGGGCGAGGGTGAAGACCCGGCGGTCGGCCGCGACCGGGATCACCTGCTCCTTCTGCATGAACTTGACCCCGTCGGCGATCAGCTGGGCCCAGCCGTGGAAGCCCCCGGCGTACATGGGACCGAGGCGCGCCTGCATGTGCGCCATCACCTTGTGCTCCATCTGCCCGGCGACCAGCGGCAGCACCAGGAAGACCGCGACGATCACGACGAGCCGTACCACGACGTCGAGCACCTCGGCGATCACGGGCACCTCCGGTCCCTCGGGGAGACTCCCCGGCCACCACGGATCACGCGGGTCGCGCGGGCGCGAGACGGCCGGGCGGGCCCGTCGCACGACAGCGGATCGGCCGACCCTCCGCGCGGCATGCGCGGTATCCCGGGAGCGCGAGACGGCCGGGCAGGGCCGTCGCATGACAACAGCCTGGCCGATCCGTCGCGCGGCACGCGCGGTGTCTCGCGGGTGCGAGACGGCCTGCGGAGTGTCTCAGTCGTCACGCTCGCGCCCCCAGTCGGCGGGCACCCCCGGCGGGAGCGTCTTGCGACGGCTCGGCGAGCCGTGGCCGGACTCTCCCGGCTCCTTGGCACCCGGCCACGCCTTGGCGACCCGGGCGGCCAGTACGAAGTCCTTGCGCAGCGGGAAGCCCTCGAACCCCTCGGGGAGCAGCAGCGGCACCAGGTTCGGGTGGCCCTCGAAGACGACGCCGAACATCTCGAAGGTCTCGCGCTCGTGCCAGTCGGCTCCGCGGAAGACGCCGACCGCGCTGGGCAGCCGGGGGTCGGCGCGCGGCACCCGGGTGCGCAGCAGCAGGTGGGCGCGCGAGACGGGGGCGAAGAGGTGGGCGACGACCGCGAAGGCGTCCGGCGGCTCGTCCACCGCGGTGAGCCAGTCGAAGAACTCGTAGCCCTCGGCCCTCGCGGACTCCAGCAGGCCGAGCCAGCCGTCGGGATCCACGTCGACGGTGATCTGGCCGAAGGACTCCGACACCCGGGCGCCCTCGCCGTACGCGAAACCGAGCGCGGAGCCGGGGGTGGGTCCGGGCGCGGGTTTGGAACCGGGCCCGGAGCCGGGTGAGGACGCCGGTGCGGAACCGGAGACGGGTGCGGAGCCGATCTCCGGACCGGGCGCGGAGCCGGACACGGAACCGGGCTCGGAGCCGGGGGTGGCGGGGTTCGGGGACTCGGGGAGGTCAGGCATAGCGATCACTCAGGTTCTCCGCGGCGATCTTCTCCTGGAGCATCATGATGCCGTGGAGCAGCGCCTCGGGCCGGGGAGGGCAGCCGGGGACGTAGACGTCGACCGGGATGATCTGGTCGACCCCCTTGGTCACGCAGTAGGAGTCCCAGTACGGGCCGCCGGAGTTGGAACAGGCTCCGAAGGAGATCACGTACTTGGGGTCGGGCATCTGCTCGTAGAGCCGCTTGACCGCGGGGGCCATCTTGTCGGTCACCGTGCCCGAGACGATCATCAGATCCGCCTGCCGGGGACCGTTCGCGAACGGGATGACCCCGAACCTGATGAAGTCGTGCCTGCTCATCGAGGTCGCGATGAACTCGATCGCGCAGCAGGCGAGACCGAAGTTGAACGCCCACAGTGAGTAACGGCGCCCCCAGTTGAGGATGAAGCGCATGGGCTTGGGGGCCAGACGCGAGACTGGCCCCACGGTGGGCATCGGGAGATCCGCCATGGCACGCATTCTCCTTCAGAGTCGGTGCTCGCGCTCGCCCGGTCTCACGGGCCCTCAGGTCCAGGTGAGCACGCGCTTGCGCCAGGCGTAAAGGATGCCGAGCGCGATGAAGCCGAGGAAGACGAACATCTCGGCCAGGGTGGTCGTCCCGAAGCCGGGCTTGGCGAAGATCGTCGCCCACGGGAACAGGAAGACCGCGTCCACCGCGAAGACCACGTACAGGTAGGTGAACACGTAGTAGCGGATCTGGGACTGCGCCCAGCCGTCGCCGACCGGGTCGACGCCGCACTCGTAGGTGAGCAGTTTCTCCGGGGTGGGGCGGTTGGGCCGGAGTCCTCGGTTGACGAGCAAGGCCCCGGCGACGATCAGCAGACCGATCGCGAACAGGGCGAAGACAACCACATATGAGCCGAAATATCCGCTCATGTCCTCTCCTCCTCGGGATCGCCGCACGAATCCTCGGAACCGCCGCGCGACCACTCGGAACCGCTACAGAGCGGTCCAAGACCGATCGTACGAACCCGGTCGGGGACCCACCGCCGCACGGAGGTTCTTCGCTTACCTATAGCAGTATTCGCCCTCCCCGTCACGCGGCGGAACCACCGGCCGCGCGACGGCTAAAGCCTCTGTCCACTTCACATCAAGCAACAGCAAACACCCCATTAGGCCCTATAACGTCGCTTCATGCCTAAAGTGCGATTCATCGGAGGAATCGCTTGGATGGCCGCGATGCTGGCCGGTTGCGGCGTGGCCACCGCCTCTCCCCCTGCGAAGTCCCCCGTCCCCTCAGAGCCGACACTGATCAATTACGTGGACCCCTCCATGGTCCAGGGCCTGAGCACGAGAAGCCTGACCCCGGAAGGGAGCAAGGGCCGGCGCGTGCACGCCACCTACCCCGCCATCTCCCATGCCCCCCTCCTCACCGAGAAGCTCCGCGAGACGGTGGCCGAGAGCCTCGACCGGTTCACCCGGCGCAAGGTCTCCCGGGGTGCCCTGCCCAGGCCCGAGTTCAACGTGGACTGGCAGCTCGCCGCCGCGTCCCCCGAGGTCCTGGGGGTACGGCTGCGCATCGGCCAGTCCATGGGCTCCGGCTGGCGGGAGTCCAGGACCACCGTCTGGTACGACCGGATGAGCAGGCGCGCCCTGGACTCCCCCGACCTGCTCAAGAACGGCACGACACTGGCGACGCTCGCCGGGCTCGTCAGGAAGGAGCTGGCGCTGCGGGGTCCGCTGGTGAATCCCAGCGCGCTCAAGCCGATCCCCGCGATGTTCGACTCGATCGGTTTCAACCCGCGCGGCGATCTCGTCGTGGAGTTCGACGACGAGCAGGTGAGCCTCGGCGTGACCGGCCGGGTCGCGGTCGCCGTACCGTCCGCGACCGCGGCGCCGCTGCTGTCGGCGACCGGGCTGCGGGCGCGGGACGCGGCCGTGGGGACCGCGACCCTCACCTCACAGGAGGACCTGCTCGCGGCACGCGGGGACAGGCCCGCCGCGCACAGTTCCAAGGCGGGCGGGGTGGACTGCGCGCGGGTCAGGTGCGTGGCGCTGACCTACGAGGACGGGCCTGGCCCCGAGACCGGGCGGCTGCTCAACATCCTCGGCGCCCACGGGGCGCGGGCGACCTTCTTCGCCCTCGGTTCCAACGCCTCCGCGCGTCCCGAGCTGCTCAGGCGGATGCGCGACGAGGGCCATCTGGTGGCCAACCACAGCTGGTCCCACCGCGACCTCACCGCGCTTCCCCCCGCGCTGCTCGCCGACCAGCTCACCCGCGCGCAGTACGTGATCACCCAGGCGATCGGCCAGGTCCCCACGCTGATGCGCCCGCCATACGACACGGCCGACGCGCGGGTGACCTCCACCGCGCGCCGGCTGGGCATGTCGGTGGTGCGCTGGAGCGTGGACGCCGAGGACCGGCGCGACCCCGACCCCCGGGCGATCGCCCGTCGGACCGTCGACCGGATCAAGCCGGGATCGATCGTCCTCATGCACGACGTTCACGACGCGACCGTGGACGCGACCCCCGAGATCCTGCGCGAGATCGCCGCCAAGGGTTATACCTTTGTCACCGTTCCGGAACTGTATGACCAACACGCGATGGAACCGGGCCGGACCTACGACTCCGGGACCGTGTCGGACGTGCTGAAAAATCAATCCATGCCATAACCTGTGGCTATGGGGCCATAGCCGGAGGCGATGAGAGCGTCTCCGCGACGGGACATATAGTTGGGCATCGTGATCCCAACTGTCCTCTTCGGCCGCCTGCACGTTGACCTGTGTCGGCTCGCGGCCGGGCTGTGTCAGGCCGGCCGTCCGTGATCGCGACTTCTCCGTAGACCGTACGACGCAGACCGTACGACGGCCGCGACACCGACGTCCGTGCCCAGGCTTCGACTCAGATTCGACTCAGCGGCACTAAGGATATGGGACAAAGGTCACTTTCCTCCGCCGAGTGGAACGCGAAAAGACTACGCGTGACCCCGAGGATCTAGCATGGAAAAAAGAATGTGCCACGAGCAACGGCGCCCTGTCGCGTCGAGGAGGACTGAGCTGTGACCAAGCAGGTTCAGCAACTCGACCGCGTGATCATCCGGTTCGCGGGCGACTCCGGCGACGGCATGCAGCTGACCGGTGACCGCTTCACAGCCGGGACCGCGGAGTTCGGCAACGACCTGTCGACACTGCCCAACTTCCCCGCCGAGATCCGCGCCCCCGCAGGCACCCTGCCGGGTGTGTCGAGCTTCCAGCTCCACTTCGCCGACCACGACATCCTCACGCCGGGTGACGCCCCCAACGTCCTGGTCGCGATGAACCCCGCCGCGCTGAAGGCCAACCTCTCCGACCTGCCGCGCGGCGCCGACATCATCGCCAACACCGACGAGTTCACCAAGCGCAACCTGCAGAAGGTCGGCTACGCGGTCAGTCCCCTGGAGGACGACTCGCTTTCGGAGTGGCGGGTCCACTCGGTGCCGCTCACCTCGCTCACGGTCAAGGCGCTCGAAGGTTTCGCGCTGTCCAAGAAGGACGCCGAGCGGTCGAAGAACATGTTCGCCCTCGGGCTCCTGAGCTGGCTCTACCACCGGCCCACCGAGGCGACGATCCAGTTCCTGGAGACCAAGTTCGCCAAGAAGCCCGACATCGCCAAGGCGAACATCGCCGCCTTCCAGGCGGGCTGGAACTACGGCGAGACCACCGAGTCCTTCTCGGTCTCGTACGAGGTCAAGCCGGCCAAGCTCGCCCCCGGCGTATACCGCAACATCTCCGGCAACCAGGCGCTCGCCTACGGTCTGATCGCCGGTTCGGTGCAGTCGAGGCTGCCGTTGTTCCTCGGCTCGTACCCGATCACCCCGGCCAGCGACATCCTGCACGAGCTGTCCAAGCACAAGCGGTTCGGCATCCGCACCTTCCAGGCCGAGGACGAGATCGCGGGCGTCGGCGCGGCGCTCGGCGCCGCCTTCGGCGGGGCGCTCGGCGTCACGACGACCTCGGGGCCGGGTGTGGCGCTGAAGGCCGAGACCGTCGGCCTCGCGGTGACCACCGAGCTGCCGCTCATCGTGGTCGACGTGCAGCGCGCGGGTCCCAGCACCGGCATGCCCACCAAGACCGAGCAGACCGACCTGCTGATGGCGATGTACGGCCGCAACGGCGAGTCGCCGCTGCCGATCGTGGCGCCCTCGACCCCCTCCGACTGCTTCGACGCGGCGGTGGAGGCGGTGCGGATCGCGGTGAAGTACCGCACCCCGGTCATGCTGCTCTCCGACGGCTACCTCGCCAACGGCTCCGAGCCGTGGAAGCTGCCCGACGCCGCCGACCTTCCCGACATCTCCACCGAGTTCGCCACGGGGCCGAACGCCGAGGACGGCGTCACCTTCCTGCCGTTCAAGCGCGACGCCGAGACCCTCGCCCGCCCCTGGGCGATCCCCGGCACCGCGGGCCTTGAGCACCGGATCGGCGGCATCGAGAAGGCCGAGAACACCGGCAACATCTCCTACGACCCCGACAACCACGACCGGATGGTCCGGGTCCGCCAGGCCAAGATCGACGGGATCGCGAACGACATCCCGCCGCTCACCGTGGACGACCCCGAAGGCGACGCGCGCGTGCTGGTGCTCGGCTGGGGGTCGACGTACGGGCCGATCGCCGCGGCCGTGCGGCGCATCAGGAGGGGTGGGGGCAAGGTCGCCCAGGCCCACCTGCGGCACCTCAACCCGCTGCCCGCCAACACCGGCGAGATCCTGCGCGCGTACGACAAGGTCCTCCTTCCGGAGATCAACCTCGGCCAGCTCGCGCTGCTGCTCCGCGCCCGCTTCCTGGTCGACATCATCAGCTACAACCGAGTGCGCGGGCTTCCGTTCAAGGCAGAGGAACTCGCCGGCGTGATCCAGGACGTGATCGACAGTGAGTAGTGCTGAGTTGCCCGAGATCTCCACCCCTTCGAGGGGCGGTGCGCTCTCGCTCGTCCCGAAGTCCGAGGTGAAACTCGGCATGAAGGACTTCAAGACCGACCAGGAGGTCCGCTGGTGCCCCGGATGCGGTGACTACGCCATCCTCGCCGCGGTCCAGTCGTTCGTGCCCGAGCTCGGGCTCAAGCGCGAGAACATGGTGTTCGTCTCGGGCATCGGGTGCTCCTCCCGGTTCCCCTACTACATGGACACCTACGGGTTCCACTCGATCCACGGCCGCGCCCCGGCGATCGCGACCGGTCTGGCCGCCTCGCGTCCCGACCTGTCGGTGTGGGTGATCACCGGTGACGGCGACGCGCTGTCCATCGGCGGCAACCACCTCATCCACGCGCTGCGCCGCAACGTCAACCTGAACATCCTGCTGTTCAACAACAGGATCTACGGTCTGACCAAGGGCCAGTACTCCCCGACCTCCGAGATCGGCAAGATCACGAAGTCGACCCCGATGGGTTCGCTGGACAAGCCGTTCAACCCGATCTCGCTCGCCATCGGCGCCGAGGCCTCCTTCGTCGCCAGGACGATCGACTCCGACCGCAAGCACCTCCAGTCGGTGCTGCGCGAGGCCGCCGAGCACCGGGGCACCTCGCTCGTCGAGATCTACCAGAACTGCAACATCTTCAACGACAACGCCTTCGAGCAGCTGAAGGACCCGGAGCAGCGCGACGACATCACGCTGCGCCTGGAGCACGGGCAGCCCATCGCCTCGGCCTCCAAGGCGGTGCGCAGGGCGGCCGACGGCGGCATCGAGGTCGTCCCGAGGTCGTCGGTGAGCGAGGAGGAGATCCTCGTGCACGACGTCCACCGCGCCGACCCCTCGCTCGCCTTCGCGCTCTCCCGGCTGGACGAGCCCGCCTTCGAGCACGTCCCGATCGGCGTCTTCCGCAACGTCGACCGCCCCTCCTACGACGAGCTCATGGCCGAGCAGCTCCAGGAGGCCGTCGGCGAGCGGGGTCCCGGTGACCTGAACGACCTGCTGCTCGGCGGGGACACCTGGCGCATCAGCTGATCCGAAACGAACACACGGCATCACCCGGTAAGGCCCGCTCTTCGGAGCGGGCCTTACCGCTTACCTGCGGCAAATCCCCCTAAAACAGGAGAAAAACGCATGGATGGCCCGGTGGCGGAAGAATACTGGCGGGCGAGGCCCGTACTGGTGACGGGTGCCGCCGGCTTCATCGGGGCACATCTGGTGCGACGCCTGTGCACGCTCGGCGCGCGGGTGCACGCGGTCGGCCGCCGTCTGCGGGAGAGCGCGTACGGCGAGACGTGGCACGTCGCGGACGTCGCCGACGCGGGCGAGGTCGAGTGGCTCGTCGAATCGACCCGCCCCGCCGTCGTGTTCCACCTCGCCAGCGAGGTCGCCGGGGCGAGGGATCCGAAGCTCGTGCTGCCGATGCTGCACAGCAACCTCACCGGCGTGGTCAACCTGCTGACGGCGGTCGCCGCCGTCCCCGAGACCAGGGTGGTGCTCGCGGGCTCGCTGGAGGAGCTCCGGCCGGAGGAGGGCGACAAGGCACCGTCCTCGCCGTACGCGGTGTCCAAGTGGGCCGCCGACGGCTACGCGCGGATGTTCCACCACCTGTGGGGCGTCCAGGTCAGCAACCTGCGGATCGGCATGGTCTACGGCCCCGGCCGCCAGGACACCCACAAGCTGGTCCCCTACGTGGCACTCGCGCTGCTGCGCGGGCGAGAGCCCGAGCTCGGCAGCGGGACGCGCCACCTCGACTGGGTGTACGTCGACGACGTGGTCGACGCCTTCCTCGCCGCGGGCGAGACCCCGGAGGCGGCGGGCCGCGCCTTCGACATCGGCACCGGGACGGGCACCTCCATCCGCGACACCGTGGAACTCCTCTCCGAGATCGTCGGCGGCCGGACCCGGCCCCGCTACGGCGTGCTCGCCGACAGGGCGCTGGACAGCGCCAGGATCGCCGACCCGGCCCTCGCCGCCGAGATCCTCGGCTGGCGCCCCGCCGTCGGCCTGGAGGAGGGGCTGCGCAGGACCGTCGACTGGTTCTCCCGCGAAGGCCGCTGAGCGCATCCCTCGTTCAGACCACCCCACACCTTCCCATCGAGCGGCCCCATTTTGACACCGGCCGAATTCAGCGGGTCGCGAGGTCGGGAAACGCCCCGGGAGCGAGGTGAACCCGGCCGACGTTCGTCTTGGGGTGGTAACCGAAAAACGAACGCCGGGCCGTCCCGTCGAGGTTCGTGGTGTAGAACGCGCTGTGTGACGCGGTCGGCTCCTCGTAGGCGGCGACCTCATGAAGATGACGTCCGCCGACGACCCCCCAGAGCCTGCCGGTGAGCTCAGGCGTGGTCCACACCGTCCCGGTGCGCGGGTCCGCCACGAAACGGCGGTTCACGTCGTCGTATTCGTGTCGGTAAAGGAGTTCGTGGTCATTCGCCCAGGTGGCGTAGGTGGCTGCGGCGATCGTGGCGATCGGGTAGGACGCCAGGACCTGTCCGGTGGCGGGGTCGAGGACCACGGTCGACAGTGCGTCGTCGTCGCGTTCGTCGTCCCAGATCATGTAGGTCACGGCGAGCAGCCGCCCGTCCGGTGACCAGCACAGCCCGCACTCCCAACTCGCCGCCCCGACCGCCGACCAGAGGCGGCGGCGCGCTCCGGAGGCGGGGTCGAGCAGGCTCACCACCGCTGTGCCCGGCTCGTCTCCGTCGTCGCCGCTGAGAACCGCGATGGTCGTGCCGTCGGGTGATGACGTCGCGTGCCGGTCGTGCTCGTACTCGGGATCGGGGCCGTCGAACCATCGCGGTTCGCCGCCGCCGAGAGCCCGCACCCCCACGCCGCTGCCGGAGCGCGCCACCAGTATCAGATGAGTGCCGTCGTGCGACAGGGAACCGACGACCGTTCCGTCCGCCAACTCCGGCAGGCGGGCGAACTCGTTCCGGTCCGCGTCGAGCACTACGGACCGGTCGCCCTCCGTCTCGATGAGCAGTGCCGCCCTGCGAACAAGCCGCTCGGGCAGCGAATCGAGAGCGAATTCCGCAGGATAACGCGCCAAATCACTCTCCGCTGTGACCAGAAAACTCTTCGCACGCAAACTTCGTGCGCCAATTTGAAATGCATTCCATGTGACATGGATCACACTTCTTATTTTTTTACGACATTTTTAGCTTAACATCGCATCGCGCCTGATCATCTTGCGCACATCTCGCATACGGGGAGCTCATGCGACACAAGGGTTTACAAGTCATTGTCGTTGCGTTATCGCTGGTCGCCGGGCTGCTCGTGCCCGTGGGACCTTTCAAGGAAGCACAGTCCGCAAACGCCGCGGGGGCGGCGTGCACGAACGACACGAATTGGAGTGTACCGAATACCCAGGGTGAAAGACGCTGCGTGAACGGAGTGGTCGCGAACACCAGGGCCCGAATTTCAAAGGGTCCGGGCTGTCTACTCGGCAGGCTCAACGGCCCGGTGGAGATGTACTCGAAGAACCAGTGCGGCCAGAACGGCCCGGAAACGAATTCCGGTATCGAGTACATCGGTCAGGCGCGAGCCATCTCCTACCTCAACACCAAGATCACCGGTGGTTCGGGGGAAGGAATCCACCCCGACCTTCAGTGGGAGACGACGTTCGGGCAGTCCAGGCCGGACATCATCTACTACAAGCACACCCTCACCCCCCAGCAGCAGCCTTTCGTCCAGGTCATCGAGGCGAAGGTCGCGACCAACTACAAGCCCAACGACTGGAACACCCAGGTCAAGAAGCAGATCAGGGAGATGACCAGCCGCGGCATGACCAACGTCGGCCTCGGCAACGTCCTCCGCGACTACGTCGACCAGTTCTGGGTGAACTTCGGGTGCGGCCGGACCGAGTACGGCTACCGGATCCAGGCGTACACGGTCACCTCCCCACGCGACGGCCTCCTGCTCATCACGCTGGCGAAAGAAGTGAAGAACTGCAAGAAGAGGGTGCCCGGCGAGCCGGTCGACCCCCTGCCCGACCCTCTCCCCATCCCGGTTCCCGACCCGCTTCCCGTCCCGGTCCCGCAGCCCTGGCCGGTGCCCGTCCCGAACCCGATCCCGCTGCCCGACAACGACGTCAGCGTCATCACCATCGTCACCCAGGCCGCGTTCGCACTGGCCATTCTCCAGGCGCACACGATATGGGAGACCTACACCGACTTCATGGAGTGGCTTCGCGGCCTGAGGTTCTCCAAGGTCTGGGGTGAGCCGCACCTGATCACCATGGACCGGCTGGCGTACGACATGCAGTCCGTCGGTGAGTTCGTCCTGGCCGAGTCCGACAGCCACGATCTCAGGATCCACGCCCGGTTCACCGAGCGGCGCGACAACGTGTCGGTCATCGACCGGGTGGCCGTGGCGGTCGACGACCACGTCGTCGAGATCGGCGACAACCTTGTCATCGACGGCGAGCCACGCACACTCGCGAGCGGCCACGCGGTGCAGTTCGGCGAGACCACGGGCGTCCTGCGCGACGGGAACAGCTACATGGTCTTCTGGGGCGGCATGGACGGGGGCGTGTTCCAGTGGGACGGCAGTTGCTGTCACGCCGGGCTGGCCTTCGGACACGAGCCTCCCAGCGACCTCGTCGGACTGCTGGGCAACGCCGACGGCGACCCCAAAAACGACCTGAAACTCCGCGACGGCACCCAGCTACCGGCGAACGCCTCCGCGACGGTCATCCACGGTCAGTACGCCGACTCCTGGCGGATCACCAACGAGGAGTCGCTGTTCACCTACGCGCAGGGAAAGAGCACCGCGACCTACACCGACCTGACCTTCCCCTCCGAGATCGTCACCATCCATGATCTGACACCGGAACAGATCTCCGCGGCGAGCGCCTACTGCCAGGGGAAGGACGTTCCTCCCGGTCCGGTGTTCGACGCCTGCGTCCTCGACATCGCGCTGACCTCGGACGCCAGCTTCGCCGACATGGCCGCCGAACAGGTGACCACCGTCATTGACCCGCTCACCGCGACCCTCGACGCCCAGGGTGGCCTGTCCGTCGACTTCCAGTCGGGCACCATGGCCAAGAACCTCCAGCCGGCCAGGGTGTCGCAGGACCCGGCGACAAGCGTCTTCGCCGGCCCGTTCGGCGGCACGGAGTCCTACCGTTTCTACGTCCAGCAGCTTCCCTCACATATCAACGGAACCCTGGAACTCGACCTTCTCACCATCGGTGACTGGGCTTCCGACAGCGACATCGAGACGGTGACCGTCAGAACAGACCGGAAAAATCCGGTCACGTTCACTCCCAGTCAGCTCACTCCGACGGCCACCGGAACACTCGCCGGCGGCCTGCCCTTCGCCAAGTACCGGCTGAACGTCCCCTTCGACCACAAGGAGAGCCAGGCCGAGTTCACCGTCGACGCCACCGGCGTCGCGGGGCTCTCGAACCAGGGGTTCGGCATCGACAACGTACGGTTGACCATGCCGGTGGTGCCCCCTCAGGAGTTCCAGACCTCCGTGCCGTTCTCCGTCTCCAACGGTGTGCCCGCAGCGGGTGCGGGCAACCTGGAGACGGTCGTGTCGGCGGATCAGTACCGGTTCACCCTCGACCAACCCGGCGCGATCTACATCGACGTCAGGGAATGCCGCGATTTCAAATGGACACTGCTCGACCAGAGCGGCACAGCGGTCACGTACGGCTACTGTTCCGACAAGGAGGTCCGCAACCTGCCGGCTGGCACCTACCGGTTGAACATCCAGGCACAGGGTGACGAGAGCGGCACCTACGCCGTGGGCGTCACCACCATCCCGGCCGACCCGTCCGTTCCGATCACCATCGGAGGCCCGCCGGTCGACCTCAACCTGACGGCACCGGGACAGAACGGCGCCTGGACCTTCACCGGAACGGCCGGACAGCGCGTCTTCCTCTCCTTCACCGACGGAACCTTCGGCAGCCTCAACGCGGACGCCACTCTCAAGAAGCCGGACGGATCCACGCTGAAGAGCTCGATGTTCTGCGGTGCCGAGTGCTTCATCGACACGATCACCCTGCCGGTGAGCGGGACGTACACGGTCGCCCTGAACCCCACCGGGTCCTACGTCGGAAAGCTCACCGCGAAGATCACCACGGTTGCGGCCGACGTGTCGCTGCAAGTGCCGACCAACGGCACCGCGGTTCCGCTCACCACCGTCGACGCCGGACAGAACGGCAACTGGACCTTCGCCGGAACCGCCGGACAGCGCATGTCTTTCAAGTTCACGGCAGGCACCCTCGACGGCATCCTCGAAGCCCAGGTCTCGGTCAGGAAACCGGACGGGAAGAACCTCGTCAATTCGACCTACTGCGACGATTCCTGCTTCATCGACGTGACGGAACTCCCGGCCAGCGGTACGTACACGATCGTCTTCGACCCTGCCGGTGGCCTGACCGGCTCACTGTCGGCAGGCGTCCTGGAGATTCCCTCCGACGCCTCCGCCACAGTGACGGTCGGCGGCCCCGCCGTCCCGCTGGCGATAACGGTTCCGGGCCAGAACGGAGTGTGGACCTTCGCGGGTCTCGCCGGTCAGAGCGTCTCGTTCGGATTCACCGGCGGCACGTTCGGCAGCCTGTACGACGCCAGAGTCTCGGTCATGAAGCCCGACGGGGCGACACTCGTCAACACGGCGTACTGCGGCACCTCGTGTTCGCTGGCTCCGGCGAGCCTTCCGGTTGACGGCACCTACACGATCGTGCTGAATCCGGAGGGGAGCAAGGTCGGCTCCCTGTCGGCGAAACTGGATGTCGGCGACGTGACGAAGAACGTGACGGTGGGCGGTCCGGAGTCCACGATCACCCTCGTCTCACCCGGCCAAAACGGCGCCTGGAAATTCACCGGCACCCAAGGCCAACACGTCTCCTTCGGATTCACCAACGGCACCTTCGGCAGCCTCTACAACGCCAAAGTCTCCGTCAAAAAACCCGACGGAACAACAATCATCAACCCCACCTTCTGCGGCACCTCCTGCTCACTACCCCCCGCCAC
>NZ_JBIAZS010000002.1:208033-453421 GCF_042899335.1 Streptosporangium sp. NPDC000095
CACGGCACCTACACCGTCGCCCTCGTCCCCGAAAGCGCCTACACCGGAAAACTCACCGCAACAATCGACACCGGATACATCACCAACAACATCACCGTCGGAGACCCCGCCACCACCATCACCCTCAACTCACCCGGCCAAAACGGCGCCTGGAAATTCACCGGCACCCAAGGCCAACACGTCTCCTTCGGATTCACCAACGGCACCTTCGGCGACCTCTACAACGCCAAAGTCTCCGTCAAAAAACCCGACGGAACAACAATCATCAACCCCACCTTCTGCGGCACCTCCTGCTCACTACCCCCCGCCACCCTCCCCACCGACGGCACCTACACCGTCGCCCTCGTCCCCGAAAGCGCCTACACCGGAAAACTCACCGCAACAATCGACACCGGATACATCACCAACAACATCACCATTGGAGGCTCCCCTTCCACCATCACCATCGCCTCACCCGGCCAGGACGGTATGTGGAAATTCACGGGCGCCGCGAACAAGAAGGTGTACCTGCGTTTCACCGGCGGAACCTTCGGCGACCTCTACGACGCCAAAGTCTCACTCAAAAAGCCCGATGGCTCGATACTGAAGAGTGATCAGTTCTGCGGGACGTCCTGCCAGTGGGACACCACGGTTCTTCCCGTGGACGGCACGTACACGATCCTCCTGGACGGGCAGGCGGCCGCCGTCGGCGCGCTGACGGTGGCAGTCACCGAGGTCCCGGCGGATGTCACCACCGCCCTGACGGTCAACGGTGGCAGCCGCCCCGTCACCACCACGAGCCCGGGCCAGAACGCGAGCTTCACGTTCTCCGGCACGGCAGGCCAAACCGTCACGGTCACGTTGACGGGAAACGCCTACGGGAGCACGTCCTTCATCGTCCGCAAACCCGACGGCACTACGCTGACCAGCAAGTCCACCTCCTCTGCCAGTGTCAGTTTCCCAAGTCTCGCCCTACCGACGGCGGGTACTTACACGATCTTCGTGGATCCGTCCGGCCCGGCGATCGGCACCATCTCCGGAGCCGTCACCGGCTGAGTTCAGTTTGACGGCGCGGGGAGCGAGGCGCTCGCTCCCCGCGCCTCGGGGCGTCACCCAGCGGTATGGCCGGCTCACCACGGCATACCCGGGCAACGAGCGGTCTCCCCAGGTACGGCCATTCACCGCGTCTCAGGTCACCAAACCCGTGCGGTAGGCGTAGACCACCGCCTGCACGCGGTCACGCAGGTCGAGTTTGGTGAGGATGCGCGACACGTAGGTCTTCACGGTCTCCTGGCTGATCGCCAACGTCGCGGCGATCTCGCTGTTGGACAGGCCCTCGGCGATGTGGCGCAGCACCTCCAGCTCGCGCGGGGTCAGCGCGATGTCGCCCGGCGCGCCTTCCGCGGGACGAATCCGCGCCGCGTACCTGCCGACGAGCTGCCGCGTCACCTCGGGTGCCAGCAGCGCGGCACCCGCCGCGACGGTACGGATGCCGTGCAGCAACTGCGCCGGTGGGGCGTCCTTGAGCAGGAACCCGCTCGCCCCCGCGCGCAGCGCCTCGTACACGTACTCGTCCAGGTTGAACGTCGTCACCACGAGGACCTTGACAGGGTGCGCCACTCCGGCACCGGCCAGCAGGCGGGTCGCCTCGATGCCGTCGAGCACCGGCATGCGGACGTCCATCACCACGACGTCCGGGTTCAGCCGGCGGGCGAGGTCGACCGCGGCGCGACCGTCCCCGCACTCGCCCACCACCTCGAGGTCGGCCTGCGCGTCGAGGATCGTCGTGAACCCGGTGCGGATCAGCGCCTGGTCGTCGCAGACCAGGACCCGAATCGGCGCGTTCACGACGGGCTCCCGACCGGGATGCGTGCCCGCACGACGAAACCGCCGTCCGCCCGCCGTTCGGCGCCGAACTCGCCGCCCAGGGCGTCGACCCGCTCGCGGAGCCCGGCGAGGCCCCGCCCACTCCCACCGGGCGAGCCGGTCCGCGAACCGGACCCGTCGGTGCCGACCTGCACGGTGATCTCCTTCTCGCCGAAGTGCACATGGACCACGGTGCGGCTGCCGTGGGCGTATTTGAGGGCGTTTGTCAGGGACTCCTGCACGACCCTATAGGCGACGAACTCGGCGCTGCCGGCGGATCGCGCCGGTCTGCCCTCCTCGGTGAACTCCACCGGCTGCCCGGCGAGGCGCGTCTGCTCCACCAGCGTGTGAAGCTCGCCGATGGACGGCATCCTCCTGACGGCCTCATCGTGGTCGGGGTTGAGCAGATCGAGCAGGTGCCGCAGATCGGCGATGGCCCGCCGGCCGGTGTCGGTGACGGCGCTCAGGGTCGCGTCGAGGCGATCGGGGGCGGCGGTCAGGTAGCGTGCCGCCTCGGCCTGCACGACCATCGCCGTCACGTGGTGGGTGACGACGTCGTGGAGTTCGCGGGCGATGCGGGTGCGTTCGGCCATGCGGGTGGTCTCGGCGACGTGGCGGCGGCGTTCGGCCTCGGCGGCCCAGGTGGAGCGCAGCCAGGCTCCGATGCCCCACGCGAGGACCAGCGCCAGGTAGAACGTCACGTACCCTTCCGGCCCCTCGGTCGAGCCGAGCCGGTCGAGCGCGAGCGCGAGTGACAGGTACGCCGCGGAGAGCAGGATCGCGGTGACACGCCGGTGACGTTCCAGATAGGCGCCCGCGCTCACGAGCGCGACGGGCAGGGCGACGCCCGCCACCAGGTGGTACGCGCGGAGCTGGTCGAGGGCGAAGCCGAGCGACACCAGGACGAGACAGACGGCCGGCCACCGTCGGCGTACGGCGAGCGGCAGGCACTCCAGGACGATCACCGCGACGGCCGCCGTGTCGAAGGGGCGGCCCGGCAGGTCGCCGAGTTGCGTCCCGTTGTCGTGAAGCGCGGGCAGGAGTGACGCGACGATCAGCGACAGCGCGAACGGAAGGTCCCGGACCGTGACGTCGAGCCGCCGCCACAGATCCGGGAACCGCCGCAGATCGATCACTGGGGGAGCGTAGCGGTCTCGCCGGACCGCGCACCGCGCCGGCGTGGGACCAGGTTGCCGCGCCGACGGGCCAGCCACATGAAGGCGATCGTCAGCAGCACCCCGAACAGGACCGCGTACGGGCTCGCCTCCGGCCCGAACTCACCGCCGGTGAGCAGGGCCGGGCCCGACGTCACACCGTTCAGCAGACCTTGCGACGCGCCGTTGCCCGAGACCTCGGTGCCGAAGACGCCGGCCGCCGCGAAATTCCAGCCGAAGTGCAGGCCGATCGGCACCCACAGGGTGCGGGTGGCGACGTAGGCGGCGGCGAGCATGCCCCCTGCCTCGACCGCGATGGCGATCGCGCCCCACAGGCTGGCGTGCTCGTTGAACAGGTGCACCAGGCCGAACAGCACGCTGGTCAGTGCCAGCGCGATCCACGTGCCTGCGCGTTCCTCGATGATCCGGAACAGGATGCCACGAAAGATCAACTCTTCCGTCACGGCGGCGGCCGCCATGAAGCCGAACAGCGCGACCGCGCTCGTCACCGAGCCCGCGCCGTCGATTCGGTAGCCGCCCAGCAGGGCGATGTTCGCGATGACCGCCGCGAACATCCCGACACCGATCAGCACGCCCCGCCCCGTAGCGGCGACGGCGCCTGCGATGGCCACCTCGACCGGCGCCCTGCGCTCGGACCAGCGCACCACCCAGGCGTAGGCGACCACCGCGAGAACGGCTGTCGCGACCCCGAGAACCAGGGTGAGAAACGCGTTCCCCCGCACCGCTTCCACGGCCGCGCTGCCGACGAAGGCGACCGCCGCGACGACCAGAAGCTGCTTCAACAGGCGCATGACGACTCCCTCACGAGACACCGCGGCCGGAGCGCCGCGGTCACGTCGAGAACGCTATGGATTCGGCGCCCTCGAATCGTCACCGCGCGGTGGACACTCGCGGGTAGCTCGCACGGGGGACGAACGCACCCCGCGCGCAGGGTTGAGCGGGGTGACGCTCAGCCCGTCCCGCACCACCCGGTCGGCGACGTTCTCCCCGGCCGGGCCGACCCCGAGGACGACGTCGCAGATGTTGCCGTCCGTGTCAGTCTCCCTTCGCGGCGCGACCGAGACGGAAGGCCGAGATGAGGAAGAAGATGCCGCCGGGGATGGCGTAGCCGGCCGCGTTGGTCAGCGTCGGGTTGTCCGCGGAGGCGCCGAGGATAAACGACGCGCCGGCGAGTACGGAGATGCCGCCACTGATGATCATCGGCCACTGGCCGCCCATCCCACGGCGGGTGACACCCACGATCAGCTGGACCAGCCCGGCCACGACCGCCCAGGCGCCCCACACGCGCAGCACGGCCGGGATACCGGACGCGCAGGCGGCGGCCACGCCGATGGCGGTGATCAGGCTGACCGCGATGTTCACGTACGGCAGGACGGGTGATCCGGTGGTGCGCGTCGCGCGGGCGTCGACGACGGCGGCGGCCGCGTCGAACAGCGGGTAGAGCACGAGCAGGGTGACCGCGACCGGGCCCAGTGCCGAGGCGGTCGTGAACATCGCGAGGGCCCAGGCGATGGCGAACACGAACCGGACGAAGTACAGCCGCCGCAGTGCGGACGCGGTCCCTGAGATGGCGGGCGAAGCAGCGATCGTGCTCACGATGATCCTTTCGGGGGACGAATGACGAGGAGAGCGGTTCGGCGCGTCCCGTGGCCGACCTTCTCGATCAGGTTGGCGACCGAGCCGGCGTGGGACCCGAGGAACGATCCTCAACAAGACAGAACGTTCTACCTTCACCGAGCATGGCCCCTGTGTCATGAACTGTCAAGACCGAACGTTCTACCTACTAAGATGGCGGCATGCGCAGCCAATCCGAAGGCCGGCCGTCCGAAGCACGATCCCGGCTGCTCGACACGGCCACCCGGCTCTTCTACGCGGAGGGCATCCACTCCGTCGGCATCGATCGCATCGTCGCGGAGGCACAGGTGACGCGGGCCACCCTCTACCGGCACTTCCCCGGCAAGGAAGACCTTGTCCTCTCCTACCTGAACGTGGTCGACCGGGCCATGCGAAGCCAGGCGGACGAGGCCCTCGCCGCCGGGCTCCCGGCCGCCGACACCGTCCAAGCCCTCGGCGAATCGATCGCCCGGGGCATCCGGTCTCCCGGCTTCCGGGGATGCGCCTTCCTCAACGCCGCCGCCGAGTATCCCGACCCCGAGTCCCCGGTGCACAAGGCCGTGCTCGCCCACCGCCAATGGTTCCTGGAAACCGTCACGGAACTGCTGGCCAAGGTCCGGGAGACAGACGCCGACCCCGCCGCCCGCCACTTCGTGATGATGCGCGACGGTGCCATGGCCGCCGGCTGCCTGTTCGACCCGGCGCTGGTCTGCGAGACCTTCCTACGCGGGGTCGAGAGGCTCGTGCAGGTTCATGCCACCACCGACGACGCCGGACCGGTGGGCTCCGAAGACGCCGCCAACCCACCTACACGTTGACCGGCTCCATCGCTGATCCCATTCCGCCTCTCCACTGCCGACGGCACGGACGGAAAAGTCCTTGACCGTGACCGAGAGCCCTCCGTATCACGAGATCGGGGGTCGGAAGTGGCTCGCCGGACGGGTCACCGCCTCAGCGTGCCTGCCGGTGCACCATCTCGGTGATCCAGACGGGCGCGAACGGAGACGTGCAGCCAGGGGAGGTCGGATAGTCCTTGAGCACCTCCAGGCGCTCACCGATGTCGATCGCGCGGGCGCGGTGCTCGGCGTGCTCGATCCCGATCTGGGCCAGGCAGTGGTTCATCGCCCACTGCAGGCGATCAGGGGCGCCTTTCATCTCCGCCTCGATGACGTCGAGCAGTCCTACGAGGTCGAGGACCTCGGGCTTCTTCGCCACGCGCTCGACGGTGAGCGCCCACCCCGCACTCGCGACCACCGGATCCGGATCGGCCAGCCAGGCGAGCCGCAGCTCTTCGGAGTGCGGGCTCTTCTTCACCACGTAGTTCACGAGCCAGTCGTGCACCTTCGGTGCGCGCGCCTCGCGCACCATCGCGTCCAGCTCGTCACGTCCGAACGCCTTCGGGCGGCAGATCAGAAGCGCGAGCAGTCTCGCCGCGGTGTCATCGGTCTCCCAGAGCCCGCACGCGAGCTCCTGCTGCGTCTTCAGCCGCTTCGCGATCGCGCGCAGCCTGCCGAGGTTCACACCGTGATCGTCACCGTGTCTCTCGTTCACCTCGCGCATCCTCGGGTCCTCGAGCTCGGCCAGCTCGGCCATCACGTCGGCCACCGTCGTCTCGGCCACCTCGGGCTCCCTCCGTCACGGGCGAGGATCAGCCTACGACGGCCCTCTGTCATTTTCGTACGTTCCGGCTCGGCGGCCACCGGCGAGGAGGGCGGTTTCCCCGTCCGGCGACCGCGTGCTCAGTCGGCGCGGGTCCCGGAGGCGAGGAAGAACGGGATGGCGACGAACAGCCGGTCGTCGCGTGCCCGCGCGGCCTGGTCGTCGAGCCAGGCGCCTTCGCCCAGGGTGGCGAGCACCGGCAGGCCCTCGGTGCCCGTCCACACGATCGTGTGGACCTCGACGGTGACGTCGACGAACCCGTTCTCCAGCAGGAGGTTCCTGTGTCGGCGGGCGACCCGAGGGCTCGGCACGACGTCCGCGCGAGCGTGCACGAGCGTGCGGATGAGGTCGGGGTCGTCGGAGTCGATCACGAGGGTGTCCCAGTCCTGGCCGACGAGCACCGCGCGGCCGTTCCTCGCCAGGACGCGGCGGGCCTCGGCGACGGCTCGCTCGGGCTCGGCAAGGGTGTGCAGGACCTTGTCGGCGCGGTAGCCGGTGACCGAGCCGTCGTCCAGAGGCAGGGCGGTGGCGTCGGCGAGACGGAACTCGCCCGCGGGCCGACGCCCGGCGGCTATCTTGATCATGGCGGGGTCCAGGTCGACGCCGATCGCCCTCACCCCACGGGCGGCCAGCTCGCCGACGGCGCGCCCGCTCCCGCAGCCGACGTCGACGACGGTGTCGCCCAGCGCCTGGTACGTGCGTTCCCGCAGGTCGATGGCTTGAGGCAGGTCGTCATAGGCGTCAAGAACACTAAGTAACGTGGACATGGGCGTCATTGTGCGACTTAATGTCGGCATGAAGTCAATTGGCGAGGTGGCGGCTCAGTTCGGGTTACCGGCACACGTGCTGCGCCACTGGGAGGCGGAAGGGCTGATGACACCGGCCCGCGCGGGCGACCGCCGCCGCTACACCGACGCGGACCTGCACCGGGTGGCGGCGATCCTGATCTCGAAGGAGGCGGGCTTCGGACTCGCGGACATCCGGACCATGCTGACCGCCCGGTCCGCACCGGCTCGCCACGAGGTGATGGCCCATCACCGCGAGAGGTTGCTGACCCGGATCGCCCGAGCACAGGTCGCGCTCGACATGCTGGAGGGCGGCCTGGAATGCCCGCACGACGACCTCATGACGTGCCCGCACTTCCAAAGTCTTCTGACCGACCGGCTGCCGCCGTCTCCCGCGACGGACGCGGACCGGACGCGGCCGGACACGCCTGCCCCCTGAAGGCCCGCTCGGCTTTCCCCGCCGCGACGAACGCCTCACAGGTCGAGGGCGAAGTCCGGGTGCATCGTCTCCTTGTAGTGGTCGGCGAAGATCTTCGCGGTGAGTTCACCGCGGGTCGACACCTTCACCTTCTCGAATATCTGCTTGAGGTAGCCGCGCACGGTATGGGTGGACAGACAAAGCCTCACCGCGATCTCCGAAGTGGTCAGGCCTGCGGCGATCAGGTGGATGACCTGCTGTTCCCGTCGCCCCAGCTGGTAGGCCCTCACGATCAGAGGCGCCATCTCGGCGGCGTTGGCCGACTCGATCACCAGAGCCGTCCGGCCACCCTCGCTACCGGCCTCCCGCAACACGAAACCGTGGATCACCACCCACCGCCCACCGACCTGTAGCCGGGCCCGAGCGGCGCCCGTGTCGCGCCCGGCGGCGATGGCGCGGGCCTTGTTCACCACCGAGCGCAGCTCGGCGGGTATGGGGGTGGCGCCGGGGTCGTCATGGCTCAACCGGGTGAACGGCAGCCGCTGCAGCCATGCCTCCGCGGGCTCGTTGAGCGATTCGAGGGCCCCGGTCGGGTCGAACATGAGCAGCCCGGGGCCGTGGGGCACACCGATCACCGGATTCGGCCGCAACAGCGCCGAGCGCCGGAAGGCTTCACCGATCGGAGCGGAGAGGCTCGCGATCAGATGCTCCTCCCCGAGGTCGAACGGCCGCGCGTCGGCGGCTCGCCACAGGCACATGTAGCCCCAGACATCGCCTCCGGTCCGGAACACGCATCGCAGCTCGTCGCCGAGCCCCTGCACGATGTTCACGGTGCGGTAGCGGGAGCTCCGCGCCGGACGCCCACCCGTGACGCGACACAGGGACGCGGCCGGCGTCGGCAGACCGGCCAGCGTGTGAAAGTGGTTGACGTCCTCGACGAAGAACTCGTTCTCCCAGTAGAGGTCGCAGTATTCACCGGACCCCAGGTTCTCCAGTCGCGAGGGCGAGGTGGCGAGCATCGTCACCGGATCGGCCCCCGTCCAGAACGAGGCGTCGAAAGGAACGACCTCGCGCAGCAGGCGCGAGAGGCCACCCAGGAACTCGCCGTCGGCGATGCCCGTCCGCGTCAGCCGCAGGATCCGCTCGAACGTGTGCCGGGCCGGTGCACGACGCAGGGCTGACTCCATTTCTTGACGATGAACGACCACATGTCGTCATGCAAGCCCTCAAATGGGGGTTTTCACAAGTCGTTCAGCACACATTTGCGGGGTCCCTCGACCGACGGGCCACACCGCAGTCTGGAAGCCGGCAGCAGGCCCGGGACGGGTGTCTCGGGGCCGAGGACCACCACGGATCCAGCCGTGGAGTCGCCTCCCCGGAAGCACCACAGCCCTTCCACGAAAAGGCGCCTCCCACGGCCACGTCGCACCGCACCGCACCGCACCGCACCGCACCGCACCGCACCGCACCGCACCGACGACGTCACACCGGATCCGTGCCCACCGACCGTACGACCCATGGGAGACGCCATGCCGAGACGGAGCGCCCTGCTTCTTGGCCCACTGTCCGCAATCTCCGCACTGTTGCTGACCGTGGCGGTGCCACAGCCGGCGCAGGCGTACACCCAACAGCACCAGGTCACGGTGGAGCGGGGAGCCTCCTTCTGCGTCCAGGCCACCGCGGGCATCGACCACCGCATCCCCGGCACGTTTTCGAGCAACCAGGCGTGGGCGAGCGCCTACGCGCTCGCGGGAGACTGCACCACCGTGCATGGCGCGCGGGCCAGGGTGCGACTTGAGGTGCAGAAGTGGAACGAGTCCCGCGGTGCGTGGGAGGTGTGTGCGACCTCGAACCGGGTGGAGGGCACGACGGGCAGAAACGAGTTCGGCCTCACCGGACCCTCCATTTACATGCCCTACACCCCCTGCGGTCCCGGCTGGCATCAGACGAAGGTCGAAGCGCAGAGCTACCGCTACGTCGACAGCGCCGGCCGCTTCCTCTGGTTCGGCGGCACCCTCTACTCGGGCTACGAGTGGGTGGAATGAGCGCTCGGCCCATGCCGCCTCACGTCACGCTGAAGGCGTGCGTGCCGGACCCGACTTCCGGGTCATCCACCAGATGATCGCGGTGATGACGACAAGCCCGGCGCTCGGCACCAGGTTCTCGACCGAACCGACCGTCTCGCCACGACTGTCGAGGGCTCCGCCGAGGTCGAGATGGAGTGTCGTGGCGAGGACGAACGCCGTGGCGTTGTAGACGGCGTGCAGCACGACGGCGACCTCAAGCCCGCCGGTGCGCCAGGTGACGATCGCCAGCGCCGAGAAC
This sequence comes from Streptosporangium sp. NPDC000095, assembly GCF_042899335.1. NCBI lineage: Bacteria > Bacillati > Actinomycetota > Actinomycetes > Streptosporangiales > Streptosporangiaceae > Streptosporangium > Streptosporangium sp. NPDC000095. The sequence continues at coordinate 217,855 of NZ_JBIAZS010000002.1, forward strand.
AGCACGAGATACGAGGTGAGCAGGTAGGGATCGAGCGTGCCGTGGAAGAGCGAGAACAGCACGGTCGTGACGACGGTGCCGAGGATCGCCCCGGAGCGGGCGCCGCGGGTCCAGCCGCCGACGACGCGGAACATCAGGCCCCGCAGTCCGTACTCCTCGCCGGCCGCCGCCAGCGGGCTGAGCAGCGCGCTGATGACGATGAACGCGACGAGATCGGCGGTCGTCCAGGGGACCGCCTCACCGGGCACCAGGAAGAACCCGACGGAGACGACGAGGAGGAGCAGCGGTCCGAAGGCGAGCAGCGAGCGGCCGAGGACGCCGTAGCGGAAACGTCCTGAAACGGAGTGCAGCGAACCTGCGGGCACACCGTAGAGCAGGCGCTGCAGCAGCATGCTGTAGGGGATGAGCACGGCGAGCGAGAGCGCGCCGGCGGCTTGTCGCAGCGGAGTGAAGCCCGTACGGCCGAGGAGTTGCGCGTCGATGACGGCGGCGGCGATCAGGAACAGCTGCGCGAAGCCGATGAGCCCGGCGAACAGCAGCACGATCGCGAGGATGCCGCGCGGGATCCGGCGCTTGTCACCCGCGTAGACGCGGTGGTATTCGACGTCGACAGGCACGCGAGGCGAGTGTTCGGGCTTGTCGGCTCGGAGGAGCCAACCCTCGGTGGTGTTCGTCATGATGTCCTTCCTCACGGTCCTCATGGTCAGCTCGCGAGAGAGTCGAGCCAGTTCGAACGCAGTCGCAGTGCGCGCTCGGTGCTGCCCGCGACCGCCGCGATGCCGACGGCGATGTTCGCCTCGACCGGGATGTGCACGGGGAGATCGAATGTCCCGAGCGCATCCGCCACGGGCGGAATGTGCGAGATGGTCTCGACGAGTTGTGGCACGGCCACGCAGATCCCGACGAGCACGAGCAGTGTCGAGACGACGCCGACGAGGCGGCTCAGCCCCGGGTGTGTCCGATGCAGGTGAGCGCGTCGCCCCTCGGCGGAGGCGGGATGGGGCGTCAACTGCGCCTCAGTGCCGTCGGCCCGCACGTAGTGGCAGCGTCGTAAGCCGTAGGTGCCGACGACGACCTCGATGTGACCGCCCGGCACGGGGAAGCGAGCCGGCGTCGTCGAGAGCGAAACGAGTGCGCCGTCGCGGTAGAGCCGCGCGCGTACCGCGCCGTCGTCGCGATCACCCATCTGACGGACGTCGACCGCGTAGGTGGACACGGTGCCGTCCGGTGCGCGAAGCGCCAGCGTGCGCACCGACCTGCTCAGCAGCTGCCACCAGCGGAAGCGCGGCAGCGGCTCGCCATTGCCAGGGCGCACGCGCCGTGCCGCGCGACGGTTGCGCCATCCTCCGAACGCCACCCGAGAACCTCCTGTCTTCGGTCACGCCATCACTAGTACGCTGTGCTAGTTCATTGAAGCTAGCACACTGTGCTAGAAATGGGGTGTGAGGAGGTTCCGACGATGACCGACCGTCCACCGAAACGAGACACCCGCGACAGGATCCTGATCGCCGCGGCGACCATGCTCGGAGAGGACCCGGGCGCTCGGCTGAGCGTCCGAGGAGTCGCCGCGCGAGCAGGCGTCAGCATGGGTTCGCTTCGCCACTTCTTCCCGACGCAACGGGAGCTCATCGACACCGTCGTCGCCGGCATCTACGACATCGACATCCCCGACGATCCCATCCTCGACATCGAACGAGCGCCGGCGGAGCGCCTCGTCGAGTGCCTGCGACAACTGCTTTCACAGGTCGGTACCGGAAACCGGGCGCGCGAGTATTGGCGCACGGTCCACGAGACGTACATCGCGCCCGACCCGACGGATGATCAGGTCGCTACATACCGTTCGCTGGAGCGACTGGGCCTGCACCGCATCGAGCGCTGGCTGACCGTCCTCGCCGACGAAGGCGCGATCCCGGCGAACGACGTCGAGCGACGCGCACGGTTCCTGGCATCCGTCCTCAACGGCCTCCTCGTCGAGCGCGCGCTTCCCGCCGCCGCCTCGCGACTCGAATTCGAGACCGACACGCTCCGCATGGCCGTCGACGCCGTCATGAGCGGCCGCACCGGGGCCGAGGAGCAGTCCGAACACTGACGGCGCCCGCCCCATCGACACCGAGGACGGCACGCGCGACTCTCAAGCACACGAGGTCGTGCGCCCGCCAGGGGCGTTCGAACGCGTTGTCGGCCTCTGCGTCAGTCGTTTCGCAGCAGATCATCGGGCACCACCGGTGCGGTGCCGGAGCATGTCGTCCCGCCGGGCCCGGCAGCGACCTCGAACGCCCGGTCGTGGTGGCGGTGCAAGAGGCAGCAGGCTGTCCGGCTCAGGTGCATTGCATGCCGCTGACCAGCTCCGGTCCGTGGGCGAGGAGTTGCCGGCAGAAGTGCTCGCCCGCGTAGTAGCCGGAGGTAATGGTGATCACGACTGGGCTCTCGGTCCCGCTGCCGGTGCACCGGTTCGCCAGCACGTGGTAGCCGAGCATCTCCGAGAGCTGGAAGCGGGTGCCGCCCGCGCAGACGTAGTGGCTGTCGGCGTGCGCGGTGGCCGGGATGACGAACGGTGCGGCGAGAACCGTCAGAAGTAGGGCGGCGCGGGTGATGGTCGTGCGGGGGAAGGTCATAGGAAATGCCTTTTCGCGGGGGTTTGGCAACGTGCCACGACATACCCTTGGTGACTCACCGGCAACCAAGCGTGTCCGACAGTGGCCATCCCTCGAACCCGAAAACCTGGCACCGTCTCTCAGCCGAGGAGGTGGAAGCACCTCACCCGCCGGCGACAATGACGACTTCGCCGTCCGTCCGGTCCTCCCCCGGGCTTTCGAGCGGCGGCACACGCTGAAGCCCCGTCTCCTCCGAGGTGCGAGGAGACGGGGCTTCGTCAGGGGTGACCGGGACGCCTTTTCAGCTTCCGAACATGGCCGGACACTCCCCCTGCCACTTCGGCGGCCGTCCTGGTGAGTGCTAGAAAGGACCGTCGGAGCACATCATCGGCTTGCCGTCGATGACACACGGATACCAGTCAAGCTCGCGCGGCTTGGCCTGGGCGGCGCCCGCGGTCGCGAAACCGACGATCATCAGCGCCGCGGTGGTGGTGGCGGCAAGGGCGACCGTACGCCTGACAAAAGTCCTCATTTGAATCCCTTTCCATCGCTGTGTGCTGCTCCAGGATCAAACCAAGGGCTTCTGCAAACCCACTTGTAAGTCACTGGGAGGAACCGAAGTTCTCCGTCCTGCTCGACTTCGGCCGGCCCGAGCCGTACGCGACCGGAATTCCTCGTCGGCACTCCCACGGACGCGCCACGGTCGGCGCGGTTAGGGTTCGTGGATGCTGCTGACAATCCTTGGCGGATGCGGCGCGTGGCCGGGAGCGGGCCAGGCCTGCAGCGGTTATCTCGTGGAGCACGACGGGTTCAGGCTGCTCGTCGACCCCGGGTACGCGACGGTACCGCGGCTGTTGGAACGGATCACCGCCGATCAGGTCGACGCGGTGTTCGTCAGTCACGGACATCCCGATCACTGCGCCGACCTGAACCCGCTGTTGCGGGCGCGCGCGTTCCGTGACGATCCGCCGCCTCCCCTGCCGGTGTACGCACTGCCCGGCGCCCTGGACGCGGTGCTCGCGCTGGACCGCCCGGAAATGCTGGCCGACGCCCATGCCCTGCGCGAGTTCACCCCCGGCGACCGGATCGACATCGGCCCGTTCCACGCGCGGACCCGTCTGCTGCCGCACTCGGTGCCCAATGCCGGCGTACGACTGACGGCGGGCGAGCGGGTGCTCGCGTACACCGGCGACACCGGCCCGAGCCCCGAGGTGGTGGAGTTGGCGCGCGGCGCCGACCTGTTCCTGGCCGAGGCCACCTATGCGGACCGGGTCCCTGAGGCTTCGCGGCACAACCTGTCGAGCGCCCGCCAGGCGGGCCGACAGGCCAAGGAGGCCGACGTCAGGCACCTGTTGCTGACTCACCTGCAGCCGGGTACAGACGCCACAGCCGCGCGAGCCGCCGCCGGGGCCGAATACGACGGCGAGCTCGGCATCGCCACCTCCGGCCTCGCCATCGATCTTTCCTGAGGAAGGTCTCCTCGGGCTTCCAACGCCTCGCGTGGTTTTCCGGCTTCCGGAATGCGGCGCACTTCGATGGCACCGATCATCATCTTCGGGACAGTTAGCGGAGCCGACTGACAGGGAGTACGAATGAGCGCGGTCAACTGGGACGAGGTGAAGCAGCGGGCGCGGGAGCGGCGCCAGGCTGCGGGACTGCCCGTGCAATCGGATGATGAGAAGTCCGCCGCGATGGAGCAGCTCGCCGCCGAGGTCAGAGCGCACAAGCTCATGGAGATCAGCATGAGCAGGATCTGACTCAACGCGACCATCCTCATGGAGGGCTCCGGGAGCGGAGTCAGAAGTCGAACTCGCCCTTCTTCGCGCCGTCCACGAACGCGTCCCACACACTCGCACTCACCACGAACGGCGCCAGCTCCGAAGCCTCCGTGTCTCGCAGGCCCACTCGACCACCGAACAACGGAGCCACCTCCAGGCAGTTCCCCTGGTCGGATCCACTCTTGGTGGCCTTACGCCAGGCCGCGCTCTTCAGTTCATCACTCAGGTCCACGGTCTCTCCGCCTCTCCACTCGGATAACGGCGCACGGGAAAGCTCCCAGCAACGACCGGGAGCTTCCCCTACGACAGGGAGCGAGAATCAGAAGTCGAACTCGCCCTTCTTGGCGCCGTCGATGAACGCGTCCCACACACTCGCACTCACCACGAACGGCGCCAGCTCCGGGGCCTCCGTATCCCGCAGACCCACCCGACCACCCGACAACGGAGCCACCTCAAGACAGTCCCCACCGTTGGGGCCACTCTTGGTGGCCTTGCGCCAGGCCGCGATCTTCAGCTCATCGTTCAGGCCCATGGCTTCTCCACCTCTCCGCCGCTGACGGTATGAACGGGAAAGCCCTTGGCGATGATCGAGAGCCTTCCCTCGTTCCGAGATCGGGACTAGAAGTCGAACTCGCCCTTTTTGGCGCCGTCGATGAAGGCATCCCACACGCTCGCGCTCACCACGAACGGCGCCCGCTCCGGAGCCTCCGTATCCCGCAGGCCCACCCTGCCCCCCGACAACGGAGCCACCTCCAGGCAGTCACCCTGGTTTGACGCACTCTTGGTGGCCTTACGCCAGGCTGCGCTCTTCAACTCATCACTCAGGTCCATAGCCTCTCCGCCTCTCTGATCAATTCGATCGAGACATACTGAGGGCTTGCCTCAGCCCGGATGGTGTCGTACCGAACACGGACAGCCTCGACATCTTCTGGCCGATTTGCCACATGCCCGCGCGTTACAGACTCGACATATACCATATCCGGATTTCCTGGAATCTGGGCGATCACGAATCCTCCCGAAGTCCCCGTGGTCGATCCCCGCACCAAAGGAAGAATCTGGATACCGATCCGCGGCCGCTCGGCCATTTCCAGAAGATACTGGAGTTGGTGTTGCATGACCTCTTCTCCACCGATCGGGCGGTGAAGAACTCCTTCGTCGAGGATAACCCAGAGCATAGGCGGCGTAGATCGCAGCAAGATCTTCTGCCGCTCCATGCGAGCCGCGACGGCCTTTTCCACCTGCTTGTCGGTTATGCCAGGCTCCCCACGGATAACCGCCCGCGCGTACTCCTCGGTCTGGAGAAGACCGGGTACGACGAGCGGTTGCCAGGTATGCAGGACGTGCGCTTCCGGTTCGATGTCGAGCCAGTCACGGAACCATCGAGGGCTCGCCGCGTGGGTGATGTGCGTCCAGCAATGGAGGAGCTCTCCGTTCGCCCCCAGAGCGTCATCGCAGCGTTGCGCCAGGTTGTGGCCGGGTTTGCGCTCACCTCTCTCGGTGAAGCTCAGCAGACTCCTGCTGAACTGGGTCACCTCGGCCAGTTCGTTCTGGGTCATTTTTGCCTTTTTTCGATACTTGCGGAGCTCCGCGCCAAAGAGAGCCCACTTTTCGTTTTTGGGGTTGATTTTTGGGTTCTTCGGCATTTCAGCTCCGTCCAGCCGGGGGATTCCACATCGTGGCACAAAAAACACAGCTTTCCACAAACTGTCACACTGATGTGCCTCGACTTTCGATACCCAAAGTAGTCACTCGGGGGCACCCTGTGAAGAGGTCAGGGGGAGCGGAAAATCCGCCGGATCGGCCCTGTCTTACGCGCGGAGAGCGGCTTCCTGCTGCCGTCGAAAAAATCACCAGGTATGTCCGTATAAGAGGAGTGAAAATGTCCGTCGATTCACTGGAAAACGCACCCTAGGCACGGCTCACGCCTCTTCCAGACACACACCTGTCACCGCCGAGTAAGCCTCACCCCGTGAACAGCAGTCACTTCGCGCAAGACGGAAATACCTCGCCCTGTTGCCCCTAATACCCCAAAACAAAGCGGGGCTTGCCACGGCACGACACGCCATGACAAGCCCCTCGACCGGACATCGGAGGTCCGATCTGATGCATCACCCTAGAGGAAACCCCCGGCCGATCAGGGTCCGTTGGCACGCCGACCGTCCGCCGATGCCGCTCGGTTGCCGGTGGTGCGGTCATCCTCCGTACGCGCACGAGGCCGCCAGCCTCCCGCACCGCGCCCGCCACAACTGGGAGCAGCCCACTCCCGCTCAAATTCACGCCCGGATGACCGTCCGCCGCCGCCTCAACCTCTCCAGCCGGCCACCCGTCTCAACGCCCATCCGCGCGATCCCCGGCCCCACGGCCTTCGCCGCTCTCCCCGCGCGGTCCGTGACGGTTTCCCCCGGTCGGCATCGGCGACCGGAGCAGCCCGGGGTCACGGCTCCCGTGCCGTACCGGCGAGGACGACCGCCGAGCATTCGCACCCCCTCCGGCAAGCACGCCCCGTACCGGCAGGGAGCGACGACATGAACGAGCGCGTCCCCCAGCCCCGGCAGAGCGGGAGACACCGGCGCGGGGCCGTCACCGAGCGGGTCGACTCCCGGGCCTGGGACCCGGCCGAGCGCGCCGCCGCCGAACAGCTCGACCAGATCGAGCCCGCCTGGACCGTCTGGTACGGCACCGGCACCCGCCACTTCCACGCCGTCGCCCTCTGGCCCGCCCCCGAACCCCTCATCGTGCGAGCCCGCACCGCCGACGAACTACGCGCCCTGATGCGCGAGGCCGAGGACACCACACCGCCACCCCGAGGAGAAGCCATGCCCGAGACCCCGGACACCCCACCGGCACCGGACGACTCACAGCTTCCCGGCGACCCACGCACCGTCTGCTGGGACCTGCCGCACGACCTGCCGATCGTCGGCAAGGCCCGCGCCATGGTGAGCGAGACCCTCACCGCCTGGGCGCTGCACCACCTCGCCGACGATGCCGTCCTGGTGGCCGGCGAACTGCTCGCCAACGCGATCGTCCACGGCGAGCCCGTGGTCAGGCTCTCCCTGTGGGCGAGCCCCGACGAGTTCCAGATCCAGGTCACCGACCGAGGCACCGGACAACCACGCCACCTCACTCTGGACACCGAGGCCACCCACGGCCGCGGCCTCGCGATCGTCGGCGCCCTCGCCCACGATCACGGCGTCACCCCACTCCCCGACCGCCCCGGCAAAACCGTCTGGGCCCGCTGGCACCTACCCCCACGAGGTGTCCAGCCCGCTTTCTGAACCAGTGGTGACCGCTCATGACTTGCCAGGCTCATCAGCGCCGATGCGAACAGAGCGCCTTCGCAGACCACCACGTAGGAGACAGCAGACGAGAGCGGCCGTACCCGCTCCGACGCTCATCCAGAGAACACGTTCCCTTTCAGGGAGGCGATCACCTGCTTTCCGTGATGCCGGACCAGAAACTTCTCCTCGTCCCGAGGGCGTCGAACGGCGATACTCCTCATCCAGGATCTCGTGGAAGCGACGTTTGCCCTATGAAGCTCAGTCGCTCCCATCGGTCGGTGGCCCCCTCGAACAACCCGAGCGCGATCGGCGAGGCACCGATCAGACCAACGGCCACGAGCACGACCAGCAGCACCACAAGGGTCAGAAGCAACCGATTCGCTCTTCGGCGACCCGTTCTCACCGCCATTTCATGGAGCCGTTACCTCACCGGCTCTGCGTCGGAGGCGCCAGGGGTGCGACCTCTCGATGGAAGTAATCGAGGAAAGGCTCTCCCAGCGACCAGAGTCGCGCGATTTCCGCTGTCGCCTCTCGCATCAGGTGCGAATCGTCGATGCGGCGCGCTCCGGCCGCTCTCCACTCATCGTCATAGGTGACGTGGTAGATCGCGTGTTCGTCGACGACGAGTTCGGGGAGCGGCCTCTCTCGCTCCCACGTGGCGACCTCCTTCGCGCCGAGTACGCGGATGGCCGTGCCCTCCTCTGCGAGGATCTTGAACCAGTGGCATTCCCACTGAACGTACGGCGTCACGGGGGACTCGACGATCCGCAGTCGCCGCAACTCGCTCCCCTGCTTCGCGTATCCCTCCGCCTCTGCTCGAGCCGCAGGCCGGTCGCCTTCGAACGCCGCGAGCGCTCGATCCCAGTCGCCGGCCACGAACGCCTGCCAACTTGGATCGTCATCCGGTTCTCGAAAGAACTGAGACCGTTCGAGCTTCCAGATCGGCATGGTGAGCCGCACCGACTCCCGTTGGCGCTGAGCGTGATACGCGGAACGGTCAAGAACCTTTCCAGGGGCATCCCAAATACAATCAAGCATCCGGAATGTCACCTTTAGCGGCGCGCAGCATGTTTCCCGGTATTACCACCAGCCGCTCATCGGCCCCTATCCGCACGTCCCCGGGAAGCCGGTCGCTGAATGCCGACGTCACATCGTGTCCCACAATCGCGATGTCGCCGTTGTCGAGCTCCCAGATATCAGGGCAGTCGTTCGTGGTACGACTGTTGCCCAGCTCAGCGGCCGTCTTCCCCAACCGACGCCTAAAGGTCGCCTTCAGGTCGACTTCCCACGGTCGAGCCATAATCAGCCTTCCCCTGCGTCCCACCGACACGACTCATCGAGTTTCTCACGTAGCCGTCTAATCGCCTACCTTTCCGCATGCCGAAAGGTTGGTGAAAATCTCGTCGGTAGCGGCCGATCAGGTATATTCACTCCCGACTCGTGTCCTGGCGTGACGTAAATTCAAACAGCGAGACGGCGCACCTGGCAGGCCTCGGCCGCCCCTGCAGCGGCCGGGTGTTCTGGCGTCCTACCTGGTGAGTGCCAGGGGCGCTACGGCGTGATCCGGTAGATGTGGTGGGAGTGTTCGGCGGCGAAGGAGTCGGTGAACCTGCCCTGGGCGTCGACAGGGACCGTCCGGTTCTCGAAGAGGACCTCGGCGTGGGCGGCCCGCAGCCCGCGCGGCAGCGTGAAGATGCGCCTGCCGGGGGAGGTGGTCGCGTCGAGCATCGCGAAGACGTAGTACGAGCCCTGGTGATGTTTCAGCATGGTGTCGAGGCCGGGGCCGAAGCGGTGCGCGTACGACTGGGTGTTCAGCACCGGGGCGAGCTGCCCGATCCGCCGGTTGATCTCGGCAACCGCGGGCCTGACCTCCTTTCCGCACCCCTCACGCAGCACGTGCTGGGAGTGGCACGGCCCGCCGAAGTTGTGGTTGAAGTAGATGATGCCCCTGGCCTCGTGGATCAGCGAGCTCATCACCGCGCCCGTCACCTGCTCCGGCCGGATCGCCCGGGTGTCGTTCTCGGCGGGCCAGCCGACCTCGACGAAGCCGTAGATCGGCTGGCGACGGCCGTCCAGCGCGTCCAGTTCGCGCTGGCGGTCGAGGACGGCGCCGTAGTTGGCGGCCCTGCGGCACCTGGAGGCCGGCAGGGAGAGGAAGTTCTGCCCGTCCAGGCAGACGCTCGCGCTGGTGTACCAGTAGACGTCGGAGGAGACGACGTCGGTGAAGCGGTTGACGAACGTGGCGGCGTCCGCGTCCCTCTCCCACATCATCACGCCCTTGCCGTAGTTGGCGTAGTGCATCCTGCCGTCGCCCTTCGGGACCTCCTCCTTGCGGGTACGCAGCACGGTGAAACCGCATCCCCTGTCCTCGGGCACGCACAGGGATCCCTCACCGGGGTGCTTGCCGGTCCACTGCGCGTCTCCCGCCTTCGCCCACATGTCGACCTCGTCGTTGAGCAGCCAGCCCACCGTCTCGTTGCCGTAGCCGGGCAGAGGGGTGCGGGTCAGCGCCGACATGCCGTTCCTGCGCACCAGCGCCATGTCGCTGGTCTCGGTCAGCTCCACGTAGGTGTTGATCCCGGCGGCCCGGTCCTTGTCCACGTCGCCCTGGGTGATCACGGACTCGAACCAGACGCCCACCGGGAAGAACGACGATTTCGTCCAGCCCGCCGCCGTCGGTGCGGCGAATCGCCCGTAGTAGGCGGGGCCGCCCTCCCACGGCACCCGCGCGGCCGTCGCGGGAGGTCCCGCGGCCCACGCACTGTCGGCGTCGGCCGACGCCCCGGCGAGCGGGCCCCGGTCCTGGCCGTCGGGCGCGTCGATCAGGGTGAGTCCGAGCACCGCCACCGACACCGAGACGGCTCCCGCCCCGACCAGCAGCGGCAACGACCGTCTGGTCCGGCGTCCCGGCGTCCCGGCGTGGTTCTCAGATCTCATGACCCTGTCCTTCTCATCGCGGACCCTCGCCCCGAACCCTCATCGCGGACCCGGTGACAGCTCGGCGAGTGCCATCAACTGGGCGGCACGCGACGCCCAGGAGGCACCGAGCACGGATTTCCGCACGGCCTCGGCCGGTTGCAACCCGCCGTCGCGCAGCGTCGCACGAACAGCATCGACGAAAAGGCCACCGTCGGCCGCGATTCTCACGCGGTCGGCATAGTTCGCGAGCTCCTGGAAGTCGGTGCTGACGACCGGCAGGCCCAGGGCGAGGTATTCCTTGAGTTTGATCGGGTTCGAGTGCCTGATCCACGGGTTGTCCAGCCACGGCATGATCGCGACGTCGAACCCCGATCCGTACGCGGGAATCCGCTCGTACGGCCTGAAGCCGAGCCAGTGGACGTTCGGGTGGCGGGTGAGCCGTTCCATCGGGACGGTCGCGTCGCCGATGAGGACCAGCGAGACGTCCGGCAGCTCGACGGCGAGCCGTTCGAGCAGGTCGAAGTCGACGAGATAGTCGTCCAGCGCGCCGAAGAAACCCACCCTCGGCCCGGGGATCGCGCGCAGGTCGGCGGGCTGCTCGCTCTCCGGGCGCCGCCGGAAGTGATCGGTGTCCACGCCGTGGTCGAGGAAGTGCGCGCGCTCTCCGGTCACGCCCCTCTCCTCGCCCATCAGCGCGTTGCTGACGTAGATCACGTGGTCGGAGCGCTCCAGCAGGCCGCGTTCCAGCGCCTCGATGGTCGGCCGGTCGGACTCGGGGAACGACGAGTGCCGGTCGGAGCGGTTGAACACCAGCGCGCGCCTGCGCATCGGCCGCACCACGTCCCACGCCGTGGGGATGGTCACCATGATCACGGGTCGGCGCAGGCCGAGTGCCCGCGAGACGGCGAGCACCTGGGCGCGGACCAGCAGCGCGTTCACCCGCCTCGCCAGCGGCGACCCGTAGAAGGGCAGTGGCAGCGGGGACATCACGTAGAAGCCGGGCAGCTCCCGCAGCGGCCTCCTCACGAGCATCGCAACGCTGCGCAGCTTGCGCCCGACGCGTCGCAGCACCTGCGTGGACCTGCCCGGCATCGGCATGCGCATCCCGATGCTGTTGACGACGAGGACCTTCCTGTGCGCGGCGATCGAACGCATGAGCTGGAAGTCCGAGTGCGCTCGGTTGTGGTACCACCAGTCCTGCGCCGAGAAGCAGACGTAGCCGGGGGAGGATGCCGCCTCACCCGTCGTACGGGCGGGAGATGCCGGTCGGGGAGCCTCGCCGGGTAGGAGGGGCCATTCGCGCAGGGGGAGGAGTTGACGCAGGGCGGCCCGGTGCCGCCTCCCGCCCACCCGGCCCTTCGCGACCGCGCGGACCAGCTCGTTGAGCCCGACGGCCAGCCGCATCAGCTGCCCGCGCGGGCGGCCGTACCGCTCCCGGTGCATCCGGACCCGGTTGGCCGACGACAGCGCCCACAGCATGCTCGACGTGGACTGCTCGCCACCGAGATGCACGGCCACGGCACGGGGCTCGTACCGGACGGCGAACCCCGCCTCCCCCGCCCTGAGCATGTACTCGGTCTCCTCCGAGTACAGGAAGTAGCGCTCGTCGAGGGGATCCAGGACGTCCAGGCACGCGCGGGAGATCATCCAGGCCGCACCGGACACCCAGTCGGCCGTCTGCGGCCTGTCGTAGGCGGCCGGGTCCACGACCAGCTCGCCGAGCGCCGGGATCCGCCCGGCCCTGTGCCCGCCGAGCAGCGCCTCCCCGAGCGCTCTCGGCACGGTGGGACGCCTGCGCAGGGAGAGGTGGAGCTCCCCCGCCTCACCGGTGAGGCGGGGGGCGGCGATCCCGGTTCCCGGCAGGGCGAGCGCCTGCCTGAGCAGGAGCACGGAACCGGGCGCGAGCCGGATGTCGGGGTTCAGCACCAGTACGTCGCAGCCGTCCGCGGCGGCGATGCCCGCGTTCACTCCGGCGGCGAAGCCCGCGTTGCGCCCGGTCTGGACCACCTCGGCCTCGGGAGCGACCTCGCGCACCCGCGCGAGGGTGTCGTCGGCCGAGGCGTTGTCCACCACCACGACCCGTGCGGGACCCGCGTCGGCGAGTGCCGCGTCGAGCGAGCGCAGGCAGCCTTCGATGACCTTGCCGCTCGAATACGTGACGATCACTATGGCGAGTGGTGGCCAGTCTGGAACAGCCATGTCGGAGCCGTTTCTCGTGGAAGAGGACCGTACGGGGAGAGCGGGCGGGGAGTCGGCGGTCGGTGACGACGCCCCAACGGCAGGCGGGGAATCATCTGTCATGGACGACGCCTCGACTCCTCGCAGGGAAACACCGGCTGTGCGCGGCGCCTCGGCTCCTCGCGAGGAATCACCGCTCATGAGCGACGCCCCGGTGTCAGGCGGGTGCGCAGGGCGCCCGCGAGGAGGGCGATCGCGAACGGCGCGTCGTCGCGCAGGTAGCGGCGGGCCAGGCGGCGCGGCTCCAGGGCGAGCCGGTACAGCCACTCCGCGCCCACCCGCTGCACGGCCCCGGGGGCGCGGCTGAACCGCCCGGCCGCCATCGGGATCCCGGCCCCGCAGCCGAGATACCAGGCGTCGGGCAGCTCCGCCCTGAGCGCCTCGATCACCCTTTCCTGCTTGGGGAATCCCAGCCCGACGAGGACGAGGTCGGGGGCGGCGGCGACCACCCCCTCGACCACCGCGCGCACCCCGTCCGCTGTGCCGTCGAACCCGAAGGGGGGCGAGCAGGTGCCCGCCACGCGCAGCCCCGGGCAGCGTTCGGCGAGGACCCGCGCCGCGGCCTCCGGCACGCCGGGCTCCCCTCCGAGCAGGTAGACCGAACGGTTCTCGCGCGCGGCCCGCCCGGTGAGGGAGTGTACGAGCGAGGCACCGGTGACCCTTCCGGGCACCGCCAGGCCGGCGAGCCTCGACGCCCAGACCACCGGCATGCCGTCGGCGACCACGATCTCGGAACGGGTGACGAGGTCCGCGAGGGCGGGGTCGCGCGTGGCGGCGCGGACGATGTCGACGTTCGCGGTGACGATCGCGCCGCCGCGTCCTCGCCGCCATCCCTCCGCCACGTGGTCGAGAAGCTCCTCCTCGCTGAGCGCCATGACCTCGACGGCCCCGACCCTGATCCGCGCGAACCCGGCCTCGGGCCTCTCCGGCGCCACCGGAGGGGACGGCCCGTCCGCGAGAGGAACGTCCCGCGGGGAACGTTGGTCTGTACCGCTTCCCGCTTCCTCATGGCCGGACGGCCCCGCACCCGGACCGTTTTTCGTTTCTTCATGGCCGGATGGCCCAATACCCGGACCGTTTTTCGTTTCTTCGTGACCGGATATCCCCACACCCGAACCGTTTTCCGCTTCTTCGTGACCGGGAGGTTCGGGAGCCGGAAGGATGGCCGCATGAGAGTCGAACGCGCCGAGATCGACGGTGTTCTGCTGTTCGTCCCCACCCCGCACAGGGACGACCGGGGCCTGTTCACCCGCACCTTCGACACGACGCTCGCCGCCGCCCACGGGCTGCGGCCCGAGGCGTTCGTCCAGGACAGTCAGTCGCGGTCCCGGCTGGGAACGATCAGGGCATTGCACGGCCGGGGCGGCAGGGGGGAGGCCAAGCTCGTCCGGTGCGCCCGAGGGGCCGTGCACGACGTGCTCGTCGACGCCAGGCCGGACTCCCCCACCTTCGGCCGCCAGATGTCGGTGGTTCTGGACGATGAGACGTTCGTTCACCTCTACGTTCCTCCTGGCTTGTTGCACGGCTATCAGGCACTGACCGAGCAGGCCGACGTCTGCTACCGGATCGACCGGGAGCACGACCCCGCCGAGGACGTCTCCGTCCGCTACGACGATCCCGACCTCGCCATCGGCTGGCCGCTGCCGGTCACCGCGATCAGCGAACGCGACCTGGCCGCGGGATCCTGGGCCGACCTGCGCGACCGGCTGGTGGGGTGACCCTCCCGGCGGCCTCATCGGTCTCGGTGACCTCACCGGCCCTTTCACCGCACTCCCCGCCCGGCTTCTCCGCCCGGTCTCTCCGGCGGGCGGACGGCTCGGGTCCTCGGCTGCCGGGTGGCGCGCAGCAGCGAGCCGGCGGACCCGATGATCAGGAACGACAGGCCCGTCACGATCGCGAACGAGCGCAGGTCGAAGGTGGCCGCCCCGACCAGGGGGACGACCAGGCAGGCGGCCAGGGTGAGCCCCAGGTCCCGTACGGCGGGGTCGGAGCTGAGGCGGCGGACGCGTAACGCCGCCCAGATACCGGTGAGGAAGATCCCGGCGAAGGTGGCCATGCCGATGACCCCGGTCTCCACCAGCGACAGGATGTACTGGTTGTCGAAGATCAGGTGCTTGGGCGCGTACCAGGTGCCCAGACCTCTGCCGACCCAGAAGTGGTTTCCGATCTCGGTGGCCGCCACCGCGTAGTCGTGCGTCCGGTACTGGATGCTCGAATCGCTGGACAGGCTGGTGAACAGCCCGAGGAAGACGCTCATCAGGCCGGGCACGGCCACCTTCATCGCGACCAGGAAGCCCGCGCCGCCGATCGCCGCCCACAGCCGCCTGCGCGCGGGCCACCCGGTGACCAGTACCGCGCCGACGACGGCGATCCCGAGGACCGCGGAGCGCGACACGGAGAACATCAGCCCTGTGCCGATCAGCCCGCAGCAGATCCACCACCGCAGGGAGGGCTCACCCCTGTCCCGGGCGCCGAACGCGTAGTGCAGCGCGAGAGGAATGATCATCGCGCAGACCACGCCGAGCTCGATGGGGTGTCCGGCGGTCGCCGCGACCCGGCGCAGGGTGTTTCTTTCGAGGATCGCCGGCAGATCCGAGGTGAACCGGAAGCCGGGGAAGGTGAGGTACTTCGTCAGGTCGAATTCGAGCACGAACTGGAGCGCCGCGATGACCCCGACGACCGCACCGGAGATCACGAGACACCTCAGGACGAAGTCCAGCCGCGCCTTGCCCCGGATGCCGTCGCACGCCTGAAGTCCGATGCCCACCGTCGCCACCACGAGGACGATGCTGTGGTCGGCCATGTCGAGCTCGTCGGGCGGCAGGTAGGCGGCACTGGAGTATCCGTAGGTGGCCAGCATCGCCACGCTGTACAGGAAAAGCGCGGTACGTACGGGATTGGAGCCCTTCGCCGCGCCGAGCGTGGTGGTGAGCTGCGCGCAGAACCACCAGAGCGCGGCGAAGAGACCGACCGCGTCGGCGGGCGTGAGCGAGAAGGGCAGACCGCGGAAGACCAGCCGCGCCGGAGACAGCATCAGGACCACCGCGAACGCGGCGGCGAGGGTGGCGCCGTCGGCACGGCGGAGGCCGGGACGGTCGAGGGAGGCGACGGACACGGGGGTCGGAGCCGGGGCCGGGGCCGTGCGAAGTGTGGAGGCCAGGTCCCTCACCGCCTCAGGAGGGAGGGCTCGGCGGGCAGTCCGGACGTCGCCACGGGCACCCCTCGCCTTCGCCGCCTGGCGTCGAGGAAACTCTCCAGGGAGAACACCGAGGCGAGACTGGCGAGCACCCCGAGCAGCAGCGCGGCGGCGGCCCCGCGCATCTTCCCCCCTCGCTGGGGTTGCGGCTCCGTCGGCGGCACCATCTCGTTCATCGTGATGTAGGTCGCCGGGGGCGCGTCGAGCTGTCTCTGACGAGCGGCGAGCTCGACCCTCGCCCGGTCTCTCACCCGTGTCACGATGTCCCGCGCCCCGGCCGGCGTTGTGCTCGTGCCCTCGATGTACACGAACGGCCCGCCGTCCAGTGCCTCCGGGTTGGTGCTGCCGTTGGTGGCCGTGAAGGTGGTGTCGCCCTCGGGGTGTACGCCGAGCGACTCCACCGTCTCCGGCGCGCTGATCGCCTGGATGAGGATCGAGGCGGACATGCTCAGGCCCCAGTCGAAGTTCAAGAGGGGGTTGGTCAGTCCGTTGGGGCGCTCGGGATCGCTCGGCAGGCTTCCACCGGTGGGCGGGATGGTCAGCACGAGCACCGCGTTCGAGACGTAGACCGTCGGGATCGACGAGTAGACGCCCAACGCGCCGCCGATGGACAGCAGGAACGCCGGCAGGGCGACGTACCAACGCCGTAACACGATGAGTACGGTCCCCCAGAAGTCCACGCGTTCTCCTCCGTCTGCCTGTCGCGGTCGCCTGCTCGTCGCCGTTCTGCGTGTCGTCGCCTGCTCGTCGTCGCCTGCGGGTAGCCGTTCACGTGTCGTCGCCACGTGTCGTCACTACGTGTCGTCGTCCGCGTGTCGCTGTCGTCCCGGTGTCGCCGAGGGCGCCGGGGACATCACCTCCGCCGGATACACGGTGACCTGAGGCTCGGATGTACCTCTGCCGTCACGGCCCCCAGGTCCCCTACCGCGCTTGCCGTCACGGCCGTTGCCCTCCCTGTCGGGCGCGGGCTCGGCGTCCTCCTCGCCGCCCTCGTGCGCCCGGGCCTTTTCCTGACGGTCACCGGGACGCGTCTCGTCGGCCCGGCCAGCCCCGGCCGCCTCCATGGACGGAGCAGGGGCCGTGTCCGGGACCGGGCGGGACTCGTCGGACCTTCCTGCCTCGGCTCTTCGCCGGAACACCCTCCGGCGCTCCACCGCGTACGTGACGCCCAGGCCGAGAAAGACGACGACGAACGCCGCTCCGCCCGCGGCCTGCCACGTACCGCTCCGGTTCATCACGGGGTAGGCGGCGGGCACCACCTCCACGAACCCGATGAAGGTGGAGCGTGGGGCGCCGAGCACCTCCTGCCTGCGGACCAGTTCGGTCTTGAGGCGGAACTGGGTCCTGGCCATGACCGTACGGGTGACCTCGGCCGAGTCGCTCTCCACCTCCACGTACACGAACGGGCCGTTCATGAGGATGCCCAGCATGTTGGGGTTGGTGCGCCCGTCGTTGATCGTGACCTCGACGGGACCGTCCTTCACGATCCCCAGCTCCGTCGCGACCGCCTCGGTGTTCATGGACAGGATGAGGATGCCCGCCGTGGTTCTGAGGCCGTCGCTGAACTGCAGCAGCGGGTTGCTCCGCCCCGGCGGCTTGGCCGGGTCCGTCGTTCCTCCCGCGGGGGGCGTGGTCAGCACCATGGAGGCGCTCGACACGTAGCGCGGGGGCACCAGGAAGAAGACGACCACGGCGGCGAGGAGCGCCAGGCCGACCAGCGGAAACCCGACCCGCTTCCTTTTGGCGAGGTCGAGGATGGTCTTCCAGAACTCCACTACGTCGTCCCCGCTCCCCCGAGCGCGCCAGACGCCCAGGACACGATGCGTATTGGTCGCGGCACACGAACTCCTTGTCACTACGGGCGTCACCGGGCTTCACCGGGCGTCACCCGGCATCACGGCGTCGGTGTCACGGTCACGGTCACGGCGTCACGATGTCGGCGACGTCACGGCGTCGGCGTCACGGCCGTGTGGCCGTGCGGCCGGGGATCCGCCGCTCACCCGACCCTGCTCAGGGCCTCCGCCTCGTACTCCAGCGCCAGTTCCTCCGGCATCGGGTCGAGGTCGGAGCAGCGTACGAAGTCGCGCAGGGTGGTACCGGTGCACTTCGCGTCCACGTTGCGTGCGCCCCGGCGGGTGCGCACGTCGTCGATGTTCACCGTGCGGAAGTCGATGCTGAAGCGGGTCCTGCCCGAGGTGTTGGGCACCGTGGAGTGCAGCTGGGCGCCGGAGAACACCATGACGCCCCCTGGCTCCGGCACCACCCGCACCTGCGGGTCGAGCACGACGGCCTCCTCGGGACGCGGCTGGTCCCTGGTGTCGCCGCGCACGTGCTGTGCGGCGGTGAGCCGACTGGTCCTGTTCCACTCCGCGTAGTCGTAGCGCGCGCTGCCGTTGCGCACCGGGCTGGCGAAGTACTGGGGATGGAAGGCCATCACATTCTCCGGGACCACCTCGAAGACGGGGATCCACCAGTTGAGCTGGTTGAACGGGGCCGAGTACCAGCAGTCGCGGTGAGGATGGAAGGCGTAGGAGATGCCGGAGGTGAGGTAGTCGTGGGAGGTGGAGGTGCGCAACCGGGGCACGTCGAAGTAGGTGCGGTCCAGGTCGCAGCCCAGCTCCTCCAGCACCGCGGGCAGCAGTTCCTTGCACCGCGGATGATGGATGAAGCGGGGCTTGAGCCGGGCGAGCAGGTCGGCGAACTCCTCCACCGGCATGTCGAACTGCGCGGTCTCCGGGTCACGTTCGCCGAACGCCTCGGCGATCAGCTCCCTGGCGAAGAGGGCGAGCAGGGTGGAGGCGGGCGTCGCCGAGTAGACGAAGACCTGCCCTTGGTAGAGCAGCTCCCTGCGCGTGTCGTCGTCCACCAGGCTGTTGGAGAAGACGGTGGTCACGGGGTTCTCCTTTCTGGAGTCACTGGTCTGGAATCAGCCGGTCCCGGATCACCTGGAGGGACGGGGCCGGAAGGTCCCGGATCTCGGAATCCGAGGTCCCCGGCTTCGGGGCTCGGGCTCCGCGGCTCGGGTACGAGGCTCGGGTTCCGCGGCTCGGCGGCGGCCTCACGAGGGGACATCGCTCACCGCCCACCGGGGACGAACCCCGAGGCGATCAGCGCGAGCCTGCGCCCCCGGCGGGCCGCGGTGAGCCGCTGGCGCCGCGCGTACATGCCGAGTACGGCGGCGCGGGCACGGCGGCGCTGGTCGGCGGTGAGATCGGCCTGCCGCAGCCAGCGGAACAGTTCCGCGCACTGCAGGAGGGTGGAGCAGCGGGCCCGCCAGGGCGGCACGTCGAGGCGCCGGGCGATCGCGGAGAGGCTGTCGTGCTTCCAGTTGCGGTGGGCGAGGACCTCGGGGACGTGCCCCCACGGTCCGGCGAGCGCGAGCTTCGCCGCGAACACCTCGTCCTCGCGCAGCATGTTCCGCCGGGGGATCCCCGCGAGGGGATCGCGCCGCAGCGTGCCGTACAGCGGGTCGACGAGCAGGTGACTCTCGTTGAGCAGCCCCAGCATCTCGGCGAACCGCTCGACCGGGTCGTCCGAGGTGAGTCCTGAGCGGTCGAGGGGAGCGGTGGTCACGGTCCCGTCGGGGCCGGTGTAGGCGACCTGCGTGGTGACCAGGACGAGCCGGTCGTCCTCCGCGAACGCCTGGAGGGACCGGGACACGCAGGTGGGCTCCAACCGGTCGTCGTCGCCCACCCAGCGGAAGAACGTGCCCGCGACCAGATCGGTCGTACGGACGAAGTTGTCGAACAGGCCCACGTTCTCCGGGTGCCTGCGGTAGACGATCCGGTCGTCGGTCGCGGCCAGGTCACGGCAGATCTCCTCGGTGCCGTCCGTGGACGCGTTGTCGGAGATCACCAGCTGGAGGCGCTCGTGGTCCTGGCCGAGCACCGAACGGATCGCGCCCTCGATCCGTCCGGCCCCGTTGCGGACGGGAAGCACGATGGACACCAGCGTGTCGGAGTTCTCCATCCGACCTCTCCTCTCGCAGATCTCGTCGGTCTCGTCGGTCTCGTGGGTTCGGGTGTTCCGTCAGCGGGCGCGGACGGGGACCACCCGTGCGCCCAGCTGTTTGAGCCGTGTCATGGGTACGGCGATCAGGACGTACGCGAGCAGTCCCCCGCCGCCGGCCACGCAGAGCTGGACGAACGCGGAGACCGCGGTCATCCCGCCGCCCGTCAGCCCGCTCGTCAGGCCGACGAGCGTCGTCGTGACGGCCGCCGCGACCACGGCGCCCAGCAGCGGGCGTACGAGAGCGGGCAGGATGGGGGCGAGACGCACCCCCGCGCGGCTCAGCAGCAGGGCCGACACCGGCAGGGCGACCAGGACGCCGGCGAGCGCGTGCCCGACCGCCGCGCCGCGGATGCCGTACCAGTGCGTGCCCGCCCACAGCGCGGGCACCAGCGCCACGGCCCAGGCGAGGTTCATCCACACGGTCGCCTTGGTGGCGCCCGCAGAGGTGAGGATGTCGAAGGCGAGGGAGGTGAGCATCCGTACGACCATCAGGACCGCCAGCAGCGCCAGGACGCCGGCGGCCGGTGCCCACTTCTCGCCGTAGAGGAACGCCACGATCGCCGGGGCCAGCGTGGCCGTCACCACGGCGACCGGCAGCACGAACGCGACCAGCAACGGCACCGACCGCTGCACCCCCAGCGACAACGACTCAGAGCGCTGCTCGGCCAGCCGCGAGAAGCTGGGCACGGTGACGTAGCGTAGGGCGGTCCCTATCACGCTGGGCACCCAGCTGGAGACGTTGAACGCGAGCAGGTAGAAGCCGAGGGCGACGGGGCCGAGCACGGCGCCGACGATGACGTAGTCGGCGTTCATCAGCACCGCCTCGATACCGAGCCCCAGGGCCAGCGGCGCCCCGAACCGCAGGAGCCTGACCGCCACCTCCCGGTCGAAGCCGACGCGGAACGGCAGCCCGGCCCAGGCGAGCACCAGCGCGCCGGTGACCGTGTTGGCCGCCACCTGCCCGCAGGCGAAGCTGTAGGCGCCGGCACCGTTCGCGGCGAGCGCGATGGCCACCCCGGCGTTGACCAGCGAGCCCGCGATGTTGGCCTTGGTCAGCCTGTCGTGCCCGAACCCGCGCATCAGCGAGCCCGCCCGCACGGCGGTGACGCCGTCGATGAGGATGATCACGGTGAGCAGCCGGACCACCGGAGTGGCCTCCGCGCTGCCCGCCAGCTCCGCGAAGTACGGGGCCACCACCCAGAAGATCCCGTACATCCCCGCGCTGAACACCACGGCCATCACCGTCGCCGTCGGCGCCATCTCCTCGACCCTGCCCCGCCACTGCACGGTGGCGGCGATGATGCCGACGTCGTTGACGTGCATGACGAAGGTGGTCGCGGCGAGCGCTATGGCGTAGAGGCCGAAGTCCTCGGGCACGAGGAGCCGGGCGAGCACCAGTCCCATGACGAAGGTGGTCGCCTTCGTGCCCAGGTTGCCCAGGAGACTCCAGCGCAGCCCGCGACCGGCCTTCCTGCCGATCGTCCCGACCTGCTCACCGGCGTCCCCGTCCTGTTCACGGTTCGGCTCGGTCCGCTGCTCCATCCGTGTCTTCCGCCCGTCTCTCCGTCTGGTTCGTCTGGTTCGCCGCCTGTTTCACGGAACGGCCCGCTCAGCCGGGCTCCTCGACGCGTTCGAGCCAGATCTCCCGCCAGAAGGGGACGAACTCGCGCGGGCAGCTGACGTTGTACGCGCCCGCGCAGATGACGCCGTCGAGGATGATGCAGGGGTTCTTCATCCGGAGCATGCGGCCGGTCTTCTCGTCCAGACACTTCTCGACGCGGGCGCTCACCCGTGCGACGTGGCCGCAGTAGCGCGACATCTCCTCCTCGAACCCCATGCCGCGGTTGAGCAGGTCGTCGTTGAGCGTCTTGAGGATCTCCTCCTTGGACTTCACCCGGACGAGCTCTCCCGGTCGCAGGTCCAGGCTCAGCGTCGGCGTGGTGCGTCCCGCCTCGCCCCTGACGAAACCCCAGCGCATCCCGCCCTTGATCCACATCCACCTGGGCAGGACGCGCTTCGCCGCCTGCTGGAAGCGGTTGAACAGCCCCACGAGGAACGAGCGCAGCATCCAGGGCACGCCCACGTTCCCGCTGCGCACGTCGGTGACGTACTGCCTGACGTCCTTGAAGGGCAGGCAGGTGGGCGCGGCGCGCAGCAGCTCGGTCGCCTGGCAGGAGAAGCGCTCCTCCCCGTCGGGGCCCGGCTCCTTCCTGGTGGCGGCCTGCAGGATCGGCAGCAGGGGCCTGCCGGCGGCGAGACCGTTCCCACCGACGAAGGCGGCAGAGGAGGAGTCCGGGATCGGGGAGGTCGGGGTCAGGGAGTCCGGAACCGGAGAGTCCGAGGCGGGGGAGGTCGGGTCCACCCGCTTGAGCCAGGCCTCCTTCCAGTAGAACTGGCAGGCCGTCTGGCAGCCGCCGTGCGCCTGCCCGTCGCAGCGGGCGCCACTCAGGTGGACGGCGCGCTCCATCCGCCGCATGCCGCTGCCGCCGATCGTGTCGCAGAGCTTGTGCGCCACCTTGTGCACGGTGAGCCGCCGCCCGCAGAAGGCGAGCATCTCCGGCATGAAGGGCAGCCGGTCCAGCTCTCCCTTCTCGTCCAGCGTGGCCATGATCTCGGCCTCGCCGAGCACCTCCACCGTCTCGCCGACCCGGAGGTTGAGCGCCTCGCCCGCCCGGGAGCCCGTCACGACCTGGAACCGCGTCACAGCGAACACTCCTTGAGAAGTCCCGAACCACGAAGGGCCCCTGCCGCCTCCGCCACGGCACGGAAGGGAAGATCCGAACGTTCCGCGATGTCCAGGAGGCTGTGCCTCCCGTCGGAGAGGTTCAGCACCCACAACATCGCCATCTGGGTCTCCTTGGTGTCGCTGCGCCCGCCCAGCGACCCGTACAGGCCCCGCCTGCCCAGCTGCGGTTCCCCGTACGGGCTGAGGTTGAGATAGGCGCGGTTGTCCTCAAGCACCCGGGTGACCTCCCAGCAGGTCTCCAGGGTGTCGGCCATCGCCTCGGGAGAGACGAAGTCCGGGTTGTCGGCGGAGGTGTGATACTCCGGGTAGCCCGCGTACGGGGTCCTGGTGAGCGAGCCGACGGGCAGGTCGAAGCCGGGCGAGCAGAACTGCCGTTCGTCGTAGCCGTACGGGGAGAAGTCGACGACCGTATGGGCGCGCCCCGAGCTTCGCAACACGTGCCGGACGGCCCTGTCGATCTCGGCGTCGCCGCGTCTGCTGCGCTTGTACGTCAGCGGTCCGCGGTCCCCCGCGCAGGCCAGCACCAGGCCGTGCCTGATCCGGCTCGCGCGCTCCCTGTTGCGCGCCAGCCAGCTGATCGCGCCGATGGTGCCCGGCGCGAACAGGAAGCGGTAGGTGTACCACGGGTCGGCTCCGGCGAGCCGCCGCGCGAGCCTCACCGCCACCGCGATGCCCGCCAGGTTGTCGTTGGCGAGCGAGGGGTGGCACACGTGACAGGAGACGAGCACCTCCTCGGCGACCCTGCCGGGCACCACGTGCTCGGCGTAGGTGAGGTGCCCGTCGGCGAGCGTGGAGTCGATCACGACCTCGTACGGCCCGTCCTCCAGGCTCTCCAGGGTGTCGTGGGCGAGGCAGAAGCCCCACGTCTCCGCGTAGTAGCTCGTGCGGTACGGGATCAGGGAGGGCTGCTCGGGGAGCGTGTGCAGGTGGGGCCGGAGCTCGTCCAGGGTCATGGTCGCCGCCACGGGGACGCTGTAGCCGACCACGTGCAGGTTGGAGGCGGCGAAGTCGACGACCCTGGTCCCCGAGGCGTCCTTGACGTAGGCGTCGCGGATGTTCCACTCCCTGGGCACCGTCCAGTCGAGGACCTGGGTGCCCGTCGGCACCTCGCGGACCTGCAGGCGGAGGAACTCCCCGACGATCTCCAGGGTGCGGCGCACGCCGTCGCCGGTGATGCTCCTGCAGAGCGGGTAGAGCCGCTCCACGAGGTCGTGCATCTCCCGCGCCTCGCCGTTCACCTCCTCCCGCGCCTCGTCGCTCGTCACGCTCGGCGCCTCGGCGCCGCGCATCGCGCTCGGTACCTCGTCACCGCTCATCACGCCCGGCGACTCGCCGCCGTTCTCCTCCTCCGGCGTCTCGCCGTCGCCCCTCACCCCCGGCGCCGCGCCGCCGTGCTCCGTTCCCGGTCTTCGTTCACCGCCCTCGCCCGTCACCGTTCACCGCCCCGCCGTGGTCGCAGCGCGCCGTCGACGGTTCCGGCCTCGCGGCGGGCCGACAGCCACGCCAGCCTGGTGAAGCGGCGCCGGAAGGCGTCGTCGGTCAGGCCGAACCGCCCGTACGCCTCGACCAGCTCGACCGCGCCCGCCTTCACCGTCCACAGCGCCCGGTAGCCGGGGAGCGCGGCGCGGATGCGGGAGAAGTCGACCCGGTAGGAGCGCGGGTCGGCCCCGTTCTCCCCGGTGATCACGACCTCGGAGCCGGGCACCGCCTCCGCGACCTCGGCGGCGATCTCCGCCACCGTCACGTTGTTCTCCTCGGTGCCGACGTTGAACGCCTTCGCGTGAACGGCGTCGCGCGGCGCGTCCAACGCCATCGCGAAGGCGTTCGCGATGTCGGCGGCGTGCACCAGCGGGCGCCACGGGGTGCCGTCGGACAGCACCCTGACCTCACCGGACAGCAGCGCGTGCCCGACGAGGTTGTTCAGCACGATGTCCGCGCGCAGCCTGGGCGAGAACCCGAACGCGGTGGCGTTGCGCAGGAACACCGGGCTGAAGTCGTCGTCGGCCAGCTTGAGCAGGTCGTTCTCCACCCGGACCTTGGAGTCGGCGTACGGGGTGACCGGGCGCAGCGGCGCGTCCTCGTCGACCAGGTCCGAGCCGGAGGCTCCGTAGACCGAGCAGGTGGACGCGTACAGGAACCTGCGCACGCCCGCGTCACGGGCCAGCCTCGCCAGGCGCACCGCCGCGCGGTGGTTGATGTCGTAGGTCAGTTCGGGCGCGAGCGCGCCCAGCGGGTCGTTGGAGAGCGCGGCGAGGTGCACCACCGCGTCGATCCCCGCCAGGGCCTCGGGGGTGACGTCCCGCAGGTCGACCGCGTGTCCCGGCGGGTCGTCGGGCGCGGGACCCAGCAGGCATCCGGCGAAGAGCCCGGAGTCGAGCCCGGTCACCTCGTGGCCCGCGGCGGCGAGCACCGGGGCCATCACACTCCCCAGGTAGCCCTGGTGCCCGGTCAGCAGCACGCGCATCCGGTTCAGCCTCCAGCCAGGTCGAAGGTCAGCTTGTTGACGTGGAACGCCTCGGCGTAGCGGGCGTGGCACTCGATCCCGCGGATGCGGGCCAGTCCCAGGAACGCCTCGCGGTCGAACCAGGAACGGTGGCGCTGCGAGGGGTAGTGGCGGTGGAGCAGGCCCACCTTCGCCTCGGCGATCTCCGGGGTGAGCGGCTGGTAGGCCGTGGGCCGCCCCAGGTCCCCGTCCCATTTGGCGATCTCGTAGCCGAGCACCTGGTGGTCGCGGAAGGCCGTGGGCACCAGCTTGGCCAGGCCCCGGTGGTCCTGGTGGGCGTCGGCGGGGTTCGGCGCGAACAGCAGGTCGGGGTCGGTGCGCGCCCGCAGCTCCTCCACCGCCTCCTTCGCCTCCTCCCAGCGCGCGGGCAGCCGCCCGTCGGGCAGCTTGAGCACGGTGAGCCGCAGGTCGGCGCCGGGGCAGAACGCGTCGAGCGCGGCGCGTTCCTCGTCCTCGCGCTCGGTACCGCCGCCGGAGAGCACCAGGGCGTCCACCTGGACGCCGGGGCGCGCGGAGCAGAGGGTGAGCAGGCTGCCGCCCGCCCCGATCGCCAGGTCGTCGCAGTGCGCGGCGAGCAGCGCGATCCGGCCCGTCCTGGTCGCTCTGAACCGGATCACGTGACCGTCACCGCCGCGGGCCCGCCTTCGAGCACCGCCGCCGGCTCGTACTCCGGTGCCTGCCCGAGCACCGGCGCGGGCTCACGCTCCGGGGCCGGCACGGGTGCGGGTGCAGGATCGCGCTCCGAGGCCGTCACGGGTCCGGGTACGGGCTCGCGCTCCCACAGCGCCCAGGGGCGGTCGCCGCGCGAGTACGCCTCGTCGAGGGCCACCCGTTCCTTGACCGTGTCCGTGGGCCGCCAGTAGCCGCGGTGCGGGTAGGCGAGCAGCCTGCCGCGCTTGGCCAGCTCCGCACAGCCGTCCGCGACCAGGTCGCCGCCCTCCGGGATGTGGTCGAAGATCTCCTGGCGGAGCACGAAGTATCCGCCGTTCACCCAGAGCGGCATCTCGCTCACCGGCGTGATCCCGCCGACCGTGCCGCGCTCTCCCAGCTCGATGCAGTGGAAGGTGTCGGCGGGCGGCACCACCATCATCGACGCGCCCGCGCCCGACCGGGCGAAGCGGTCGACGATCTCCGGCAGCGGCGCGTCGGTGAGCACGTCGGCGTAGTTGGCGAGGAACATCTCCTCGCCGTCCAGGTGGTCGCGGACCCGGCGCAGCCGCTCGCCGATCGGGGAGGCGATCCCGGTCTGCACGAACGAGATCGACCACTCGGAGATGTCGGTGGACAGCAGCTCGACCCTGCCCGCGCGCAGGACGAAGTCGTTGGACGTCGTCTCCTGGTAGTTCAGGAAGAAGTCCTTGATGTGGTGCGCGCCGTACCCCAGGCAGAGGATGAACTCCGTGTGCCCGAAGTGCGCGTAGTAGCGCATCACATGCCAGATGAGCGGCCGTGGCCCCACGAGCTGCATGGGCTTGGGCACGTCACCGGGGGTGCCGGTGCGCATCCTGGTGCCGTATCCGCCGCAGAAGAGGACGACCTTCACGGGTTCACCTCGACGATCTCCAGATTGGGGATGGGGAAGACCAGCCGGCCTCCCCAGGCGTGCACGAAGGACAGCTGGTCGACGAGCTCGTCGCGGAGGTTCCACGGCAGGACCAGCACGTAGTCGGGCCGCTCCTCGGCGAGCCTCTCCGGCGGCAGGATCGGTACGCGCGTGCCGGGGGTGAACCTGCCGTGCTTGTACGGGTTGCGGTCGACGGTGAAGGGGAGCAGGTCGGGCCGGATGCCGCAGTGGTTGAGCAGGGTGTTGCCCTTGCCCGGCGCTCCGTAGCCCGCGACGGTCCTGCCCTCGCGGGCGGCGTCGAGGAGGAAGCCCAGCAGGTCCCGCCGCACCCGCGCCACCCGCTCGCCGAACTCGGCGTACCCGGACAGCTCGTGCAGACCGGCGGCCTTCTCCGCCGCGAGCAGCGCGGCCACCCGCTCGCTCGGCCCGTCCGGCGACCCGTTCCGCTCGCCCGACCCGTTCTGCCCGCCCCGCCCATCCTGTCCGCCCGGCCCGGCTTGTCCGCCCAGCCCTCCCCGGCCGTCCGACTCTCCCCGGACGCCCGGCTCCGTCCAGGCGCCCGGCTCCCGCTGCGCGTCCACGGCCTCCACCGGTCTCGCCCACAGCCGGATCGAGCCCCCGTGCGTGGGCAGCGACTCGACGTCCACGAGAGCGAGCCCGCCGGCGGCGAGGGCACGTTGGGCGGAGGCGACCGTGTAGTACTGGAAGTGCTCGTGGTAGATCGTGTCGTACTGGTTACGCTCCATCAGGGTGAGCAGGTGCTGGACCTCGATGGAGACCCAGCCGTCGTCGGCCACGAGGGCGCGCAACCCCCGGGTGAAGCCGACGATGTCCGGGATGTGGGCGTAGACGTTGTTGGCGACCACCAGGTCGGCGGGGCCGTGCTCCGCGCGCACCGAGGCGCCGGTCTCCGGGCCGAGGAACGCCGTGACGGTCGGCACCCCGGCGTCCCTGGCGGCCTGGCCGACGTTCTCCGACGGTTCGACGCCCAGGCAGCGGATGCCCCGCTCGACGACGTGCCGCAGCAGGTATCCGTCGTTGCTCGCCACCTCGACCACGAACGACCCGGCCCCCAGCCCGAGCCGCTCGGCCGCCCCGCGCACGAACTCCCGCGCGTGCTCCACCCACGAGGTGGAGTACGAGGAGAAGTAGGCGTACTCGGTGAAGGTCTCCTCCGGGGTGATCATCGGTGGGATCTGCGCCAGCCAGCAGGCGGTGCAGACCCGCAGGTGCAGCGGGTAGGTGACCTCGGGCTCCTCCAGCTGCGGCGCGGTGAGGAACCGCTCGCAGGGCGGTGTCGCCCCGAGGTCGACGACGCTGGCCAGGCTCGTCGAGCCGCACAGCCTGCAGGTTGTCATGAATGCGCTCCCCTACCGCGTGACGCGGTCCGACGGTTCTCCGACTGGGTCCTTCTTCTCGCGCCCGACGACCGGGTCCCGGCCGACCGGGTCCCTGCCGGCCAGGTCCCGCCCGGCGGGGTCCCGCCCGGCCCCTTCCGTGCCCGGCCCTCGACACGGACGCCCCCGCTAGCCCGCCGCGAGCACACGGGACTCCCTCAGCGCCTCTTTCCAGTGCCGCATCGGCGGCAGGCCCGCCCTGGGCCAGCCGTCGTGCCCCAGCACGCTGTACGCGGGCCGGGGCGCGGGACGCGTGAGGTCCTTGGAGGGGATCTCCTTCACCCGGCCGGGATCGGCGCCGAGCAGCGTGAAGACCTCCCTGGCCAGGTCGTACCAGCTCGTGTGGCCCGAGTTGGTGGCGTGGTAGACGCCGGGCGGCGCGTCGCCCACCGCCAGGTCGACGATCCTCGCCGCGAGGTCACCGGCCCAGGTGGGCTGGCCGAACTGGTCACCGACGACCTCGGGGGCCATTCCCTCGCCCTCCAGGCGCATCATCGTGCGGACGAAGTTGTGGCCGGTCGCGGCGTACAGCCAGGCCGTGCGCACCACGTAGCCGCCGTGCGGCAGCACCTCGAGCACGGCGCGCTCGCCCGCGAGCTTGGTCCTGCCGTACGCGTTGACCGGGCAGGGCCGCGCGTCCTCGGGGTAGGGGTCCAGCGCGGTGCCGTCGAAGACGTAGTCGCTGGAGGGCTGGATCATCCGCGCGCCGACGCGCCCGCACGCCTCGGCGAGTGAGCGCACCGCGGTGCCGTTGACCGCGAGCGCCTCGTCCTCCCGCGTCTCCGCCTCGTCGACGGCGTTCCACGCGGCGCAGTTGACCACGACGTCGGGCCTGCAGGCCGCGATCAGGTGGCGTACGGCGGACGTGTCACAGAGGTCCAGCTCGTGCCTGCCGAACGCGAGGAAGGGTTGTTCCTCGGCACGCAGGCGGGCCTCCAGCTCGGTCCCGAGCATGCCGGAGGCACCGATGATCATCCAGCGGGTCATCCGGCCGTCCCTCCTCGCCGTCCGCCCACCGCACCGGCCATCCCCGCCGGACCGGCCGAACCCATCGGCCCCACCGGGGCCGTCGAACCGGCCGCGCCCCCCGGACCCGCCGCACCGGGCGCATCCGCGCCGCCCGATGCCGGGCCGGCGCCCGCCGCCTCCGCGGCGGCCTCCCACCAGCCGGGGTTCTCCCGGTACCAGCGGACCGTCTCCGCCAGGCCGCGCTCGAACGGCACGGACGGCCGGTAGCCGAGCGCGCGGAGCCTGGAGTCGTCCAGGGAGTAGCGGCGGTCGTGCCCCTTGCGGTCGGGGACGCGCTCGACCATGTCCCATCCGGCGCCGCAGGCCTCAAGGAGCCGGGCGACGAGCTCGATGTTGCTCAGCTCCGCCGTACCGGCGATGTGATAGACCTCGCCGGGTGCGCCGCGCTCGGCGACGACGCGGATGCCCGCGCAGTGGTCGTCGACGTGGACCCAGTCGCGGACGTTGCCGCCGTCGCCGTAGAGCGGGACCCTGCGTCCCCGCAGCAGGCGGGTGACGAAGAGCGGGATCAGCTTCTCCGGATACTGGCGGGGGCCGTAGTTGTTGCCGCAGCGCGTGATGGAGACCGGCAGGCCGTGGGTGATCGCGTACGCCTGGGCGATCATGTCTCCGCTCGCCTTCGCCGCGGAGTAGGGCGAGCGCGGGCCGAGCCGCGCGCCCTCGTCCCAGGAGCCCTCGTCGATCGACCCGTACACCTCGTCGGTCGAGACCTGCACCACCCTCGGGGTGCCCGCCTCCAGGCAGGCCTGCATCAGCGCCTGCGTACCGAGGACGTTGGTCCGCACGAAGTCGGCGGCGCCGTCGATCGACCGGTCGACGTGGGACTCGGCGGCGAAGTTGACGATGAGGTCGTGGCCGGGGACGAGCCCCGCCAGGAGTTCGGTGTCGCAGACGTCGCCGTGCACGAAGTCGTGGGGCGTCCCCTCCAGGTTGGCCCGGTTTCCCGCGTAGGTGAGCTTGTCGAGGACCGTCACGGCGGCCCCGCTCGCGGCGAACAGCCGGGCGAAGTGGGAGCCGATGAATCCGGCTCCCCCGGTGACCAGGACCTTCGACGGGGTGCTCGACGCAGTGTTCGACGAGGCGGAGGTCGTCCCGCTGTCGGCTGTTGTCATGAACTGATCTGGACCTTGCTGTGATCGCCCAGCACGAGACGGTGGGCTCTGGGGGTGGTGGGGGCGGGGGTGACCTCGACGTCGTGGCCGATGAGGGACGCCTCGATGCGCGAGACCCCGGCGATCGAGGACCTGGGCAGGACGATCGAGTACTCGATCTCGCTCGCGCTGATCGCGCAGTCCGCCGCGATCGAGGTGAAGGGGCCGATGTAGCTGTCGCGGATCCGGGCTCCCGGGCCGATGATCGCGGGTCCGACGACGCGGGACCGCTCGATCGTGGCGCCCTCCTCGACGACCACCCGGCCGATCAGCTGGCTCGCCTCGTCGACCAGGCCGTCCAGGCGTGGCCGCAGGGACTCCAGTACCAGCCGGTTCACCTCCAGCATGTCGGTGACGTTCCCGGTGTCCTTCCAGTAGCCGGAGATGACGGAGGACTCGACCCGCCGCCCGTCGGCGATCAGCCAGTGCAGGGCGTCGGTGATCTCCAGCTCTCCCCGCCACGACGGCTTGAGCTCGGCCACCGCCTCGTGGATCGCGGCGGTGAACAGGTAGACGCCGACCAGTGCGAGGTCGCTCTTGGGTACGGGTGGCTTCTCCTCCAGGCCGATCACCCGGCCGGCGGCGTCGAGCTCGGCGACCCCGAACTGCCGGGGATCTCCGACCTTGGTGAGCATGATGTGGGCCGCGGGCCGCTCACGGGCGAAGCGCTCGACGACGTCGTTGATGCCGCCGACGATGAAGTTGTCGCCGAGATACATGACGAAGTCGTCGTCGCCGAGGTAGTCGCGGGCGACGAGCACCGCGTGGGCCAGGCCCAGCGGCGCCCGCTGCCGGACGTAGGTGACCTCCAGGCCGAACGCGCGGCCGTCGCCGACGGCCGCCTCGATCTCGGCGTGCGTGTCGCCGACGACGATCCCGATCTCGCGGATGCCCGCGGCGGCGATCGCCTCCAGCCCGTAGAAGAGCACGGGCTTGTTGGCGACGGGGACGAGTTGCTTGGCGGAGGTGTGGGTGATCGGCCGCAGCCGGGTGCCCGACCCTCCGGCGAGCACGAGTGCTTTCACTAGTAGGCCCCTTCTCCGCCGGTCACGGCGCCCCAGGTCTTCCAGAGGATCTGCAGGTCCAGGAAGAGCGACCAGTTCTCGACGTAGCGGAGGTCCAGGCGGACCGACTCCTCCCAGGTCAGGTCGGAGCGCCCGCTGACCTGCCACAGGCCGGTCATGCCCGGGCTCACGACGAGGCGGCGGCGTACGTCGGCGCCGTACTGCCTGACCTCGTCGGGCAGCGGAGGGCGCGGGCCGACGAGGGACATCTCGCCGCGCAGCACGTTGAGCAGCTGGGGCAGTTCGTCGAGGGAGTATCGGCGCAGGAAGGCACCCACGCGGGTGATCCTTGGATCGTTCCTAATCTTGAACAGGACGCCGTCGAACTCGTTCTCGCGCTCCAGGTCGATCTTGAGCTGCTCCGCGTCGACCACCATCGTGCGAAATTTCACGACCTGAAACTCGGTGCCCCCTTTACCGACCCTGACCTGGCGGAAGAGGGCGGGCCCCGGGCTGGTCGCGCGGATCAGCGCGGCGATCACCAGCATGGGCACCCCCAGCACCAGGAGGGCGAGACCCGCCCCCGCCCGGTCGAACAGGCTCTTCGCCAGCCGCCGGGCGCCGCGGAAGTCGGGGTGCTCGACATGCAGCAGCGGCATGCCCGCGACCGGGCTGATGCTGATGCGCGGGCCGGCCACGTCCATCAGCGCGGGGGCCACGAACAGGTCGGTGCGGGCGTCCTCCAACCCCCAGGCGAGCCTGCGCAGCGCGGCGCCGTCCAATTCCGGACAGGCCAAAACCGCGACGGCGTCGGCGTTGACCTCGGCCACCACCGTGGGCACGTCGGAGAAGTTGCCGAGGACCGGAACCCCGTCGATCTCCACCAGGTCGGGGCCCGCGGGCAGGCACGCGGCGACGACGGTCATGCCGTGGTGCGGCTGCCTGCGCAACTGCATCACCAGGTCGAGCACCGACTCCCGATGGCCGACGGCGACCACATGACGCATGTAGTCGCCGCGCGAGCGTCTGCGATGCAGTCGCTTGCGCATCCGGTAGCGAAAGAAAAGCGTGAGAGTGAAAGCGAGCGGGAACATCGCCATGACAAAACTTCGGGCGATCGGAGTTTGCGTGACATACGCACCGATCGCGACCGCCGCCGTCAGACCGGCGGCACCATTGAAAACCGCTCGGAATTCGTCCGTACCCTCACCGTGCGTACGCCGGCGATAGGCGCCTCCCGACGCCAGGGCGAGCGGCCAGATCAGGGCGAGACCCAGCCCGAGCAGGGCCTCCTCCACCGGGATGAAGGCGCCGAACCACAGGCGAACGCCCAGAACGGTCTCACAGGCGATGACAGAGCACGCGATATCCCCGGCGAGGAGGATGCGGACATAGGATCGCGTCCAGATGCTCGGAGCGGTGCGTGCGGGACCTTTGAGAAGCCCGACGACGAGCTCCTCAGTTTCCACTCTCATATCACCCCATCCCACCCGAGATGCCCCGAGGCAGCCAAATAAGGCGCCGCGCATCTCATTCAATGGCTGACAGCATCCCCTAATGCATCAGGAGCGTGGATACCCTAGGAAATCCTAGTGATCACTATTGATTAGGGGAATACCGGCCACTGTCCACTATTGGACGAAGTGCGGCAGAGATGGCATCTTGACGGAACGATCCAAACGTGTAAGTTTGGCCGCCGCATTTGACAGCAATGCGGGAATCAGTCGTATTCAAAATCCGGAAGAGCAGAAGGTGGTTCTGGACTGCGCCATACGACGACATAATCGTCGGGCGCGGACTCCACCGCCGCGCCGAGCCGGTCGAGGTCGAAATCCGGGAGATATCGAAGACGGGCGAGGAAGGTCGCGTCGGTCGCCGAGTGGGGCACCACACACCCCTGGCCTTGTCGATCGAGAAGGATGTACAGGATGTCCGAGTCTTCTGAGCCGTCCGGGTCCGTGTCGCCCACTATCCGCACCTCGACGACGTCCTCCCACGCGAGGGCGTCAACGCTGCCGTCCTCGTAGTGACGGGTCACGCCTTCTTCGGTGACATACACGTAGGAGTCCGGCACTGAGTTGCCGTGCATGGGCGCGATTGTGACGACTTCAGGGCTCCGCGTGCAATAGAGCCATGCAAGTCGGTCCCTAATGATCACCCCAGCCGTGGTCGAGATGCGCCACGACCGCCTCCCTGGCGGCCTCCCGAGACCCCCCGCCGATCGCGTCGAGCAGATTCCGGTGCTCGGCGACCAGCACGTGCCGGTCGGAGTAGACGACGCGCAGCCTGACCAGACCGAGCCTGGTCTCGGCGGCCAGCATGCCGTAGAGCCGCTCCAGCCGAGGGCTGCCCACCGCGACGACCAGCGCCTGGTGCAGGGCCATGTGCTCGGCCACCATCTCCGACCAGGGAGCGTCGGCGGGCAGCGCGGCCATCCGCGCCAGCGCGGCGTCGGCCTCCCCGACCCGCCGCCCCGCCAGCGAGGTGGCCGTCAGCTCCTCCAGCGGGCGCCGGACGAACATCAGGTCGTCCAGGTCCGCCACGGTCACCTCGGCCACCTGGGCACTGCGGTGCCGTTCGCGTCTGAGCAGCCCCTCGTGCACGAGCACGGCGAGTGCCTCGCGGACGGTCGGGCGGGCCACCCCGTACAGGGCCGAGAGCTCCTGCTCCGGCAGCGTGGTACCCGGGGCGATCTCGCCGGACAGCACCCGCCGGCGCAGAGCGTCGGCGAGCGCGCCGACGGCGGAGACAGGATGGATCGGGAGAGTCACGCCGACGACCCTATTGCCGTTACCTGTGAGCGTGCTTCGGTAAGCGCACTCACAGGCGGCTTCCGGCTTGCGCCGGAGCGTTCCCCCGGCTTCCGGGGCGGACGCGCTCCGGCAGGGAGACCGCGGCCAGGCTGGCGCCGACCAGGACGAGCCCGGCGACCGAGGTGGGCGTGAGCCGCTCACCGAGCACGACGACCCCGAGCAGGGCCGCCACCGCCGGCTCCGCCAGGGCGAGAGTGGCGGCGGTCGCGACCGGGGTCGTGCGCAGCCCCCTCCCGTACAGGAAATAGGCCAGCGCGGTGGTGGCGCAGCCCAGGTAGAGGGCGGCGAGCAGGCCGTGCGGCTCGGCGAGCCAGCCGGTGCCCCTCCACAGCAGGACGGGCACCATGACGACGGCGGCCCCGCCGAACATCAGCCCCATCACCGCGTCCGAGGGCGCGCCCGCCCCGATCGCCCGCGCCGCGGTGACCGCGTAGAAGGCGTACAGCAGGCCGCCGAGCAGCGCGAGCAGGACGCCGTCGGCCCGCACCTCGCCTCCCCCGCCGGTGAGCACGGCGCAACCGGCGATCGCCACCGCGGTCGCCCCCGCCCAGCGGCGGCCGGGCCGCACCCGGCCGAACAGCCAGGACAGCAGCCCGGTGAAGACGGGACCGCTGCCGATGGCGACCACGGTGCCCACGGCCACCCCGGTCCTGCTGACCGCGGCGAAGTAACACAGCTGGTACGCCGCCACGGCCACCGCCGCCGCCACGAGCGCGCCGGGGCGTGCCGTGGGGCCGCGCCCCGGACCTCCGTCGTCCCCCCGCCCTCCGGAGGGACTCGCCGAGGAGCCCCCGGAGGGACCTGCGGAGAAGCCCCCGTAGAAGCCTCCGGGGGAGAGCAGGAGACGCGCGGCGGGAGCGGTGGCGGCCGCGAGGACCAGGCCGCCGATCACCAGGCGGGCGGCGGCGAGGGAAACGGGATCGACCCCGGCGACGAGCAGGCCCGCGGTTCCCGCCGTCCCCCAGAGTACGGCGGCTCCGATCACGGCGATTTTCATAGGGTGATTGTAGGCATATTGTCTGACAACCAGACAATGGTATTTCGACCTGGGCGGGGGCCCGGGAACGCAACGAGGTGAGGGTGAGGAGCCCGACGGGCGGTGAGCAGCGAAGACACGCCCGTCACCCTGTTTTCGCGGGTTCGCGCGCGGGTAGTTCGGCGGGGTGAGATCTCCCAGAGACAGTGCCGACCACTCGGCTCAGGGGGCAGGGCCGATGACGACCAGAGGCGCCGCCCGCGAGACGGGCGACCGCACGGGCGTGCCCGCCACCCGCCGGGGGCGACGATGACCACGGTGTCCAGGGGGACGTTCCGCCACGGGCCGGCCACGGAGGTCCGGTCCATGCTCGGCGGCGCCACGCCGCACCCGCTGGACGGCGTGAAGATCACCACTTCGGCCGAGGCGATGGACGCGATCGCCGAGGCCCTCGACCTGCCGGGCACCTTCGGGCACAACCTCGACGCGCTCTACGACGTGCTGACCGACCTGTCGTGGCTGCCGCCGGGCGAGCACGCGCTGATCTGGTCGGAGCCGTCGACGCTCCGGGCGGAGGACCGCCCGGCCTACGACGCGATTCTCACCGTTCTCTCCGAGGCCGTCGCCGACGGCACGACGGGAGAGTCCTTCTTGTCCGTCCTGATCCTGACCGACTGAGCCGTCGCCACGCAGTGGGCGCAGAAGGCGCCCTGCCTGCCCTCGGGACAGCTGCAGTGCCAGCGGAGGGCCTCGTCGACGAGCCGGAAGTCGACGCACGCGGCGCCGTCGTCCACCTCGGCGGTCACCCGCGGCGGTCCGAACCTGACCAGCTGCACCGCTCCCGCCCTCGCCAGCTCGCCGCCACGGGCCAGCGCCGCCAGGTCGGCGCGCTCGGCCTCGGTTTCGATCAGGTCCGCGATCTTCCGCATCGTCGACCCCCTCCTGTTCGATCATCTCGGAGGCACTCATGAGGGACTCGTGATGCCGGACCGCCCATGAGGTGCTCGTGGTTCTGGGACAAAGTAACGTGATAAATCATCTCAACGTGACTCGCGTGCACGCCTGGTCCCAAGTGACCCACATTGCTATGTTTGGCCATTGTTAACCACGCATCTCAAGGTGTGCGAGGTATTATGGCCAGCCGAAAATACTCAATCAGGGTAAAGATTTTCACTTTACTCTTGGTACCTATTATATCGCTTGTAGCGATTTGGGTATTTGTGGCCAACCTCACGGTGCAGGACGGGCAGGAGCTACTCAAGATCCGTAGTGGTTACGAGCACGTGGTCGTACCCACCAGGAAGGTGACCACCGCGCTCCAGCACGAGCGGATGCTCTCGCTCTCCGTCCTGGGAGACGTCGGCGTCCCACGCTCGCAACTGGACGCCCAGCGCCTGCGGACGAACGGCGCCCGAGCCGAGCTGGAACGACTCACCGCCGAAGTCCGTCCCGACCTCACCCCCGCCACCTGGGACCGCCTGAGCCGGCTTCTGGCCGCGCTGAACCGGCTCCCCGAGATCCGCAGAGGGGTCGACACCCGCACCGAGCCCCGGTTGCGGGTCCTCGACGCCTACAGCGGAATCATCGAGGCCGCCTTCGACACCTACGAGAAGATCCGGATATCCGCTGACATGGAACTGACCGACCAGACGCGGGCCCTCGTCATGGTCGGGCGGAGCCGGGAGATGCTCAGCCAGCAGGCCGCGCTGATATCGGGGGCCGCCGTCGAAGGGGCCATGAGCCCCGGGGAACGCGCGAGGTTCGGTCAGCTGGTCACCGGCCGCAGGCTCCTCTACTCCATGGGCTTCGACCAGCTCGACCCGGAGTTCCAGTCGCTCTACACCCCGCTGCGCGACTCCTCCGACCACTCCTCGTTCGAGAGGATCGAGGACGCCGTCGTCGCGTCGGCCGTGCCCGAACCCGCCTGGGCCGGGATCGCCGGACGGCTCTCCGACGACTTCGACAGGCGCGCCGGGGACGTCGGCACGCGCATCAGCGAGCGGACGGCGCCCCTCGCCAGGGACATCATGGTCCGGATCGGCCTCGCCGCAGGGCTCGGCCTGGTCGCGGTCGGGCTGTCCGTCTTCGTCTCGGTACGGTTCGGCCGGAGGCTCGCCGGTGAGCTCGTCGGCCTCCAGCAGGCGGCACTCGACCTCGCGGGCAAGCGGCTGCCGGACGTGGTCCAGCGGCTCCGGCGGGGCGAGGAGGTCTCCTCGGAGACTCCCGAGATCAAGACGGACGGCACCGCCGAGGTCGCCGAGGTCGCCAGGGCGTTCTCCTCCGTACAGCGGACCGCGGTCGAGGCCGCCGTCGGTCAGGCCCGGATGCGCGAGGGCGTCAACAAGGTCTTCGTGAACCTCGCCAGGCGCAGCCAGTCCCTGCTGTACCGGCAGTTGACCATGCTGGAGGGCATGCAGCGGCGGACCGACGACCCGGCGGCCCTTGAAGGCCTTTTCCGCCTGGACCACCTCACCACCCGGATGCGCCGCCACTCCGAGGGCCTGCTCATCCTGTCCGGTGCCGCCCCGGGACGGGGATGGCGGGACCCGGTCACGATCTACGACGTGGTCCGCGCCGCGGTCGAGGAGGTCGAGGACTACCCGCGCGTGACGATCGGCGTCCCGCACGGCCCGTCCGTGGTCGGCGCGGTCGCCACCGACGTGATCCACCTCCTCGCCGAACTGGTCGAGAACGCCGCGATGTTCTCTCCCCCGAACACCTCCGTACGCGTCCACGGCGACACGGTCGCGAAAGGCTACGCCATCGAGGTCGAGGACAGAGGGCTCGGCATCTCCCCCGAGGAGACCGCCCGGCTCAACGCGCTGCTGGCCGACCCGCCCGAGTTCGACCTGGCGGACAGCGACCGGCTCGGCCTGTTCGTCGTCGCGCAGCTCGCCGTCCGGCACGACATCCGCGTCTTCCTGCGGCCCTCCCCCTTCGGCGGCACCACGGCGATCGTGCTGCTCCCCG
Source organism: Streptosporangium sp. NPDC000095 (assembly GCF_042899335.1). Taxonomy (NCBI): domain Bacteria; kingdom Bacillati; phylum Actinomycetota; class Actinomycetes; order Streptosporangiales; family Streptosporangiaceae; genus Streptosporangium; species Streptosporangium sp. NPDC000095. The sequence goes on from NZ_JBIAZS010000002.1 coordinate 256,022, forward strand.
GAGAGCTGGTGGTCGAGCCGGCCGATCCCCGGTTCATCCACTCGGTCGAGGTCGAACGGTTACCGTTACCCCCGGGCGACGAACTGCCCAGACGGGTGCGCCAGACCGTACCCGCGGAACGCCCCTCCCAGGGGAACTCCATCGCGGGAACCCGGGAGGCCGACGGGGGGGCCGTCCCGAGCGGCGTGTCCGGAGCGCTCCCCGACGGATGGCCGCACGGCGGGAAGTCCGGGCAGGAGGATGGACCGTGACACAGGAGCGCCCGGACGACCGGGAGCACGGCCCGATCATCCGCCCCTACACGATGACCCGCGGCCGGACCAGGGTCGCGGGAGCCCATTTCGACCTCATGTCCGTGGTGGTGGCGGTCGACCCCCACCGGGGGCCGCGGCCCCCGGCCGGACGCGGTGACCTGGCGAACGGCGTGATGGCGGTCGGCGACCCCCGTCAAGGGCTGCAGCCCGAGCATCTGGCGATCCTGGACGCCTGCCGCGCGCCGACCCCCGTCGTCGAACTGGCCGCGCGGACCGCCCTCGCCGTCGGGGTGCTCCGGGTGCTCCTCGGCGACCTGCGCGAGAGCGGCCTGATCGCCGTACGGCCCCCGGCACCCCCGTCCGCGATCCCCCGCGAGAACCTGCTCCGCGACCTCCTCGCCGGTCTCAGAAGCCTCTGAACCACCGTCTCGTCACCGATCGAGGGGCGTCGGCGACCCGAGTGCCGCCGCTCGATCGGTCAGTCGGTGGCCAGGCGGGCGTGCCGCTCCACGTCGTAGCGGACACCCTCGTAGCTGATCTTGGCCCGCTCGACACCCTCGGACAGGAATCCGGCCCTGGTCGCCACCGCGCAGGAGGCGGTGTTACCGACCCGGTGTGCCAGCTCCAGGCGGAACAGGCCACGCTCCCCGAACGCCCACTCGGTCATCTTCCTGGTGGCGGCCACGGCGACCCCCCGTCCCCTGGCGCGCGGAAGCGTCCAGTAGGAGACCCAGCCGGTGCCGTGCGCGTCGATGTTGCTCACCGCGACGTTTCCCACGACCTCGCCGTTGGAGACCACGGCGAACGCCCGCGCGTCATCGCGAAACCCCCACAGCCCCATCCACTCCAGCGCCGCCTGCGCGGTGTCGATGGGCCGGGCCGCCTGATCCGCCATGTCCGGAGAGCCGAACGCGTCGAGCACGACCGGCATGTCGTCGGGCCGCCATCCGCGCAACTCCACTTCCGTCATCCGTGCAGGGTAGTACCCGTTGACCGGCCCGTGAAGTGCGCGGACACCGAATCCGGGGGAGGGGGAGCGGCACCGTGCGGCCGGGGTGGGCCGGGCAGGAGAAACAGATCCGGTGAGAGCGGTTTCGTGGACGACGGGACGGCCTTCACCGCGGCCGGCCGTACCGCCGCCCTGAAGGGCCTCGTCTCAGCCTGGGTCGGAGGAGGGCTCCGCGTCCGGGGCGGACGGTGAGGGCTCCGCGCCCTGGGCGGACGGGGCCCCGGATCGGGGAGCCTCCGCGTCCGGGACCGCCGGAGTCACGGACGGTGTAGCCTCCGGGGCCTCCGGGGTGACGGCCCGCAGTGACGCGGGGACGTCGGGGTCGAGGGAGAACGCGCTCGTGAGGCCGGTGACCGTCAGGATCCGTTCCAGAATCCCGTGAACACCGGCCAGCCGTAGGCAGCCCCCCGCCGCACTCGCGCGCCGCTGGACCTCCAACATGGTCCACAGCCCGGTGGAGTCGCAGAATCTCAGAGCGGTGACATCGAGGATCAGGTTCCCCACCCCGTCGTCCAGCTGCGTGACCAGGACATCGCGAAGCCGCGGACTGGACAGCTTGTCCAGCTCACCGGCGAGCACGGTCACCGAGGCGCCCTCGTGCCTGCGAACCGAGAGATCAAGCCGCGTCGTCATCCCCCACGATCCTTATGCCGGTTGAGCCGAGGCTATTTTAAAGATCTTGGTGAGAAGGCCCTCTCCGGCCAACTGCAACCCGCCCGTAAGCGAATCGCGTCCTGGGCTTGGGACCCTCCGGACCCGGCGCACGGCTCCCGCGTACGGAAATCGTCCACATCGGATGGGAGGTCGCAGATAGATCTAGGGCGTGTGGGGCACTCAGCAGCTATGAGCGACGATTCGGAGAGCCGCGACTTCACCGGGAAGGGGCTCGGCGACGAACTTTCCAACCGACCGAAGACAATGGGAGAGATAGCCGTGAACCTGGCTGTTAGCGAATCACTCGCCAATCACGGTCACCACGCACTGGTCAACGCCCACGAGGCGGCGGCGAGCAGCCACCAGCTCATGGCAGAGGCGGGGGTGGGCGATGTGGAGGAGCATCTCGATCTAGCGCGATGGCATCGCTGGTGCGCCATCGTGGAGGATCAGCTGGCCGACGAGGCGGATCAGAAGACTCCCGCCAAGCGGAAAAAGGACCACTGAACACGACGGGCGACACCGAGGGGGGACCACCGGCGCGGGGACCCGGCGGGAGATCGGCTCACACGGATCTTCTCGGCCGGCACGGCACCGCGGCGTTCCAGGCGCCACGGCCCAGGGCGCCGGTGGATCTTCTTCACCCGCTCGGCGTGCTCCGGAGCCTCGTCGAGGAACGCCTCGGCCGGGTGCCTGACCCGCCCTCCGTCGCCCACGGATCGAGCGCCCCGAGCGCCCGCCGCCAAGCCGGAACACGACCGTCTCGTCCCCCCGAACTCCCCGAGCGGTCGCGATACCAGCGGTAATACAGTCATCTCCAAGTGCCGGATGCGAGAAATGAGGGGCCGTCCGATCGGCACCCGGCGACCTCGCACACTCCCCACCCGCACCACGAAGCACTGGAGAACGCTCATGACCACCGTCTTTCCCCCGGCGGAAGACCTCGGCGGAGGGCTGGAGACCCTGCGCCACCAGATCGCCGGCCCTGTCCTGACCCCTGGGCAGGACGGCTACGACGAGGAGATCGCCGGATTCAACACCGCGGTCCCGCACCGGCCCGCCCTCGTCGTGGGCGCCACCGGCGCGGAGGACGTCGCGGCGGCGATCCGCTTCGCGGCGGCCCACTCCCTTCCCGTCGCCGTACAGGCCACCGGCCACGGCGCGGTCCAGGCGGCCGACGGGGCACTGCTGATCAACACCTCCAGGATGCGCGAGGTCACCGTCGATCCTTCCGGCCGCAGCGCACGGATCGACGCCGGCTCCCGCTGGGCCGACGTCATCGAGCAGGCGACCCCGCACGGCCTGGCACCCCTGAGCGGCTCGTCGTCGGGTGTCGGAGCGGTGGGCTACACGCTGGGCGGCGGCATCGGCCCCATGTCACGGACCTTCGGCTTCGCCGCCGACCACGTACGGGAGATCACCGTCGTGACCTCGGACGGCACGATCCGGATGACGGACCAGAACACCGAGCCCGACCTGTTCTGGGGGCTGCGCGGCGGCAAGGGCAGCCTCGGCGTGGTCACCTCCATGGTCGTCGACCTGTTCCCCGTGTCGACCCTGTACGGAGGCTGCCTCTACTTCGACGCCGAGGACACCCCGGCCGTCCTGCACGCCTACCGGACCTGGACCGGCACGCTGCCGGAGACCACGACCACCTCGGTGGCGATGCTGCGCCTGCCTCCGCTGCCCCAGCTCCCGCCGCCGCTGCGCGGGCGTTTCGTGACCCACCTGCGCTTCGTCCACCTCGGCGACGCCCAGGAGGCGGAGGCCCTTCTCGCCCCGATGCGGGCCGTCGCCGAACCGATCTTCGGCGAGATCGGGCAGATGCCGTTCGGCGCGATCGACTCCGTCCACCGGGACCCGGTCGACCCGATGCCGGCCTGGGATCGCGGCGCCCTCCTGCGCGAGCTCGGTGAGGAGACCCTGGAGGCGCTCCTCGCGGTGGCGGGCCCGGCGGCCGACGTGCCCCTCGCCGTCGTGGAACTGCGCCACCTCGGCGGGGCGCTGGGCCGCGAGCCGCACCTCCCGAACGCCGTGGGCGGGCGGGACGCGGCCTTCTCCCTGCTGGTGATCGGCGCTCCCGTACCGGAACTGCTGGACACCGTCGTCCCCGCCGTGGGCGGTGCCGTGCTCGACGCCCTCGCTCCCTGGCAGACCGGCGGGACGCAGCTCAACTTCCACGGGTCGGCGCTCGCGCCCGCCGATCTGTCCCGCGCGTGGCCGGAGCCGACGCTGCGCAGACTGGCCGCACTCAAGGACCGCTACGACCCGACCCGGATGTTCCGTTTCGGGCACGTCGTGCCCCGCGTCTGAACAGCGACCATCCAGCCGTCAGGCCTGTGCTGTTCGTTCACGGCCATCACGCGATATTCGAGTGTCGTCACGAACTCTGAACGATCGCGTGGTGGCCGTCTTCGTGCGAATTTGCCTGCCGAAGATCGCGAAGTGTGTCAGGCGGTGGTGCGGTAGATGTCCCGCTGCCACCCGTCGTGATAGGAGCAGACTCCGTTGAGCCCGCCCGACATGCTCACCATGCCGTCCTTGCACATGACCAGATAGCCCGTCCCGTTGGGAAAGTTCTCGATGCACCGGAAAACCTCGCAGGCGCCGTCCGCCGGCGGATACACCCGGTTTCCCGTCGGGCAGAACGTGAACCCGTAGGTGTTGGGGGGCGCGTCGCAGAGCGGGCCGGTCGGCCCCACGGTGGGCGGCACTGTGGGCGGCACCGTGGGGGTGGGTGTCGGCCATGGAGGGGGCGTCGGTGTGGCGGTCACCGTGGCGGTGGCCGTCACTGTGGCGGTGGCTGTGGCGGTGGCGGTGACAGTCGCGGTCACCGTGGTGGTCACGGTCTCGGTCACCGTGATCGTGGTGGTCACGGCGGGGGGCGTGGGTCCCACGGTGACGGTCACCCGGGGCGCGGGGGTGGACTTCGTCGGCTTCGGCTTCGTCGCGGAGACGGAGAAGGTGCCGCTTTTCTTGTAGGTGCCGACACCGAGATACGTCTCCTGCCAGGCCGTCCGCCCGGCGTTCACCGACAGGGCGGTCGTCACCGTCCGGCACTTCTTCTTCAGGCAGACCCGTTGTTTCACGGAGAACCGCCTCGCGGCGCCGTACCCGTTCGTCACCTGCACCCTGAGGTAGGACTTGCCGCCGACCTTCGTCACGGAGGTCTTGACCACCCGCTTGTCCGTCGCGGTGAAAGCGGTGCTCAGCCCGCTGTCCACCGGCGTGGAGGCGCCGCTCACGCCCCCGCCCGCCTCCGTGAAGCTCCTGATCTCCTGCTTGTCACTCGCGGCGGGGCTCACGGCCGAGGCGGAGAAGGTGTCTCGGATGTCGATGGCACCCATCCAGCCGATGACGGCGATCAGGGTGCCAATGGCCGCCACGGACAATACGAAAGCTCTCATACCACCACAAGTATCCCGTATACCAGAATCGCTATTGATAAGTGATTTATTAATACTTATACCACTTACCTCGGCCGGTTTCCGCCGATTGGAACCTTCCAGGGCACACGACTCATTTCTTTTCGCCGCAGACAGGAACCGGGTCACCGGGGAGCGGCGTACAGCCGTCTCCACAGGTGCGGCCGGGTGCGGCGGGTGCGGACGGCACGGCAGGCATGGCCGCGCCACGACAGCCTCCACCCCGAGGCCTTCGGCGCGCCTCCCCTGCACGTCCGGCTTCTCGCCGTGCCCGCCGGCGAGGACTGACGGCGCGGCCGGGCAGCGCCCCCTCTCCCGCACCGGAGCGGGCCTCGCCGGGGGACGCGGAGGGCGAGCGGGCGCCGCCGGACGGGAACGCGGGCGCTGACCGGCCGCCATCGGGCGGACAGGCCGCGTTCGACCGGCCCTCGACACACCAGGACGATCACAAGTGGTGAGATTTTCCGGAGATCCCGCCGCTCCGGTAGGGACGACTCGCCTTCCGGCCCTCTCAAAAGTCCCAGAACTTACGATCGACCCAGTATTCATATATCAATTACAGCCGATCACACCTTTCACACACAGAAAGACAGTGAAAGCCAAGAATTAAAACACCCTTATCGTTTTCGGTGTCAAGTTTTATTGGACCGTCGTCGTGCACGCGTTGTAATTTCGCCACAACGCCCATATCCGAGCCTCACGTCCCGGAGTGAACAATGCACACGACCGAGCGTTCGTCGCCCGCGCGCCCCAGGAGCGGGCTCGCCGTCGTCGCCATCTGCTTCTTCACCATCGTCTTCGACGGCTACGACCTGATCGTCTACGGGTCGGTCGTTCCCAGCCTGCTCGGCAACCAGGAATGGGCACTCACTCCGGCGCAGGCCGGGGCGATCGGCAGTTACGCGCTGATCGGAATGCTGATCGGCGCGGTCGTCGCAGGAATGATCACCGACGTCGTCGGACGGCGCAAGATAATCCTCGTCAGCATCGCGTGGTTCTCCGTCGCGATGGCACTCTGTTCCACGGCGTCGTCCCCCGAACTCCTCGGCCTTTTCCGCTTCGTCGCGGGTCTCGGTCTCGGCGGCGTCGTACCGACGACGATCGCCCTGACCGTCGAATACGCCCCGAGAAACCGACGCAATCTCTACAACGCGCTCATGTTCTGTGGTTATCCGGTGGGCGGCTGCCTGACCGCGCTGGTGGCGATGGCGCTTCTCGCCGAACACGGCTGGCGGGTGATGTTCCTGGTCGGAGCCGCGCCCATCGTGCTGATCCTGCCGCTCGCGATCTGGCTGCTTCCCGAGTCGGCGAGCTACCTGCTCGCGCGGGGACGCCGGGCGGAGGCCGAGGCGGTGGCCGCCCGCTACGGGCTCGACCTCGGCAACGGTCACGGTGAGCCCGGCGAGCCGCGCGACAGGAAGGGCTTCACACTGCCGTTCCGGCGGGGCTACCTCGCCGCCACCCTGCTCTTCGGTGCGGCCAGCTTCTGCGGCCTGCTGCTGGTCTACGGTCTCAACACCTGGTTGCCGCAGATCATGCGCCAGGCCGGTTATCCCCTCGGCCCCTCACTGCGATTCCTGCTCGTCCTGAACATCGGAGCGATCGTCGGCACCATCGTGATGTCCGTCCTCGCCGACAGGATCGGGGCCAAGACCATCACGGTCTGCGCCTTCCTCGCCGCCACCGTGTCCATCTACCTGATGAGCTTCGACCTCGGCACCGGCCTGCTGATGCTCTGCGTCGCCGTCGCGGGACTCGGCAGCGTGGGGACCCAGATCCTGGTCAACGGCTACGTCGCGATCTTCTACCCGGCCGCGGGCAGGGGCTCGGCCCTCGGCTGGACGCTCGGGGTGGGCAGGGCCGGTGCGATCGCCGGACCGCTCCTGGGCGGCTGGCTGCTGGGTTCCGGGCTCGGATTCGAGTGGAACTTCTACGGGTTCGTCCTGCCCGCCCTGCTGGGCGCGCTGTTCATCGCCGCGATCCCGCGCGCCGGCCGCCGTCGGCGGGCGTCGGCGGTCGAGACACTCCCCGTGGAAAACGGTGCGCTCGGCACCATCCCGTCCCAGAGGCGGGCGCAGACCTCTCACGAGGTCATGCGGTGACGAACCCGTCGAGGGAGTCGGGAAAACACCTTCGGAGGGGTGGCGGCCGGACCGCCACCCCTCCGAACCGCTGCCCCCTCGGAGAACCGAACCGCCATCCCTCCGAACCGCTGACCTCTGAAACGCCGAACCTTCGAATCTTCGAAACACGAAAGCGTCGGAACACGGAAGCGTCGGACCACCAGACCGCCGGAACACCGAACTTTCGGTGAACGCGTCTCTCGTACTTTGGGCCGATTCAGATCGGTACGACCTCTCGTACCATGATGGGGTGCTCCCCCTTGTGCGATCCGTGTGGGATGAGCCCCGTCCCCCCGACCCGCCGGCGCGGGTGTGGCGGGACTGGGCGCTGGTGGGACTGCTCGTGCCGATCGCACTGCTCGAAGGAGCGTTGCGACCGGATCTTCCGTCGCGGGTCCTCTCGGTGGCGGTCACCATCGGGCTGGTCCCGACGCTGTTGTGGCGCCGGACCAGACCGCTGCTGGTGGTCGCGATCGTCTTCGGCACCACGAGCCTGGCCCCCCTGCTGACCGGCGGCGTCTCCGCGGAGACGAACACGATGGCGTACCTCCTGATCGTGGTGTACGCGCTGGTCCGCTGGGGGTCCGGACGCGAGGTCACGATCGGGTTGGCGATCGTCCTCGTCGCGGTCGGGCTCTCGATCGTCTTCGGCCGCCTCGCCCCCGCCGACGCGATCGCCGGGTTCGCCGTCGTGTTCTCCGCCGTCGCGCTGGGCGGGACGCTCCGCTACCGGTCGCGAGCGCGGGCGCGCGAGCTCGACCAGGTCAAGCTGCTCGAACGCGAGCAACTCGCCCGCGACCTGCACGACACCGTCGCCCATCACGTCTCGGCGATGGCGATCCGCGCCCAGGCGGGCATCGCCACCTCGGCGGCGCGGCCGAACGCCGCGACCGAGGCGCTGCAACTGATCGAGGCCGAGGCGTCGCGCGCCCTCGCCGAGATGCGCGCGATGGTCCGTGTCCTGCGCAGGGACGAACCCGCCGACCTGGCACCCGGTCGGCGCATCACCGATCTCCGGCACCTCGCGAGCGAGGACTCGTCCGACCTGTCCGTCGAGGTGGAGATCCCGGACGACCTCGGTGACCTCCCCCCGTCGGTCGAGGCCGCGATCTACCGCCTCGCCCAGGAGGCGGTGACCAACGCCCGGCGGCACGCCCGGCACGCCACCTACGTCGCGGTCCGCGTCACCGCCGACGACACGTCGGTGCACCTGCGGGTGAGCGACGACGGCGAGACCGGTTCCATCCGCCCGCCCGGAGCACCGGGGTACGGACTCATCGGCATGATCGAACGCGCCGACCTGCTCGGCGGTACCTGTGAGGCGGGCCCGAACTCCAACCGGGGCTGGACCGTCACCGCCGTGCTGCCTCGCACCGGGTCGGCCACATGAGCATCCGGGTGCTCGTCGCCGACGACCAGGAGATCGTCCGTACCGGACTCTCGATGATTCTCGACGCCCAGCCGGACATCGACGTCGTCGGCGAGGCCGCCGACGGGCGGCGAGCCGTCGAACTCGCGCGGCGCCTGCGCCCCGACGTGTGCCTGTTCGACATTCGCATGCCCGGTCTCGACGGCATCCAGGCCACTCGCCTTCTCGCGGGGCCGACCGTCGAGGACCCGCTCGCCGTCGTCGTCATCACCACGTTCGACCTCGACGAATACGTCTACGCCGCGCTGAGGGCCGGCGCGCGGGGTTTCCTGCTCAAGGACGCGGGCACCGTCCTACTCACCCAGGCCATCCACGCCGCCGCGAACGGCGACGCGCTCATCGCCCCGAGCATCACCGCTCGGCTGCTCGGCGCCTTCGCCGAGACCGGGCCCACCTCACCGGTGTCGCAACCCGTCGAGGCGCTCACGGACCGGGAGGAGCAGATCCTCGTCGCCGTGGCGCGGGGGCGGACCAACAACGAGATCGCCGACGAGTTCCACATCTCGCTCAGCACCGTCAAGACGCACATCGCCAGCCTGATGGCCAAGCTCGGCGCCCGCAACCGCGTCGAGATCGCGATGTGGGCCTACGAGACCAGGCGCGTCAAGAGCTGATCCCGCCGCGGTGACGGGCCCCTCGGCGCGGCAGCGCGAAAAAGGCCGGAAACACCTGGCCGATCATCCATCGATCGGGCGTACTTTCGCCCGATGAGCTCCTCGCGGAGCCCTCCTACATTGATTTTCGTGGCACGGGACACGCTCGATGCCACCCGGCAGGCGCCTCCGCCTCACCCGATGCCGGACACGACATCGGTCCACGAGTACGGCGCTCCCCGGCGGATCCGCACCCACCCGCGATGGATGAGGAGAATGCGTTGAAGGCTTTTGTTCTGCGCTCGTACGGCTCACCCGATGTCCTCGACCTGACGGACGTCGACATGCCCGTTCCCGGCGACGACGAGGTGCTCGTCCGGGTGCGCGCCACCTCCGTCCAGCCCTACGACTGGCACATCATGAGAGGCGAGCCGTATGCCGCGCGCCTGATGGGCGGCGGCCTCCTCGGGCTGCGCAAGCCGAAGATCGACATTCTGGGCGCCGACATGGCCGGGCAGGTCGAGGCCGTCGGCAGGAACGTGACGGGCTTCCGCCCCGGCGACGAGGTGTTCGCACTGCTCAAGCAGGGTGGCCTCGCCGAGTACGTGTGCGTCGGACAGGCCGCGCTCGCGCCGAAACCTCAGAACCTGTCGTACGAGCAGGCGGCGGCGGTACCGATGGCGGGCATCAGCGCGCTGCTGGGCCTGCGCGACGAGGGACGGCTGCAACCGGGACAGAAGGTCCTCATCAACGGGGCCTCGGGAGGCGTGGGGACGTTCGCCGTGCAGATCGCCCGGGCGCTCGGCGCGGAGGTCACCGGCGTCTGCAGCACCAGGAAGATGGACCTGGTCCGGTCGCTCGGCGCGGACGAGGTCATCGACTACTCCAAGGAGGACTTCACCCGGAGTGGAAAGCGCTACGACCTCCTGCTGGACATCGCGGGGGGCCACTCGGTCTCGGCGTGCCGGCGGGCGCTGACTCCCAAGGGGGCCTACGTCCTCATCGGCGGGCGGTCCGGCCGGTGGCTGCGGCCGATGAGTCACATGTTCACCGCACTCGCGGTCTCGCCGTTCGTGTCCCAGAGGGCGGCCATCGTGGACGCGACCCGGGGCGTGGGGAACAGGCAGAACCTGATCACGCTGACCGAGCTCATCGAGGCGGGGAAGGTCACCCCGGTCATCGATCGGGGCTACCCGTTCAAGGACACCCAGACGGCCGTCCGATACCAGGAGGAGGGGCACGCCCCGGGAAAGGTCATCATCACGCTCTGAGACACCCGAACCTCTTGAGACACCCGACCCGCCACACGCACGATGACCACCTCCCGCGAGCGATCGGAACGATCCTCCTGTTCCCGAGCGGCGCGGGAGGCCGGCCACCGGCCGGAACCGCCCGGGTTTCGGTTCGCGTACCGCCGTCGGTGGTTCATCTCATGCGATCACGTCGGCGGGTGGAGCGAGCGGGGCCGCCTGCCGGCTGAGCCTGAGGACGGCCTTCGCCGTTCGCGGGTCGGCGGCGGGGGCGAAGGGGGTGACGGGCCGGGCCTTCGACCCGATGACGAGGCCGGTCCGCCCGTCGAGCGAGGCGTCGGCCGCGGCCAGGATCGACGGCCGTGCCGCCACCGACGCGGGACCGGACGTGGCGCGTTCGAAGACTCGCCGGACCAGCGGCCAGAGCAGCCGCAGCCCCGGCGAGACGATTTTGGGCGACCGCATGGTGCCGTCGGTCATGTCGGTGGCCGCGCCACCCGGATCGGCCGCGAAGACCGAGATTCCGGTGCCGCGCAGCCGTTCCGCCAGATCCAGGGTGTAGGCGAGGTTGGCGAGCTTCGCCCGGCCGTACCAGTGGAAGCCGTAGTAGCCGCCCGGGGGCTCGATGGCATCGAAGGAGCGCTTGGCCGTCCGGATCGATCCCGAGGTGATGTTCACGATCCGACTCGGCCCGCCGGCACGGAGCGGCTCCAGCAGCAGCTCGGTCAGCAGGTACGGCGAGAGGTGGTTCACGGCGAACGACGCCTCGATCCCGTCCACCGTCTGTCGCCGGTCGGCGAACATCGCCCCGACGTTGTTGACCAGAACCTTCAGCGGCCCTTCCTCGGCGAGGCCGGCCGCGAGCACTCGTACGGCGTCGAGCGAGGCGAGATCCGCGGCGACGAATCTCGCCGCCGGACCGGTCGCCACCGCGTCGATCCGCTCGACCGCGCGGGCGCCCCGCTCGGCGTTCCGCCCCACCACGGTCACCTCGTAACCGATCGCCGCGAGCCCCATCGCGGTCTCCAGGCCGATCCCCCCGGTCCCCGCCGTCACCACAGCCCGTTTCTCCATGGCTCCGCCTTCCACCCGCCGATCCTTACCGGATAGTCATCCGTTTCCTGGTTCGTACCGTAGCACAAACGGATGACTATCCGATTAGAGGGAACGGACATGCGGCGGTGTATCTCCGTACCTGGATTTCCCGACCGCCGCCACCGGAGGCGAGCTTTCAACGGCTCCGGACCGCCGCCGGCGCGGGGATCGGCCCCTCAGATGTCCCGGACACCGTCGGCAAGCCAGGCCGGCACTCGAAGTCGGCGCGGTAGGCGGCCATTCGGTCCCTCAACACGGAAGCAGCCTTTCGCCTCCTCAACACGGGAGGCGACCTTTCGGCCCCTCAACACGAAGGGCAGCCTTTCGGCCCCTCAACGCGGCGGGGGACGCAGCCCCTCAAGGAGAACGTCGAGATAGAGCCGCGCGTGCCTGGCGTCATCGTCACCGGAGCGAACCGCGTGCTCCACCCCGCAGAGCAGGCGGCGGATGTCGTCCGCCTCGACGTCATGCCGGACGACCCCCGCGTCGCGGGCACGGTCGAGCAGTTCCGCGACGGCCCGGTCGAGCTCGGCCTTCATCGCCGAGGTCCGCACGTCGGCGTCGCTGGCGGATCCGAGCACCGCCGCGAACCCGGCGTCGTTCAACGCGTGTTCGAGAGCGAAACGCAGGAGACGGTGCAGACCGGCACGCGCGTCCTCGTCGGCCGCCGCGACCTGCGCCTCGTCGACGAACTGCTGAAAGCGCTCGGCGAGCAGTGCTTCCAGCAGCGCGTGCCGGTTGGGGAAATGCCGGTACACGGTCCCGACGCCCACCCCCGCGAGCCGGGCGATGGTGTTCAGCATGAGCGAGTCGTCGCCCGCGGCCAGCTGCTCCCTCGCGACCCGCAACACCCGTGCGCGGTTGCGCGCGGCGTCCGCGCGCAACGTCGTCTCCCGCTCAGCACCGGGTGTCACGATCTCAGACTAACGGTTCGCCGGTCAGGCACCGCGCGGCGCCGACGGACAGCGGTGGATGGTGACGAATGGTGACATGGTCACCGCGTTTCCGACGCACACCGGACCCTGCCGAACCCTCTGCCGCCCCGGAGGCACCCGCCTGGATGTAGGTGCCGCCGCACACGGCGCCGAAGGGTCCCCGCGACTTCCAGCTAAAAGGGGATTTTGAGTCGTTTGTAACATCTGAGGATCCCGGCCCACTTCCCGGTGTCGAAGCAATCATCCGGGACGAAGGGGGGCCAGGCGGTGACGGACGAGTCACAGCGGTTCACCACGATGTATGACGAATGCCGACAACAGGTCTGGGCCTACGTGGTCAGCCAGGCGGGCAGGCAGATCGCCGACGAGGTGGTGAGCGAGACGTTCGCGATCGCCTGGCGGCGGTTCGACGACATGCCCGAGCCCGCCCTGCCATGGCTGCTGGGCGTGGCACGCAACGTGCTTCGCGACAACGTCCGCGCCGAGATCCGGCGCGAGTCGCTCGCCCGCGAGCTGCGCGCGTGGACCGAGGAGGACCACGCCGACCAGGTCGCCGAACGCCTCGCCGTCATGACCGCGCTCGCCTCGTTGAACCAGGACGAACGCGAGCTGCTGATCCTGGTGGCCTGGCAGGGACTCACGCCGCGCGACGCGGCACGCGTCATCGGCTGTTCCGCCGCGACCTTCCGCGTACGGCTCCATCGGGCCCGCAAGCGGCTGGTCCACGCGATGAAGTCGGCATCGGCGATCCGCCCCCGGCCCCGGGTGCGCAATCTCAGTGAGGAGTGGTCTTGAACCCGACGGACCAGCTGCGGGCGGCCCGCCCGGCACATCTCGACACCCCGGCCGACGAGCACACCCGTGCCGCCGAGCTCTCCTACGCCATGTCACAGCCCAGGACGGGGCGCACCCGCAAGGCCGGTATCCCCAGGCCGGGGTGGGCGCTCGGTCTGGCGGGCGTGGCCGCCGCCACCGCCGCGGCCGTGACGATCGCCACGACCGGCGGCACCACACCGCCTCCGGGCTCCCCGATCGCCACGGACCGGCAGCCGACGACGCACTCGTCGGAGCCGGTGGCGCGGCTGTCGGCCAGGCAGCTCCTCCTCGTCGCGGCCGAGTCGTCGCTCAAGGCCCCCCAGGGCAGCGGGGCCTACTGGTACGTCGAGAAGGTGAGCGGCGACGCCCAGCAGGTGGGCACCAGGACGCGGTACACGGTGGACAGCCTGGGCCGCAGCCGGACGTGGATCGCCCGCTCGCCCGAGCGGGAAAGCTGGTGGGTGTCCCAGAACCTCGGCACCAAGCCCGCGTCCGGCTCGGAGGAGGCCTGGAAGCGGGACGGCTCGCCGTCCACGTGGACGGTGAGCGTGAACAAGAACGCCGACACCAAGGAACAGCTGATCATCGAGGCCAAGGGCGGCAAGCCCTTCGGCAACGCGATCAACGACGGCGACAAGGTCGCCGACCTGGCCGGCGAGAACGTCTCGATGGCCGAGCTCCAAGATCTGCCCACGACCGCGGCCGAGCTGAAGGCGTACCTGCTCAAGGGGTACCGGGGGCACGGCACCGAATCCACGGGCGACCCGCAGGACGCCGACTCCTGGCTCTTCCAGGTGACCGCGGGCCTGTTGAGCGACATGCCCGTCAAGCCCGCCGTCCGGGCCGCGGCCTATCAGGTGCTCGCCGGGCTGGACGGCGTGCGGTCGCTGGGTGAGGTGACCGACGCGCTGGACCGCAGGGGCGAGGGCATCGCCCGTACCGAGAAGTGGCCCACCGGCGAGTTCGAGCGCCAGCTCGTCGTCGACCCGCGGACCGGCATCCTGCTCACGGACCGGTTCGTCGCCGTCGCCCCGACCGGAACCTACGGCTGGGCGAAGCCGGGCACCGCCGTCCACTGGAACGCGATCGTCAAGGCCGAGTGGACCGACCGGGAGCCGGTCAAGCCGTAACCGCGAGGTGTCTCAGCCTCCGTTCAGGACGCGTTTCACCCATTCCAGCGACCCCGTGCGAAGCGCCTCGTCCGCGAGGCGCTTCGCCGACGTCGTCTTCAGGGCGGCGAGTGAGCTGTCGATCCACGGCTGGACGTTCTGGTGGCCCTGCTCGCGGTACTCGATCGCCTGGATCAGGCATTCGAGCTTGTCGGCGTCACGGGCGCAGACCGCTTCGAGACTGGCCTTCTCCTCGTACTCGCCGACCGCGCCGCTCACCATCTCCGCCACCGGCCCGGGAACCCCGCGTACCTGGTCGGCGGTGACCTCCTCGTTCGGCGTCGCCTTCAGGTACAGCTTGCCGAGATAGGGGATGTCGGTGATGCGGGTCTCCTGCGTGTCGTGGAAGAGGCTCATGAACGCCGCACGCTCGGGGTTCCCGCCTTCCAACGCCGTGATCACACTCGCGATGATCGCCGTCCTGAAGGAGTGGTCGGCGATGCTCTCGGGGTCCCGTACCCCCGCGACCAGCCAGCCCGTGCGCCGGTAACGCTTGAGCAGCCCGATCTCGTACAGCAGGCCCGTCAGATTCGACAGTTCCTCCGCCATGGAAATCCCCTCTCCCCCTCGGTGGATCATGCGCGGCGCGTAGCCGACCATCCCGTTTCCGGCGTGGACCGCGGTCGCCTCCTCCAGCGTACGGATGGCCGCTTCCCTGAGCGTCGCCCGTGGTCCGCGTGTCCGGCGTCGGGCACGCGGACCAGGGGCGACGCTCACATGAGAGGTGTCCCCCTCTCGTGCCGTCAGGTCGTCTCCGGGCGATCAGGAGACCGGTCCGCCTCCCGCGCGGGGGCGTCGGTCGAGTCCGACACGGCCTCCGCACCCGGCTCGGCCGCCCCCGCCGCGGGGACCGTAACGGCCAGGCCAGGGGCGGCGGGCGCGAGAGCGTCGACCGCCTCCGGCAGGGCGGGCTCGGCGTCCCCGCGCGACTTCTCCAGCGCGCGGATGAGGGACTGCGCGTCGTAGGGGCCGACGTGCCGACGACCGTTGACGAAGAGCGTCGGCACCGCCGTGATGCCCATCGCCTCGGCGTCCAGCATGTCGTCGCGGACCCTGCCGGTGACCTCCGGTGCCGTGAGGTCTCGTTCGAACCTCTCCATGTCGAGTCCGAGGCCGCGCGCGAGGCGGATGATGTCGGACGGCCGCTGATTCTCCTGGTCCGCGAACAGGCCGCGCTCGAACTCGAAGAACCTGCCCTGAAGCGCCGCGGCCTCGGCCGCCTCGGCGCCCGCGAGAGCGTTCGGGTGATACTGCGTGAGTGGCGCGTGGCGCCAGACGTATCGGAGTTCGTCGCCGAGGACCTCGTGCACCTCCAGGATGGAACCGGAGGCCTTGAGGCAGAAGCCGCACTGGAAGTCGCCGTACTCGACGATGGTGTAGGGCGCGTCCACCGGTCCGAAGACGTGGTCCCGCCTCGGATCGACCGGGCGGGCGAGCGCCGCCTCGGAGTCGGGTCCCGGGCGCAGGGCGTCGGAGATACGGAAGATCACCGTCGCGATGAGGAGGGCGATGACGGATGCCGCGAGCACCCCGACGCGCGCCTCGTTCTGTGCCGCCGGGTCGTCGATCGCGAGGTCGACGATGAACAGCGAGATCGTGAAGCCGATGCCGCACAGCGCGGCCCCGCCCGCGACGCGGTCGAGCGTCAGCCCGGGTCCGAGCTCTCCCAGTCGCAGGACGCGAAGGATCGCGGTGGAGCCGAAGACGCCGACGAACTTGCCCGCCACGAGGCCGGCCACGATTCCCCAGGTCAGGGGCGATCCAAGCGCGGCGGCGAGGTTTTCCCGACTGATCTCGACGCCGACGTTCGCCAACGCGAACAGGGGCAGGATGACGTAGGCGACGTACGGGGCATACGCCGACTGGAGCCGTTCGTTGATCGAGATCGACTCCCGCAGGCTGTTCGCCGCCGCGCGGGCGTACGCGGTGTTCGGTGACTGACGGAACACCCGCGCGAGGTCGAGAGCGTGCTCGACGTCCCGTCGATCGGGCCGGTAGACCGGTACGAGAAGGGCGATGGCGACGCCCGCCAGGGTGGGGTGCACGCCCGAGGCGAGGAACGCCAGCCAGACGATGATCGCCAGCGTGCCGTACACCGGACCGCGCCCGCCGCGCAGGTACCGCGTGAAGTAGACGCCCGCGAGCCCGGCCGCCGCAACGATCAGCGGGAGGGGGTCGAGGTTCTCGGTGTACATGATCGCGATGATGCTGAGCGCGCCGATGTCGTCGACCACCGCGAGGGCGAGGAGGAAGACCCTCAGCCTGCCCGGTATCCGCGGGCCGATCAGAGCGAGGGCGCCCACCAGGAACGCGGTATCGGTCGAGATCACGACGCCCCACGCGTACTCGTGTCCCGACCCCGCGGCGATCAGCACGAACAACAGCGCAGGGATCGCGAGCCCCGCGACGGCCGCGGCCACCGGCACGACCGCCCGGGACCAGCTGGTGAGCTCACCGATCGCGAACTCGCGGCGCACTTCGAGCCCGACGGTGAAGAAGAAGATCGCCATGAGCGCGTCGTTCACGAGCGCGTGCAGGGTGAAGTCGAGATGAAGATCGCCGACACCGATGGTGAGGTGCGTGTCCCAGAAGGCGTCGTGTGAGCCGGGAGAGGCGTTCGCCCAGATGATCGCGGCGAAGGTCGCGAGCAGCAGGAGCAGCGCCCCGATCCGGTTCTGGCCCAGCGCACGAACGCGCTCGGCGATCGAACGCGAGGCGACCGAGTGCGCGTCGACCTGCTCAGGATTCGGTGATTGCCGAGTGGTCGTCGAGTTCGCCATACGTCAGGTCCTCGGAACCTCGTGGGGAAACAGCAGGAGCACAACATCCGCTGAAAAATCGTCAGTATATGGCGAAGGCCCGCAACCCCATAGAGGGACGCGATGTCCCCCGAAAACCGTCAGCACGTGACGACGGCCCGCGACCACGTGGCGACGCGGTAACCGACCGGGGAGCACTCCGGGCCAATCATTGAACCATGTGGTTCACTGAGCTATAGTGAACCACATGGTTCAGCAAGAGGTCCTTGACCGCACGTTCGCGGCCCTCGCAGATGCCACGCGACGACAGATCCTCATCCGGCTCGGCCAGGGGCCCGCCACGATCGGCGAGCTGGCCGCACCGTTCGACATGTCGCTCACCGGCATGAAGAAGCACGTGCACGTCCTGGAGAACGCCGGACTGGTCACCACGGAGAAGGTCGGGCGATCGCGGCAGTGTCGCCTCGGCACCGAACGACTGGAGGACGCCATGTCCTGGATCAGGTTCTACCAGCGGCTCTGGGAACGTCGGCTCGACGGCCTCGACGCCTACTTCACCCTCACGAAGGAAGACGACCAATGACCCAGAACATCGAGACCGATCGGCTTCACCTGAGCCGTGTCCTGCCCGCGAAGCCGGAGGAGGTCTTCGACGCCTACACCGACGCCGAGAAGCAGAAGATCTGGTTCAACATCCTCAACGAGGAACCCGGCATCGTCGAGATCGACGTCGACCTGCGCGTCGGAGGCCGGCAGACCGCGGTGTGGGGGCCTGACCGCGAAACCCTGTTCCGAGAGACGCAGACCTTCCTGGTCGTCGACCGCCCGCATCGCCTGGTCACCGAGTCCGTCGGCTCCAGCCCGGACGGCATGACCATGACCACCACGATCGAGATCACGTTCGAGGAGCACGAGGACGGAACGCTCTTCACCGTGACGCAGACCGGATTCCCGACGCCCGAGATGCGCGACTTCTTCGTGGGAGAGGTCCTGCCGGGAGCACTCGACCGGATCGAGACGTACCTGCGCGGCGTGCGGACGCGGCCCTGAAGCGGCACCGAAGGAGAGCGCGAAGAGCCGCGATCCGGCTCGACCCGCGGGTCCACACCTCACCGTAGGCCGGGCCGACCGGAGACCTCGACGTCCGGTCGGCCGGAGACTCGAACGGAGCCAGGCCGGTAACCGCACCACCGGTTATCGCCGGTACGGCGTCGCCGAGCTGTCACGGTCAGAACGCATCCGCGGCCTGCGACGCCTCGGACCGCCGCTGCGCCAGATCGCCGATCTGCCGGACGCTCCCGAGGCTCAGCGGAGGTTCACCGTCGATGCGCCGTAGAAGCCGTAGAAGAGGGGACGTGCCTGGCCCGGTGCCGCCGCACCGCGTCGCGGTTGGCGCAGCGCGGCGAGCAGTAGCGTTGCCGGCCGCTCCGCGAGACGTCCGCGTAGACCAGCCCGCAGCCGTCGCGTGCGCAGCGCGCCAGCCGTGACATGCCGCGCCCCGTCAGATGCAGGGCGGTGCCCACCGCGACCAGGGCGCGCAGTACACCGCCGAGCGACAGGCCCGTGTCGCGATAGTGCAGGTGCCAGCCGGTCCCGGCGTGGTCGGTGACACGGGGATACGCCGCCGAGGTGGCCAGCAGGTCGTTGAGCAGCGCGACCCGTGCGCGCTCGTCGCGGGTGTCGACGATCTCGCACCACTGCTCCGACAGGTTGAGCGCGGCGGCCAGGTCCGCCTCCTCCGGGGAGCGGTCGATGACGAGGCCGGCGTCCGCGCACCGTTTCACCAGGTCGTCGAGGGATGCGGGCGGCACGTTGACCAGGTCCGCCATCAGCAGGACCGCGTCCGCTCCGTAAGGGTTGAGATGCACAATGCCATTACAGCACGCTGGACCCATGAACGACCACGAAGGACATGACTGGCACACCCGCTCCCACCACCGCACCAGCGAAGGGCTGGTGCGCTACCAGTCCTGCCACTGCGGCACCTGGCGGGTGCTGTGCGAGGCCCCCGCCCCGCCCGCCGCGGCGGTGGTGGCGTGGAGCGCCTAGAGAGCGCGGTCCGGCCGGGCGCGCCGCCGACATGAATCGTGCGGCGCACCCAAGGGCGGTCAGGGGTGCTCAAGGGTTCAGGCACCGCTGTCGCCCTCACCGGTCGGCGAGGCCGCCCACGGAGGTACGACCCGCCAGGACGCGACTCCGACCGATCGGCCGCCTGCGGATGAACCATTCGGCCACGGTGAGGTTGATCACCCACCCCGCGGCCACGAGCAGTGCTCTGGGAAACTCGTCGGGCGTCCCGAAAATCAGGAACCACGGCAGGTGGGTCAACGCCTGCGTGCCCGCCCCCAGGCCGATCGCATAACCACGCATCATCCAGGCGCGGTGTCGGGCGATGTCCCGCCGCCGGATCGCGGCGAACCCGAGAACGATGGCCACGACCATGGCGGAGCCGAACACGAGCCGGATGCCGGCGAGAAGATCACCGTCACCGACGGGGCGGGGATAGAACAGGTTCATCCACAGGCCGGAAAGCGCCGCGACGAGGCCGCAGAGAACCAGGACCCGCCCGGCGATGCGGTGCCAGCCCGGCCTACGGCCGCGGAAACGGGGGGCGAACTGGAAAGCTCCCAGAACGCTGTACACGCTGACACTGAAAATGTGCAGCACCACGGGCAGAGGTGCCGCGAAGAACCGCGCGTTTCCCGGCGTGATCTCCGCGCCGACCGTCAACTCGGTCAGGCGGACGGCTCCGGCGATCATCGGAACGGCACTGAGCGCGATCAGCGCGGTAGGCAGAAGCCAGCCCGGCCGCCGGGAGGTCGCGGCGACGTTGTGGCCACGAACAGCGGTGTTTCGGTCATTCGTCGACCGGCTGCTTCGCGGTGACTGCGCGGACGGGGGGCGTCCCGTCGAGCTCTCATCGGTCATGATCCGATCGTGACGGCCGGCACCCCGAACGCTCATCGGTAGGACGGTCCGATCCGAACCGGCCGATCATCCACCGGCAGGCCGTACTTTCGGCCCACACCGAGCTCCCCGCAGCCCGGAAACCGCTCACTCGCCTGTTCTTCTCCGGCAATCGCCGAACGACGGGCGGGATGACGGCGACCGGGCGTGGCCACCTCGGGTGCTCCAAGTCTGCCGGCCACCGCGATCACCGAGGTGTCGGCGACACCCGGCGAAAGGTCGGCGTACACCTCCGCGCATTTTCCCCGCATTATCGTGATGAGATCCGCGAACAGCACACATAGCTAACTCAACACGTAATAGATCGCATATTCCGATATTTGCCATATGGCGAGCCAACCCTTTCCCGCCCCATTTTTTGCCCTTCCCTTATGGCTTGGACACTGCAATCCACGCGACATCGGGAATGTAGGAATCAATCACTGATCCAACGTGTACGACCACACCTGTAGCGACGTGCCCTAATTCGGATAACCCTCTCGCTTTTGAAGCCGAGAGAACCGGTTCTTCCTGAATCCTGGGTGGACCGGGGTGCGCACATCGCGGGTCGGCGTTTCATCGACTCGCCTGTGGTCGGTCAATTCTCGTCCGTCTGCCTTTAACACCAGCAGGGAAGTCATGCCACATTACCGACGGAGCGTCGTACTGGCCACCGCGATATGCGCGCTGGTCTGCGCCATGAGCGATACGGCCGCGCGTGCCGACAGCCCCGCCCAGCGGAAAACCCCACTGATCACCTTGGCGGATCTCCAACCCGCACCGCCGTCTGCCGAGAGAGTGGCTCATGACCAGAGCCCGCAGAACGGGGCGCAGGTCTGCGGACCGCCGTACGTGACCGGAGACCCGGACCTCGGACCGACACTCCTGCCACGGACCGGCTATCTCGGCGCACTCCTGCACGGTTACGTGCCACTGGGCGGTCTCACCCCCCAGCACTTCCTCTCGCGCTACTGGAACTACACCGTGAACGACTATCGCTACCCGCCCAACTCCGGATTCGCCAACTCCGGTGACTATCCCAACGGCAGGCCGCTGGTCAAGACGACGTTTTTGCAGATCGGCATGAGACTCGACCGTTTCGGCGGCTACGGCGGCTCGTTTCTGGCGCCGATGGGAGACCTGTTCACCCGGCGCGCGCTGCCGCCACGGAACCTGAACACCAACCCGCTGGATCCCACACACCTGTGCAACTATCACGTGTTCAAGGTGCTCAAGTCATTCCGCGTCGACGTGGGCCCGGTCTCCCTCGCGTTCGAGATGCCGGGTTGGGGCACGCAGTACCACGTGCTCAGCAAGTACATTCCCGAGGCCCCGCAGACGAGCGAAGAGGTTCCGGTGAGCTGGCTGCTGCAGAACGGATATCTGGAGGAACTCCCACCGCCCGTCCTGCCTGACCCTCCCCTGCCTCACCGGATCACCGTACCGATAACGTTGTCCGAGGACGCCGACCAGGACGAGCCGACAGAAAGAGCCGACGACAGAAAACCCCTCTGCTCACCGTCGGCGAGGGCGAAGCGGTCTGCCACCGGGCGGTGCTTCGCCTCGGCGGGACGCGAAGGCCTCGGCCCCGACACACGTCACGCCTCTCCCTCTCGCGGTCGTGCCGTCAACCGGCCGCCGACAGCCGCCGACCGGCGGATATCCGCGGCGGGAAGGCCGGCTGATCGCCCGCGGCCGCATCGGTCGTCGCGTCTCTGAGGAGCGGAGTCCTGCTCCTGCCCGCGATGGCCTGGTCGCCGACGCGACCGCGGGCAGGAGAGGACCGTCATGAGCCCGCAGGCGCCAAGAAACACCGGAGACACCGCCGCGGGCCCCGGAAACCGCGGCGACGCTCCATGATCAGCCGGTGTAGTCCGGCCTGACGACGACGGCCTCCCTCGGGACCGTCCTCGGCTCCTCGACCGCGGGCCGGCGCTCGGCCGGGGCCGGGGAGGGCGAGGTGGCCGGCTCCCCGGGATCGGCCGCGGCCGTACCGGAAAAGCCCGCGAGGCCCGCGGCCAGAGCCAGCGCCGCGCTGAAGCCGATGAGCGTGGCTTTGATCTTCATATGGATTCCCCTGTTCATTCGAGTCGGGCCTCAGCCCTTGATGACGACCGGGGTACCGATCGCCAGGTTCTTCGCCATCCACCTGATGTCGTCGTCGCCGACCCGGACGCAGCCGTGGCTGGCCCGTGTGCCGATGGCGGACTGCTTGTTCGTCCCGTGCACCGCCAGCTGGCCCGGGCCTCCGGCGAAGCTCTTCAGCACGGGCGAGAAGCCGCTCAGCCCGAAGGCGTAGGCGCCGTAGGCCCCGCCGTCGTCGACGGGTTTCACCAGCTCGGTGAAGAAATAGCGCCCCGGAGGCGTCGGCGTTCCCGCCTCACCCGTCGCGACCTTGCCCGTCCTGACGGCCCGGTCGCCGTCGTAGACCGTGAACCTGAACGCCCCGCGGTCGATCTCCACCCGGTGGGAGGTCTCCGCGAGCGTCACGTCGGTGGCCCTGATCCAGCCCTTGCTGCCGTTCGGCCGGACCGGCAGCAGCACCCGCATCCACTCACCCTCGTCACGGTCCACCAGGAAGACCCGCGTCGCGCCGTAGTCGTTGGGGCTCGTGATCGTCCGCTGGACCACCCCCTCCTTGTTCCGGTAGACCGTGATCCGAGCCCTCTTGACGCTCGCGATCTTCGATCCGACGCCGCTCGCCGACTCCGACCGCGGGCCACCTGTCGCCGGCTCCGACCGCGCGCCACCGCTCGGAGGCTCATGCCGCACGGCGCCGCGCGCGTCGGCCGCACAGCCGGTCAGCAGGAGGACGAGGGTCGCCGCGGCGGCCGTACCGAGCAGGTTGGTTCTCACCCGCCACAGCCTCGCGGCAGAATGTGTGAAACCTGTTTGGTTGTCATGCAGATCCCATATGCACCCCTGGCATGCGCATAACCTCAGGCCATGTGCGCGTACGTACTGGTCGCCGAGGACGATCCCAAGCAGGCCGAACTGCTCAGGCGGTATCTGGAACGGGAGGGCCACGAGGTCCTCGTCGTGCACGACGGGCGTTCCGCGATCGACGAGGCCCGGCGGGCGGATCCCGGCCTCGTGGTGCTCGACGTGATGATGCCGAAGGTCGACGGGCTGGACGTCTGCCGGGTGCTACGTGCCGAGTCCGACCTGCCGATCCTGATGCTGACCGCCAGGTCCACCGAGGACGACCTGTTGCTGGGGCTCGACCTCGGCGCCGACGACTACGTGGCCAAGCCGTACAGCCCCCGCGAGCTGATGGCCCGCGTGCGAACGCTGCTGCGCCGTACCGGCAAGTCCCAGGACGCCGACCGGCGGCTGTTCCAGGCGGGCGATCTCGTCGTGGACCCGATCAGGCACACCGTCACCGCGGCGGGCACGCCGGTGGAGTGTACGCTCGCGGAGTTCCGGATCATCGAGACGCTGGCCGCCGAGCCGGAACGGGTGTTCACCAGGAAGCAGCTGCTGGAGCGTGTCCACGGCTTCGACAGGTTCATCACCGAACGCACGGTCGACGTGCACGTGATGAACCTGCGCAGGAAGATCGAGCCTGATCCGCGCCGTCCGGTCCGGTTGCTGACCGTGTACGGCGTCGGCTACAAGCTGACCCACGCATGAGGTCGCTGTTCGTCAGGCTGCTCACGAGTTCGGCCGTCGTGGCGGTCTGCTCGATCAGCGCGACGGCGTGGCTGGCCGCGAGCAGCACCTCCGGCGCCATCCAGCGCGAGCAGGGGCAGACGCTGGCCAGCGACGCCCAGATCAACAACAACCTGCTCGGCTACGCCTCCCGCCATCCGGACTGGTCGGGCGTCGCCGTCACCGTACGTGATCTCGCCGCCCGGCACAGCCGTCGCATCGCGTTGACCACCGAGAAGGGCACCCTCATCGCGGACTCGGCGACCGCCGGGACCCCACTGCCCTCCAGGGTGTCGGCCGTCGTCGACCCGCTGGCCGTGGACGTGACCCTGGTGCCCGGGGCGGCCAGGGACCGGATCGATCCACGCGCGGTGGGTCCTTTCCTGCTGCCCGCCTCCGAGCGCGCCCGGCTGGTCAAGGCCGTCGACAACTACGCCATCTGTGCCGGCCGTGTCAGACAGACCGTACAGATGACCGTCTCGAACACCGGCCGGCCCGTCGTGACGACGACCGCCATGGAGGCCGATCAGGAGCCGCGCCCGGTGCCGCGCGAGTTCCCCGTGCTGAGGGACGTCTGCGACGCCACTCCCTTCAGCGCGCCGACGCGCACCGAGAAGGCCGCGTTGAAACAGCTCAACCACCTGGTCGGCAGGTGCCTCAAGGGCAAGAGCAAGGAACGGGGCTCGGTCGGCCTCGACTTCGCCTGGGTTTCCAAGGAGAGGCGGCCTCCTGACGCGGAACCCGATCAGACGATCTCGTCCTGCATCGTCACCGCCCGCAAGGAGCAACTCGATCCCTACGTCGCCCCCGCGGCCTACCTGTACATCGGCTCCCCCGCCGAGGCCACCGGCCAGCGCTTCCCGCTCCCCTCGATCGCCGGCGCCGCCCTCCTCGTGCTCGTGCTGACCGTGGGCGTGAGCGTCATGGCGGCCCGGCGCCTGGTCATGCCCGTCAACGCGCTCACCCACGCCGCGCGACGGATGCGTGACGGGGACAGCTCCGCCCGCGTCACCGTCAGGACGACCGGCGAGATCAACGAGCTCGCCACGGCGTTCAACGAGATGTCGGAACACCTTCAGCGCATGGAGGAGCAGCGCAAGGCCATGGTCAGCGATGTCTCCCACGAGCTGCGGACCCCGCTGAGCAACCTCAGGGGGTGGCTGGAGGCGGCCCAGGACGGCGTCGCCGAGCTCGACCCGGCGCTGATCGCCTCACTGGTCGAGGAGATCCTGCTGTTGCAGCACATCGTCGACGACCTTCAGGAGCTCGCCCTCGCCGACGCGGGCAAACTCCGTCTGCACGTCGAACCCGTTCACCTCGGCGACCTTCTCGACCAGGTGGCCACCGCTCACCGAAGCCGGGCAGAGGCCGCGGGGCTCACCCTGACCACCGCCGTCATCGGCGACCCCTCGCTGACCGCGGATCCGGTACGGCTCCGTCAGGCCGTCGGCAACCTGGTCGCCAACTCCCTGCGCTACACGCCACCCGGCGGGCACATCACACTGTGCGCCCGCCAGGACGGCGACCGGGTCGTCATCGAGGTGACCGACACGGGGGTCGGGATCCGCGCCGAGTATCTCCCCCACGTCTTCGACAGGTTCTGGCGAGCCGAGAAGTCCCGCAACCGGCGGACCGGGGGCAGCGGACTCGGGCTCGCCATCGTGCGCAACCTGGCCGAGGCGCACGGCGGCACGGCCACGGCCACCAGCGTGCCAGGCGTCCGCACGACGTTCACCCTGCGTCTTCCTTCTTGACGCGCTCCTCGGCATGGCCGAACAGCAGGAGGCCCACGCCCAGGAGTCGAGCACGAGCCGTACACCGAGATCTGCCGAAACCACTCCTCGGTCGGAACCAGGCCCGTCTGGCAGGCGCCTCCGGATGGGTCACCTGGCTTGACGTTGGTACCGTCGATGCCGCGGTGGCCGCCCGGGGTCTTGAAAAGGTGCTGCCGACCACACCCGGATGGGGTGCAGGCTTGGGCGATCCAGGTCAAGCCAGGCCAACGGGGCAGATCACGCCGGTGCCGGCCACCGTGCACTGCTCGGCGGCCGGTGGGCCTCAGACTCCGACGACCTTGACGCTTTTCCCGCAGAGCCGGTCCATGTCGTCCTTGTCAGCGGTGCGGCCGGGCAGCCCAACGTAATGCCATGGCGCTCAACACCCGCGCCGCCGGTTTTCTCGACAGGATGCGACTTGGGCAGCGAAGGAGACCCCTTGTCGAAACCGCGGTGCCACAGTTCGTCCGCGGCGGCCACGATCCGTCGTGACCCGGCTTTTCACCCGGCGACGGACGTCAGGCCATGACCGACTCCCCACCCGGATAGGTGAAGGACGACCGAGGCGAGTAGAAACCCCACACGATCTGCAGCGGCTCGGCGGGGCGGAGAGCGTGGACGGGGTGGCTCGGCTCCAGAAACTCCAGTGACACGATCTCGAACGGGTCGACCGGTTCCGCCACAAACGGATAGATCCCGCTGAGCCGCTGCCCCTCGACCTCTGTGATGTAGCGCAACTGGCCACGGTTGACCGCCGTACTGGTGTCGCCGACCCGTGCGGTCGTACGGATCACCGGCACACCGTCCGACTCGGTCGTCGCGACCAGCTCTCCGCCCTCGACCTCGATCGTGGTACGGCCGATGGTGGCGGGCACGCCTCGGGCGGCCGCGTACTCGCGTACCACCGCGCTGGAGTTGAAGTAGTGCGTCCACCAGCGGCCGGGGGTCACCCCGTCGGGAGCGTAGGCGCCCTCCAGGTCCGGCCCGATGTAGGTGAGCGAGTACGCGCCGAAACCCGAGGTCTGCTCAGGCCGGTCGACGACGTACTGGTTCATGAAGACCTGACGGTTGGCCATGGGCTTCAGCCCATCGGGCACCAGGACCGCGACGGCTTCGGGATCGGCCGGCACCCAGCCGAAGTAGATCATCCGGCTGTTGACGACGAGCTGGGGAGCCACGATTTCGGACACGACTTCTCCCTGACCAACGACGGCATATAGCCGGAAAATACTTTATGCACCCGCAGAGAACAATGATGGATATGCGATCCCCTCGATTCCTCAAAAATCGAAGATATTCGCAATTCATACATTATCCACTCAAAGCGGCCATCTGCCTTAAAAGGCAAGACGTTCGACCTCGGACACGCGGCCCCGGCGCCGCCGATGTCGCAGTAACCACTCCGTGTACATGACACGAGACGCGCCCTGGCTCCGCCTCCGCCTTGCTTTCCTGCCGTCTCTCCATGAGTCGGCAGACTTCTGTGACGACCGTCGCGGGAAGGAGAAGCGGACCGGGATGGCTCCGCAGAAACCTGGTGCAGGGCTCGTGATACCGGTCACGGATGTTGACCGCTGATCACATCGGCCGGCTCCCACCCCTCGTAAATGATCATCTAGTCAGCCCCACGAACGTTCTTCCTGGAGAGGAACAGCAGGATCGTTGCGGCGATATAGAGGAACCAGACCACGATCGCCGGCCAGGCGGCCAGGTGCGAGTACCGGTCCAGGATTTCATCGGCCCGGAAAACCGACGTCGACCACAGGAAGAAACAGAGCAGCGTGTATGGTACGAGGCCCACCGCCATGGCGGCCCGCGTGCCCGGCGTCCCGTCTCGTCGCCATGCCAAAGCCGCCAGCGCCAGCGTGATCGCCCCTAGCACGGCGTAGGAGTACAGAAGCGTCTGGGCCTTGTTCAGCGCGAACTCGGTGTGGAAGCTCACCCCGTCACCGCTCTTCTCCTGTCTCTCCAACTCCGCCGCAAGGCCGGGCAGAAGAGCGAGGCTGACCCCCACGACCACCAGCTCGCACAGGCAAGCCGCCAGCAGGCACATGGAAGCACGTCCCGGAACCTTCAATCCCGCCCTCCCCCGTCGCCGCCTTCTCTTGGGACCGTGGCGGAACCTGCTTGCGAGGCGCTTGTGGATCACAAGGAAATCCCGCCGATGCGGCGCCGAGTACGGCACCCGCAGCGACGAGCGCACCAACCGGCGCAACGGATATCGCGTCCGCGACTGGGACACCCGGTCCGGCACCGTCGAGCTCGCCATCCCGAAACTACGCTCGGGCTCCTACTTTCCCGCCTGGCTGCTGGAACGCAGGCGCCGGGCCGAACAAGCCCTGATCAGCGTGGTGGCCACCAGCTACCTGCTCGGCGTCTCCACCCGGCGGGTGGACAAACTGGTCGAACAGCTCGGCATCAAACACATTTCCAAAAGCCAGGTCAGTGAGATGGCCAAGGTGCTGGACGCCCGGGTGGAGGCCTTCCGCACCCGGGCCTTGGACGCCGGCCCGTACGCGTTCGTCTGGCTGGACGCGTTGACGCAGAAGGTCCGCGAGGGCGGGCGGATCATCAACGTGCACGTGCTGGTGGCCACCGCGGTCAACGCAGGCGGCAACCGGGAGATCCTCGGCCTGGAGGTCACCTCCGCCGAGGACGGCGCCGGCTGGCTGGCGTTCCTGCGCGGCCTGGTGACGCGCGGCCTGTCCGGCGTGCAACTGGTCATCTCCGATGCCCACGCCGGGCTGGTCGGCGCGACCGCGAGGCGGCTACGTCCAGGCGCAGGAACGGAACGGGAAAAGCGCCCGTCCTCGGGAGGACGGGCGCTTTTCGTGGAACTAAGGGTCACTCGTCCACGACGGGGCTGCCGGGGCGGCAGCGGGTGGGGAGGGGGTCGGTGTTGCAGCCGGTGAGGATGCGGATGATCTGGGGGTCGTGGTCGCTGGCCTGGTCGGAGAATTCGGCGTTGATGTGGACGACGCCGTAGGAGTAGCCCTTGATGGCGGGGCTGATGAGGATGTGGTCGAGGACCTGGGAGTTGCCGTCGAAGACGTAGCTGTAGCGCTGGTCGACGGGGAGGGTGTCGACCAGGGTCTTGAGGAGGGTGCCGTTCTCGGTGATGGTCTGGAGGGTGGGGCTGAACTGGTAGTCGTTGAGGTCGCCCAGGACGATGACCTCGGCGCGACCGGCGCTCTTGACGGAGAGGTCCTTGACGAAGTCGCGGACCTCGGTGGCCTGCTTGACGCGCTGGACCTCGGAGCTCCGGACGGGGGGCTGCACGGCCGCGCTCAGCGGGTAGTCGCCGCCCTTGGAGTTGAAGTGGTTGGCGACGACGAACAGCTGCTTGTCACCGTCGTAGCGGAACTCGCCGACGAGCGGCTTACGGCTGGAGGCCCAGGCGCCGCTGGTCGGGTTGATCCGGCCGGGTGAGACCGACAGGGAGATCTGGTTGCTGGTCGGCCGCTCGCGAACGACGGAGACGGCCGTGTCGGCGTCGCCGCCGGGGCGGTCGACGAACGTCACGCGCGCGGGGTTGAACAGGAACACCGGGCGGATGTTGCCGCCGGGCTCGCCGCCGTCGGTGCCGTCGTTCGGGTCGACGGAGCGCCAGTCGTACGCGGGGCCGCCCGCGGCCTGGATCGCCGCGATGAACTTCGCGACGGTCTCGTCGGCCGCGACGACGCCGTTGTTGGTGGCGCCGTTGTTGTCCTGGATCTCCTCCAGGGCGAGGATGTCGGGCTTGCCGAGGTTGTTGACAACCGCCTCGGCCAGCCGCGCGAACTTGGCGGCCGGGTTGGTGGCGGCGAGGTTCTCGACGTTGTACGTCGCGACGGACAGGTCGCCCTGCTTCTTCGGCGGGAGCACCTTCTGGCGCTTGAGACCGCCCTCGGTGATCGCGCCGAGCTGGGTGGCCTGCAGGACATAACCGCCGAACGACTGGTAGTCGAGCGGACCGGTGGTGCCGGCGGCCAGCGTGGAGCCGACGTTGGCGGCGGGCGCGCCGTTCAGCGAGAGGATCATCAGCCGGCCGCTGTTCGGGTCGTCGTAGCCCTTGTAGACGGAACCGCCGCGCGGAGTCGGGTTCTGACCCGGCTTGAGCGTCACCCAGAGTTCGGAGAACTCCGTGTTGACCGGGCTGATCAGGCGGGTGTCCTGGGCGACGGTGATCCGCATGCCCTCGTGGATCTCAAGCCAGTCCAGCACGTAGGAGGACGGCTCCAGGGGCTGGGCCTCCAGGCTGCCGCTCTTGGTGTAGGCGTCGGGGAAGGCGACCGGGACGGGTGCGGGCAGCGCGTTGCCGCCGTTGAGCCTGATGGTGCTGATAGTGCCGCCGAGCTCGGTGAGGCTCTGCGCGCCGGCGGCCGGGCGGTACTCGGTGACGCGGCCGGAGACCAGGACGGAGTCCCCGATGACGACCGTCGGCGACGTCGAGCCGGTGAAGACGAACAGGCCCTCGCTGGTCAGAGGGTCGGCGTCGGCGGACGGGTCCTGGAACCAGAAGCCGCGCGAGTTGCCCGTCACCCGGACGGCGGTGACGATGCCCGGGACGTTCGTGACGCTCTGCCCGACGATCGGGGAGATCCGGCCCGCGCCCTGGATGTCGTGGATGCGGGTGGTGCCAGGGGTCGGGTCGACGGGGCCGCCCGGGTCGCCCGCGGTGACCGTGGTGCCCGCGGAGTTGGTGACCTTCGGCACGCCGGAGGTGAAGTCGGCGGCGTTGTTGTCGGTGTCGGTCAGCGCTCCGACGCGGGCGATGGCCGTGGTGTTGGTGAGCGCGGGGGCGGCGAGGGTCTCGACATTCGCGGTCGCGCCGTAACCGACCAGGTCCTTGACGTTCGGAGCGGTCGAGCAGGAGATGCCGCAGCCCACCAGCGGGATCTGGGTCGTGACCAGGGCGACGACGCCGGAGGTGCCCGACATGGGGATCGTGCCGATGGCGTCGGGGGTGGGCAGGTCGACGGAGCCCGCGGCGCCCGCGGCCTGCTGGACGAGGTACCTGCCGTTCGCGGGGATGCTACCGGTCAGCCTGGTGAGCTGGAAGACGGCGCCCGCGGCCGAGGCGTACTGGACGCTCCAGCCCGAGACGTCGACGGGGCTGCCGGTGGTGTTGGCCAGTTCGATGTAGTCGTTCTTGAAGATCGCTCCGGAGTTGCCGCCGCCGCCGTACACGGCGGAGATGACGACGTCGGACGAGAGGGCGTTCGCGGTGCTGGGCAGTGCCGTCATGGTCGCCGCGACCACCAGTGGCAGACTCATGGCCGTGAGCAGCCGACGTACTCGGGGGGGTGCCACAGGAGTTTGCTCCTAGTAGATCGATAGGTGTCTCCCCAGAAGCATGGGGCTACGTACATCGTTCCAAAAGCGGCGTTATTGTTTATTTGCCTATTCGACGGAAAAGTTCATCGACTCTTCCGCGAGGTGTCGGCGCACCCCGGCCCGCGACGACCATCCCCCGGCTCGCATCCTCGATCGCGCCCCCTCCACACCCCGGCCTCTTGGCCGACCGATGCCGACGACCGGCCGACAACTTTCCGTAATCGCTCGCACGCTTCACGTGACACCGTTTAACCTTTACCCATGAGGGTGAAGGTAAAGGTTATGGAACACGGCAAGAGGACACGTGCCAGGCGTACGGGGCCGGCGCGCATCTCCAGCAAGAACCAGGTGACCCTGCCGGCGGCGGTGCTGCGCAAGCTCGGTCTTCACCCGGGAGACCCGGTCGACATCGCCGAAGAAGGCGGCCAGATCATCATCCGGCGACACCGCAGCCGTCTCGACGGGGTGATCGGCACCATCCCCGGCTTCACCGAGGCCGTGGACGTCGAGGCGAGCCGCGAGAGCTGGTGCTGACGGGTGCCTACCGTGATGCTCGACACCAACGTCATCGCCGGCCTGCTCGATCCCGACGACGCGCTGCACAGTCATGCCCGTGACGCCGTTCGCCGCTGGGAGGACAAGGCGGCCTCGTTCGCCATCTCCGTGATCACCTGGGGCGAACTGCGGGTGGGTGCGGTCCGCAAGGGTGTCGCGGCCGAGAGGATGCTCGGAACATTCCGTGCCGCCGTCATCGATCGGATCGTCGGGGTGGACGAGGCGACGGCCGAGGGCGCGGCCCTGCTCAGGGCCGCGGACCTGACGATTCGAGTACCGGACGCCCTCATCGTCGCGACCGCCCGCGAGGCGGGGGCCGACGCGCTGCTCACCGCGGACCGGAAATTCCGGGGCATCGCCCCGGAACTCGTCGAACTGCTACAGCCGGGGTGAGCCGACCGGAGACCGGGACCAGCATCGCGAACAGCGGGTGATCACGCTGTCCGGCGGCCGAAGACCGGGATCAGTACCACACCGACGGCGAGGTGCATCAGCGCCAGGATGGCCTTGGTCCCGCCTGTCGCCTCGACCGCGAACAACGGCAGGAACGGACACCAGCAACACGAGAACGGCGATCACGGCCCAGATGACCGGCGCCCGGCGGGTCAGCCGGTTCAGCAGCGCACGCGTGCCCCAGCCGAGCAGGGAGAGGGCGAGTGTGAGGGTGGCGGCGAACGGCAAGCTGATGACCCCGGGTGGCTGGCCGTTGCGGGGGTCGACGCGTAAGTCGATACGCAGGATCTGGGCAACGGCCCACAGCAGCGCCGTGGCGAGGACGGCGCCTCCGACCGCGAGGGCGGCGACACTACGAGCGCGATCCAGAGGATTAATCCTCTGCGGGAATCAGACCTCTCCGACAGACGGACCGCTCGGACGGGTCACCCAGCTTGACGTTGGTGGCTGGCCACCGTGCACTGCCAAGTGGCCGGTGGGCCTCAGACTCCGACGACCTTGACGGTTTTCCCACAGAGCCGGTGCATGTCGTCCTCGTCGGAGGTGACGACGATCACCGGCCTGACCGCACGCAGAGCGGTGGCGGCCACCACGGCATCGATGGCGTACTTGTGACCATGCAGCCGGGCATCACGCAGAAGCTCGATCGCCCGCGCGCAGATGTCCTCGGTCACCGGCTCGACCTTCAGCCGGGACAGATGCCATCTGAGGCGATCGCTCTTCACCCGGACGTCCTGAGCCTCGATCGGCGTCATCGCGCTGACAACGACCCGGAAGTCGTTGTCCTGAGCCCCCCGCACGATCGCGGTCACCCTCTGGTCGGCCTCGCACCACCTGACGAGACCTTCGCAGTCGAGGACCACGGTGCCCGCGCTCAGCCTGCTTCGTGCGCGCGCCATCCGCCCTCTTCCTGAAGCTCTGGCGCGGACTTCACACTGCGGAACAGCTCCGCCGCCTCATCCCGCAATGCCTGCGGAATCAGCCCGGAGGCGGCCTCATTCGCCTGAAGCGCCTCCTCCAGGAGATCCCGCTCGATCTGACGTTCAACCGCGGCATCGACATAGGCGGAGAACCCGCGTGCTCCGACGCGTTCCCTGACCGCCCGGATGTTCCCCGCGCGCAGGGAAACACTGACCTTGGCCGCCGGACCGTCTCCCGGGGCGAACTCCCGCTCAGGCACACTCATGCAACCAGTTTACTACTCGAAGTAGCAAATAACTCGGAAGTTCGCCAACCGACAGAACGTGCGGTCGAGCCCTCACTTCGCAGGGAAACCAGCCCAGCCCGGAAAGAGAGGTTGGTGCCGTCGATGCCGCGGTGGCCGTCCGAGGACCTTGGACAGGTGCTGCCGGCCGCACCCGGATGGAGTACGGCCGGTGAAATCCAGGTCAGGCCTCGCCGGAGGTCAGTCCGACGGGGCAGCTCACACCGGTGCCGCCGATGCCGCAGTAGCCGCCGGGGTTCTTGTAGAGGTACTGCTGGTGATACTCCTCGGCAAGGTAGTAGGCACCCGCCGGGGCGATCTCGGTGGTGATGGGGCCGTAGCCCGACTCGGTGAGCACCTGCTGGTAGGCGTCACGCGAGGTGAGAGCCGACTTCTCCTGCTCGGGGGAGTTGAAGTAGATCGCCGAGCGATACTGCGTGCCGACGTCGTTGCCCTGGCGCATGCCCTGGGTGGGGTTGTGCGCCTCCCAGAAGACGCGCAGCAGCTCCTCGTACGACACCTTGGAGGGGTCGAAGACGACGCGGACGAGCTCGGTGTGACCGGTCTGGCCGCTGCAGACCTCCTCGTACGTCGGGTTCTGGGTGTAACCACCCGCGTATCCGACCGAGGTGGAGATCACGCCCGGGGTCTGCCAGAAGATGCGCTCGGCGCCCCAGAAACAGCCGAGGCCGAAGTCGGCGATCTCGCTTCCCTCGGGGTACGGCGGGGCGAGCGGGGCGTCGAGGACGGCGTGCCGGCCGGGCACCATGATCGGTGTGGGGCGGCCCGGGATCGCGTTCTCCGGGGACACCATCGTCGTCTTGTCCTTGCCGAACAACCAGCCCATTGTGAACCTCCTCCTGACACGTTCTCACCAGGAGGCAACCACGGGCCACCCATCCGTGTTCCCGTAAGGATCTCTTAACAGATAGAAAAGCACTACTAAATTGCGGTAAATAAAGTAAGGGGCGAAGATGGGCTACATGCCTGAAACACGCCGGGGAGTTCTGTACGGCATCGCCGCCTACAGCATGTGGGGACTGTTCCCGCTGTACTGGCCGCTCCTGAAGCCCTCCACCGCCCTGGAGATCCTCGCTCACCGTATCGCGTGGTCTCTCGTCGCCGTGGTCGCCATTCTGGCGGTACGACGCCACTGGTCCTGGTTCCGCGCGCTCCTGCGCACTCCGCGGAAGCTCGGCCTCCTCGTCTTGGCGGCGGCGATCATCACGGTCAACTGGGGCCTCTACATCTACGCCGTCAACAGCGGCAACGTGGTCGAAGGAGCGCTCGGCTACTTCATCAACCCGCTGGTCAGCGTGCTCTTCGGGGTGTTCCTGCTGAAGGAGCGGCTGCGAAGGTGGCAGTGGGTCGCGGTGGGACTGGGCACGGTGGCGGTGGTCATCCTCGCCTTCGACTACGGGCGTCCGCCGTGGATCGCGCTCGTGCTGGCCGCGAGCTTCGGCACGTACGGGCTGGTCAAGAAGACCGCCGGGGTGGGCGCGGCGGAGAGCATGACGGTCGAGACGCTGGTGCTGCTGCTGCCCGCGCTGGGCTACCTGGTCTATCTGGAGCAGCAGGGGACGAGCACGTTCGGCAACGTGGGAGCGGGCCACGCGTTGCTGCTGGCGGGGGCGGGTGTGGTCACCGCCGTCCCGCTGCTCTGCTTCACCGCCTCCGCGATCCGGATACCGCTCACCACGATCGGCCTGCTGCAGTACATCGCCCCGCTGCTGCAGTTCCTGTGCGGCGTGTTCGTCATGCGGGAGGTCATGCCGCCCAGTCGCTGGCTGGGATTCTGCGTCATCTGGCTGGCGCTGTCGATCTTCACCTGGGACAGCCTCAGGGCGGCCGCCCGGTCCCGCCGAACGGTCGCGAAATCCGTCCCGGCACGAGAGCCCGGGAGTGTGGAAAGCGTGGAAACCGTGGAAACCGTGACCGGGGACGGTCAGGAGCCGCGTACCGCGAGGACGAGCGGGCTGAGCTCCGGGTCGACGTCGGCCTGTTCCAGGGCCGCGGCGAGCGAGCGCTCGTAGGTGGGCGTGGCCCCCGCAAGGCGGGTGCGCCCCTCGTCGGTGATCACCGAGTAGACGCCGCGACGGTCGTCCGAGCAGAGGTCACGCCGGGTCATTCCGGCCGATTCAAGGCGGGCGACAAGGCGGGTGACCGAGCTCTGGTTGAGTCCCACCGCCTCGGCGAGCTCCTGCATGCGCATGCAGCCGCCGGGAGCGGTGGCGAGCCGTCCCAGTGCGCGGTACTCCGACAGGCCGAGGCCGTGCCCGCGCTGGAGTGCCTTGGTCAACTCCGCCTCCACGCGAGCGTGCAAGAGGGCGAAACGGTCCCACGACATGGTGATTCCTCCTGGGGTGTTCCATCGGCAGGAGTCTACATGCACGTGCATTATTTGCTTTCATCTGCAAGCAATATCGTGGAAGAGACACGAAAAAAGCTCGGCCGAGCCAGCCGATGATCATGCCTGCGGTGGCCCACCCGAACGTTTCACGAGGCGGTCACGCGGGGCGGGTGACCATGCCCGCGACAGCGGGCCCGAACGTTTCACGACGTGGTCGCGCGGGGCGGGTGACGGCCCCCGACGGGGTCGGGGGCCGGGCGGACAACTCCCCCACGTGGTCAGGACCAGGCCGAACGGCTCCCCGGCACGTGCCGGACGACGGGACCGTACCCCGGCCACACGATGGGCCGAGCGTCAGCCGGACCGCTCCACCACGTAGTCGCACAGTGCCAGGTAGGCGGCGCGGGCCGGGATGTCGGGGAGGCCGTTGAGCGCCTCGCGGGCGCGGTCGGCCCAGGCGAGCAGCTCGGCGCGGGCACGCTCCATGGCGGGGTCGGCGCGGAGCAGGCGCAGGGCCTCCTCGATGTCCTCCTCCGCCACCGGGCCGGCCAGCAGCTCGCGCAGGCGGGCGTTCTCGGGAGCGTCCGAGGCGAGGACGTAGAGCACCGGCAGGGTCCGGATGCCCTCGCGCAGGTCGGTTCCTGGCGTCTTGCCCGACTCGCCCGTCTCGGCGGCGACGTCGAGCAGGTCGTCGCCGAGCTGCCAGGCGACCCCGATCGCCTCGCAGGCCCGGGTCACACGCTCGATGATCTCGGGCGAGGCACCGCTGAGCATCGCGCCGAACCGGCCGCCGGTGGCCACCAGCGAGCCGGTCTTGTCGGCCAGCACCCCGATGTAGTGGGCCACCGGGTCGTCACCGGGGCGAGGACCGATGGTCTCGCGAATCTGGCCGCGCACCAGGCGGGAGAACGTCTGGGCCTGGATCCTGATGATGTCGGAGCCGAGGTCCGCGAGGATCTCCGACGCCTGGGCGAACAGGTAGTCGCCGGTCAGGATGGCCACGGTGTTGTTCCAGCGGGCGTTCACCGAGGCGGAACCCCTGCGGACCGAGGCCTCGTCCATCACGTCGTCGTGATAGAGCGTCGCCAGGTGGGTCAGCTCGATCACCACGGCTCCCGGCACCACGCCCGCGGACTCCGGTGAGCCGAACTGGGCGGCGAGCAGGACCAGCATCGCCCGGAACCTCTTGCCGCCGGCCTCGATGAGGTGCTTGGACGCCTCCGTGACGAAGGCGTCCTCGCTCTGCACCGAGGACCGCAGCAGCTTCTCGACCTCCGCCAGTCCGGTAGCGAGGTCCTGCGCCAGCCGTTCGTCGACAAGCGGGAGATCAACAACCGGTGGCGCAGCCATGAAACGTTACTCCTCTAGCGAATGAACAGCGCGGACGCAGCCTTGTCCGCGAGATCGAGCACCGGCTGCGGGAAGACTCCGAGCACTACCGTAGCCGCTGCCGCGAGAGCGACCACCGCCGAGGTGCCCACCGTGGGAGCCGCGATGGACGGACCGTCGGCGGAGGGCTCGCTGAAGAACATCAGCACGATGACGCGGACGTAGAAGAACGCCGCGATCGCCGAACTGACCACACCCACGACGACCAACGGCAGCGCGTCACCGGCGACCGCCGCCGAGAAAACGGCGTACTTGCCGAAGAAACCGCTGGTGAGCGGGATGCCGGCGAAGGCGAGCAGGAAGAAGGCGAAGATGCCCGCGAGCACCGGGGCGCGCTTGCCCAGACCCGCCCACCGGGACAGGTGCCCGGCCTCGCCTCCCGCGTCGCGGACCATGGTGACGACCGCGAAGGCGCCGACCGTGGTGAAGCCGTACGCGGCCAGGTAGAACAGGATCGCCGACAGGGCCTGCGCGTTCTGCTCGGCGGCGCCGACCGCGACGACGCCGGTGAGCAGGAAGCCCGCGTGCGCGATCGAGGAGTAGGCGAGCATCCGCTTGATCTCGGTCTGGGTGATCGCCAGGATCGCGCCGACGATCATCGTCAGGATCGCGACGCCCCACATGACCGGCTTCCAGTTCCACTCAAGACCCCCCAGAGCCACCCAGAAGACTCTGAGGACGGCGCCGAAGGCCGCGACGAGCACGGTGGAGGCCATCAGAGCGGTGACCGCGGTGGGCGCGCCCTGGTAGACGTCAGGCTTCCATGCCTGGAACGGCGCGGCTCCGATCTTGAAGAGCAGGCCGATGCCGAGCATCGCGGTACCGATCAGCAGCAGCGTCTCCTGGCCGCTGACCGCGCTGAGCGAGTCGCTGATGGCCCGCAGGTCCACCGATCCGGCGTAGCCGTAGACCAGGGCCATCCCGTACAGGAAGAAGGCCGAGGAGAACGCGCCGAGCAGGAAGTACTTGACCGAGGCCTCCTGCGAGAGCAGGCGGCGACGGCGGGCCAGGCCACAGAGCAGGTACAGCGGCAGGGACAGGACCTCAAGCGCGACGAACATGACCAGCAGGTCGTTGGAGGCGGCGAAGAGCAACATGCCGCCGACCGAGAACAGCAGCAGCGGATAGACCTCGGTCTGGGCGTGACCGCTGAGGATCGCCTCCTCCTCGTCGGGGCTTCCCGGCACCGCCGCCGCCTGCGCGACGAACTGGTCCTCGTCGTTGATCAGGAGCGTGCTGACCAGGGCGAGAACGAGGATGATGCCCCAGATGAACAGGGAGGGCCCGTCCACCGCGATGGAGCCCATCGCCGCCGGGGTGTCCGGCAGGCCGTTGACGGCGTTGAGCACCGTCATGAGGAACGCCCCGAGCAGGGCGAGCAGCGTGAGCGGCATGTGGATCGACTTGCGCAGGTAGCGGGGCGCGAACGCCTCGATCAGCACGCCGAGGATGGCGGCACCGAAGACGAGCAGCATCGGCGAGAGCAACGCGTACTCGATCATCGGGGCTTTGATGGTGCCGTTCACTCGCCGGCCCCCTTCTGGTCTGCCACGGCGGGGTTGGGCTGGTCGATCTTGACGCTGGTGAGCGTCTTGTCCACCGCGGGATTGATCACGTCGAGCACCGGCTTGGGATAGAAGCCCAGGATGAGGAGCACCGCGATCAGCGGAGCCACCACGTACATCTCACGCCGGTTGAGGTCGGGCATGGCGTAGGTCTTCTTCGGGGAGTCGGCCGTGACCTGCGCGGATCCTTCCTCCGAGGAGACCGGCTCCTTCGGGGAGGAGGCGGCCACGGCGTACGCCGGGTTCGGAGCACCGGTCATCATGCGCTGGTACATCCACAGGATGTAGACGGCCGCGAGGACGACGCCGCTCGTCGCGATGAT
The DNA here is from genome assembly GCF_042899335.1 of Streptosporangium sp. NPDC000095. NCBI lineage: Bacteria > Bacillati > Actinomycetota > Actinomycetes > Streptosporangiales > Streptosporangiaceae > Streptosporangium > Streptosporangium sp. NPDC000095. The sequence goes on from NZ_JBIAZS010000002.1 coordinate 295,060, forward strand.
CGCCGGGATCGGGTAACGCTCGTAGGTGCCGACCAGGACCATGAACTCGCTGACGAACGTGGACAGACCCGGCAGAGAGAGCCCGGAAAGACCGGCGATCAGGAAGGTGCCCGCGAGCAGCGGGGCGACCTTCTGCACGCCTCCGTAGTCGGCGATCTGACTGGAACCCCGGCGGTAGATCAGGAATCCGGCGATGAGGAACAACGCACCGGTCGAGAAGCCGTGGTTCACCATGTAGAGGGTGGCGCCCGCGCCCGCGTTCGCGGTCATCGCGAAGACACCCAGCGCGATGAAGCCGAAGTGCGAGATCGAGGTGTAGGCGATCAGGCGCTTCATGTCGGTCTGGCCGATCGCCACGATCGCGCCGTAGACGATGCCCACGACCGCGAGCACGATCACCAGCGGGGTGAAGAACTTCGACGCCTCGGGGAACAGCTCCAGGCAGAAGCGGAGCATCCCGTACGTACCGACCTTGTCCAGCACGCCCACCAGCAGCACCGCGGCACCGGCCGGGGCCTGCGCGGCGGCGTCGGGCAGCCAGGTGTGGAACGGCCACAGCGGCGCCTTCACCGCGAACGCGATGAAGAAGCCCGCGAAGAGCCACTTCTGCGTGGTCGGGTCCTGAACGACCCCGATCAGCTCGGGGAACATGAAGGTGTTCTTCTGGGCGACCACGTAGAGCGCGATCACCGCGACCAGCATGAGCAGGCCGCCGAAGAGCGAGTACAGCAGGAACTTCACGGCCGCGTAGGACCGCTGCGCCCCGCCGTACGACCCGATCATGAAGTACATCGGGATGAGCATCGCTTCGAAGAAGACGTAGAACAGGAAGACGTCGGTCGCCGCGAAGACGCCGATCATCATCGCTTCCAGCACCAGCAGCAGCGCGAAGTAGGTCTTCACCGACCGCTTGGGCGGTGCCGCGGCCCCCGAGCCGTCGGCGTCGTGCCAGGAGGCGAGGATCACGATCGGCACGAGCACCGCCGACAGCGCGATCAGCACCAGGGCGATGCCGTCGACGCCGACGCCGTAGTGGACGCCGAAGCTCGGGATCCACTCGTAGACCTCGGCGAACTGGAACCGCGTCTGGGAGTTCGGGCTGAACTGGGCCGCGACGGCGCCGGTGAGCACCAGCACGACGAGCGAGACCACCAGGGCCAGCAGCTTGGCGAGCTTGTCACTCTTGACAAGGGAGACACCCACCGCGCCCAGCAGGGGCACGGCTATCAGGGTCGAGAGCCAGGGCATCACATGTTCCCTACGTAGAGCAGCGCGCCAACGACCACGGCGGCACCGAAGAGGATGGACAACGCGTAGGACCGCACGTAGCCGGTCTGGATGCGGCGCAGCCGCCCGGAGGTCCCGCCGATCCCCGCCGCCAGGCCGTTGACCAGGCCGTCGATGCCGCGGTTGTCGAAGAACACCGCGATGCGGGCCAGCCACTGGCCGGGGCGCATGAACAGCGCCTCGTTCAGCGCGTCGCCGTACAGGTCACGGCGGGCGAAGGTGGTGACGAACGAGCCGCGCGGGGCGACCCGGGGAACCTCGGCGGCGCCGTAGCGGAACCAGGCGAGCGCGGCACCGACGGCGACCAGCGCGAGCGTGGTCAGGCCGGGGACGCTGATGAAGTGGAATACCGGAAGCTTCTCGGGCAGGCCGACCGCGGGGGCGAGGAAACTCATGAGCCGGTTGTCCAGGATCATGAAGGCGCCCAGGACGATCGAGCCGATCGAGAGCAGGATGAGCGGCACGGTCATCACCGAGGGCGACTCGTGCGGGTGCGCGTCGTCGGCCCAGCGCTTCTTGCCGAAGAAGGTCATGAAGATCATCCGCGACATGTAGAAGCCGGTGATGCCCGCGCCCAGCACCGCGAGCCAGCCCAGGATCGGGTCGTGGTGCATCGCCGTCTCGATGATGCCGTCCTTGGTGAAGTAACCGGACAGCAGCGGGAACCCGATGATCGCGAGGTAGCCGACGATGAAGGTGGCCGCGGTGACCTTCATCACCGAGAACAGGCCACCGTACTTGCGCATGTCGACCTCGTCGTTCATGGCGTGCATCACCGAGCCCGCCCCGAGGAACATGTTGGCCTTGAAGAAGCCGTGTCCGATCAGGTGCGCGATGGCGAACGCGTAGCCGGCGGGGCCGAGGCCCGCGCCGAGCATCATGTAGCCGATCTGCGACATCGTCGAGCCCGCGAGGCCCTTCTTGATGTCGTCCTTGGCGCAACCGATGATCGCACCGGCGAGCAGCGTGGCCACACCGACGATCGTCACGACGAGCTGCGCGGTCGGGGCCGCCTCGAAGAACGCGCCGGAGCGGACGACCAGGTAGACGCCCGCGGTGACCATGGTCGCGGCGTGGATGAGCGCCGAGACCGGGGTCGGGCCCTCCATCGCGTCCAGCAGCCACGACTGCAGCGGCAGCTGGGCCGACTTTCCGCAGGCGCCCAGGAGCAGCAGCAGGCCGATCGCGGTGATCGTGCCCTGCGAGACGTCGCCGGACTGGAGCGCCCCGCTCACCGTCTGCTTGGACAGGTCGCCGAAGGCGACCGTGCCGAACGTCGTGAAGATCGTGAAGATCGCGATCAGCAGGCCGAAGTCACCGACGCGGTTGACGATGAAGGCCTTCTTCGCCGCGGCCGCCGCCGAGGGCTTGAACTGCCAGAACCCGATGAGCAGGTACGAGGCGAGGCCCACGCCCTCCCATCCGATGAACAGGGCGACGTAGTTGTCGGCCAGCACCAGCAGGAGCATCGCCGCGACGAACAGGTTCAGGTACGCGAAGAACCTGCGCCGGTCCTGGTCGTGCGACATGTAGCCGATCGAGTAGATGTGGATCAGCGATCCCACACCGGTGATCAGCAGGGCGAAGCTGATCGACAGCGGGTCGATCAGCAGCCCCATGTCGGCGATGCCGGGGATGAACTGGTAGAGCGCGACGCCCTGGCGGCGCTGTGCTTCGGGCAGGCCGAGGATCTCGACGAAGGCGGCGACCGCCACCACGAAGGCGGCCAGGGACATCGCGACGCCGAGGAGGTGCCCCCAGCGGTCGGTGCGACGCCCGCCCAGCAACAGGACCGCGGCGCCGAGCAGCGGGAGGGCGATCATGAGCCAGGAGACTCCGATCACGCCCCCGGAATGCTGGATGATCTCAGCGGGTTCCACGGCCACCTCTTAGTACTTCAGCAGGTTGGCGTCGTCCACCGACGCGGACCTGCGGGTTCGGAAGATCATCACGATGATGGCGAGGCCGACGACGACCTCGGCCGCGGCCACCACCATCACGAAGAACGCGATGATCTGGCCGTCCAGGTTGCCATGCTGTCTGGCGAAGGTGACGAACGCGAGGTTGCAGGCGTTGAGCATGAGCTCCACGCACATGAACACCACGATCGCGTTGCGCCGCACCAGCACACCGACGGCGCCGATCGCGAACAGCAGCGCGGAGAGCACCAGATAGTGAGTCGTCACTTGCCGTCCTCCTGCTGGAGTGCCGCGTCCCTCACATGGACGGGCTCGTCGCCCGAGTCGGAGTCACGGCCCTGCGCCGCCTCCTTCTCCAGGACCTGCTTGATGAGCGCCGCCTTCTCCGGGTCGGTCGGCTCGAAGCCCTCCGCGACCTGCCGGGCGAGCACCCGGTTGACGGACTTCTCCGAGACCGTGCCGTCGGGCAGCAGGGCCGGCATGTCGATCGCGTTGTGCAGCGCGTAGGTGCCGGGCCCCGGCAGCGGCGAGGGCTGCGGGCCGGCGAAGCGGGCGCGGGCCAGGTCACGCTGGGTGGCCTTGGGCCGGATGCGCTCGCGGTGCGCCAGCACCATCGCGCCGAGCGCGGCGGTGATCAGCAGCGCCGAGGTGACCTCGAAGGCGAAGACGTATCTGGTGAAGATGAGCTCCGCCAGACCGGGCACGTTGCCGCCCGCCGCCTGCACGGCCGCGTCGAGGCCGACGGGCGGGGCGTAGACGGCGTTGCCGACGCCCAGGGCGAGCAGTACCGCGAAGCTCAGGCCCGCGACGGACGCCCACAGGCGCTGTCCCCTGATCGTCTCGACCAGCGAGTCGGCGGAGTCGACGCCGACGAGCATCAGGACGAACAGGAAGAGCATCATGACCGCGCCGGTGTAGACGATGATCTGCACCGCGGCGAGGAAGGGGGCCTCCTGGACGGCGTACAGCACGGCGAGCGACAGCATGACGACGCCCAGCATCAGCGCCGAGTAGACCGCCCTGCGGCTGAAGACGAGCCCGAGGGCGGCCCCCACCGAGACGACCGCGAGAACCCAGAACGTGATGGTCTCACCCATTGTTGCGTCCCAGCCGGTAGTAGTCCTCTTCGTTCTCGCCGAGACGCATGGGGTGCGGCGGGATCTCCATGCCGGGACCGAGCGGCGCGAGCAGCATCTCCTTGGTGTAGATCAGGCTCTCACGGCTGGTGTCGGCGAGGTCGTACTCGTTGGTCATCGTGAGCGCCCGTGTCGGGCACGCCTCGATGCACAGGCCGCACAGGATGCACCGCAGATAGTTGATCTGGTAGGTGCGCCCGTAGCGCTCACCCGGCGAGAACCGCTCCTCGTCGGTGTTGTCCGCGCCCTCGACGAAGATCGCGTCGGCCGGGCACGCCCAGGCGCACAGCTCGCAGCCGACGCACTTCTCCAGGCCGTCGGGCCAGCGGTTGAGCTGGTGCCGGCCGTGGAAGCGCGGCGCCGTGGGCCGCTGCTCCTCGGGATAGTTGACCGTCTCGACCTTCTTGAACATCGTGTGGAAGGTCACGCCGAACCCCTTGATGGGGTTCAGCCAATCAGTTGCTCCCACTGGGAACCTCCTTGCGCGCTACACCGTGGTAGTGCGGCAGGTCGAGCGGCGGCACCGGGAAGCCACCCGCGGACGGCTCGGCTTGGAGTTGCTCGAACTCGGCCTCGACCTGGGCGGCCTTGGCCTCCTTGCGCTTCTGCAACACGCTGTCGAAGCGCCACCAGATCCCGAGGCAGGCGATCATCACGACCGCGGCCAGGATGAGCACGAGCGAGCGGTCCGTGCCCTCCAGCTGCAGGGCCCGCACCGTGGCGACGAGCATGATCCAGGCCAGGTTGACCGGGATGAGGATCTTCCAGCCGAGGGCCATCAGCTGGTCGTACCTGACGCGCGGCAGCGAGGCCCGGCACCAGACGAAGAAGGAGAAGACCAGCACCATCTTGAGGAAGAACCACAGCAGCGGCCACCAGCCGGTGTTGGCCCCGTCCCACATCGAGATCGGCCACGGGGCCCGCCAGCCGCCCATGAACAGGGTGATGGAGACCGCGGAGACCACGAAGACGTTGACGTACTCGGCGAGCATGATGACCGCGAACTTCAACGAGTTGGAGTATTCGGTCTGGAAGCCGCCGACCAGTTCGCCCTCACCCTCGGGCAGGTCGAAGGGGACCCGGTTCGTCTCGCCCAGCATCGTGATGATGTAGATCAGGAAGGACGGGATCAGCAGGACCATGTACCAGGAGGGCATCGGGATCTCCAGGCCGAAGAGCGGGAACACCCCGCCCGACGCCTGCTTCGCGACGATCTCCGAGGTGGAGAGGGTCCCGGCGAACAGGAAGACGCCCACGAACGACAGGCCCATCGCGATCTCGTACGAGACCACCTGGGCGCTGGCCCGCAGGCCGCCGAGCATCGAGTAGGGGGAGCGCGAGCCCCAGCCCGCCAGCACGATGCCGTACACGCCGATCGAGGCCATCGCGAGCACCAGCAGCACCGCGACCGGAAGGTCGGTGAGCTGCAGCGGCGTCTGCACCCCGAACATCGAGACCATCGGGCCCATCGGGATGACGGAGAAGGCCATGAAGGCCGGGACCGCCAGGACGACCGGGGCGATGAAGTAGATCACCTTGTCGACGGTCCTGGGCATCAGGTCTTCCTTCAGCCCCATCTTGAGACCGTCGGCCACCGACTGGAGCAACCCGAACTTGCCCGCCCGGTTGGGGCCGTACCGGTTCTGCATGCGGGAGATGAGCTTGCGCTCGAACCACACGCCGAACAACACGCCCAGCATCAGGACGATGAAGATGACGACGGCCTTGATGATGCTGATCCAGAGCGGGTCCTTGCCGAAGTCGGCGAGGGTCGGATCGGCCGCTAGAAGAGTCCGGGCATTCATTACCGCTCCTCGTTGGCTTCGCCGGCGGCACGTGCCTCGCCGGCCGTGGTGCCGGTGGCACGCTCGTCGGGTCCGGTGCCCGCGACGGTGCTCGCCGAGCCCGGTGTGACCGGGCTCGCCGCGGCGGGCGCGACGGCGGCGTCTCCTGCAGGCACGACTTCAGGCACGACGCCTGGCGAGGAGGCGCCGATCCTGACGACGTCACCCGCGACGGCGCGCAGGTCCCGGGTGACCGAGCGACCCGCGGAGTTGGCGGGCAGCCACACCACCCGGTCGGGCAGGTCCGCGATCCGGAAGGGCAGGCTCAGCGAGCCGCGCTCGCCGGTGACGACGATCTCGCCGCCGTCGACCAGGCCGGACTCGGCCGCGGTCGACTCCGACACCAGCGCGTACGCCGGGCGGGCGGTGCCCGCCAGGTACGGCTCTCCGGCCTGCAGGCGACCGTCGTCGAGCAGCAGGTGCCAGCTGGCCAGGACGGCCTCTCCCGCGGCCGGCCTGGCCGCGGTCCGGCCGGCCGCGTCGGGAGCGGCGGCCCTGGGGCCGCGCCACGCGCCGATCGCGCCGAGCTCGCGGCGGGCGGCGGCCGGGTCGGGCAGGCCGAGGTGCACGTCCATCGCGTCGGCGATGGCGGAGACGACCCGCAGGTCACTCATGATCCCCGGAACCGGGATCGCCTCGGCGAAGGTGCGCCCGCGTCCCTCCCAGTCGACGAAGGTGCCCGACTTCTCGGCCACCACGGCGACGGGGAGCACCACGTCGGCGCGGTCGGTGACCGCGCTGGCGCGCTGCTCCAGGCTCACGATGAACGGGGTGTTCTCCAGGGCGAGCAGTGCGGCCTGCGGCGCCGGCAGGTCGTAGGGGTCGACACCGGCGACGACGAGGGCGTCGATCTGGCCGTCGAGCGCCGCCGCCAGCATGGCGGTGGTGTCGCGGCCCTCCCCCTCGGGCAGGGAGGCGACGTTCCAGGCCCTCGCCACCTCGGCGCGGGCGGTCTCGTCGCCGACCGGGCGGCCGATCGGCAGCAGGTTCGGCAGCGCACCGGCCTCGATCGCCCCGCGCTCACCGGCGCGGCGCGGGATCCAGGCCAGCCGGGCGCCGGTGGAGTCGGCGAGCCGCAGCAGCGCCGAGAGTGCGCCCGGCATGGTGGCGAGCCGCTCACCGGCGAGAATGATCGCGCCCGGCTGCCTGATCGCCTCGGCGGCGATCGCGTCCACGGCGGCCAGGTCGTCCAGCACGGCGGTCTCGGTGCCCGGCACCGCCGGGATGAGGGTGCCGCCCATCTTCGCGAGGCCGGGACCGGCGAACGGGGCGACCGAGAAGACCTTCAGGCCCTTCTTCCTCGCCGCCTTGCGAAGGCGCAGGAAGACGATCGGCGACTCCTCGTCGGGTTCGAACCCGGCCAGGAGCACCGCGGGCGCCTTCTCCAGGTCGGCGTAGCGGACCTCGATGCCCCGGCCGGCGACGGCGTGCGCCAGGAACCGCGCCTCCTCCTCGGAGTGCGGCCTGGCGCGGAAGTCGACGTCGTTCGTGCCGAGGGCGATCCGGGCGAACTTCGCGTACCCATACGCCTCCTCGACGGTGAGGCGACCGCCGACCAGCACGCCCGCGCGTCCGCGTGCCGCGGACAGGCCCTTGGCGGCCGCGGCGAACGCCTCGGGCCAGGAGGCGGGGACCAGGCGTCCCTCCTCGTCACGGACGAGGGGGGTCTTCAGCCGGTCGGGCTGGGTGGCGTAGGTGAAGGCCCAGCGACCCTTGTCGCAGTTCCACTCCTCGTTCACCTCGGGGTCGTCCCCGGCGAGGCGGCGGGTGACCTTGCCGCGCCGGTGGTCGGTGCGCAGCGAGCAGCCGCTCGCGCAGTGCTCGCAGGCGCTGGGCGTGGAGACCAGGTCGAACGGGCGGGCCTGGAAGCGGTACGCGGCACCGGTCAGCGCGCCCACCGGGCAGATCTGCACGGTGTTGCCGGAGAAGTAGGACTCGAACGGGCGGCCGTCGGCGGTGGCGACCTGCTCCTTGGCACCGCGCTCGAAGAAGTCGATGAGCGGGTCGCCGGCGATCTCGTCGGAGAAGCGGATGCAGCGCGCGCACTGGACGCAGCGCTCGCGGTCGAGCAGCACCTCCGAGGAGAGCGCGACCGGCTTCTCGAAGATCCGCTTCTTCTCGACGAAGCGGCTCTCGCCCTGGCCGTTGGACATCGCCTGGTTCTGCAGCGGGCACTCGCCGCCCTTGTCGCAGACCGGGCAGTCGAGCGGGTGGTTCAGGAGCAGCAGCTCCATCACGCCGCGCTGCGCCTTCTCGGCGACCGGGGAGGTGAGCTGGGTCTGCACGACCATGCCCTCGGCGACCTCGATCGCGCAGGAGGGCTGCGGCTTGGGAAAGCCGCGGCCGTTGCCGGCGTCGGGGATGTCCACCAGGCACTGGCGGCAGTTGGCGGCCGGTTCGAGCAGCGGGTGGTCGCAGAACCGGGGGATCTGGATGCCGAGCAGTTCGGCGGCCCGGATGATGAGCGTGCCCTTGGGGACGCTCACCTGGAAGCCGTCGATGGTGACGGTGACCAGGTTCACCGGCGCCTGCTGCTCCGGGGTGGTTTCGACGGTCATGGCGTCTCCTCCGTCGGCCTGGTGACCGAGACGGTGCTGTGCTTGCCGGTTGCCTGGATCCGCGCGCTCACTGGGCACCCCACACCGTGGACGGGGCGTGATCGAACGGGCAGCCGCCGATCTCGAAGTGCTTGAGGTATTCGTCGCGGAAGTGCTTCACCGACGAGTGGATGGGGCTCGTGGCACCGTCGCCCAGGGCGCAGAAGGAGCGTCCCAGGATGTTGTCGGCGATGTCGGTGATCGTGGTCAGGTCCTCTTCGGTGCCCTGCCCCTTCTCCAGCCGCTTGAGCACCTGCTTGAGCCAGAAGGTGCCCTCCCGGCAGGGGGTGCACTTGCCGCACGACTCGTGCGCGTAGAACTCCGTCCAGCGGAGCACCGCGCGCACCACGCAGGTGGTCTCGTCGAAGATCTGCAGGGCCCGGGTGCCGAGCATCGAGCCCTTCGCCCCGACTGACTCGAAGTCCAGCGGGACGTCGAGGTGCTCGTCGGTGAAGATCGGGGTGCTCGACCCGCCGGGGGTCCAGAACTTGAGCCGGTGTCCCTCGCGGATGCCGCCGGACATCTCCAGCAGCTCGCGCAGCGTGATGCCGAGCGGGGCCTCGTACTGGCCGGGCCTGGTCACGTGGCCGCTCAGCGAGAAGATGCCGAAGCCCTTGGACTTCTCCGTGCCCATCCCGGCGAACCAGTCGGCGCCGTTGGCGATGATGGAGGGAACACTCGCGACCGACTCGACGTTGTTGACGACGGTCGGCGAGGCGTACAGGCCCGCCACGGCGGGGAAGGGGGGCTTGAGCCGAGGTTGGCCGCGATAGCCCTCCAGCGAGTCGAGCAGCGCCGTCTCCTCGCCGCAGATGTAGGCGCCGGCGCCGCTGTGCACGACCAGCTCCAGGTCGAAGCCGGAGCCGAACAGGTCGGTGCCGAGGTAACCCTTGGCGTACGCCTCGGCCACGGCCGCCTGCAGGCGGCGCACCACGTGCAGCACCTCGCCGCGCACGTAGATGAAGGCGTGGTTGGCCCGGATCGCGTACGCGGTGATGATGACGCCCTCGACGAGCGCGTGCGGGTTCGCCATCATCAGCGGGATGTCCTTGCACGTGCCCGGCTCGGACTCGTCGGCGTTCACCACCAGATAGTGCGGCTTGCCGTCCCCCTGGGGGATGAAGCCCCACTTCATGCCGGTGGGGAAGCCCGCGCCGCCTCGGCCGCGCAGTCCGGAGTCCTTGACGGCCTGGATGACGGCGTCGGGGTCCATGCCCAGCGCCTTCTTGGCCGCCGAGTAGTCGCCGTAGCCCTCCAGGGTGAAGGAGTTGGGCTGGTCCCAGTTCGCGGTGAGAACCGGGGTGAGAGTGGTCACTTCGTCTCCTCGCCTGACAGCCCGTCGCTCCGTGACGAGGCCGCGCCGTGCCTGTCGGCACGCTCGTTACGCCCGCACGCGCCGGTCTGACCGGCGCGTCCGCTCGTGGTGGCTCCGCTGCGTGTCACGCTCACGCCTCCGGAGCCTTCCATCCGTTCGCCTTCGCGATCTTCAGGCCCTCCAGGGAGGCGCCCTTCGCCGAGGGGCCGTCGCCGGCCAGGCCGTCGGGCAGGCCCGCGAGCACCCGGGATGCCTCCTTGAACGTGCAGAGCTTCTTCGGACCCCGGGTCGGGGAGAGTTCCTTGCCGTCCCTGAGGTCGTCGACGAGCTGCTTGGCCGACGCCGGGGTCTGGTTGTCGAAGAACTCCCAGTTGACCATCATCACCGGGGCGAAGTCGCAGGCGGCGTTGCACTCCAGCCGCTCCAGCGAGACCTTGCCGTCGGGGGTCGTCTCGTCGTGGCCGATGCCGGTGTGCTCGGACAGCTCGTCCCAGATCTGGTCGCCACCCATCACCGCGCAGAGCGTGTTGATGCACACGCCCACGTGGTACTGGCCCATCGGCCTGCGCTTGTACATCGTGTAGAAGGTGGAGACTCCGACGACCTCGGCCTTGCTCAGGCCGAGGATCTCGGCGCAGAACTCGTGGCCGTCGTCGGAGACGTAGCCGTCCTCGGACTGCACCAGGTGCAGCAGGGGCAGCAGGGCCGACCGCGGCTTCGGGTAGCGGCCGATGATCTCCTTGGCGTCGCGCTCCAGGCGCTCCCGCACTTCCGGCGCGTACCCCTTGGACACGGTCGCGCTCACCTCCTCGCCGCCCGCGCGGGCGGCCTCGTTCGAGGGCTCGCCGCCCAGGGCGGTGGTCGTCCCGAGGGCGCTCTCGCCCGTCAGGCCGGTGCCCGTGCTCGCGTCGACCTTCTCGTGCGCCGGCCGGCCGTCCGTACCCTTGCTGGAACTCATCGGTCGACACCTCCCATCACCGGGTCGATCGAGGCCACCGCCGAGATGACGTCGGCGACCATGCCGCCCTCGCACGTCACGGGCATGGCCTGCAGGTTCGTGAAGGACGGGTCGCGGAAGTGTACGCGGTAGGGGCGGGTACCGCCGTCGCTGACCACGTGGGCGCCGAGCTCACCTCTGGGCGACTCGACGGCGGCGTACGCCTGCCCCGCAGGGACCCGGAAGCCCTCGGTCACCAGCTTGAAGTGGTGGATCAGCGCCTCCATGGAGCCGCTCATGATGTGCGCGATGTGGTCGGGCGAGTTGCCCAGGCCGTCGGGGCCGAGCGCGAGCTGCGCGGGCCAGCCGATCTTCTTGTCGTCGACCATCACCCGGCCGTTCTTGAGCGGCCCGGAGAGGCGGTCGAGAGCCTGCTCGATGATCTTGAGCGACTCCTCCATCTCGGCGACCCGTACCAGGTAGCGGCCGTAGACGTCGGCGGTCTTCTCGGTCGGGACGTCGAACTCGTAGGTCTCGTAGCCGCAGTAGGGCTGCGACTTGCGCAGGTCCCACGGCAGTCCCGCGGCCCGCAGCATCGGGCCGGTGACGCCCAGCGCCATGCAGCCGGTGAGGTCGAGGTAGGCGACGTCCTTGGTGCGGGCCAGGTAGACCGGGTTCGCGTCCAGCATCTTGCGCATGTCCTTGATGCGCCCCGGCATGACCTTGAGCAGCTCGCCGACCTTGTCGACGGCGCCCGCGGGCAGGTCGACGGAGACGCCGCCCGGCCTGACGTAGGCCATGTTCATCCGCAGGCCGGTGATGTACTCCATCACGTCGAGCACCATCTCGCGCTCGCGCGACCCGAACAGGAACGGCGTGGTCGCGCCCAGTTCCATGCCGAAGGTGCCGATCGCCACCATGTGCGAGGAGATCCGGGTGAGCTCCATCATCATCACGCGGATCGCCTGGGCCCGCTCGGGGACCCGGTCGGTGATGCCGAGCAGCCGCTCGACGCCCATGCAGTAGGCGGTCTCGTTGAAGATCGGCGCCAGGTAGTCCATCCGGGTGACGAACGTGGTGCCCTGGGTCCACGTCCGGTATTCGAGGTTCTTCTCGATGCCGGTGTGCAGGTAGCCGATGACCGTGCGGGCCTCGGTGACCGTCTCGCCGTCCAGGTTCAGGACCAGGCGGAGCACGCCGTGCGTGGACGGGTGCTGGGGGCCCATGTTGATGACGAGCTGCTGGTCCTGCTGGCCGGAGAGGCTCTCGACCAGCTCGCTCCAGTCGTTGCCCGAGACGGTGTAGACCTTGCCTTCGGTGGCCTCGTCGTACGCGTCGTACGGGCCGTTCCCGACCGTCTCCTTCGTCTCCTGGTGAGGGACGCTCATGTGTAGGACCTCCTCTGGTCCGGCGCGGGGATCTCGGCGCCGCGGTACTCGACCGGGATTCCGCCGAGCGGGTAGTCCTTGCGCTGGGGGTGACCGTCCCAGTCGTCGGGCATCATGATCCGGGTCAGCGCCGGGTGCCCGTCGAAGACGATGCCGAAGAAGTCCCAGGTCTCGCGCTCGTGCCAGTCGTGCGTCGGGTAGACGGAGACCGTGGAGGGGATGTGCCGGTCGTCGTCGGGGCAGGAGACCTCGACGCGCAGGCGGCGGTTGTGGGTGATCGAGCACAGGTGGATCACCGCGTGCAGCTCCTGGCCCTCCAGGTGGGGGTAGTGCACGCCGGAGACGCCGAGCGAGAGCTCGAAGCGCAGGGCGGGGTCGTCGCGCAGGGTCTTCATGACGTCGAGCAGGCGCTCACGCCTGACGTGGAAGGTCAGCTCGCCGCGGTCGACGACCACGCGCTCGACGGCGTCGCCGAGGTCGCCGCCGAGGGCGCGCTCCAGCTCGTCGGCGACGGTGTCGAAGTAACCGCCGTACGGGCGGGGGGTGGACAGTTCGGGCTTGCGCCGCACGACGAGGCGGCCGTAGCCCGAGGTGTCACCGGTGCCCGAGGCGCCGAACATGCCCAGGTGGGCGATCGGCTCCTTCGGCACCTCGGGGAGGTTCTCGGTGGGTTCGCTCGTCATTTCTTGGCGCTCCCCTGGTCGATCAGCGGCAGCGTCCGCAGGGCCTGCAGTTCGAGCTCGTCGATCTGCTTGGCGCGGTGCGCGCCGAACTTCATGTTCTGGATCTTGTCGTGCAGCTTGACGATCGCGTCGATGAGCATCTCGGGGCGCGGCGGGCAGCCGGGCAGGTAGATGTCGACGGGGACGACGTGGTCGACGCCCTGCACGATCGCGTAGTTGTTGAACATGCCGCCGCTGGAGGCGCAGACGCCCATCGCGATGACCCACTTGGGCTCGGCCATCTGGTCGTAGATCTGGCGCAGCACCGGGGCCATCTTCTGCGAGAGCCGCCCCGCGACGATCATCAGGTCGGCCTGGCGCGGAGACGCCGAGGCGCGCTCCATGCCGAAGCGCGCCAGGTCGTGCTTGGGACCGCCGGTGGACATCAGCTCGATGGCGCAGCACGCGAGGCCGAACGTCGCCGGCCAGACGGAGTTCTTGCGCGCCCAGCCGGCCACCTGCTCGACCGTGCTGAGCATGAACCCGCTCGGAAGTTTCTCTTCAAGACCCATATCTAGTCCCAGTCCAGACCCTTGCGGCGCCACACGTACGCGTAGGCCACGAGCACGGTGACGATGAACAGCAGCATCTCGACCAACCCGAAGATCCCGAGCTTGTCGAACGCGACCGCCCACGGATAGAGGAAGATGATCTCGATGTCGAACACGATGAACAACATCGCGGTGACCATGTACTTCAGCGGGAAGCGTCCTCCGCCCACCGGCTGGGGCGTCGGCTCGATGCCGCATTCGTAGGCGTCGAGCTTCGCGCGGTTCCAGCGCTTGGGACCGGTGAAGGGGGCGATCGTCACCGAGAAGACCGCAAATCCCGCCGCGAGCACGGCGAGCACCAGGATGGGTGCGTACAACTCCATCGCTACGCCTCCTCTCCCATCTCCACGCGCGCCGGCGCGTAGCTCTGCGTTGTGGTGTATTTCGAAAGTCTAGGCAAAGCGATCATCGCCCACGGCTCCAGGTGCTCGGCACTCGTCGACCTCATGCCGGTGGCGCCACCTTCGACAGGGCGTTGATGATGCGGTCGGACGCGTCACCTCGCCGGTCGGTGAGATTAGCAAGGAGCTTGAGCGCGAACCGCATCAGGTGGGGGTGTGGCAACGCGTGACGCGTGGCGAAGTTCATCACCCCGCGATGCCCGATCAGCTCCACGAACCCCCTGCCGAGGGTGAAGTAACCACCGTATGCGTCTTTCAGCCTCTGGGGGTAAGCGCGCAGCACGCGCTCCCGCTGCGCGGGGGTGACCCTGCCGAGCGCCTGGACGACCGTCTCGGCGGCGATGTGGCCGCTCTCCATCGCGTACGCGATGCCCTCGCCGTTGAACGGGTTGATCATCCCGCCCGCGTCGCCCACCAGCACCAGGCCCCGCGTGTAGTGCGGCTGGCGGTTGAAGGCCATCGGCAGCGCGGCGCCCCTGATGGGGGTCGTCATGTTCTCCTCGACGTAGCCCCACTCGGGGGGCATCCCCTTCACCCAGCGCTTGAGCAGGTCGCGGTAGTCCATGCCCTTGAAGGACTCGCTGGTGTTCAGCAGTCCGAGGCCCACGTTGGAGGTGCCGTCGCCGACGCCGAAGATCCAGCCGTAGCCGGGCAGCAGGGTGTCGCCGTCCCACAGCTCCAGCCAGGTCTCCAGGTAGTCGTCGTCGTGGCGGGGGCTCTCGAAGTATGTCCGTACCGCGACGCCCATCGGGCGGTCCTCGCGCTTGTGCAGCCCCATCGCGAGGGAGACGCGGGTGGAGTTGCCGTCGGCGGCGACCACCAGCCGCGAGCGGTAGACGACCTCCTCGCCGTCCCGCTTCGCGACGACGCCGACGATGTGCCCGCTGCGCTCGTCGAGGATCGGGGCGGTGACGTTCACCCCCTGCAGCAGGCGGGCGCCGGCCTTGACCGCGTTGGCGGCGAGGATCTCGTCGAAGTCCTGGCGGGTGCGGACCAGGCCGAAGTCGGGGAAACTCGACAGCTCGGGCCAGTCGAGCTCGAAGCGCATCCCGCCGCCGACCACGCGCAGGCCCTTGTTGCGGACCCAGCCGGGAGCGTCGATGTCGATCCCCATCGCGATGAGCCGTTTCACCGCCCGGGGGGTCAGCCCGTCGCCGCAGACTTTCTCACGGGGGAAGGTGGTCTTCTCGAGCAGCAGGACGTCGAGCCCGGCCTGCGCGAGATGGAAAGCGGTTGTCGAACCGGCGGGCCCGGCGCCGACGACGATGACGTCGGCGTCAGCCTCAGCGACTTTCCGCTGTGTGGCGGCTGGCACGGTCACGGGACCTGTCCTGTCCTACACGCTGTGGGGGCCTCGGGGTAAGGGGCCTTTCGTTCCTTTGTGAAGGTCTTCACAAACTTGTCGCGCCGAAGTCTAACGCCTTCGGAGGGCAAAGTGTCAGGCGGGTGTCGCCATCGCCTGAGAAAGTCAGGAGGGCTTGTACGCACGGTGGAGGGCCACGATCCCCATCGTCAGGTTACGCCAGGCCACGCGCTCCCAGCCCGCCCCCTGAATGATCTTCGCCAGCCCCGCCTGGTCCGGCCAGGCCCTGATCGACTCCGCCAGATACTCGTAGGAGTCGTCGTTGGAACCGAAGAGCTTCGCGGCGCGCGGCATCAGCTTCATCAGGTACTGCGAGTACACGAGATCGAAGGATTTCGGCGTCGGGTGTGAAAATTCCAGGATCACCAGCCGCGCGCCCGGCCTCGCCACCCGGTACATCTCGCGCAGCGCCTGGCCGGTGTCGTGCACGTTGCGCAGCGCCGTGGAGATCGTCACCGCGTCGAAGACCTCGTCGGCGAAGGGGAGCCGCAGCGCGTCGCCCGCGACGAAGCTGACCCCCCGTACGCCCCCTCCGTGGATGCCGGAGCCGCCCCTGCGCCGCACCCCGGTGCTCAGCATGCCGAGCGAGAAGTCGGAGGCGATGGCGCGGGCGCCCAGCGTGGTGAACGCGTCGGTGGACGTGCCGGTGCCCGCGCCGAGGTCGAGGACCAGCTCACCGGGGCCCGCGTCGACGGCCGCCGCGGCGGCCTTGCGCCACAGCCGGACCTGCCCCAGGGAGATAACGTCGTTGACAAGGTCGTACCGCCTGGCCGTGCGATCGAACATCGCGGCGACCTCGTGCGGCTGCTTGTCCAGAGAAGCGCGCGTCATGCCTCCCACCCTAGGGCCGCCCCGACAATCCACGGAAAGTAGTCATTCCATTACCGTCGGCATGCTAAAAATTGTCAAATGTTTGCCAGAGCCACTTACGTGCTGGTCGCGGCCCTCACCCTGCTCTCCGCGCTCTCCGTGCTCCCGGCCGGGGTGGCCGTCGCCGGCACCACGAAGCACGGCGGGGTCGTCTCGGCCGATCCGGTGGACACCACTCCCCACGTGCTCGACGGGATCGTGAACGCCATCGCGCTGGTGGACGGCACGGTGGTGGTCGGCGGCTCGTTCGGCGAGGTCCGCGAGGCCGGGAGCGCGACGGTGCTGCCGCGTGCCAACCTCTTCGCGTACGACCTGGCCACCGGCCGGGTGCTGCCCGGCTTCGCGCCACGCCTGGACCGGCCGGTTCTGGCGCTGGCGGCAGGGGTTCGCGGCACCGTCTACGCGGGCGGGCGGTTCACGAGGACCGGCGGGACCCTGACGCGGGGCCTGGTCCTGCTCCGGCTCTCCGACGGCTCGCCGGTCTCCCACTTCGGCGCCCAGGTGCGCGGCGGCGCGGTCACCGGCCTGGCCAGGCTCGGACGCCACCTCTACGCGGGCGGCGACTTCACCCACGTCGGCTCCGTCGCCCGTACGGCACTGGCGAGGCTCGACGCCGTCACCGGCGCGGCCGACCCGTCCTTCACGATCGAGCCCGGCGCGCCCAGGGGCGGCAGGACGAGGATCCACGCGATGGCCCTCGGCCACGGCAGGCTCGCGGTCGCCGGTGACTTCACCACCCTGGGCGGCCTGCCGCGCGCCCAGCTCGGCCTCATCTCCATCGCCCCGCCCGGCCTCGTCGCGCCGAACGCCGCCGCACCCGACGGTTCGTCGCCCGGCCTCGCCCCCTCCCCCGCCACGGTCGCGCCGTGGCGGACCGACGCCTACCGGGGCCGGTGCATGGCCGACTTCCCCGGCTATCTGCGGGGGGTGGACCTCGCCCCCGACGGGAGCTATCTCGTCGTCGTCACGACCGGCGGGCCCGGAGGTCCGGACAGGATGTGCGACACCGCCGCCCGCTTCGAGACCGGCGCGCGCGGCGCGGTGAAGCCGACCTGGGTGAACCACACCGGGGGCGACTCGCTGTACTCGGTGGCGGCGACGGGGGCGGCCGTCTACGTCGGCGGGCACCAGCGCTGGCTGAACAATCCGGACGGACGCGACTCCGCGGGCCCGGGGGCGGTGGCGCGGCCGGGAATCGGCGCGATCCATCCGCGCACCGGCAGGGCCCTGACATGGAACCCCACCCGGGACCGCGGAATCGGGGTCAAGGCATTCCTCGCGCATCCCGGCGGATTACTGGTTGGTAGTGACACAACCCGCCTTGGTCACGAGTACCATGCCCGGGTCGGCATGTTCCCGTTGCCGATCACTCCCGGTTCTTAGTGATTCGCTCGCTCACCGCGTCCCTCTGCTTCGAGAGCAGGACGTAACTGGCCACACCGCTGACCAGGAATGCGGCGATCAGGAGAACCAGGGGCTGGCGCAGGCCGAGGATATAGAGCACTCCCAGGCTCACGGCCAGCAGGCCGATCCTGGACGCGGTGTAAACGATGACGGGATGCACAGCGTCGAGGCTACGTCACTTCGCCCAACCGGTCGCGATCGCGGTGGCCCTACGGGTAACTCTTCGCATCGACTGCGAGCGCTGCTAGTCTTCCCAAGAGATCTGTTTCGTAAAGAAACACCCACGAGAGTCCCAAAAAGGCTCTATCATATAACAATCGGGCAGGCAGTAGATAACAACCCGTGATCTTTGTTGGAAAGCACGGATAAATCAGGCTTCGCTCGGCACACTGGTTACCTGTCCGCCCGCTGGCAGGAAGCGGGATGCGAGGGGGAGAGATTGTGGAGAGTAGCAGCGAGCGTCTGCTGACGCCCGGAGAGGTTGCCGCCCTCTTCCGGGTCGACCCAAAGACGGTTACACGCTGGGCCGCGGCAGGCCGCATCAGCAGCATCCGTACCCCCGGAGGGCACCGGCGTTTCCGCGAGTCGGAAGTGCACGCCCTTCTGCGCGGAGAGGACGTCTTGACGGCCGAACGG
The DNA here is from genome assembly GCF_042899335.1 of Streptosporangium sp. NPDC000095. Classification (NCBI taxonomy): domain Bacteria; kingdom Bacillati; phylum Actinomycetota; class Actinomycetes; order Streptosporangiales; family Streptosporangiaceae; genus Streptosporangium; species Streptosporangium sp. NPDC000095. Next base: position 313,430 of record NZ_JBIAZS010000002.1, read on the forward strand.
CCGGCAGGCGAGTCCCCGCGCGTCTGACGACTTAGGACGTCACACCATCGGTGATCCTGCGCGCCTTACCCGGAAGCCGCAGGGTCACCGTGGAGTCGTGTGAGCCACGACACGGACGATGACCTCCCCCGTCACCGGCCCACCCGCTCCACGACCTTCCTCCACTCGAACCCGCCCGGCCTCGAACGACGCCCCGCGCGGCCCCGAGCCTCTAGGTCTCCTGCTCGGCCTTGAACGCCAGGAACTCCCGCTCCAACTCGTCGTTCTCCTCCAGCCATCGACGCCGTCGCTCGGACAGCTCCTCCTCGGTGAGCGACTCGGCGAGCCATCGGTCGTAGTCGGGATCTCCCGGAGAGACCTCCACATAGGCGTTGCCGATCAGACGCCCGTCATCGCCGACCAGGGTCTGCGGCACCCGCAGGGTCCCGTCGGCGAGCCTGACGACGTACATCCCAGATCACCTAGATTCCGTAGCGCCGGTTGAAGAACAACATGACGTTGAGCGCCATCCGTGTGTCGCCGCCCAGCATGTCGACCAGCGCGGGGCGCTGCCGGGAGACGATCGCGGCGAAGGCGTCGGCGAAGAACTCCTTGCGGCCCAGGTCTCCCGACTGGAGATGGAACGCCGAGGCGAGCGCGGGAACGCACTGGTCGTAGAGGGCGGCGAACTCCGGGGAGTCGGACACCCAGCCGCCGCCGGGGGCGTCCACGTCGTCCAGGGCGTGTCCGACCTCGTGCATCATCACGTCGGGGGTGGGCGAGGGCCGGTCTCCCACCACGATCTTGCGGTCGCCGTACGCCCCCGCGCAGATGTCCCACGTCGCCCGGCCCGAGGGGAGCGGCGCGCCGCGCAGGTATCCCATGTCGTCCAGCTCCGGCACCCCGCCCGCGCCGACGTAGATGCCGTCGAGCCCGTCGGCCAGCTTGTCCTTCAACACGTCGGGCAGCCTCGCGAGGCTCTCCACCGCCCGTACGGCCTCGGGGGGCGGCGCCTCCCACCGCGAGTCCCACTGGCGGTGCAGAATTCGCTCCAGACGCCCGCAGTGGCGCAGGCCGTCCCCCAGGTCGGGGGTGTCGGGAGAGTTGGGCTGGGCCCGGGGACTCTCGTCGAGCTCGAAGTCTCTCCAGGTGTACTGCGGGCGGTCGGCCACCGGGGCCGTGACCGTCCCGACCCGGCGCTCCGCCCCGCGGGGAACCTCACGCGGAGCCTCCCGCACGGCACTCTCCGCACGCGTGGCCGGACCTCGCTGCCACCACCGCCGTCGATGGCGGCCCTTGTCGCCCGAATGTGCCATCACACCCCCTGGGGAAGTGGCAACGGCTCCTACGGTAAGGGGTGGGAGCCTTGCCAGTCATCCGTAACGTGGTGCGGGACCGCAGCAGGTCTCATGATGGCTTACAGTTCGGGGCATGCCCCTGCTTGGTCTGGCGATACTCGCCTTCTGGCTTTACTGCCTGTTCGACGTCATCACCACGCCGGACAAGGAATCCAGGAACCTCCCCAAGCTCCTCTGGGTGCTCATCGTGGTGCTGATGCCGGTCGCGGGGGGCGTCTTCTGGCTGTTGCTCGGCCGGCCGACCGGCCCCAGACCGCCCCGCTTCCTCCGTGTCGAGGACGCGCCGTCGCGCCCCGAGGCCCCGAAGGGCCCCGACGACGACCCCGACTTTCTCAAGGATCTCGACCGCCGCCTGCGTGACGACGACTGAGAGCGCACCGGAATCGGTCTTCGCGCATGACCAATACAGCCGTTACGGCCAGCCGAATTCCCGCGCGAAAACCTGTGCGGTAATCGGCGGGAACCTCGGCACGGCAATTCGCCGTGGAATTCCAGCGGAAAGAATTCGGCCTGAGGAAGTCTCGGTGCCGAGAATCAGCCCGGAACCTCGGCGTAGGAGTGCAGCCCCCCGAGGAAAATGTTCACCCCGACCAGGTTGAACAGCAGGCAGGCGAGGGCGATGAGCTGCACGATCGTCGCCGCCTTTCCCTTCCAGCCCGCGGTGGCCCTGGCGTGCAGGTAGGCGGCGTAGGCGATCCAGGTGATGAACGCCCAGATCTCCTTGGGGTCCCAGCCCCAGTAGCGGCCCCACGCCTTGTCGGCCCAGAGCGCCCCGGCGATGACGGCGAAGGTCCAGATCGGGAAGCCGATCACGATGGCCCGGTGCGCGACCCGCTCCAGATCCTGCCGGGACGGCAGCCGGACCGAGGTGTCCTTCCTGACCAGATAGAGGATGCCGCAGACTCCGGCCACGATGAACATCCCGCTCGCGACGATCGCCGCCGACACGTGGATCGCGACCCAGTACGTGTCCAGCGCGGGCACCACGGGACCGGCCTGCACGTGCAGGTACCGCACGGCGAAACCGAGCCCCAGCGCGCTCGCGACCGTGACGAACGCGCCCAGGAAGCGGATCGGGTAGCGGAGCTGCATGAACAGGAACGCGCTCACCGCCGCGAAGCACATCGCGACCACGAACTCGTACATGTTGCCCCACGGCCACCGGTCCACGGCCAGGCCGCGGGTGAGGATGGAGGCGAGGTTGGCGACCCAGCCGAGCCAGCTCAGCCCGACGGCCACCGGCCCCGCCCACACCGCCCAGGCGGGCGGCGCCTTGACGGCGGGAGCGTCCTCGGCGGGGGCGGCGTCGGCCGGAGCGCCCCCGCCGACACCTGCCAGGACCGGCCGGTCCGCGCGGGCCACCGCCTGCCGAGACGCCCCCGCCTGCCGCCCGAAGGCGAGGTCGAGGGCGTAAGCGATCATTGCGAAGACGTAGAGCAGCACCGTCGCCAAGATGAGCTGGTCGCTCAGCGTGGCGAGGCCGGCATCGACCTCAGCGGACATCCTTCACTCCTGAATCGGGAACTCCTGGGTTCAAAACGGAGACGATCTCGGTGAACTCCTCGCTGAAATCGCCGCCCTCGGTGCGCGTGAGGCCGCCCGCCTCGACCTTGCGGTCCCCGTGGATCCGCACCCAGATCCTGCGGCGGCGAACGGTGAGCGTCAGCACCAGGCCCGCGACACAGAGGATCGAGGCCACCAGCGCGGGCATCCGGCCCGGATCGTGGGTGATCTGCAGGGCGATCCACTCCCGCACACCGGTGAACTCGATCGAGCCCGCGCCGTTCGGCAGCGTGAGCTTCTCACCGAGCGCCAGCGGGTCGGCCTTCATGACCAGCGGCTTCATCTTCTTCAGGCTCGCCGGGTCGAGCTCGTAGACCGACTGCGGCCGGCCGTCCTTCAGCCCCAGGTCACCGGCGAAGGCGCCGTACACCTGGGCGGTGGGGTTCGCGGCGCCGGGGAAGACCGAGACCCACTCCGAGCCCATCGGGACGGTCGTCGGCAGGAAGCCGACGAGGACGCCGAGCTGCTCGGGCCGCGCGTCCGGGACCTTGATCACGCACTCTGAGGTGAAGGTGGCGGGCTGGACCACCAGGCAGGGCACCGGCCCCTCGAAGGCGACCTCGCCCTCACCATCGGTGATCTTGAAGGTCGGCGCGTAGCCGTGGTCGATCAGGTAGCTCAGCGTGCCGTTGACGTCCAGCGGCTCGTTCACCTTCAGCACGTAGTCGCGCGGCGCGGCGCCCGGGGCGTCCTCGACCTTGAGCCTGGCCTCGTAGTCGAGGGCCTGTCCCCTCTTCTCACCCGTCGCGATGTAGGTCGCCTGGAAGTCGTCGACGGTGAAGGAGAACGGCTCCAGCGACTCGGCGTTCACCTGGGTGCCCGGCATGTAGCGGTCGTAGGCCGCGACCGTGTTGGCGAACCCCTCGCCCTCCACGACCAGCACGTTGCCCCGGTAGCCGTACAGCGACCCCATCCCGACCGCGACCAGCAGGCCGAGCAGGGCCACGTGGAACAGCAGGTTGCCGGTCTCGCGCAGGTAACCCTTCTCCCCGGCGACCCAGCCGGGCCCCGTGGTCACCCGGAACCGCCTGGCGCGCAGCCTCGCGGCGGCCTCCTCGACGGTGAGATCCGCCTCGAAGGAGGCGTGCTGCGGCAGCCTGCCCAGGTTGCGCGGCGCCGCGGGCGGCTTCCTGCGCAGCTCCCGCAGGTGGGTCGCGGTACGGGGGAGCACACAGCCGATCAGGGACACGAACAGCAGAAGGTAGATCGCGGCGAACCAGGGCGCCCTGAAGACGTCGAACAGCCAGAACCTGTCCAGCCACTCGGCGAGCTCCGGACTGTCGTCGAAGTACTGGACGACCATGGCGTCGGAGACCCCGCGCTGCGGCCAGATCGAGCCGGGAATGGAACCCAGGGCGAACAGGAACAGCAGGATCAGCGCGGTCCGCATCGAGGTGAGCGTCCGCCAGAACCAGCGCGCCCACCCCACGACCCCGAGACCCGCGGGCCGCCGCGCCTCGCTCACCGTTCGCTCCCCCGTCTTCGGGTCGATCGACACCATCAGATCACCGGCTCGAATCCGCCGACCCAGCCCTGCGTCATCGCGACGAGCTCCCCCCACAACCCGGTGACGAGCAGCACGCCGACGACAACCAGCATCACGCCGCCCGCCCTCGTGATCAGCCGCGAGTGCCGGCGTACCGCCTTGAACGTCCTCAGCGCCCTGCTGTACGCCAGTCCGGCCGCCACGAACGGCAGGCCGAGGCCGAGCGCGTACGCGAAGGCGAGCAGCGCGCCGCGACCGGCGCTGCCCTCGTTCAGGCCGAGGGTGAGCACGACCCCGAGGGTGGGGCCGATGCAGGGGGTCCAGCCCAGCCCGAACACCAGGCCGAGCAGAGGCGCCCCGGCCAGCCCCGCGGCCGGGACCCGGTGGATGCGGAAATCGCGCTGCAGCCCCGGGATCACCCCCATGAAGGCGAGGCCGAGCACGATCGTGAAGACGCCGAGCACCCGCGTGATGATCCCCGCGTTGGTGAACAGGACCGCGCCGAGGCCGCCGAAGAGCGCTCCCCCGGCCACGAACACGACCGCGAAGCCCAGTACGAACAGCACGATGCCCGCCACCATGCGCCCCCGCCTGGGGTCGGCGCTCATGCCGGTCACGTACGACAGGTAGCCGGGAACCAGCGGCAGCACGCACGGCGACAGAAACGACACCAGCCCGGCCGCGACCGCGATCGGCAGCGCCAGCGCCAGCGAACCGCCGGCGACGGTGCCCACGAGGTCGGCGCTCACGACGACCCCGAGCGGTTATCTCTCATCGCCGACCTTGGTCACGGCGTCGAGAAGGTCGTTGTACTTCACCGCGCCGAGCGCCCTGGCGGCGATCCGGCCCTGCCGGTCGATGATCAGGGTCGACGGAATGGCCGCGGGCGGCACCGTCCCCTGGAAGGAGAGGGCGACCTTGCCCGGCTGGTCGAAGATGCTCGGGTAACCCGGCTCGTGGCTGCGTTCGAAAGCCAGGGCGTCGGCCTTGCGGTCCTTGAAGTCGATGCCGAGGAACTCCACGCCGTCGGCCTTCTTCTTGGCGTGGATGTCCTTGAGCACCGGCGCCTCGGCCCGGCAGGGCGCGCACCAGGAGGCCCAGAAGTTGAGCACCACGATCTTGCCCTTGTGCGCCGCGAGGCTCGCGGTGCCCCCGTCGAGGGTCTCCCCCTCCACCTGCGGGGCGACCTTGCGGTCCTCGGCCTGGAACAGGGTGATCTTTCCGTCACCGGCCACGAAACGGGTGTCACCGCTCTGCGGCTGCGACCCCGGGTTTCCGGCGCATCCGGCCACGGCGATCAGCAGCGCGACGGCGGCGAAGGATTGTGCGCGCATGGGTGACGGAGGCTCCCTGTACTACAACCGGTAGAGCAATCACTGTACCGGCGAGGTCAGGCGCCCGGCACAGTGGGGCGTTTGACGAGCGCCGCCGCGGGCTCGCTGTATCCGACGCTGATCAGACGGTTTCCCTCGAAGGAGAAGCTCGTGAGGCTGGCGAGCCCGCACTGCCTCCGACGCGGGTCGTGCGGCAGGCGCCTGCCCTCGGCCGCGAGCCTGATCGTCCAGATCGGGAGCTGGTGGCTCACCATGATCGCCTCATGGCCGCGCGCCGCGTCACGGGCGGTGTCGATCGCGGCCCTCATCCGGCTGACCATGTGGATGTAGCGCTCCCCCCACGAGGGGCGCAGCGGGTTCCACAGGTAACGGTAGAAGCGCGGATTACGGAAGCTACCGACGGAGAGGCCCTCGAAGATGTTCTCGGCCTCGATGAGCCGCTCGTCGATCGTGACGTCCAGGTGGAAGGTCGCGGCGAGCGGGGCCGCCGTCTCCTGCGCGCGCTCCAGCGGCGAGGAGAACAGCGCGGTGACGTCACGTCCGGCGACCGCCTTCGCCACCGTCTCGGCCATCTGGATGCCGTTGTCGGAGAGGTGGTAGTCGGGAAGCCTGCCGTACAGGACGTTCGCGGGATTGTGCACCTCACCGTGGCGCAGGAGGTGAACGACGGTGGTCTCAGCCATGGTGTTCGCCAGCCTACCGACAGGTACGGGGTAGTGGCCTGGCAGGTGGGTCACTCGTGTCGGACGAGGCAGGATAGGGTCCCCCCGTGAGCCCCCTCGCGCTCGCCCTCGTCCTCTCCTCCGCCGTCGCCCACGCCTGCTGGAACCTCATGAGCAAGCAGGCGGCCGACGCCGACGGTGTCGTCTTCGTCTGGATGGTCGCCGCCGCCTCCACCCTCCTCTGGACCCCGGTCGCGGCGGGCTACCTGCTCCTCGGCGGCACCGGCCCCTCCTGGACCGACCTCGCGGTGATCGCCGCCAGCACCACGCTGCACCTGGGCTACTTCATGCTGCTCCAGCGCGGCTACCGGCACGGCGACCTCTCCATGGTCTACCCGATCGCCCGGGGCACCGGGCCGATGCTGGCCAGCCTGGTCGCCGTCCTCTTCCTGGGCGAACGGCCGGGCCCTGTCGGCGTCGCGGGAATCCTGCTCGTCGGGCTGGGCGTCTTCCTGCTCGGCGCGGCGCACGGCCCCAGCCGCCAGGACCTGGGCGGGATCGGGTACGGACTCGCCACGGGACTGTTCATCGCGGCGTACACCGTCTGGGACAAGCAGGTCGTCAGCGCCTTCGCGGTCGCGCCGATCCTGCTCAACTACGGCGGCGACCTCGGCCGCGCCCTGGTCCTCACCTCGCCGGTGCTCGCCCCCCGCCGCAGGGGCCTGATCCTGCCCGTCTGGCGAGAGCACAAGACGCGGGTGCTGGGCGCGGCGGTGCTGATGCCGCTCTCCTACCTCCTCGCGCTGACCGCGTACACGTTCTCGCCGATCAGCGCGGTGGCCCCGGTACGCGAGGTCAGCGTGCTCGTGGCGGTGCTGCTCGGCGGCAGGCTGCTCGCCGAGGGCGACCTGACCCGGCGGCTGCTCGCGGCCTGCGTCATCGTCGGCGGCGTGGTGACGATCGCCCTCGGCTGACCCCGCGTTCCGCACGACCTGGCATTGGTCACCCACCGAACCGGATCGGAAATGACGCGCCACGTATGAAAACCGAAACCCGACGTCACCCAGAGCCGTCTGGGCCACCCCGAACCACCGCCACCGGAATCGTCGCCGACTCGACGGGCTCGGACACAGGCCCGCGAAATTCGACCGAGACGGCCTTCAGCGCCTCCACCGCGGCGCGGATGGCCGGGCGGCGGGCGGCGTCACTGCGCCAGAGCGCGTAGATCCTGCGCGTCGGACGCGACCGGATCGGGACGACCCGCACCCCCTGCGGGACGAAGTCGCGGCCCAGCCGGGGGATGATCGCGCACCCCTGCTCCGCCGCGACGAGGGCCATCTGGGTCGGATACTCGTCCGTCATGCAGGTGATGTCCGGCTCCAGCTCGGCCGAGCGCAGCGTGTAGACCAGCCAGTCGTGGCAGACCGTACCGGGCGAGGAGCTGATCCACTGCTCCCCCGACAGCTCCGCGAGCTCGATCTCGGCACGACCCGCCAGCGGGTGGGACGCGGGCAGGATCACGTCGGCGATGTCGTCGAAGAGCGTGGCCCGGGACAACCCCTCGGGGATCGCCATCGGACGGTTCATCCAGTCCTGGATCACCGCGAGGTCGAGCTCACCCCTCGCCACCTCACGGATCTGCCGCTCCGGCTCGCGCTCCATGAGCTGCAGGCGCAGGTCGGGGTGGCGTGAGTGCAACAGCGCGAGCGCGGCGGGCATCAGCCCTCTCGCCGCCGTGGGGAAGGCCCCGATGCCCAGCCGTCCCACGACCTCGCCGCGCAACGCCTCGAAATCGGCCTCCGCCATCTCGACCAGCGCGAGGATGCGCTCGGCGTGGTCGGCGAGCAGCCCGGCCGCGTCGGTCAGCCGCACCCCACGCCCGTGACGCTCCAGCAGGGGCGCCCCCGTCTCCCGCTCCAGCTTGGCCAGCTGCTGGGAGACCGCCGACGGAGTCACCATGAGCGCCTCGGCCGCGGCCCCCACGGACCCGTAGACGGAGACCGCGTGCAGAGCCTTGAGCCGGTTGAGATCCAACATGTAAGCAACTCTAAACGACATAAGCAAGAAGGTCTCGCTTGTGCTGAAATGTCGATGGAAACGACGATTGCTGCATGCGTACCCGGCACCTCCTGCTCGCCATCACCCTCACCGCCCTGTGGGGCTTCAACTTCGTGGTCATGGAGGCCGGGCTCCGTCACTTCCCCCCGCTGCTCTACGTGGCACTGCGCTTCCTGCTCGCCGCCTTCCCCGCCGTACTGCTCGTCGGCGGCCCCGGAGTGCCCTGGCGGAAGGTGCTCGTGGCCGGCGCCACGCTCGGCATCGGCCAGTACACCCTGCTGCTGACCGGCATGCGGGCGGGCATGCCCGCCGGTCTCACCTCACTCGTCGTCCAGGTCCAGGCGATCTTCACCGCGATCCTGGCGGTCGCCCTACTGGGCGAACGGCTCACCCGCCGACGGATCATCGGCATGGCGATCGCGTTCGCCGGTCTGGCACTGATCGCCACCGACCTGGGCACCGGCAGCCCCATCGGCGCGTTCCTGCTGGTCATCGGCGCGGCCTTCTTCTGGGGCATGGGCAACATCGCGGTCAGGAACGCCGCCCCACCCAACTCGTTCCGCTTCATGGTCTGGATCAGCGCGGTCGCGGCCATCCCCATGACGGCCCTGTCCCTGCTGGTCGAGGGCGTCCCCCACCTGGAGTTCTCCGTGGAGGGCAGCCTCTCGGTCCTCTACGTCTCCCTGATCTCCACCCTCGGCGGCTTCGGCATCTGGGGCTTCCTCCTCCAGCGCTACGACGCCTCGGTGGTCGCCCCCTCCGCCCTGCTCGTCCCGGTCTTCGGCATGTCCTCCGCCGCCCTGTTCACCGGCGAGTCGATCTCCCTCACCAAACTCCTCGCAGCCGCCCTGATCATCTCCGGCGTCCTCTACTCCAGCACCCGCACCCGTAGTACCCCCGCTCTGACCGAGACGACACCAGAGGCGGAAAGAGTCTGACGTCCCACAGGGCCGAAAGCTACGGTGCCCCCATGGACACCGACCTCGACCGCCCGCCCTCCCCACCCCCAGGAGGCTGGACCGCCGACGACCTCGACCGTCTCACCAGGTAGGCGCCCACCTCACCCCAACCCGTCGAACACGCCCTCTTTGACCCCACCGACAAAGGCCCGCCACCCACCAGGGGAGAAGACCAGCACCGGCCCACCGATGTCCTTACTGTCTCGCACGGCCACGACCCCAACCAGATTGCGCGCCACCTCGACACACGCTCCACCATTGCCATTACTACGCGAACTCTTACGCCAGACAGCGCTCACCAGATCAACCATGGGACACCCGCACTCCTAACTTTCCAAGAGCCCTTCTCCGATCCGTCCACATCAGAACCTCGGATCAAAGTCCCCAACCTTGACGCGACCCAGGAAGGCAGACCAGTCATCCCGAGAGAAGACAAGCGTGGCGCCGCCGGGATTCTTGGAGTCGCGGATAGCGATCAAGCCCGAGACGGAGGCGACTTCAACACAGTTGTTGCCGCTGCCGCTCAAGCTGCTCTTGCGCCATATGGCGTCGGTCATGGAATGCTGGGCCACCCGTCTTCCCTTTCACACCCGGAGCCCTTCTCAACCTGTCACGCGGTCAGGGACGTGTGTCGAAGTCTCCAGCCTTGACGCGACCGAGGAAAGCGGTCCAGTCACCCGGAGGGAAGACAAGTGTGGCGCCGCTGGGGTCCTTGGAGTCGCGAACAGCGACCATATCCAAGACGACGGCGACCTCGACACAGTCGGCACCGCCGTTGCCGCTGAGACTGCTCTTGCGCCACGTAGCGCGAGACAGCTCAGAGAGGTCTCTCGACTCACGCTTTTCTACAGTCATGAAGTCGTCTCCTCTATGACCGCGCTCATCAGCGCGATGGACTTGTTCGGCGGCAAGGCAGCCGCGCGAAGGTGGTCGAAAATGAGTCTATACCTGCGTACTTCTTCTGGCTTTTCCAGATATATGGATCCTGTCAAGTACTCGACGTAGGCGACACGGGTCTCCGAGGTCGGGGGGAACTCGAGGAGATGGAAAGGGCCGAGCATGCCGGGATGAGCACCTCCGGCGAAGGGCAATACCTGAAGGTTAATGCAGGAGAGTCGTCGCGTGTCGCGAAGTTTGAGGAGTTGCTCGCGCATGGTCGCCGGGCCGCCGATGGCGTGACGTAGAGCCGCTTCGCTCATCACCGCCCACAGTTCCGGAGGGTTGGACCGGTTAAGGAGCTTCTGTCTTGCTAGACGCAGAGTGACGAGCCTGTCGATCTCCTCCTCTGACATTTCAGGGTGGTCTGTTTCGATGACAGCACGCGCATACGCTTCAGTCTGGAGAAGACCGGGCACCAGTTGAGGTTGGTAGGTCTGGATTGACGTGGCCTCGGCTTCGAGCCCAATAAAGACCTCGAACCAGGACGGCACCGCATCTCCGTGAATGTGCCACCATCCTCGCTTGCTCGCTTCGCGTGCGAGGTCGAGTACGGCTTGAGTTTCGTCGTCGGCGGCACCGTAGAGATCAAGAAGTTGAGCGAGGACCTTCTGGCGGATAGTGACCCTGCCGGTCTCGAAGCGACTGATCGTCGAGTCGGAGCGACCGATGCGCTCACCCGCCTCAATGGCGGACACATTTGCACGCTCGCGCAGCCGACGCAGTTCCATGCCGAGCTGTCGTCGCCGGACGGTGGGGCTTTGGCCTTCGGTCATGTGTCCGCCTCCATGAGGTTTCTACTGGTTTGGCCGCTCTCGCAAGCTGAACTTTCCATGGATCCCCTTGAGTGCATATGCATTTGGGGTTGCACATGGGGCTGCAGAGACTGCATGCTCTGAGCATACGGCCGATGACAGTCCGTGAGCATAGATGTCCCTAAAGCGCGAGCGAGCCAGTGCGATCAACGACGAAAGGAAGGCTGTGGAGCCACGCGATCCGCAAGAGCAGTTCGTTCATCTGGTGCGGCTGGGCTGGGACCTGCGGGGTCTGGGCCTGGGCACCTCGCTGGTGCTGCCCCAGACGGGGCAGCCGATCCTGGAGGTCATGTCCGAAAACGAGACCCGCGTCCGCATCACCGCCGTCCATCGCGCCCGCGGCTGGGTGTTCGTCTGGCGGCCCTGGTGGGCCAGGATGTGGCGGCCCGGCGAAGCGATCTGCGCCGACGCCGACAACGCCGCCGACGTCATCGTCTCGGCGGCGATCGCGTGATCGCGCCCTACCAGGCCCCCTGCCGATACGAACGCCAGCGAACAGCCTCGCAGCGCTGGTCTGTCCTGCGCCCCCTGGGCCACGCCGAGTTCGCCGCGACCCCCCACTCGGTCGCGACCGTCCGCGCCTGGGCCCGACACCTCCTGCACACCAGAATCACCGACACCGCCCTCGACGACGTGGTGCTGCTGCTCAGCGAGGTCGTGACCAACTCCGTCGTCCACTCCGACTCCGGGCGTACGGCCACAGGATCGGTGACCGTCTGCCTGGGCCTGGGAGGCAACATGGTGCACGCCGAGGTGATCGACGACGGCTCGGCGACCAGCCTGCCCTTCGTCCGCGCGACCGACCTCGACAGCGACGGCGGACGCGGCCTGCTCCTGGTCGAGGCCATGGCCACCGCCTGGGGCACCCACCACGACCCCGAAGCGGGCACCGCCGTCTGGTTCCGCCTCCCCGCCCACGAAACCAACAGCCCCGACGAAGCCGGCAACACCAGCACCCCAGGCTCCTCATCCAACTAGCCCACCCGGCCGAAGCCCTCTCGTACGAGACCTACCCCTCCCTTCGGTCACAGTGGCCGTCCGTCACGATCGCCCTATCAAAGGGCCACACCTGTCCCTGCGCGAAGCCGTGATGTCCGTGACCAGCAACGACAAGGCGCAGCACGCCAACCAACCAGCCAACCGACGGCGAACCACGACGAGCCCGGTGGACTCACGGCGAGCCCCATGCGCTCCTTTCCGCACCGACGCTTCAGCTACGGCGACGACCCCCGAACGACCCCGTACGGATTGCTTCAGCATCCCCAGAGCCCCGTGGGCGGCCCGAAAGGAAGCGACTACGGCCCGCACCACCTACGGCGAGACGGGCCGTGTGCGGAGGTGGGTGGGTGTTCCGGGCGGCTTATAAAAATCCGCAACCAGCGCACCCGCCAGGCCGGAGGCCTGACCCACCAGACGACCACCAACGACGGCCGCCCGGAGCACCCGCCCACCGGAGCGCGCACGCGCCGAAGCAGCACGCACCGAAGCGCGAACACACCGAAGCCCTCACCAGAACACGAGCACACAGAACACACCCCGCTTGAGATTCGGCGCCCTGCCCAACTGTTCGCGCGAACCCCCAAGCCTCAGAACCCCCAGGCGTCAGCGGTGCAAACGGAAGAAGGCGCGAATGTCCTCGGTGAGCAGGTCGGGAGTCTCCATCGCCGGGAAGTGGCCGCCCCTCCCGAACTCCGACCAGTGCTCGATCAACCCCCCAGGGTCCATCACGCTCCGGATCGTCGTATCAGCGGCGAACACCGCGACACCCGTAGGCGGCCCCTGCCGCGCACTGGCGTGATCGTCCCCCTGCCGATCAGCCATCTCGCGATACACCTGCATCCCCTCGTGAACGGCGTGCGCCGAGGAGGCACCCGCGCCCGTGAACCAGAAGAGGCTCACGCAGGTGAGCAGCTGGTCGCGGCCGACCGCGTCCTCCGGCAGCTTCGCCGCCGGGTCGGTCCACTCGGCGAACTTCTCCGCGATCCAGGCGAGCTGGCCCACCGGCGAGTCATTCAGGGAGTAGGCGAGCGTCTGCGGGCGGGTCGCCTGCATGTGCAGATAGCCGAACCCGTCGGCCTGGGACGCGTTGAACCGCTCGGCACGTGCCCTGTCGGCCTCTGACAGGCCGGCGAGTTCGATCGGAGGGCCGAACGGCATCGCCGCCGTCGTCCCGGTCAGGTGTGTGCCGACCACCCGCCCCGCGTCGATCATGGCGAGTATCCCCGCCACCCCCGAGCCGGCGTCGGTCCCCTGGACCGCGTAGCGGCCGTAGTCCAGGCGGCTCATCAGCTCCGCCCATGCCTGGGCGACGCGGAAGAGGTTTCCCCATCCCTGCTCTTTCACGGGCGTCGAGAACCCGTACCCCGGCAGCGAGGGGATCACAACGTGGAAGGCGTCGGCCGGGTCGCCGCCGTGCGCGCGGGGGTCGGTCAGCGGGCCGATCACCTCAAGGAACTCGTACGGCGAGCTGGGCCAGCCGTGGGTGAGGATCAGCGGCAGCGCGTCCGGCTCGGGGGAGCGGACGTGCAGGAAGTGGATGTCCTGGCCGTTGATGCCGGTGACGAACTGCGGGAACGCGTTCAGCCTCTCCTCCTGGGCGCGCCAGTCGAAACCATCACCCCAATAAGCGACGAGGCCCTTCAGGTAATCCAGCGGAACGCCCCGGCTCCAGCCGGTGCCGGGCACCTCCCGAGGCCAGCGGGTTCGAGCGAGCCGGTCACCGAGGTCGTCGAGGTCGGCCTGGGGGATGTCGATGCGGAACGGGCGGATCCCCGTGTCGTTGCTCATGCCAGAACCGTAGGCACCAATGCGGAAAGGTCCGTTCCGCATTGTCAGCCACAATGAAAGACATGTTGGAGACCTCGGCCCGCCTGCTCCGCCTGCTCTCACTGCTGCAGAGTCCACGGGACTGGACCGGCCCGCAGCTCGCCGAACGACTCAAAGTAACCACCCGCACCGTGCGCAACGACGTCGAGCGACTACGCGAGCTGGGCTATCCCGTACACGCGACTCCAGGCGCGGCGGGTGGCTACCGGCTCGGAGCCGGCGCCGCCCTCCCTCCGCTACTGCTCGACGACGAGGAGGCGATCGCCGTCGCGGTGGGCCTGCGCACCGCCGCCGGGGGCACGGTAGCCGGAATCGAGGAGACGTCGCTGCGCGCCCTCGCCAAGCTGGAACAGGTCCTGCCCTCCCGATTACGACACCGCGTGGACGCCCTGCAGACCGCCGTGGTGGCCGTCCAAAGCGGCGGCCCCACCGTGGACGCCGAGGTGCTCAGCATCCTGGCGGGAGCGTGCCGCGACCGTGAGAGCCTGCGGTTCGACTACACCGGCCACGACAACGCGGTGACGCGGCGGCTGACCGAGCCGTACCGGCTGGTCCACATGAGCCGCCGCTGGTATCTCGTCGCCTGGGACGTCGAGCGGCGCGACTGGCGCACGTTCCGCGCCGACCGGATCCGGCCGCGCACCCCGACCGGTCCGCGCTTCGCCCCCAGGGAGCCGCCCGGCGGCGACGTCGTCGCCCACGTACAACGTGGTGTGGGGGCGGCACTGTGGCGGCACCGGGCACGGGTGCGGCTGCACGCCCCGGCCGAGGCCGTCGCCGAACGGCTACCGCCCTCCGTGCTGCTGGAGGCCGTCGACGAGAACACGTGCGTGATCGAGGCCGGGGCCGACACCCTCCAGATGCTCACCCTCTATCTGGGCATGCTCGACGTGGACTTCGACGTCCTCGACTCCCCGGAGTTCGCCGCCCACCTCGACACTCTGATCGACCGGTACAGCCGAGCGACACGCGACCTGTAACCAGAACGGCTCAGACGGCCTGCGCCGCGGCCTTAGCGGCAGCGGGAAGCGCCTCAGCAATACGGGAAAGAGCCTCATCATCATGAGCGGAGGACAAGAACCACGCCTCGTACGCCGAAGGAGGCAGGTAGACGCCCTGTTCCAGCATCGAGTGGAAGAACGCCCGGTAGGCGGCGGTGTCCTGCTTCTGAGCGATGTCGAAATCCGTGACCCGCTCGTCGGTGAAGAAGATGGAGAACAGGCTCCCGGCCCGCTGCAGGCGGTGCGGCACCCCGGCCGCCGAGAGGGCGTCGGCGGCGGCGCGGCCGATGACCAGAGCGGCGGCGTCGACCTGGTCGTAGACCCCCTCGTCGCAGGCGCGCAGGGTGGCGAGGCCGGCGACGCAGGCGAGCGGGTTTCCCGACAGGGTGCCCGCCTGGTAGACCGGCCCTTCGGGGGCCAGGTGCGCCATCACGTCCGCGCGCCCGCCGAACGCGGCGGCGGGCAGCCCTCCGCCCATGACCTTGCCGAAGGTCATGAGATCGGCCTCGACCGGGTCGAGCCCGTACCAGCCGGACTCCGACACCCGGAACCCGGTGAGCACCTCGTCGACGATGAGCAGGGCGCCATGCGCGGTGCACAGCTCGCGCAGCGTGGCGTTGAACCCGTCGAGCGGCGGGACGACGCCCATGTTGGCCGGGCACGCCTCGGTGATCACACACGCGATCTCGGCGCCGAAGGTCTGGAACGCCTCGGTGACCGCCTCGACCGAGTTGTACGGCAGCACCACGGTGTCGGCAGCAGAAGCACCGGTCACCCCCGGAGTATCGGGCAAACCGAAGGTCACCACGCCGGAGCCTGCCGAGGCGAGAAGGGCATCTACATGACCGTGGTAGCAACCCGCGAACTTCACGATCTTGGACCGGCCGGTGAACCCCCGGGCCAGCCGCACCGCGGACATGGTGGCCTCGGTACCGGAGCTGACCAGGCGGACCTTCTCCACCGGCTCGACGCGGGCGACGATCTCCTCGGCGAGCTCGACCTCACCGGGCGTCGCCGTACCGAACGAGGTGCCGTCGCGCAGCGCCTCCTGAAGGGCCTCGATCACGGCGGGGTGCCGGTGGCCGAGGATCATCGGCCCCCACGAGCAGACCAGGTCGACGTAGCGGTTGCCGTCGACGTCGACGATGTAGGGCCCCTGCCCCGAGGTCATGAAGCGCGGTGTCCCGCCGACGGCGCCGAAGGCTCGGACCGGGGAGTTGACGCCTCCGGGGACGATCTCACGTGCGCGGGCGAACAGGGCCTCGGAGTTCTCAGTACGGCTCACGCCCTCCAGGGTAGTAGTCACCGAAGGACCCCCGGAAAAAGCGTCACTCGCAGGTGTCGGCGAGCCAGTCGAGGACGCGCAGCGGGTCGGGCAGCGGGCGTCCGTCGGGCGGGCGCAGCCACGAGCCGGACCCACCGGTCGGCAGGAGCGAGGGCGGGGCGAGGACGTAGCTGTCTCGGCAGTGCCAGCGCAGGCCGGGCATCTCCTCGATGGTGGAGGGCCCGAAGTCCAGAGCGCAGGTCCACCACTCGTCCTCGTCGTCGGAGGCGTTCCTGGTGGCCACATAGAACAGGGCCCGGTCGCCGTTGACGGCGACCGGGCCCGAGGCGACTCCGGCGGAGTCCATGTTCGCGAGGGTGGTGCGCCCCGCGGCGAGCGGTACGTCGAAGACGTCGAACACCCGTCCCGTGGGGAGGATCACGTTCGCCTCCGGCTCGTACCGCCACCAGTTGGTGAGCAGGGCCGGGTCGGTGGTGGCCTGCATCTGCCAGGCCCGCGAGAGCGGATGTGCCCCCGGGTCGGGACAGCCGATCCTGTCGCAGGAACAGGAGCGCGAACCGCCCTTCAGCGGCTTCGCGCCGGGACAGCTCGCCCAGCCCAGGGCGGCGTACTCCAGCACAAAGTTGATCATCTGCTTCGGATGGCCATGCCGCCTACTTCGACGAACCATCGGTACCCCGACCATCGTGTCCTCCGTCGTCCGCGCATCCCGCGTGCACCCCGGATGCGGTCGACCTGTCCACACTTTGGTCAGTGGGAACGTCGAATATCCAGGGTTTACGCCACCTGGGACACATCCGCACCGGTTATCGCACTCTAACGCACCCGCATCTCCATCAAGCGGCGAACCTCCAGTTCTCGGCACGCGCCGCCGGTCTCACCTCAGCTTCCCCGCCACCTCGGTGGCCCAGTAGGTGAGGATCATGTCGGCCCCCGCCCTGCGGATCGCGACCAGCGACTCCATGATCACCCGGTCCCGGTCGACCCAGCCGTTCGCCGCCGCGGCCTCGACCATCGCGTACTCACCGCTGACCTGGTACGCCGCCACCGGCACGTCCACGGCGTCGCGCACCTGGCGCAGGATGTCGAGGTAGGCCAGCGCGGGCTTCACCATCACGGCGTCGGCGCCTTCGTCGAGGTCCAGTCTCACCTCGCGCAGCGCCTCACCGACCGGTCCCGCCGCGTCCTGCTGGTAGGCGTTGCGGTCACCGAACTGAGGAGCGCACTCGGCCGCCTCGCGGAACGGGCCGTAGAACGCCGAGGCGTACTTCGCCGAGTACGCCAGGATCGGGACCTGCTCGAAGCCGTCGCCGTCCAGGGCCGCCCTGATCGCCGCGACCTGGCCGTCCATCATGCCGCTCGGCGCGATGACCTGCGATCCGGCCCGCGCCTGGGCCACCGCGGCGGACGCGTAGCGCTCCAGGGTGGCGTCGTTGTCGACCTCACCCTCGGGGGTCAGAATGCCGCAGTGCCCGTGGTCGGTGAACTCGTCCAGGCAGGTGTCGGTCATCACGACCAGCGCGTCGCCCACGTCGGCGACCAGGTCGGCGACGGCGCGCTGGACGATTCCCTCCGGGTCGTCGGCCGCCGAGCCCCGGCCGTCCTTCACCTCGGGGATGCCGAACAGGATCAGCCCGCCGACCCCGGCCTCGGCGGCCTCGTGGGCGGCCTTGCGCAGCGAGTCACGGGTGTGCTGGAACACCCCGGGCATCGAGCCGATCGGATTCGGCTCGGTGATGCCCTCCTTCACGAACATCGGCAGCACGAGCTCCGCCGGGTGCAGCCGGGTCCCGGCCACCATCCGGCGCATCGACGCCGTACGACGGAGCCTGCGCGGACGCGCGACAGGGAACTGAGCCGTCATGGTGCTTCCCCTCCCCCCGGCCGGTAACGGAATCGCGGGCCGGAGGATCTCGGTTGTGTGTTCCTGACTCACCACTCGACGCGGCACCGATCATGCCGCCGACCACAACGCCGATCATGAAACCGATCGCGTTGTCACCGCAACGCCGATCACGGCCCGCGACGCTCGCCGGGGGCCGTCGAACGCGGCCGGCCCGCCCGTCGTGCGCGGGCGGCGACCACTTTCAAGGTTACTTCGCGCGGCGCCGGGCTCCCCGCCGGGTCTGCGAGGGCCTGCGAGGGGTGTCCCCCGCCATGACCGCGGCCTGCCGCTGCTTGGCACCATACTCGGCGAGCGCCGCCGCGAGGGCGGAAGCCGAAGGTTTGTCGGCCATGACGTCGACGCGGAGCCCGAACTCCTCGGCGGTTTTGGCGGTCTGCGGGCCGATCACGGCGATGACCGTGACGTTGTGCGGCTTGCCCGCGATGCCCACGAGGTTGCGGACGGTGCTCGACGAGGTGAACAGCACCGCGTCGAACCCGCCGCCCTTGATGGACTCACGGGTCGGGGCGGGCGGCGGCGCGGCACGGACGGTCCGGTAGGCGGTCACGTCGTCGCACTCCCAGCCGAGCTCGGTGAGGCCCGCCACGAGCGTCTCGGTCGCGATGTCGGCGCGGGGCAGCAGCACCCGGTTGATCGGGTCGAGCATCGAGTCGTACGGCGGCCACTCGGCGAGCAGGCCCTCCGACGACTGCTCGCCGGTCGGCGTCAGATCCGGTTTGACGCCGAAGCTCACCAGCGCCCGCGCGGTGCTCTCGCCCACGGCCGCGACCTTGAGCCCGGCGAACGCGCGGGCGTCCAGGCCGTACTCCTCGAACTTCTCACGCACGGCCTTGACCGCGTTCGCGCTGGTGAACGCCACCCACTCGTAGCGTCCGGTGACCAGGCCCTTGATCGCGCGGTCCATCTGCTGCGGGGTGCGTGGCGGCTCGACGGAGATCGTGGGGACCTCCTCGGGCACCGCGCCGTACGACTGCAGCTGCTCGACCAGGCCGGCCGACTGCTCCTTGGTCCTGGGGACGAGCACCCGCCAGCCGAACAGCGGCTTGGTCTCGAACCACGACAGCCGGTCGCGCATGCCGACGGCCTCGCCGACCACGATCAGCGCGGGCTCGGCCATCCCGGCGTGCTTGAGATCGGGCGCGAGCCTGCCCAGCGTGGTCACCACGGTGTGCTGCTCGGTCGTGGTGCCCGCGCTGCTCACCGCCACGGGCGTCGAGTCGGGGCGGCCCGCCGCGATCAGCGCCTTTCCGATCGAAACGGCCTCGGCCACGCCGTTGTAGATCACCAGAGTGCTCGATCCGGTGGCGTACGCGGCCCAGTCGTCGATCTGGGTCGCGTCCACGACCCGGAACTCGGGCACCGAGACCGCGGCGGGGATCCCCGCGTAGGTGAGCACCGCCGTCGCCGGCGGCACACCGGGCACGATCTCGAACTCCACGTCCGCCTTGGCGCAGGCCGCGACCTCCTCGGTGATCGAGGAGAAGAACATCGGATCGCCCGCGCACAGCCGTACGACGCAGCTCCCGCCCTTGGCCGCCTTGACGACCTTCAGCGAGACGGCGCCGTCCTCGGCCGCGTCGACGACATCGACGCCCTCACGGCAGTGACGCAACAGCGGGCCGTACGCCTCCCGGTCGAGAATGACGACGTCCGCCTTGGAAAGCAGGTCGGCGCCGCGCAGCGTGAGCAGGCCCTCATCACCGGGGCCGGCCCCGACGAAGGCGACGAACCCGGACGGGCGCTCGAAGGTGGTACTTCCGGAGCTCAATGTGCTCGCTCCCCTATCAACGTGCCGGCCCCTTCCGCGATCATCTCGGCCGCGAGGTCGCGACCGAGATCCATGGGCGTGGAAGAGCTTCCGGCGGTGGACTTGCGCACCGCTCGCCTGCCGTCGACGGCGACGACAGCGGCGGTCAGGATCAGATCGTGCCCGTTCTCGGCCGCGTACGCGCCCACCGGGGCGGCGCACCCCGCCTCCAGGGCGTTGAGCACCGCGCGCTCGGCGGTGACCGCCGCGCGGGTGCGCGCGTCGTCGAGCACGCTCAGCAACTCGACCAGGTCGGCCCGGTCGGAGCGGCACTCCACGGCCAGCGCCCCCTGCCCGGGGGCGGGCAGCATCTCCTCGACCTCGAAGATCTGGGAGATCTCGGCATCGCGGCCCAGCCGGCCGAGCCCGGCGGCGGCGAGCACGACGCCCTGCAGCTCGCCGGAGGTCACCTTGCCGATGCGGGTGTCGGCGTTACCGCGGATGGGCACGTAATCAAGATCAGGACGAATCACCCGAAGCTGGGCGATCCGCCGCGGTGATCCCGTGCCGATCGCCGCGCCGGGCGGCAGGTCGGCCAGTTTGGCGACGCTCACCAGGGCGTCCCTGTGGTCGTCGCGCGGCGGGATCGCCGCGATGACCACGCGCGGGTCGGGCGTGGTGGGCAGGTCCTTCAGGGAGTGCACCGCGAAGTCGATCGCACCCTCGATCAGCTTGTCGCGCAGCGCGCTGACGAAGACCCCGGTACCGCCGAGCTGCGTGAGGTCGGACTTGGTCACATCGCCGAAGGTGGTGACACCGACCAGCTCGACGGCCGCGCCGGTCAGCTCGGTGAGGCGGGCGGCGACCAGGCCGGACTGCGTCGTCGCCATGACGCTCCGCCTCGTCCCCAGCCGGAGCGGAGAGGAAACGCTGCTCACAGGTCTGCCTCCTTCTTGCTCGGCTCGGTGTTCCTACCCGGCTCGGCATCGATCGTCTCGACGCGCCTCACCGCTTCTGGCACCTTCGGGTCAAGATTGAACAGCTCCCGCAGCGCCTCCGCGTAATGATCACCCGCCGGGGACTCCGCCAGCTGCTTGACACGCACGGTGGGCTCGTGGAGCAACTTGTCGACCACGCGCCTCACGGTCTGCCCGACCTCGTCCCTCACGCGCCCCTCAAGGTCGGGCACCCGCGCGACGAGCCGTCCGAGCTCCGCCTCGACCACCTGGGCCGCCTTGCTCCGCAGCGCCACCACGGTCGGCGTGACGCGCGCGGCGCGCTCGGCCGACAGGTAGGCGGTGACCTCCTCGGCGACGATCTCGCGCACGGCGACGACCGCCTCGGCGCGACCGCCGTCGTCGGTGCCGGCGTCGGCCTCACCCTCCTGCATGGACTCCAGGTCGACCAGCGTCACACCGGGCAGCCGCCGTACGGCGGGATCGATGTCGTGCGGCAGGGCCAGGTCCAGCAGGAACGTCTCACGGGGAGCCACCATGTCGGCCGTGATGACCACGTCGGTGGCGCCGGTGCAGGAGATGACCAGGTCGGCCTCCGCCAGCTCGGCCGCCAGGTCGCCGAATCCGGCGGCCCTGCCGCCGACCGTCCGCGCCAGCCGCACCGCGCGGTCGTGGGTCCGGTTCACCACCACGATGTCGGTGACGCCCACCCGCTGCAGGGTCGCGGCCGACAGGGCGCTCATCGAGCCCGCGCCGACCACCAGGGCCCGCTTCCCCGTCAGGGGACCGAGAGCGCGCTCGGCGAGGGTGAGCCCCACCCCGACGAGGGAGGCGCCCGCCCGGTCGATGCCGGTCTCGGTGTGGGAGCGCTTGCCCACCCGCAGTGACTGCTGGACGAGCTCGTTGAGCGTGGGGCCGAGCGTGCCCTCCTGCTGGGCGAGCCTGAGCGCCGAACGCACCTGGCCGAGGATCTGTCCCTCTCCCACGACCATCGAGTCGAGGCCGGAACCGACGGAGAACAGGTGCTCGACGGCACGGTCCTCGTAGTGCACGTAGAGGTGGGAGGCCAGCTGCTCCATGGGGACGCCGGAGTGGGTGCTGAGCAACCCGGAGATCGAGGTCACCGCGGCGTGGAACCGGTCGACCTCGACGTAGACCTCGACCCTGTTGCAGGTCGAGACGACCATGGCCTCAGCGACGTGGGCGTCCTGCTGGACGTCCTGGAGCAGCTTCACCAGCGAGTCACCGGAGACGGAGACCCGCTCCAGCAGGGCCACCGGTGCCGTCCGGTGGCTCAGGCCGACGACGAGAACGCTCATCGGCCCCCACCGGCCTTCCGGGAGAGGACGTGATCCGCTCTCCGGCTCGTCCCGCCGGTATACGTCGCGGTCAACACGCCCGTCGTGCTCATGCTCGTCCGGAGGAGCCGGGAGATGACGTGCCCGCCGACCCGTGTGCCGTGCCTCTTCACAAGTCCACCGCCTCGGGCCACTCCTCGGCCATCACGGGCCCCCCAGTCATCCGATCCGCCTTGCGTTGCTCGTGGAACGCCAGGATCTGGAGTTCAATCGATAGGTCGACTTTACGGATATCCACGCCTTCTGGCACGGAAAGGACGACAGGGGCGAAGTTCAGGATGCTGGTGACCCCCATGGCGATGACCCGGTCGGCCACCTGCTGGGCCGCCGTGGCCGGAGTCGCAAGCACCACGATCGACACTCCCCGCCGTGTTATCACGGCTTCCAGCTCGTCGATGTGCTCCACATTCAATCCCGCGATGTGGTCGCCCACCACCTCGGGGTCCGCGTCGAGCAGCGCCGCGACCCTGAACCCGCGGGAGACGAACCCGCCGTAATTGGCGAGCGCACGCCCGAGGTTACCCACTCCGACGATGGCGACGGCCCAGTCCTGGGTGAGGCCCAGCTCGCGGGAGATCTGGTAGATGAGATATTCGACGTCGTAACCGACCCCGCGGGTGCCGTACGACCCCAGGTGGGAGAGATCCTTGCGCAGCTTGGCCGAGTTGACGCCCGCCGCGACGGCGAGGTCCTCCGAGCTCACGGTCGCCAGGCCACGCTCGGCCATGCCGTTCAGCGCTCGCAGATAGAGCGGCAGCCGGGCGACGGTCGCCTCGGGGATGCCGCGGTCGCGGGCTTGGGACAGACGGCGGATCACGTGCCGGAGCTCCAGGGGGACAGGCGGCCGGCGCGGCCCGGACGCGACGGATGACGAGGTGAAACCACTGTCATTCAGGTTAGTCCTTTTGTGAACCGATGCACAAAGTGAGTGTTCACAATCTTGGCCGCACCCCCCGCCGGTCCTCTCCCCGCCCCCTCGTCAGGCCTCGAACCTGTGCGTCTTCACCCGCTCGTCAGGCCCGGACCTGTGCGTCTTCGCCCGCTCGCCAGGTCCAGGACCCGCGCCTCCCACGGGCACGCGCCCCCGTTCCGCCGGGCCTTTCCCCGCCCCGGCCCGGATCTTCACCGCTCGCCACGAGAGTCGGCGCGGCGCCGCGATTCGGCTACCGTGACGGTCATGTCACCGCGAGACCATCGCATCACCCTGCTCGGCAAACCCGGTTGCCACCTGTGCGACGACGCACGGGCGGTGATCGAGCGGGTCGCCACCGAACTCGGTGTCCCGTGGGAGGAGCGCGACATCACGGCCTCCGCCGAGGATGAGGCCCGCTACTGGGAGATGATCCCGGTCACCCTCGTCGACGGGGTGCAGCACGACTTCTGGCGCGTCGACGAGAGCCGTCTCCGCGCCGCCCTCGGCGCCTGAGGGCCTCGGCATCTGAGGACAAGGACGCTCTTCGTCCCTGAACGGCGCCGCTCGTCCCCAAGGTCGTTTCCCGCGTCTCCCGCGATGCGCGACACAACCGCAGCGCCCCGGCGGGTGGGCGGCCGACGTGGTCGCCCCCGGCCGTCGCCGGAAAAACGTGATCACCCCGGCCCGGTGGAGGGTCGGCCCGATCACCACCAGTCGGACGCCCGCCGGCCGACCCCACACGGCCGGCCCGCGCTCACGACCTGAAGGCCATCGGAAGCGGCATCACCTTCGCGGCGTTCACAGTGAGTTCGATCACATTGGTGGCGAGCACCATCGTCTGACGCTCGGTGACGAAACGTTGCGTGTGGGACTGGCGCTGGTGGTCGGCGTAGGCGACCTCGTCACGGTAGAGCTCGTAGACGATGCGCTGAAGGGGCGCCGACTTCACCGAGTGACAGGTGTAGACGAGCGTGTCCGGCTCGGAGCGGCGTACCGAATCGACGGTCTCCTCGGCGAGCCGGTCGAACCTCTCGCCCGTGCCGTCGAGCAGCGTGAAGACGGTGAGCAGGCCGAAGATGCTCGGTGATGGACGGTTCGAGCCGCCCGGCAGGTCACCGGCGCCCCCCGGCATTCCCGGACCGCCTGGATAGAGGGCGCCGGTCGAGGGAGCGGCGCCGCCGAACGGCTGCTCGTAGCCGGGGGAGCCCTCCCGGTCATATCCCCTGGACCCTCCGCGTCCCCGCTCGGAGCCCGGGGAGGGCGCGCCGCCGAAAGCCTGGTCGGCGGGCATGGGCTGGAGGCTGCCCTGCCTGCCGGCGCCCGGCACGCCCGGCACGCCGAACTCCCCGGTGCCGGGACCCGCGGACCTGCCGAACTCCCCCGTACCTCCGGGGCTGCCGAACTCCCCGGTGCCCCCGGGCCTGCCGAACTCCCCCGTGCCCCCGGGCCTGCCGAACTCCCCGGTGCCAGGGCCCGCGGACCTGCCGGGTCCCGGGGCACCGTGCCTGCCGAACTCATGGGCGGGGATGTTGTACTCCCCTGTCGCGGGACCGGGGCTCGACATGCCGAACTGACCGGTCACCGGCGGCGGTGACTGCCTTCCGGGATCACCGCCGCGCCTGCCCGGGTCGGCGGCGGGCGGCTGGTCGGCGGGCGGCATTCCGTACTCGCCCGCCATGAACATCCCCGTGGCCGGACCACCGAACCTGTCATCGCCCTGGGAGGGCTGCTGCCGCATGCGCGCAGCGTAGTCGACGTCCTGCTCGCCCGCCCGATACTCGGCCACAAGGTCGCCGAGACCGGAGCGGCGCGGCGTCTCCTCGGCCAGAGTCCGGGCGGGAGGGGTCTCCGGGGTCACGCGGCGGCCGGCGACCTGCACGTCACGGGGCTGGTACTCGGGGCGACGGGGCGCAGGGCGGTCCTCCCACTCGTCGCCCTCCTCCTCCTCGTCGTCGTCCTCGTAGGGCGCGAGCGGGCGCAGCACGACGTACCAGACCGCGGCGGCGGTGACGAAGAGCAGAAGCGCGGTGAACATCCCGGGCACCGCGAAGCTGACGGCACCGACGAGGGCGAGGCCGGTGGGAGCGAGCACCAGGAGCGCGTGCATGTTGTCGGCGTCGTAGTCGTCACCGCCGCGCCAGCGGACGACCGCGAAGACCAGCCCGCCCAGCAGCACGAGCGCGACGATCACATGGACGGCGAGGAGCAGGGAGGCCGGGGGCAGGCCCCAGTGGCGACCACCCAGCGGGAGGGCCTTGGTGAAGTCCTTCTCCTGCAGGACGGGGTCGACCGCGAGGATCACCGTGGCGATGACGGTGAGGGCGATCCCCAGGAGCCAGGAGGAGAATCTGACCGCACTCTTACGGGCCAGTAACTGGATGACCCCGACGATCAGCCACAGGGGCGCCAGCATGGATCCGGTCAGTTGATAAATCCGGAACGTGCCCGTCCCAAACCCGATCAAATAGCCGGTGGCGATTACTCCCAGTGAGACGGCGAGAGACGCCGTCGTGATGCTCCAGGCGATCAGCCAGCCCTTGGGCTCACTGCGGAGACGGCTGATGAGAGCGCCGGTGGCGATGGCTGCGAGCAATGCACCGGCGAAGGCGATGACAGCGACGAGGACTTCCATGGTGTCTCCAATGCTGCCGGACATTACCCCCCAACCGGTAGCCGAACCCTGAGTCGGCTCCCGGAGCCGGTCCGAAACGACCGACCCAACACCGTATACGGCGGTTACCCCCAGTCACGACATTCCAAAGTGGATTGTGGAATTACTAGATGATTTCTAGAGTGAGCGAGCACGCCGTACCCCCTCCCCTCAGGGATACCGGATGCCTGAAACGTGGCCGCTCGCCGGGCACCTCCCTACGACGACCGGGGTAACCCGACCCGTCCGCAGCAGCGACCTCACCGTGCGTGAGGATGCCTCCGAAGAACTCCGGAGGCTCGTTTTGCGTGCCAAGACCGGAGACTCGGATGCTTTTGGCACGCTCTATGATCGTTACCTCACCCTGGTGTACCGCTACATCTACTTCCGGGTCGGCTCACATCCGCTGGCCGAGGATCTCACGAGCGAGACCTTTCTCCGCGCGCTCCGCAGGATCACGGACTTCACCTGGCAGGGGCGTGATTTCGGCGCCTGGCTCGTGACCATCGCGAGAAACCTGATCACCGATCACTTCAAGTCCGGCAGATACCGTCTTGAGGTCACGACGGCCGAAGTGATCGACACCCCGCTCGACGGCCCGCACATCCCGGAGAACGCCGTCGTCACCGCGATGATCAGCGACCGGGTGCTCACCGCCGTCCGCGATCTCGGCCCCGAGCAGCAGGAGTGCGTGGTGCTGCGCTTCCTGCACGGCATGTCACTGGCGGAGACCGCGCTCATCATGGGCAAGAAGAGCGGCGCCATCAAGGCACTCCAGTTCCGCGCGATCCGCGCCCTGGCCCGCGCGCTGCCCCCGGACCTCAGCTGACACCTGCACGCCGACGCCGCCCCCGGTCGGCTCCAGCCCTCCGGTACGGCCGCCATGCCGGGGACGAGGTTCCCATGCCGATACGGCGCAGCGCGTAACCTGCCATGCCGAGTCGTCGTTAGGCAAGTGACACCGATGGATCATGAGCTGGGGGCGGCAGGGAGCGTTCATGGGGAAGTGGCTGCCTGGATTCTCACGGAGGTCGCAGGCACGCATCCAAAACCGTGTTTCACGGCTGGGAGCCCGCATGACGGCCGGCCCCCGGCCCGAGTTCAACGCCAGGCTCCGTGAGCAGCTCACCCGCCCCCCTCAGGCAGAGGACACCCCCGAGCGGCGCCCGACGGGCCCCCGCCACTCCCGGCGGAGATCCCGTGCGGGACTTTTCCCGCAACTGCTCAGCACCGCCCTGGTGGTCGCGATGGTCGCGTCCGTGATGGGGACCTACCGGTCGATGCCCGGTGACACCTTCTATCCG
This sequence comes from Streptosporangium sp. NPDC000095, assembly GCF_042899335.1. Lineage (NCBI taxonomy): Bacteria > Bacillati > Actinomycetota > Actinomycetes > Streptosporangiales > Streptosporangiaceae > Streptosporangium > Streptosporangium sp. NPDC000095. Next base: position 340,526 of record NZ_JBIAZS010000002.1, read on the forward strand.
CTCAAACGCGCCGCCGAGAACACACTGTTCCACCTGAGCAGCGACGACGCCGAGCGGGCCGACCGCTCCTTCGGCTACGCCGAGACCCGCGCCCGTGAGGTCAAGGAGCTCCTGGGCTCCGGCGAGGGCGAGAAGGTGATCGGGGAGACCCTTCAGGCCATGGAGGACACCACCCGCTCCGCGGTGACCTCCCTGCGGCAGATACGGCGCCGCGACTCCACGCGCGCCAGGGAGCTCAAGCGCTTCGTCCAGAAACAGCGCACCCAGATCACCGGGATGATCCCCAAGATGGGCGCGGAGAACCAGCGCAAGGCCCACGTCTATCTCAACTACATCGAGGGCCTCGCCCCACCCGAATAGCGGCTCCCCGAAAGAACGGCCCCTTCCCACGTGGACGGCTGATCAAAAGAACCGGGTGATCGTCCCTTTCCGGGCGTTCCCGGCCGCGTTACCCTCTCCAGAGATCCCACCCGCCGGGCTCACGCGATGCCGCACGACCGTCATACGACCGTCATACGACTCCAAGGCGCCATATCCGGCCGACACATCCAGTGTTCACGCCGAAGGTGAAGCGGTCCCTCTCGCAGGATGGGACAGGAGGCGCCGATTCGCCGCCACGACGGATCGTCACCTGGTACGTTGCCTGAGTCGGGTACCGCCGGGCGGGCGGGAGCGGGGTTCATGAACCCGAAAGCCTGTGGAGACCCTGGTAAGACCACCTCGGTGGCTCGGGTCGGTGAAGCAGGAAGCCACAGGGGTGTCGCGAGAGCGGCACTGGCCGAGTCTTTGGCATCAATGCCGAAGAGCGCGTCAACGATCTCACCACTCTGTCGCGGTTAAGCTGAGTGGCTATGAGGCGGCTACTACGACGGCGGGACCAGGCGGGAACAGCCGGTCGGGCGACGGTGGGGGAGATCGCGGCCGGCGAGGTCGCGGCCGCGGCCGCCGTCGCGATGCCGATGGCCGAGCCCGACCCGGTGTCCGCGGCCTTCTTCGACGTCGACAACACCATGATGCGCGGCGCCTCCATCTACCACTTCGCCCGCGGTCTCGCCTCCCGGGGCCTGTTCACCAGCAGGGATCTGTTCAGGTTCGCGCTCGGCCAGTTGATCTTCCGGGTCCGCGGCGACGAGAACCCCGCGCACATCGAGGAGGCCAGGGAGACCGCGCTCGCGTTCGTGGCGGGCAACAAGGTCGAGGAGATCGTCCGGCTCGGTGAGGAGATCTACGACGAGGTGATGGCCGACCGTATCTGGGCGGGCACCCGCGCCATCGCGCAGGCGCACCTCGACGCCGGCCAGCGGGTCTGGCTGGTCACCGCGACCCCGGTGGAACTGGCCCGTGTGATCGCCCAGCGTCTCGGGCTGACCGGCGCGCTCGGCACCGTCGCGGAGACCGAGAACGGCGTCTACACCGGCCGCCTCGTCGGTGACCTGCTTCACGGCCCCGCCAAGGCGGAGGCCGTGCGGGCCCTGGCCCGCAGGGAGGGTCTCGACCTGTCCCGCTGTTCCGCCTACAGCGACTCGGCCAACGACCTGCCCCTGCTCTCCCTGGTCGGCCACGCCACCGCGATCAACCCCGATGCCGAGCTGCGCGAGTTCGCCCGGCAGAACAGCTGGGACATCAAGGACTTCCGTACGGGACGCAAGGCGACCATGGTCGGCCTGCCCATCGCGGCGGGCGCGGGTGCCCTCGCGGGCGGTATCGCCGCCGCCGTCGCCCTGCGCCGCCTCTACCGCTCCGGCCGCTGAGGGCTGTTTCTCCCTTCGTGGTACAGCCGCGGTGCCGTGAGAGTGCCGTGAGACCTCGGAAAGGCTCAGAAGAAGGGCGGGAAGGCGTGGCCGCGCCTGAGCCTGAGCTCGTCGAGCAGCTGCTGGACGGACTCCCTCACCTGGTCGGTGAGGTTGAAGACCAGCATGGGGTCGTCGGCGTCGGTGGGGTCGAGTTCGTCGGTGCGGATCGGCTCGCCAAAGCCGATCATCCATTTGGACGGGAGCGGGACCAGCCCGAGAGGCCCGAACCAGGGGAACAGCGGCGTGATCGGCAGGTAGGGCAGGCCGAAGGCCCTGGCGAGGAAGCGCAGGTCGCCGATCTTGGGGTAGATCTCCTCCGCGCCCACGATGGCGCAGGGAACGATCGGCACACCCGCGCGGATGGCGGAGGCGACGAACCCACCCCGGCCGAAGCGCTGTAGCCGATAGCGATCGGAGAACGGCTTGCCGACCCCCTTGAACCCCTCGGGGAAGACACCGACGATCTGGCCCTTGCGGAGCAACCGGTCGGCGTCGTCGCGGCAGGCGAGGGTGTGGCCGGTCTTGCGGGAGAGGTGGCCGAGCATCGGGAGCCGGTAGACCAGGTCGGCCCCCAGGAGACGGAGCGCGCGACGCTCGGGGTGGTCGTCGTACAGGGCCACCTGGAGCATGAGCCCGTCGAGGGGGAGGGTGCCCGAGTGGTTGGCCACGATCAGGGCTCCGGAGTCACCGGGTACGTTGCGCATGCCGAAGGTCTCGGTGCGGAACCAGCGGTGATACAGCGGGCGGATCAGTTCCAGGAGCACCTTGTCGGTGAGCTCGGCGTCGAACCCGAACTCGTCGACCTCGTACTCTCCGGTCAGGCGACGGCGCAGGAAGGCGAGCGTCTCGGCCAGCCGGTGGTCGCCGTCCCCGCTGCCGTTCGCCGTATCGCTCACCCCGGCACCGGCCGGGACACCATGTCCGCCAGGGCGGAGGGCAGGCCCCCTGACAGGTCACGCGCGCGGATGAAGTCCTCGAAGGCGGCGGCGGTGGAGAATTTCGGCTTCCAGCCGAGAGCCGTGCACAGCGCGGTGGTGTCGACCACGCGTCCGTGGCACATCAGGCGGAGTTGCTCGGGAGAGAAACCGACCAGTCCCGCGCTCCGGGCGAGCTCGCCCATGAAACGGAAGACGGGGGAGGGGACGGGCATCGAGAGCAGGTCCGCCCTGCGCGCGCACTGCGACAGCAGCAGCACGCCGTCTCCGGCCACGTTGAACGTGCCGGGGTGGTCTTCCATCGCCATCCGCCTCAGCACCTCGACCGCGTCGTCCTCGTGGACGAACTGCAGCCGCGGGTCGAACCCGAACACGGTCGGCAGGACGGGCTGGGTGAAGTAACGCGTCAGCGGTGAGTCGACGCCGGGTCCCATGAAGTTGGCGAACCTGAGCGTCGACACCGCCACATCGCGCCGCCGTCTGGCGAAACCGCGGACGTAGCCCTCCACTTCGGAGGCGTCCTTGGCGTAGCCACGGCTCGGAGGCTCTCCCGGCTCGGCGTCCTCGGTGAAGACCGCGGGGTCGTGCGGGGAGGAACCGTAGACGGCGGTGGTCGATCGCACGACGACACGGCGAACCGTCGCGGACCGCTGACAGGCACCGAGCAACTGCATGGTGCCGATGACGTTGTGTTCCTTCATGAGCGCTCGGCCACCACTCCGGGGAGGGGCGCTCACCAGACTCATGTGAACGACGGTGTCGATGTCGGCGGCCGCGATCACCTGGGCGATGTCGGGGCTGCGCAGATCGACGCGGACGAACTCCGTCCGGCCGAGAGGTACGCCGCCATCACGTGAGAGCGAGGGCGGCGGCACCGTATCCACTCCGATGACCCGGTCGATGTCCGGGTCATCCGCGAGAACGCTCGCCACTCGGGCGCCGATGTGGCGCGAGACCCCGGTGACAAGCACGGTGTGGGTCATCGGCGCCTCGCAGATCCGCGCTACTTCTTGTTACGCCGCTGGATGCGGGTCTTCTTCAGAAGCTTGCGGTGCTTCTTCTTCGCCATGCGCTTACGGCGCTTCTTGATCACAGAGCCCACGGGACCCCCAGGTAGCTGGTAGCCGAGATTGTCGAACCGGTGCGCGATAGCACACCGGCACAACAGACTACCGGCGATCCACGGTAGATCGCCCCTGGGGGGACCCCGGGCGCATGAACTCACGACGTGACGACCACGTCGCTACCCCGATGAGGCCAGGCCCGGCTCTCGCGCGGCCGTACCGGAGATCGTGCCCCGACAGACCGGAAAAGAGCAGGACCGTGAGCGGCCTGGCGCCTTCACCTCACGACCGGAACACTCCCCCCGGCCGCTCGGCTCGACGCGTCGAGCTCGCCTGCCTCAACCTGCCTCGATGTAGGCATCCCTGAGATAATCGTGTACCGCCTGCTCCGGCACTCGGAAGGATCGACCGACCCGGATGGCCGGCAGCTCGCCCGAATGCACGAGTCGGTACACAGTCATCTTGGACACCCTCATGACAGTGGCCACTTCTGCCACCGTCAGGAACTTCACCTCGCTGAGAGGTCTTTCGCCTGCACCCATCGGACGCCTCTTCCGCACGTGTATCCGGGTTATCCCCACTGGTGCCATTGCTCACGCACGTGTACTGCCGTCAGCGTAAATCGGGACCCCTGCCACGCAAACCCCCTATTTTCTCAGCCCTCGGAGTCCCACGTCAGCGAAACGCATGAAAACGCTGGCCAGCAGCCTGATCGTGCTTCTCACATTGATCTTGGAACGGACCAACTGTCTCCCATTAGAGTCGCCCACAATCCCCAAAAAGTTGGCAAACGGGCGGCGAGGTAGGTGGAATGCAGGCGCGAAATGCCCGTATAGGGATGACCTAATTTGCGCATCCCCCGTCTCAGAGGGCTCGCACGACCCTCTCGACCAGGTGGTGCGTCAGCGGTTCGTAATACCTCGGTAGCACGTTGTCATCGAGCGGGACGGTGACCGCGATCTTGCCCTCGGCCTCACCGACGAAGAGGGCGGGATCGTTGCTGTCGGCGAATCCGACCGTGAGGATGCCCGCCTCGCCCGCGGCCCCGGCCCAGCCGTGGTCGGCGATCACCAGATCGGGACGGTCGGCACCCAGCTCGGCGATCATGGCGCGCATCGGGGCGGGGTCGTGCGTGTGCACGAAGGCGCCCTTGTCGTCGAGCATCGCGACGTCGTCCATGTAACGGATCTTGCGCCTGCGCCCGAAACCGCTGCCCCAGTACGACCAGCCCTCGGCCGGTGCCATCAGGGTCGCGCCGCGCGCCCTGAGCATCCGGCCCAGGGCCATGTGAACGGTGAGCAGGCCGGTGGGGTGCCCGGTGGCGATCAGGATCCTGGGGTTCTCCCCCTGGAGCACACCGGCGATCGTGTCGCCCATCTTCTCCGTCGCCTCGATCGTGCGATCGGGGTCGATGGTGTCCTGCCCCTCCCGGTGCCCGGGATCGGCCACGACCCCGGCCGACTTCGCCATCAGCTCCAGCACGTCCCGGTAGGACCACGCGCCGTCCATCGTCAGCCCGAACATGTAGTGCGGATCACGGTTGGAAAGCGACCGGTAGTGGTCCAGGTTGTTCTCCCGGCTGGTCGCCACATCACCGGCGATCCGGGTACGGATCAGGTGCTCACGAAGCTCGGCTCGCGTTGTCGGCGACGCTTCGCGTCGCGGCTCGGGTGCTGGGAGGGGCACTTCGTCCTCGGTTTCGATCATCGGGGGCCATGGGTCACGGGAGGGGATCGAGCCCGTGGAAGGGGAAGACGGAGTTCCGCGTCGCCATGATGGCCCGGTCGATCGGGTCTGCTGGGTCATAACCAGCGGAGAAATCCGGAAATTCCGGATTTCGGCCATCGGTGAGCGTCAACGGCGCCGTCTGGCCGGTCCGCTCCTTGACGAACGTGCGCCACGCCTCGGGGGTGGCCGTCCGGGGATCGAGGGGATGGCCCGCCACCTCGGCGATCAGGTGGGTCCACGCCCGGGGCACCACCTGTACCAGCTCGTATCCCCCGCCACCCGTCACGATCCACCGCCCGCCCGCGGTCTCGTGGGCCAGCTCGTGCAGCGCCGCGTACGTGGCCCGCTGGCCGTCCAGGCTGAGCATGAGGTTGGCCAGCGGGTCGAGGGCGTGGCTGTCGCAGCCGTGCTGGGTGACCAGGATCTCGGGGGCGAACTCCCGCAGCAGCGGCGGGACCACCGCGTGGAAGGCCCTGAGCCAGCCGCTGTCGCCGCATCCGGCCGGCAGGGCCACATTGACCGCGCTGCCCTCCGCGCCACGCTCCTCGGGAAAACCGGTGCCGGGGAAGAGGGTGCGGGGGCTCTCGTGCAGGCTGATGGTGAGAACCCTGGGGTCGTCGTAGAACAGCGCCTGCACGCCGTCGCCGTGGTGCACGTCCACGTCCACGTAGGCGATCTTGGAAGCGCCCTGGGAGAGCAGCCACGCGATCGCCACGCCCGGGTCGTTGTAGACGCAGAAACCGCTCGCCACGGCGGCCATCGCATGGTGCAGGCCCCCCGCGACGTTGACCGCGTGCTCGGCCTCACCGCTCCACACCGCGCGGGCCGCCGCCAGGCTGGCACCGGTGATCAGCGCGGACGCCTCGTGGACCCCGGCGAAGGCGGGGTTGTCCGTGGTGCCGAGCCCGTAGGCCACGTCGGGCCGCCCGGTGGCGGAGACCCGCCTGACGGCCTCGATGTAGTCGCGCCGGTGAACGAGGGCCAGCTCGTCGTCGGTGGCGGGCGCGCAACCGCTCATCTCCACCTGGTCCAGCACGCCGAGCTCCCCGGCCAGCGCCATGGTCAGCTCCACCCGTACGGGCGCGAGCGGGTGTTCGGGGCCGAAGTCGTACGAGGTGAGCGCATCGTCCCAGACAACCCGCACGGACCGGCTCATGGGCACTCCCTGTCTGGTCGCGACGCCACACGTCACGGCCCGATCTTCCTGCTCCCGGCTCGACGTTACCGCACGTGTACGGAATGGCGTTTACGCAGCCGTCTTGGAGGACGTGCCTGTTTTCATCTGAGCGAAATATCTTGATTTATTGCTTTAACAGGCACGTTGAGCAGGCCCCTCCTGAACGGCGGGCGTTCCTGGGATCGCCATACCTCCTGACGAGGAGGCCGGGTGGAGGAGACCCGCGCGGTCCTCTGACCGCGGGAAACGCGCGGGAGGAGACGGAGTCGCCGCCGCCGAGACGACCAGGCGGTCGGCCGGCCGCGGGAAGCGTACGGGAGGAGACGGGCTCAGCCCTCGGCGAGCTGGCGCCCCCGGTCCCTGGCGGCCTCGATGGCGGCGAGGAAGGCGGCACGGACGCTGTGCCGCTCCAGCTCGGCGATGGCCGCGATCGTCGTACCGCCCGGGGAGGTGACCGCCTCGCGGAGGATCACGGGGTGCTCCCCCGAGTCACGAAGCATGATCGCCGCTCCGACGATCGACTGAGTGACCATGTCGAGGGCGGCGGCACGGGGCATGCCGAGCAGGATGCCGGCGTCGACCATCGCCTCGACCAGGTAGAAGAAGTAGGCGGGGCCACTGCCGGAAAGGGCCGTGGCGGCGTCCTGCTGCGACTCGGGGATGCGCAGCACCTTGCCGACCGGGCTGAACAGGTCCTCGGCACGCCTGAGGTGCTCCTCGGAGGCGTGGGCGCCCGCCGAGATCACGCTCATCGCCTCGTCGACCAGCACCGGTGTGTTGGACATGACCCGGACCACCGGGATGTCGGCGCCGAGCCTCGACTCGACGAACGAGGTCGTGATCCCCGCCGCCGCCGAGACGACCAGGCGGTCGGCCGGGATGTGCCCCGCGATCTCGGCGAGCAGGGACCCCATGTCCTGCGGCTTGACCGCGAGGATGATCGTGTCCGCGTCCTTCGCCGCCTCGGCGTTGGAGGCGACCCGCACGCCGTACCGCTCCGCGAGGGCCTGGCCGCGCTCGGCACGCCGTGCCGTCGCGATCACGTCGCCCGGCTTGAACCCGGCTCTGAGCAGCCCGGACAGCAGGGCCTCTCCCATCTTGCCGGTGCCAAGAATCGCGATCATGTGAGCACCTCGAAATCGTGGATCGGAACTCCCCGCAGCCTATCGGCCCCGCCACCGGCGGGAATCATCCTGTGTATGAGTCGAAGGCGACGGGTGACCATCCGTCCCGGCGGTCTTACCGGGACGACATCGGGGTGTCCTGAACCGCCCGGGAGCCCGATCCGTCTTAGGGGTATGCGTATGATCGCGACCTCTATCCTGGCCGGAAGCCTTCTGCTGGCACTGGGCTGCGGCACCGAACCCAGCGCCACCGTCACCACCTCCCCCTCGCGTCCGGCGAGTCAGACCACCTCCGTCCCGGGCAGCCCCTCCGAGCCGGCGGCCCACACCGTGGCTCCCCGGGAGGAGCCCACGACGAGCGGCACCCCGAAACCGACGAAACCCGAGGGCCACACCGACAATCCCCGCAAGGTGCGGTGGCTGACGGCCAAGCCGTCCAAGGACGGCCGTAGCCTGCGGATCGTCTGGTGGTCCGGGGTGGAGCCGTGCAACGTGCTTGACCGGGTCACCGTGCGCGAGACCTCCAAGCGGGTGACCGTCACCCTCTGGGAGGGCCCGAGCAGCAAGGCGCAGAACGTCGCCTGCATCGAGATCGCCATCCAGAAGGTGACGACCGTCAAGCTCAAGAAGCCCCTCGGCGCGCGCAAGGTGGTCGACGGCGCCCGCTGACACGCCTTCGCCTTCCTCCCGAAATCGGGAATGCCGCCGCGCGTCAGAAGGTTGAGCCCAGTAGACTCAAGTCGTTTGACAAACCTCACACGAGGTTCCACCATGAGTCCCATCGACTCAACTTTGACTACAAGGACGTACTCATGGCACGTGCGGTAGGTATCGACCTGGGGACGACCAACTCCGTCGTCTCGATTCTCGAGGGCGGTGAGCCCACCGTCATCGCCAACTCTCAGGGTTCGCGGACCACGCCGTCCGTGGTCGCGTTCGCGAAGAACGGCGAGGTCCTCGTCGGCGAGGTCGCCAAGCGGCAGGCCGTCACCAACGTGGACCGGACGATTCGCTCGGTCAAGCGCGAGATGGGCACCAACTGGTCCGTCGAGATCGACGGCAAGAAGTCCAACCCGCAGCAGATCAGCGCGTTCGTCCTGCAGAAGCTGAAGCAGGACGCGGAAGCCTACCTGGGCGAGAAGATCACCGACGCGGTGATCACCGTTCCCGCCTACTTCAACGACGCCCAGCGCCAGGCCACCCAGGAAGCCGGCACCATCGCCGGCCTGAACGTGCTGCGCATCATCAACGAGCCCACCGCGGCCGCGCTGGCGTACGGCCTGGACAAGGAGAAGGACGAGACCATCCTCGTCTTCGACCTCGGCGGCGGCACCTTCGACGTGTCCCTGCTCGACGTCGGCCAGGAGGACGGCCACGGCTTCGTCGAGGTCAAGGCCACCAGCGGCGACAACCACCTCGGTGGTGACGACTGGGACCAGCGCGTCGTGGACGAGCTGGCCAACCGGTTCAAGAACGCGCACGGTGTCGACCTGACCAAGGACAAGATGGCCCTGCAGCGCCTGCGCGAGGCAGCGGAGAAGGCCAAGATCGAGCTCTCCAGCCAGTCGGAGACCTCCATCAACCTTCCCTACATCACCGCCTCGGCCGAGGGTCCCCTCCACCTGGAGGAGAAGCTCACCCGCGCCGAGTTCCAGCGGATCACCGCCGACCTCCTCGAGCGGTGCAAGGGCCCGTTCAACCAGGTCGTCAAGGACGCCGGGATCAAGGTCTCCGACATCGCCCACGTGGTGCTCGTCGGCGGCTCGACCCGCATGCCCGCCGTGGCCGAGCTCGTCAAGGAGCTGACCGCGGGCCGGGAGCCCAACAAGGGCGTCAACCCGGACGAGGTCGTGGCCATCGGCGCCGCCCTGCAGGCCGGTGTGCTCAAGGGCGAGGTCAAGGACGTCCTGCTGCTCGACGTGACCCCGCTGAGCCTGGGCATCGAGACCAAGGGCGGGATCTTCACCAAGATCATCGAGCGTAACACCACGATCCCGACCAAGCGCTCCGAGGTCTTCACCACGGCCGAGGACAACCAGCCGTCGGTGCAGATCCAGGTCTACCAGGGCGAGCGCGAGATCGCCGCGTACAACAAGAAGCTGGCCACCTTCGAGCTGACCGGCATCGCCCCGGCGCCGCGCGGCATCCCGCAGATCGAGGTCACCTTCGACATCGACGCCAACGGCATCGTCAACGTCTCCGCCAAGGACCTCGGCACCGGCAAGGAGCAGACGATGACGATCACCGGCGGCTCCGCGCTGCCGAAGGACGACATCGAGCGCATGATGCGCGAGGCCGAGTCCTACGCCGAGGAGGACAAGAAGCGTCGCGAAGAGGCCGAGGTCCGCAACAACGCCGACTCGCTCGTCTACCAGACCGAGAAGTTCCTCGGCGAGAACGCCGAGAAGGTCCCGGACGACATCAAGACCGAGGTCAACGAGGCCGTCGCCGAGCTCAAGAAGGCTCTGGAGGGCACCGACTCGTCCGTGATCCGCACCTCCGCGGAGAAGCTCGCCACGGTCAGCCAGAAGATGGGATCCGCCATCTACGCCCAGGCGCAGGGGTCCGAGACCCCGACCGGCGCTCCCGGCGCGGACGCCACCGACGGGCAGAAGGCCGACGAGGACGTGGTCGAGGCCGAGATCGTGGACGACGAGCCGAAGCGCGACAACGGCGCCAAGTGACGGCCGGAACGCCGAGGGGAGCACCAGCGTGAGCACGCGCGAGAACGGTTCCGAGGAGGAGCCGGTGATCCGCGACAACCGGAAGATAGACCCGGAGACGGGGCAGATACGCGAGACGAAGCCGGCCGAGACCACGGGCCAGAACGACAGGGAGCAGACGACCGACAAGTCGTCGTCCTCCCTGGCGTCCGACCTGGCCTCGATCGAGCTGGCCACCCAGCTCGCCGAGCGCACCGCGGACCTGCAGCGTCTTCAGGCCGAGTATTCCAACTATCGCAAGCGGGTCGAGCGAGACCGCGTGGCCGTCAAGGAGCAGGCGGTGGCCGGCGTGCTGGCCGAGTTGCTGCCGGTCCTCGACGACATCGGCCGGGCCCGTGACCACGGGGAGCTGACCGGCGGTTTCGCCAAGGTGAGCGAATCACTGGAGGCGGCCACCGGGAAGCTGGGGCTGAGCACCTACGGCACCAAGGGCGAGCCGTTCGACCCGACGGTGCACGAGGCCCTGATGCACAGCTACTCCCCCGACGTCACGGAGCCGACGTGCGTGGAGATCCTGCAGCCCGGTTACCGGATCGGCGAGCGAGTGCTCCGCCCCGCGCGCGTCGCGGTCGCGGAGCCAGAAGAGCCCGCCGCGGACGACAACTGACACCCCCACATCTGATCTCTGAGAAGGAACGTAGATGAGCACCAAGGACTACCTGGAGAAGGACTACTACGCCGTCCTTGGTGTGCCCAAGACCGCTACGGCCGATGAGATCAAGAAGGCGTACCGGAAGCTGGCCAGGCAGTATCACCCGGACGCCAACCCCGGAAGCTCGGCGACCTCCGAGAGCACCGCGAAGTTCAAGGAGGTCTCCGAGGCGTACGACATCCTTTCCGACACCAAGCGCCGCAAGGAGTACGACGAGGCGCGGACGCTGTTCGGATCGGGTCTCGGCGGTTACGCCGGTGGTGGGGGCGCTCCGCGCTCGGGTGGCTTCCCGTTCGACCTGGGGGACCTGTTCGGGGGGACCGGCCAGCAGCAACAGCAGGGCGGCACCGGAGAGCGCATCGGCGACATCTTCGGTGGGCTCTTCAACCGGGGCGGCGCGAGCCGCCCCGGGGGGACGACGAGCAGGGCGCGGCGCGGCCAGGACATCGAGTCCGAGGTCACGCTCTCCTTCTCCGAGGCGGTGGAGGGCACCACGGTGTCGCTCCGCCTGACCAGTTCCTCCGCGTGCACCGGATGCGGAGGAACCGGCGCCAAGGCCGGAACCACCCCGCGGGTCTGCCCGACCTGCGAGGGCACCGGGGCGGCCAGCCGCAACCTCGGCAACTTCGCCTTCTCCGAGCCGTGCCGCGACTGCAAGGGCCGCGGCCTGCTGGTGGACGACCCGTGCCCGGTGTGCGACGGGAGCGGGCGAGGTAAGAGCACCCGCACGATCCAGGCCCGCATCCCGGCGGGGGTCGGCGACAACCAGCGCATCAAGATCAAGGCCAAGGGCGCACCCGGCGAGAACGGTGGTCCTGCCGGTGACCTCTACGTCCAGATCCACGTCAAGCCGCACCCCGTGTTCGGCAGGACGGGAGAGAACCTGACGGTCACCGTCCCGGTCACCTTCACCGAGGCCGCACTGGGCGCCGAGATCAAGGTGCCGATCCTCAAGGGGCTGCCGGTCACCCTGCGCATCCCCGAGGGCACCCCGAACGGCCGCACCTTCCGGGTGCGCGGCAGGGGCGTGGCGCGCAAGGACGGCACCAAGGGCGACCTGCTCGCCACGATCGAGGTTCTGGTGCCGCAGCAGTTGGAAGACAAGGCGAGAGGCGCCCTTGAGGACTTCCGCGACGCCACCTCGGGTGGTGACCCGCGGGCGGACCTGATCGAACAGGCCAGAAGCGAGTAGCCATGGAAGCCAACTACTTCGATCTGTCGGACGACACACCCGTCTACGTGATCTCGGTGGCCGCCCAGCTGTCGGGTCTGCACCCGCAGACCCTGCGCCAGTACGACCGTCTCGGCCTGGTCAGTCCAGGCCGTACGGCCGGTCGCGGACGCCTGTACTCCACCCGCGACATCATGATGCTCCGCGAGGTCCAGCGGCTCTCCCAGGAGGAGGGCATCAACCTCGCGGGCATCAAGCGAATCCTCGTCCTCGAAACGGAGGCCATGCGCCTGCGTGACGAGAACCACCGCCTGCGCGCGGAGATGAACACGATCCGCGCGCTCATCCAGTATCAGCTGCCCCCCGCCTGAGACTCCGTCCCACACCTTGAGGACGCGTCTGTGACCGGCCGTGAGAACGCGCCGGGGGCACACGCCCCGTGAGGATCCGCCGGGCCGGCGTCGCCCTATGACACAGCACTTTCGAGTGAGGCCTGACAAGCATGGACTACAAGCTCACCCAGAAGAGCCAGGCGGCGGTCTCCTCCGCCATCAGGCGGGCGGCCGCCGAAGGCAATCCCGAGGTCGCCCCGGCCCATCTGTTCACCGCGCTGCTCACCCAGACCGGTGGCACCGCCGTGCCCCTGCTCGAAGCGGTGGGCGCCGACTGGAAGCAACTGCGCGTCGAGGCCGAGAAGCAGCTCGCGGCCCTGCCGAAGGCGCAGGGCTCCACCGTCAGCGCCCCGTCGAGCTCCCGGCAGCTCCTCACCGTGATGAACACCGCGGCCCAGCGGGCCCGCGGGCTTGAGGACGACTACGTCTCGACCGAGCACCTGCTGGTCGGTCTCGCCACCGACGGCGGCCCCGTCGCCACCCTGCTCAAGTCCAACGGCGCGAGCCCGAACGCGCTGCTCGACGCCTTCGAGAAGGTGCGCGGGCACGCCAGGGTGACCAGCGAGACGCCGGAGGACACCTACCAGGCGCTGGAGAAGTACGGAATCGACCTGACCGAGCGGGCCAGGGCGGGCAAGCTCGACCCGGTGATCGGCCGCGACTCGGAGATCCGGCGCGTCGTCCAGGTGCTCAGCCGCCGTACCAAGAACAACCCGGTTCTCATCGGCGAGCCCGGCGTCGGCAAGACCGCCGTGGTGGAAGGGCTGGCCCAGCGGATCGTCGCGGGCGACGTCCCCTCCAGCCTGCGCGACAAGCGCCTGATCGCCCTCGACCTCAGCGCGATGGTCGCCGGCGCCAAATACCGCGGCGAGTTCGAGGAGCGCCTCAAGGCGGTGCTCGGGGAGATCAAGGAGAGTGACGGCCAGGTCGTCACCTTCATCGACGAGCTGCACACCATGGTCGGCGCGGGCGCCGCCGAGGGCGCGATGGACGCGGGCAACATGCTCAAGCCCATGCTGGCCCGCGGCGAGCTGCGGATGATCGGCGCGACCACCCTGGACGAATACCGCGAGCGCATCGAGAAGGACCCCGCGCTGGAGCGGCGGTTCCAGCAGGTCTACGTGGGCGAGCCCACCGTCGAGGACACCATCGCCATCCTGCGCGGCCTCAAGGGCCGCTACGAGGCGCACCACCAGGTCCAGATCTCCGACGGCGCGCTCGTGGCCGCCGCCGCGCTCTCCGACCGTTACATCACCTCCCGCTTCCTGCCCGACAAGGCGATCGACCTCGTCGACGAGGCGGCCTCCCGGCTCCGCATGGAGATCGACTCCCGTCCCGTGGAGATCGACCAGCTCCAGCGGAACGTCGACCGGATGAAGATGGAGGAGCTGGCGCTCGCCAAGGAGACCGACGAGAGCAGCCTGCAGAGGCTGGAACGGCTCCGCGGGGAGCTCGCCGACCGCCAGGAGGACCTCAACGCCCTCGTCGGCCGCTGGGAGCAGGAGAAGGCGGGGCTGAACCGGGTCGGCGACCTGAAGAAGCAGATCGACGAGGTGCGCAGCTCCGCCGAACGCGCGCAGCGCGACGGTGACTTCGAGGCCGCCTCGCGGCTGATGTACGCCGAGGTGCCCAAGCTGGAGGCCGAGCTCGCCGAGGCGAGCAAGGCCGCCCAGCCCGAGGACCCCATGGTCAAGGAGGAGGTCGGCTCCGACGACATCGCCCAGGTGATCTCCTCCTGGACCGGTATCCCCGCCGGCCGGCTGCTTGAGGGCGAGACCAGCAAGCTGCTCCGTATGGAAGAGGAGCTCGGCAGGCGGCTGATCGGCCAGCGACAGGCGGTCGAGGCGGTCTCCGACGCCGTACGGCGGGCGCGGGCGGGCATCTCCGACCCCGACCGGCCCACCGGCAGCTTCCTGTTCCTCGGCCCGACGGGCGTCGGCAAGACCGAGCTGGCCAAGGCGCTGGCGGACTTCCTGTTCGACGACGAGCGGGCGATGGTCCGCATCGACATGAGCGAGTACGGCGAGAAGCACAGCGTCGCGCGCCTGGTGGGGGCACCTCCCGGCTACGTGGGCTACGAGGAGGGCGGCCAGCTCACCGAGGCCGTGCGGCGCAGGCCCTACGGCGTGGTGCTGCTGGACGAGGTCGAGAAGGCCCACCCCGAGGTCTTCGACATCCTGCTCCAGGTGCTCGACGACGGGCGGCTCACCGACGGACAGGGCCGGACGGTCGACTTCCGCAACGTGATCCTGATCCTCACCTCCAACATCGGCTCGCAGTTCCTCGTGGACCCGGGCCTGGAGAAGGAGGCGCAGCGGGCCGCCGTGATGACGGCGGTCAGAAGCTCGTTCAAGCCGGAGTTCCTCAACCGGCTCGACGACGTGATCCAGTTCGACGCGCTCGGCACCGAGGAGCTGTCCAGGATCGTGGACCTGCAGGTGGCCCACCTGGCGAGGCGCCTGACGGACCGGCGGCTCACGCTGACCGTGACCCCGGCGGCGCGCGACTGGCTGGCGCTGACGGGTTACGACCCCCTGTACGGCGCGCGTCCGCTGCGCCGCCTCGTCCAGTCCGCGATCGGCGACAAACTGGCCAAGGAGGTCCTCTCCGGCGAGGTCCAGGACGGCGACGAGGTGCTGGTCGACCTCGACGAGGCGAGGGACTCCCTGTCCATCGGCCCGGTGAGGGCCTGACGGCGACCGCGCGATGAAATCGGCAGGCCGGGTGGAGGTCGGTGGGAGCCGACGGTGGGCGGCTGAAGGCCGGTGAGGACCTGACCGCCTCCGACGCGGCCCGGTAATGGCTTGACCACCATTGAGCTAAGCCCGCCCCTGAGCGAGACCCCCCTGTTACGTTCGGTTTTCGTCGGATTACCGAACGCAACAGGGGGATGCGAATGTCGAATTCATCACGGAACATCCGGGGAATCCTCGCGATGGCGGTGCTCACGGTCGGCGCCGGCCTCACGATGGCCTCCCCGGCGTCGGCGGAGCTCGTGCCCTGCCAGGAGCAGGGCACGGCGACGGCTCTGGGAACGCCCGGACCGGTGGAGCCCGCGTGCGAGGAGACCGGCGCCGCCGGAACCGCCGCGACGCCCGAGGGGGCTCCCACCACGGACAGCGCCGTCACAGCGTCGACGACGGACAGCACCGTGACACCTCCGATCACGGACAGCACCGTGACCCCATCGATCACGGACAGCAGCACGAGCCTGTCGACGACGGACAGCACCGTCACCTCACCGACCACGGACAGCACCGCGAACCTCTCGACGGACAGCACCGTCACCCCGCCGACCACGGACAGCACCGCGAACCTCTCGACGGACAGCACCGTGACGCCACAGGCCGCGACCAGCGGCGAGGTGCCGGCGACGGTGAGCGACACGGAGCTGCCTCCTCCGGGGACGCCCGTGACGGTGAACAGCGAGCAGGCGCCGGCGGCCGTGGCCGGTGCTGAGGCGCCGGTGACCGCGAACATCGGGGAAACGTCCGTCACCGCGGACCGGCTCGCACGCGTCACCGGTCTGCCCCAGTTCTCCCAGCCCTCCGCCGTGGTCGACTTCGCGGACGCCGAGGCCTTCGGGCTGTCGAGCCTTCCCGGTCACGAGTGGACGAACTCGTGGGTGAGCATCATGGCCGAGGCACCGGAACTGCCGGGCACGCCGGGTGCTCCCGGCGACGGCATCAGCTGGCTGCGGGCCCCGGCCCCGCCGGCACCCGGTGAGCTCGTCGAGGTGCCGGTCACCTCGGACGCACCGGTCAACGTGCCCGCACCTCCGATGCCCGACCTCGTCCCGGCGGAGGCCGTCACCGAGAACCTGCCGACCGCGGACGCGCCCGCCGCCGACGCACCCGCCGCCGACGCGGTCGCTGCCGAGGCGCCCGCCACCACCGAGGCACCCACCACGGACGCACCCGCTGCCGACGCACCCACCACGGACATGCCGGCCGCGGACGCGCCCTCCACCGAGGCGTCCACTGCCGAGACGCCCACCGCCGACGCACCCGCCGCTGACGCGGTCGCTGCCGAGGCGCCCGCCGCCAACGCAACCACCGCCGACGCGCCCACCACCGAGGCACCCACCACGAACATGCCCACCGCGGACACACCCGCCACCGAGGCACCCACCGCGGACACCCACACCGCGGACATGCCCACCGCGAACGTGCCCGCCGACGCACCCACCGCGGACATGCCGACCGCGAACGCACCCACCGCCGACGCACCCGCCGCGAACATGCCCACGGTGGAGCCGCCGGCCGCCGCGCGCCCGGAGGCCCCCGTGCCGCCGGACGCTCCCGCGGCCGGCGAGGCCACGACGGAAGGCGGCACGAGCGGCACCACGGTGCAGAGCGCCGCAGCGGCTCCCGTTCTTCCCGCGCCCGAGGGAACGCTCCCGAACCTCAACGTGGAGTAAATGCGGAGCCGGCAGGTGGACCGGCCGCCGATCCGCGGATCAGCCCGCGGGTCGGCATAGATCCACCGCCGAACCATCGCGGGGGAGGGCCGTGCCTCACGGGGCACGGCCCTCCCCCGCCGCATGTCAGGTCGGCGGGACCGGGGCGCCGTCAGTGCGAGGCGTCCAGGAGGGCGTCGAGGTCGTCCTCCGGGAGACCGAGGTCCACGCGAATCCGGTAGCGGGTTCTGAGCAGGGCGATGTGCTCGCCGCTGCCCTCCACCGCCCGGTGCGCCCCCTCGGTCGCCCACTGATGGGCCTCTCCGAGGTCGCCGTAGGCGACGAGGGTCTCGGCGACCGTGAGGGCGGTGGCCGCGGTGACGTCACCGACGGCGCGGATCGCCGCGATCACCTCCCTCGCCTCGTCGGGCCGTTCGAGCTCGAAGAGGGTGTCGGCGATCCCCGCCCGGGGATCGACGCTCACCTCGCCGCCGTCGTCCACCGCCCGCTGGAAGCAGTCGAAGGCCCGGGCGGGCTGTCCGGCCTGCCGCCACTCCTCGGCGGCGAGCACGAGGATCGCCGCCCGTGATATGTCGCCGGACGCGTACGTCTCGACCAGGTCTTCGAGTCGCCGGGCCAGGTCTTCGTGATCGTCGGCCAGAAGTGCCTGCTCAAGCAATCGATCAAGTTGCTCACGTGTCACATGCGCCACATCGCGAGAGTACCGAGCGACGCTCGACCGCGTACGGCCAACGGCAGGTATTGGCAACGTTACCTTGGGCAAACGAACGACTACGCTACGCGTTTTTTCCCAGCAAAACGGGCATATGACCAACGATTACTGACAGAGGAGCGGGTCACGGGAAGGGGTCGCGATGGGCATGTCCAAGCAGACATCGTTCACGTTGATGCTCCTTCTGGCCTTCTCCGTGGTCGTTCCCGGGTCCGCCGGATACCTCTCGGTCAAGATGGAGGCGATCGGGCAGGCACACCGGGAGCTGGTCACCCTGGAGAACCGCATCCGTGGCGAGAGGCTCGCCGCCCGGATCAGGAAAGTCGAACGAAACCACCGGGAGAGGCGGCTCCAGCCGATCATCTCGTCCCGCCGTGAGTCGTGTGATTCCTCGGGGAGGTCTCGCGCGGAGCCGAGGACACGGCCACCCGGACTGTCCGCGGTCGCTCCCGTTCCAGTGGCGGGTACGGAACGGCGGCAGGACGAGCGGCCGCGTGCGCGCGGACACGTCGTCAGGAAACGCGTCCCGCAGGGACAGGGACCGGATACTCGGGAACGTGGCACGCGAGGGCGGGAAACGCCGGGGCAGGGCGTACCGGAGCCCGCGCGGCAGGGGCTGACGGCGCAGGGGCGCCCTGAGGCCGCCTTCCCCGAGCGGTGGTCCCAGCTCGAACGCCGGGGCGGACGACACCGGGAGGGGGAGGACGTGCCTGCCGCGCCGGACGCGCTCACCGCACCGGACGCGCTCGGCGTCGAGAGCCTGCCGGAGGGCACCGGCACATCCCCCGTCGAGGCTTCCCCTTCCGTATCCCCTCAGCCCGTATTCCCTCAGCCCGGAACACGGGCGCGGTGACGGCTCGCCCCTTCGCGCGGCTCGCGCTTCGTCAGGGGGGCGATGGCTCTCAGACCGAGACGCGGGCGAACTGACGGTTCAGATAGCCCCGGATGAGGCGCTTCGCCTCGGCCACGATTTCCGGAGCGCCGTTCGGATCGCGCCGGAAGGCCAGCTTGAGCACGGCGTCCCCGGCCTCGACCGCGACGAGGATCGCCAGGTCGAACTCCTCGCTGTCGGCCAGCCCGTACTCCTGCAGGAGGAGACCGCGCAACCGTCCGGCGATCACCGTGTTGTTCTCCGACGAGGCGTCGAGCAGGTTGAGGTCGACCACGTCGCCGAAGTGCAGGGACCGGAAACCCGGCACGGTCCTGTGCATCTCCACGTACTCGTCGATGATCGCGTCGACCGCGTCCCACCAGCCCTCGTAGTCCTCCAGCAGAAAGCGCCTGCCGATACGGGAGACGAACCCCTCCACGTGGCGCCGGGTCACCGCCTGGGTGATGGCTCGCTTGTCGGGGAAGAACTGGTAGACCGAACCGATCGCGACCCCCGCGCGCTCGGCGATCCTCGTGGTGGAGAGCGCGTCGTAGCCGATCTCGTCCAGCAGGTCGGCGCATGCGTCGAGCATCCGCTCAACACGTCGCGCGCTCCGTCGCTGGGTGGGTTGGCGCCGCAGTGGAGCCTCTCCGTGCTCCTCGCAGGACATGGTGGACACCACACCATCTTGCCCCTCTGACACGTCAGGGTCAGTAGTTATTCACCAATCACGAGTTTTCTCCACCCCGGGGTGGACCGGACGAACCGCGCAACGCCGCATGTGAGGCGGTGTGTGAGTGCCGGTGGGACGTCACCTGGCTCCTCCACCGGCGTCACGCCCTCCTGCCACACGAGACGCCCGGAACCTGTTCCGCACCTCCTCCGGAATATCGGGAGATGTCCGGAACCTCCGCCGGGCCCGCTCCGAGTCACTCGGAGCGGGTGGGCCTGGCGGCGAGGCCGGTGCAGCCGCGCAGCGCCTTCCAGTCCGCGACCGCCTGCTGCCGCCCGGTCCCGGTGATCGGGACCGGCACCCCGCCCTGGATGGTGGCCGGGGTCCACTGGTCCTTGAGCACCTTGCGGCCGTTGATCGTCAAGGTGAGCACACCGGTCCTGCCGGTCTCCGGTCCCCAGTTGTAGAAGACGAAGTTGCCCAGACCGTAACTGACGTAGCTGTTCTTCAGGTATCCGGCACCGAGCAGGATGTGCGCGTGGCCGCCGACGACGACGTCCGCGCCGGCCGCGACCAGCTTGGGCGCCAGGCCGCGCTGCGCCTCGTTGGGGCACTTCTGCAGCTCGGTACCCCAGTGCAGATGGACGATCACGGTGTCCGAGTTCTTGCGCGCCCTGCGCACCTCCTGGAGCAGTCTCGCCTCGTTCTTCGCCGAGGCGAGGCCGCCCTGGTCGCCCGAGGCCGTCCACGCCTGGATGAACTCCGCGTCCAGCACCTGGGTAGCGCCGATGATGGCGACGCGGTTGCCGTTCACGGTCGTCCGCCACGGCTTGTACGCCTCGGCCTCGTTCCTGCCCACACCCACGACCGGGAACCTGGACCGTTTGATGGCGGCGAGCGAGTCTGTCAGCCCGCTCTGCATGTAGTCCATGCCGTGGTTGTTCGCGAGGGAGGCGACGTCCACCCCGGCCGCCTTCAGCGCGGTGAGCGCCGTCGCCGGGGCACGGAAGGTGTACTGCTTGCCGGGGGCCGGGGTGCCGCCGGTGGTGATCGCCGTCTCCAGATTGATCATCGCCAGGTCGGAGCTTCTCAGCACCTTGGCGATCGGGCCGAGCGCGGTCTTCGGATCGGCGTTCAGCCGGTTTCGCAGCACGCCCTCGAAGTGGACATCCCCGCCGAAGGAGATGGTGTACGGCTTACGCTCGGGCGTGGGGGTGGCCTCGGCCGGTTCGGTGGGTTTCTTCACGGCGTCGGAGGACGGTTCGGGGGCGGCCGACTCGGCCGCGGAGCAGGCCGCGAGAAGCACGGCTGAGGCGGTGACCGCGGCGACCAGGGCGAGGCGGCGAGCTGTGTACGTGTCCATCGGTATCCGAGGATGCCATCTCGTCCATCCCCGTGTCACAACTCGCGCCGCCGGATTCGTTTCCGCGAAAAAGCCGGAGCCGGTCGCCGATGCCCGGCGTCGCGGGCCGTCCCCGGACAGGGTGTTCCGGGGCCGCCTGTCCTCGCACGGCTCGTTTCTCCCCGGAGACCGCGGGCCCTACGGCCTCACGTGACCGTTCCGAACTGTTCCCTGGAACACGAAAGGGGGCTGTCCCGCCGTTGGGCAAGCCCCCGGTCCTGAAAGGACGGTCACTCAGAGATCGAAGTCTCCGCTCTTCACCGCCGCGACGAACTCGCTCCACTCGGTCCCGCCGAAGAGCAGCACCGGTCCGCGCCTGTCCTTGCTGTCCCTGACCGCGAACCCCTCGCCGGCCAGGCGAGCCACCTCAACGCAGTTGCCACTCGCGGCACTGAGCCTGCTCTTTCGCCAAATCACTCCATATTGGTCAATATCGGACACATCTCACCTCCTCTCCCATAGGTGGCCATAGGGCACCTTAAGAATGAAGGCGTGATGGAAAACGTGCAAGGTATTGGACGTGTCCAGATAGGACACCATGTCCGACGCGCTTCCCCGGTGTGCGATGATTCTCCCCTGCTCCACCGGCGGGCGGTCAATCCATCCGGTGAGCAGAGACAATGAAACGCGGTAATCGCAGCGGAGCGGCTCTTTTTCTCCAGGTGAGCACTGGAGCCGCTTCTGCTATATGTCGAACTCTCCGTCCTTCACTCCGCCGACGAATGCCTTCCACTCATCGGGAGTGAAGACCAGCACGGGCCCGGATCCGTTCTTGCTGTCCCGGACCCCTACGCCGCCTCCGCTCAGCGTCGCCACTTCGACGCAATTGCCGTTCGGAGAGCTGTGCGCGCTCTTCTTCCACATCGCACCGCTGAAATCAGTCGCGTTCATTTTTCTTTCCATAAAAATGACGGTAGTCGCCGGTTGGCAGACCGGTCGCTACCTGCCCCAATGCTCGCTTACTTCTTTGATCAGCTCCTGCGAGCCGGCCTCTGGAAGAGCTCGTTCCATCAAATGCTCAAAGGCACGCTCATACCCGTACACTTTTTCCACATCATCCACGTACCGTCCACCGAAAAGCGATTCAAGGTAGACTATGTCCGGAAAATCGGAAAAGGTGAGGTGCACGAACGGTCCCGTGGACACCGGTGGCGGAACATCCTTGGAAAGAATTCTCATATCTACGTGTTCCAGCTCCGAAACCTCGATCAGGTGTCGCAGCTGATCTCGCATGACGCGAGCGTCACCGTACTGACTTTTCAACACGGATTCGTTGAACACCGCCAGCAGGGTCAGCGGCCTGGAGTCGTACAGCAACGTACGCTGACGCGCCATCCGCACCTCGACCCGATCCTGGAACCAACTCGACGGCACCTGGCTCGCATGCTGCCCCACCGAGATGACCGCACGAGCGTATTCCTCTGTCTGGAGAAGCCCCGGCACGATCTGGGGTTCCCAGTTACGCATCTCAGTGGCCTCCGCCTCCATCCCGATGAGCGTGATGTAGTCATCGGGAACGGAATTTCGATATCTCTCCCACCAGCCCTTCCTGGAGGCTTCACGCCGTAGCGCGACCAGGGTCTCCCTGAGCCGCTCGTCGACGCCGTAAAGGTCGGCGAGCGCCTCGACGTCCGCCTCCTTGGCCAGCGTCTTGGCGGTCTCTATCCGGCTGACCTTCGCGGTCGACCACCCCAGGCGACCGGACACCTCGTCACCCGTCATGTTCAGGCCTTCGCGGAGCCGGCGCAGCTCCATGCCCAACCGGCGCTGACGGAGTGCTGGACTGCCACGTTCCGACATCACGACCTCCTCACCATGACGGGCGAGCGGCTGTCACGGCCTCAACAGGAACTCGATGAATAGTAGTGCAAATTACACTGATGGTTGCAGTGCATCTGCGGAAGTTTATTGCTTTTTTCCTTACGGCAAGTCTTGCAGCCAAATCTATGCTGAGCGACTATCAGAACAGGAAGGTCCTCGCAAGATCGGGGGAGCCACCGGCGATCATCCGGAGGGCGTCTTCGAGGGCATTCGTGAGCCGCGGGTGTGAAACAGACACGCGGCTCTTCGGCAACGGCGCCGTCTTCGAAGAAACGGAGTTGACACGGGGAGGCCGACAGGGGGAGCAGCGGTAATCGGCCGGCGACGGCCCAAAGTCGCACGCACTCACGAGAGTGTCCTGATCGGACACAAAAAACACCGGGTCGGCGGCCACCGACCCGGTTGGCACAAGAACTCCGCGTCAAAGCCACGAAGGGAGTCTCCTATGTCCTTCCACCGTACCAACAGAACCCACGGAATCAAGACCTTCATTCTCGACCTGATCTATGTGACCGACCGAGAGCTCTGCATGGACCAGGACGAGTGGGCCTACCGGCTCGGCTGGAGCGTGACCCGGACCGGTTTCGGGGCCAGGCACTACCGCGAGCCGCGGTTCGACCTCCTCAAGGCCGAGCGGACGGCCGCTCCCGCCCTCACCCTGGCGCCCGTCCACGACAAGGGGGCGGGCGGCGATGTCGCGGCGTGATCTCCGCGGCAGCCGCTACGGCCACCCCGGCGGCCGGCCGCCCAGCCGTGCGGGCCTCGTCGTCCGGCTGTGGCGCTGGCGGACGGAGGTCGCGCTGCTCGCCGCCGCCTCGTTCCTCACGGTCACCGTGGCCCTCTCGCTCCGCGAGGGCGACTGGTGGCCGTTTCTCGTCGTGGTCTGCGCCGCCGTCACCCCCGTGGCCTCCGGCTTCGGGAGAAAGTGGGTGACGGCACACGTGTGGTGCCTGGTCTCCCGGCACCGCCTCCAGCGGGCGTGCGCGGAGACCGGGATACACACCCGCTTCGGCCGGTTGCCGCTGATCCTGTGGATCACCCCCACCGCCGCCGGGGAGAAGGCGCTCGTCCTCGCCAGGGCGGGAACCTGCGCCGAGGACTTCGACGCCTTCTCCGCCGAGATCGCGGCGGCGTGCTACGCCCGCGACGCCGTGGTGTCCCGGCACCTCAGGTGGGGGAACCTGCTGACGGTCGAGATCGTCCGTGGGGGCGAGGTCTTCGGTCCCCCGGTGGGTCTCGACCGGCTCTACGGGCGGACGAACTGGGTGTGCCTGCGGGCCGGCCACGCCACGGAGACCGACCGTGCCACAGAGGCCGCCCTCCATACGGCAGAAGCCCACCGTGCCGTGGAGGCCGGCCACGCCCCGCAGGCCGGTCGGACCACGGAGACCGGCCACCCCCGACAGGCCCGCCGCACCACAGAGGAGGAGCCCGACATCCACCGCGCCACCGTCCCGTTCTCCGGACCCGGCGAGTTCCCCGGACCCGGCGAGCTTCCCGGGAGGCGACGACAGGCCGCGTGAACCTCCACCCGGCCGCGAAGGAAAGCCCCGGAGCCCAGGCGGTTTCAAGGGGTCGTCGCGACTTCTCGGATCGAGATGTCGCGACGACCACGTGAATCCAAGCCACGCTCCGGGGCTTTCCCCGTGCCGGACCGACGGCCATGATGAGTTCATTCGCCGAACCCAGGAGCGCCGATGAGAACAGCTCACAGGACCTGCCCTCTCTGCGAGGCCGTCTGCGGCCTCCGGCTCACCCTCGACGACGCCGGACACGTCACCTCGGTCAAGGGCGACCCGGACGACCCCTTCTCCAGGGGGTTCGTCTGCCCCAAGGGCGCGAGCCTGGGCCGCCTCGACGAGGACCCCGACCGGCTCGGCGTCCCGATGATCCGTACGGGTGAGGAGTGGCGCGAGGCGTCCTGGGAGGAGGCGTTCCGCGTGGTCGAGGAGGGCCTCGGCAGGGTGATCGACGCCCACGGCCGCGGTTCGCTCGCCGTCTACCTCGGCAATCCGAACGCCCACTCCATGGCGGGAGCCCTGTACGGCGGGCCGCTGATCCGCGCCCTCGGCACCCGCAACGTCTTCTCCGCGAGCACCGTCGACCAGATGCCCAAGCACGTCTCCTGCGGTCTGATGCTCGGCGACCCGATGGCCATCGCGGTGCCCGACCTGGATCGCACCGACCACCTGCTGATGCTCGGCGCCAACCCGCTGGAGTCCAACGGCTCGCTCTGCACCGCCCCCGACTTCCCCGGCCGTCTCAAGGCGCTGCGCGGGCGCGGCGGCAAACTCGTGGTCGTCGACCCGCGCCGCACCCGCACCGCCGCCCTCGCCGACGAGCACCTGTTCGTACGCCCGGGCATGGACGCCTACCTGCTGTTCGGCATCGTCCACACCCTCCTCGCCGAGGACCTCACCTCGGTCGGCGCCGACATCGGCGGCATCGGGATCGACGGGCTGGAGGAGGTACGGCGGCTGGCGCGGGACTTCGCCCCCGAGGTCGTGGCCCCGATGTGCGGGATACCGGCCGGGGAGATCGTACGGCTGGCACGTGAGCTGGCGGCGGCCCCGACGGCCGCCGTCTACGCCCGCATCGGCACCTGCACCGCCGAGTTCGGCACCGTCGCGCAGTGGCTGGTCGACGTCGTCAACATCCTGACCGGCAACTTCGACCGTCCCGGCGGGGTGATGTTCGCGAAGACCGCCGTGGAGAACGGCCGCCGGAGCAGGCCGTACGTCACGGGACGCTGGCACAGCCGCGTCCGGGGGCTACCGGAGGCGAACGGCGAGATCCCGGTGGCCACCCTCGCCGACGAGATCGAGACGCCGGGAGAGGGGCAGGTCAGAGGGCTGGTCGTGGTGGCCGGCAACCCGGTGCTGTCGGCGCCGGGCGGACCCCGGCTGGACCGGGCCTTCCGCGACCTGGAGTTCATGGTCTGCGTGGACCCGTACCTGAACGAGACCACCCGGCACGCGAACGTGATCCTGCCGCCGCCGCGCGTGACGCAGTCGCCGCACTACGACCTGACGCTGCTCGCCTTCGCGGTCCGCAACTACGCGAGGTTCTCCCCGCCGGTCCTGCCGCTGGAGCCGGGACGTCCGTCGGAGGCCGAGATCATGGCACGGCTGGCGATGATCGCCTCGGGTCAGGGCGCGGACGCCGATCCGGCCCTGCTCGACGAGCTGATCCTCGACCGGATGCTCCGAAGGGCCGTCGAGACGCCCGGATCTCCGGTGGAGGGCGCGGACCCCGCCGAGCTGCGCGCCTCCCTGGACGGTGGCAGCGGAGCGGAGAGGCGGCTGGACGCCATGCTCAGGCTCGGACCGTACGGACTCTCCCTGGCCACTCTCCTGGCGAGCCCGCACGGCATCGACCTGGGAGCGCTGGAGCCCCGGCTGGCGGAGATCGTCCGTACGGCCTCGGGACGGGTGGAGCTCGCCCCGCCGCAGCTGGTCGAGGACGCCGCGCGGCTGCGCGAGCGGCTCGCCGTCCCGCCCGCGGAGATCGTGCTGATCGGGCGGCGCCATCTGCGTTCCAACAACAGCTGGCTGCACAACGTGGGGCCGCTGGTCGGCGGGACCAACCGGTGCACCCTGCAGATCAACCCGGACGACGTGAGCAGGCTCGGGCTGGGCGAGCACGCCGTGGTGCGCTCGGCCGCCGGAGAGCTGGTCGTGCCGCTTGAGCCGACCGACACGATCATGCCGGGGGTGGTGAGCCTGCCCCACGGATGGGGGCACTCCGGCACCTCGCAACCGGTGGCCGCCAAGCACGCGGGAGTGAACGCGAACACGCTGACAGATGATTCCGTCGTGGACATACCCTCGGGAAACGCCGTGTTCAACGGGGTTCCCGTCACCCTCGGCCGGGCGTGATCCCATGATCGCTCGGAAAAGCGGGATCGACGCGCATTAGGCTTGCGCGCGTGACCACCCCTCCAGCACAGGACCGTCTGCACGCTCAGCTCACCTTCGCCATGGAGATCGACAAGCTCAGACGCATCGTCCGCCGCAACACCCTCATGGACGGGTCGCGGCGTGAGAACGACGCCGAGCATTCCTGGTACGTGGGCATGCTGGCGATGGTCTTGGCCGAGCACGCGCCACCGGGCACCGACCTCGACAGGGTCGTCGCGATGCTGCTCGTCCACGACATCGTCGAGATCGACGCGGGAGACACGTTCATCTACGACGCCTCGGCCGTCGAGGCCCAGCTGGACATCGAGCGCAAGGCCGCCGACCGGATCTTCGGGCTGCTCCCCTGCGACCAGGCCGCGCGGTTGCGCGAGCTCTGGGACGAGTTCGAGGAACGCAGGACACCGGAGGCCAAATTCGCCAAGGCCCTCGACCGGATCGCCCCCATCATGGCGAACCACCACAACGAGGGCGGCACCTGGTCGCTGTACAAGGTGACGGCCGAGCAGGTGCTGGAGAAGGTGAAAATCATCGAGGAGGGATCGGCGACACTGGGCGCCTACGCCACCGAGATCATCGCCCTCTCCGTCAGCCGAGGGCATTTGGCGCGTGCATAACGCCGTTCTCGGGTAGGTCCCTATGGTCTAGGAGGGGGCAATGGTGAAGGAAACTGTCAAAACAGGGCGTCGGACCAGGCGTCTGGTGCCCGGGGTCGAGCTCACCGATCGGATCGAACGCTCGCCCAAGGCCGACAGACCGATCCGCGTGCTCGCCAAGGCCGTGCGCCGGCGGATCGGTCCAGGACCGCTGCGTGACCTGCTGCACGGGGTGCCGATCGGCAAACCGCTGCATCCACCGCTCGCCAACGTCAGCCTGGGTCTCTGGACGGCGACGGCGGTGCTCGACGTGACCCGTTCCGATCCGCGGGCGTCGCGGATGCTGGTCGCGGGCGGGCTCGCGGCCGCGATGCCCGCGATGGCGGCGGGCATCACCGACTGGTCGGCGCTCCACCGCGAGCAGCAACGGGTGGGGTTCGTGCACGCGATCGCCAACCTGACCGCTCTCGGGCTCTACGCGGGTTCGCTGGTGCTGCGGATGGCCGGGCGCGACCGGACCGGGCGGGTGCTGTCGTTCGCCGGCCTGGGGGCCGCGAGCGTGGGCGGCTACCTCGGCGGCCACCTCGCCTACCGGCAGGCGGCCGGGGCGAACCACGCCGAGTCCGTCGCCCACCTGGTCCCGCTGGGCTGGCACGACCTGTGCGACGTCGGCGACCTGCCGGACGGGCGCCCGGTGACGCGGAGGCTGGGTTACATCGATCTGTTCGTGCTGCGCGTCGGCGCGAACGTCACGGTGCTCGCCGACCAGTGCGCGCACCTGGCGGGCCCGCTCCACCAGGGGCGTCTGATCTCGGAGGAGGGGACCGCCTGCGTGGTCTGCCCATGGCACGGGAGCACCTTCAGGCTCTCCGACGGAGCCGTCGTACACGGCCCGGCCACCGCTCCCCAGCCGTCCTTCGAGACCCGGATCCGCCGCGACGGGGTGCTCCAGGTCCGCCCCGCGCAGACCTGACCGGGCACCCGCGGGGACGAACCCGCGCCCGGCCGCGCGGACTCGACCGGGAAAGCGAGGTGACCTTCGCGTCCGGTCGCGCAGCCCTGATCGGGAAACCGAGGGGACACCCGCGCCCGGTCGCGCGGACCTGACCGGAAAACCGAGGGGACACCCGCGTCCGTCTCCAGGACCTCGCCGGGAACCCGGCGAGGTGTCCGGGCGCGGAGAACCCGGGGCCGGGCGGACGCCCCGCCCAGGCGTGACCGTACATCTCACCCGGGCGTGACGAGAACCGGCTACCGCCGTCGGCCCGGCCTAGGCCGGCTTGCCGTCGGCGGGGTGTTCGACCAGGGCGAGAATACGGCTGGACATGAAGCGGGCGGTGCGCACGGCCGTTCCGCTCCGGGTGACCTCGCTCACCTCGACAACGCCGCCTCGGGCGTTGGCCACCTCAACGCGGCGCCCCGCTCTGGTGGCGCTGACCTCGTAGGTACGGGAACTGTCTCCTGCGTCGATGACAACCTCGACTTTGTCACCTTTCATACCTGAATAAGTACCCGGTAGCAGGCAGGTTCACCCGTACACCAGTTTGACTATCGCCACGATCCCGACGCACACCACGAACCAGCGCAGCACCGGGGCCGGCAGTCGCCTGCCGATCTTCGCGCCGAGGAAACCGCCGATCGCGGCGCCCAGCGCCACCATCAGGGCCGCCAGCCAGTCGACCTCCGCGACCACGATGAACAGCAGCGCGGCGCACGCGTTGACCAGCAGCGCGAGTACGTTCTTGGCCGCGTTGATCCGCTGCAGGCCCTCGTCGAGGAAACTGCCCATCAGCCCGATGAGCAGCACCCCCTGGGCCGCGCCGAAGTAGCCGCCGTACATGCCGCACACAAGAACGCCGCCCCAGAGCCAGGGGCCGCCGTGCGGATGGGGATGCTCCCGCCGGGCGCTCAGCCAGCCGTTGAGCCTTGGCTGGATCACCACCAGCACGCACGCCAGAGCGATCAGGACGGGCACGACGACGTCGAACGTCTCCGCGGGAAGGTACAGCAGGAGCACCCCGCCGATCAGCGCACCGACCAGCGCGGGAACCCCCAGCCTGATCAGCCGCGGGCGCTGCCCCCTCAGCTCCTCCCGGTAGCCGAACGCGCCGGTCATCGACCCCGGGACCAGGCCCACGGTGTTGGAGACGTTCGCGATGACCGGTGGCATGCCCAGCGCGACCATCGTCGGGAACGTGATCAGAGACCCGGAACCGACGACGGCGTTGATGCCCCCCGCCCCGACGCCGGCCACGAAGATCGCGACCGCCTCCCACGGTGTCATGCGCTTCCCCTCACTCGTCAGGCTCGCGCCCATAGGCAGGTGCACGGCCCTCACCGGATGGTAGGAGGAGATCGGGATCACCCGATGGCGGGGGTGTCCTTAACGGGACCGCCCTTGACCGAGGTTCCCTTGACCGAGGGCTCCCACGTGTCCGGCACCTCTTCCTCGCCCGAAGGTCGGTGTCCGCCCGGCCCGTCCTCCCTGACCGAACCGCCCGAAGGCACACCTCCGTCGGACTCTCCGGAGGGCTCGCCCCCGTCCGGGAGAAGGTCCGCGAGGCTTTCGAGGGTCCGTCTCAGGTCCGGCGGGACGATCCACAGTTTGCCCGCGTCCCCCTTGGCGAGCTCGGGGAGCGCCCGCAGGTATTCGTGGGCGAGAAGCTCCGGGTCGGGCCTGCCGTCACGGGCGGCGCGGAAAAGCATGTCGATCGCGTCGGCCTCCGCCCTGGCCCGCGTCGCCCTGGCCTCGGCGTCGGCCCGCGCCCTGAGCACGGTCGCCTCCGCCTCGCCGCGAGCGGCCAGTACGGCGGCCTTTCTCCGCCCCTCGGCGGCGAGGACGGCCGTCTGCTTCTCCCCCTCGGCCGTGAGCAGCGCGGCCCGCCTGTCGTGGTCGGCGCGGGAGTGCCTCTCCATCGCCTCCTGGATCGAGACGGGCGGGTCGATCGTCTTCACCTCGACCCGGCCGACCCTCAGCCCCCACCCGCCCGCCGCGTCGTCGAGCGCCCGGCGCAGCTCGGCGCCGATCTCCTCGCGGGAGGCCAGCACGCGGTCCACATCCATCCCGCCGACCACGTCGCACAGCGTGGTCGCGACGAGCTGCTCGACGGCGACCAGGAAGTTGGCGATCTCGTAGGTCGCCGCGCGGGCGTCGGTCACCTGGAAGGAGACGGCCGTGTCGACCGAGACGACGAGGTTGTCGGAGGTGACGACCGCCTGCGGCGGGAATGCGACGACCTGCTCACGAAGATCGACCATGTCCTTGATCCGGTCGATGAACGGCACCACGAGGTTCAGCCCGGGACCGAGCGTCCTGTGGTAGCGCCCCAACCGCTCCACGACACCCGCCGTGGCGTGCGGCACGACGCGAACCATCCGATGGACGGCGAACGCCGCCACGACCACGATGACGAGTGCGGCGACAAGCGCTTCCATGAACCACCCCGGGCGGTCGAGTCACGTGGAACTCTTGACCCGGCAGGATATTTGCTTTTCCCTTCAACGGCCTTTGAACGACCGAAACGATCTCGGAACCTCTCGGGTTCCCCTCAGAGCTGGTGCGCCCGCGCGTACCAGCGGCCCTCGCGCCCCCGATCGAGGGTGAGCGGGACGCTGAAGGTGTGCGACAGGTTCTCCGCGGTCATCACCTGGTCGATCGGGCCCTGGGCCACCACCGAGCCGTGCCGGAGCAGCAGGGCGTGGGTGAACCCACTGGGCACCTCCTCCACGTGGTGGGTGACCAGCACCATGGTCGGCGCCTTCGGGTCGTGCGCGAAGGTCGCCAGGCGGCGGACCAGGTCTTCGCGCCCGCCCAGGTCGAGGCCCGCGGCGGGTTCGTCCAGCAGCAGCAGCTCCGGGTCGGGCATGAGCGCGCGGGCGATCTGGACCCGCTTGCGCTCCCCTTCCGACAGCGTGTTGAAGCGGCGCCGGATCAGGTGGGCGCAGCCGAGCTGGTCGATCAGCTCGACGGCACGCGTCACGTCGTGGGAGTCGTACTCCTCCGTCCAGCGGCCGAGGATGGCGTACGAGGCCGTGAGAACCAGATCGATGACCTTCTCGTCCGGTGGCACCTTCTCCGCCAGCGCGGCGCTCGCGAGCCCGATGCGGGGCCGCAGCTCGAAGACGTCACTCTGGCCGAGCCGCTCGCCCAGGATCTCGACGACGCCCTCGGTGGGGAACAGCATCGCCCCGACCACCTGCAGCAACGTCGTCTTTCCCGCGCCGTTGGGGCCGATGACGACCCACCGCTCGTCCTCGTGAACGGTCCAGTCGATCTCCCGCAACAGGACCGCTCCGTCCCTGCGGACGGTGACGTCCTGTAGCCGAAGCACCTGACCGCCCATCCCTTACGCCTCCTTGTGAATCGCTCGAACAAAACCTATTGCAGGACAAGCGCATATCGTGGATCGGTGCACCCTGATTCACCGATCTCGGCCACCCTGGTCTGCTGGGGCAACGCCTGGCTCGCCGGACAGGTCGGCCTCGACGAGGCCGCCGACCGCGTGGAGCGGCAGGCAGGCCCCCAACTCGTCGCCGGTGAGACCGGCGACCTCGCCCTCCGCGGATTCCTCGCCGACCTGCGGATCGAGGGCATGAAATCGCTGCGACTGGCCCTTCCCGTCGCGGGCGACCCACTCGGTCTCACCGGACCGCCCCCTTTCAACTCCGCGGCCATCGAGGCCGGGCAGGCGGCGACAGCCGTGCTTCCCGACAGATGTCTCGGCCTGATCCCGGTAAACGACCGCCGCGGGTCATCGTACGCCGGGGTTCGCTGGACCGTGCTGGAGGCCCGTACCACGGCCCCCGACCTGCCCTCCCTCGCCGAGGCCGAGCACGAGCTGACCCGCGCGATGCGGGTGGCCACCGACGCCCTGCTCGGCGTGGAGGGTCCGGCCCAGGGCCACCGGCGGCTGGAGATCGTGGACGACGGCCTGGCCCCCGGCTACCCCGCCAGGGCCCACCGGGTCGCCGCCCTCGCCGCCCGCCTCGCCGCGGTGCTCCGCGTCGCCGACGACCGCGGGCTCACCTCGGGCCAGATCGCCGTACGCGGTGAGGCCCTGCGTGAGCTCGACCGCGCGGTGCGCCGGGCCAGGGTGGTCGCCCACCACGCCATCACCGAGCTGGTCTGAGGGCCGGCCCGAGGATCCGGCCACCGGGACACCGCCGTCAGGCCAGACCGTTTCTCACCGCGTAGAGAGCGGCCTGGGTCCTGTCCTGCACGCCCAGCTTCATCAGCACGCTGGAGACGTGGGTCTTCACCGTCTTCTCCGCCACCGCGAGCTGCCTGGCGATCTCCCGGTTGGAACGGCCCGAGGCGATCAACGCGAGCACCTCGCGCTCCCGATCGGTCAGCGGCGCCACATACCTGTCCTCCTGTCCGCCCTCCCGCGCGGCCCGGACGGGTTCGGGACCGGCCAGCATCGCCTCGGCCGCCTCGGGGGCGAGCAGCACCTGGCCGCCGTACACCGCCCGGATCGCGCGCACGAGCGCGACCGGTTCGACGTCCTTGTAGAGGAAGCCCGCCGCACCCGCTCGCATCGCCGGAGCCACGTCGCCCCTGTCGCTCACCGAGGTCAGCACGAGCACCCTCGGCGACAGCCCTCGCTCGCCCAGCAGCAGCAGCGCGCCGAGCCCGTCGAGCACCGGCATCTTCAGGTCGAGCAGCAGCACGTCGGGGGCGAGAGACTCCACCAGGGCGACCGCCTCGGCGCCGTCGGCGGCCTCGCCGACCACGTCGAGATCCTCCTGCAGGTCCAGGAAGGTGCGAAGGCCCTGCCTCACGACCGGGTGGTCGTCGGCGATCAGGACGCGGATCACCCGGTCGTCGCCGTCAGGACCGCGTACAGCCGACCCCGAGGACCCGCCCAGGCCACGGACCGGACGACCACCGTCAGGACCGCGTACGGCCGACTCCGGCGACTCACCCGGTCGACGGACCGGACGACCATCGTCGGGACCGCCCACGGCAGACTCCCCCGGACGCCGGGTCGAACGATCATCCTTCTCCGCATCACGGGTCACGCGGGCACCTCCAGCCGGACGAGTGTGCCCCGTCCCGGCTCCGAGGTCACCCGCACGTCGCCGCCGACGGCCTGCGCCCTGTCGCCCATCGAGGCGATTCCCAGCCCTCTCCCCGCGGCGGCGGTCACGTCGAAACCGGCCCCGTCGTCACTCACCTCAAGAACCACGTGCCCGCCCTCGCAGCCCAGCCGCACCTCGACCACACGCGCAGCCGAGTGTCTTGAGGCGTTGTGCAGCGCCTCCTGGGCCACCCGCAGGACGGCCACCTCGATCACCGGTTCGAGCTCGCACACCGGGGACTCCTCGAACGAGAACGAGGCCGGGTGCAGCCGGTCGAGCAGACGGACGTGCTTGCGGAGCGTCTCGGCCAGGCCGTGCCGGTCGAGGTCGGCCGGGCGGAGTTCCACGATCACCGCGCGCAACTCGGCCAGTGCCTCTCCCGCCAGCCGTTCCACCTGGCCGAGCTCCCGCAGCGCCCGTACGGGATCGTCGACGACCAGCGACGCGGCGGCCTGCGCGGTGAGGCGCAGCGAGAACAGCTTCTGGGTCACCGCGTCGTGCAGTTCCCTCGCCATCCGGGTGCGCTCCTCCACCAGCGTGAGCTCCCGGCCGCGCTCGTACAGGCGGGCGTTGGTGAGGGCGATCGCGGCGTGCGCGGCGAACATGGTGAGCAGCCGCTGGTCGGCCTCGGTGAAGCCTCCGGGGGCCCGCTTGTTGGACAGGAAGATGATGCCGAGCACCTCGTCCCCGTCGAGTATCGGCACCCCGAGGAAGTCCTTGAGCACCGGATGGGCCCGCGGCCAGTATTCGAACCTGGGGTCCCTGCGGATGTCGGGCAGCCGGACCGGCGTGCCCTCGCGCAGCATCGCGCCGAGCATGCCGTGCTGGCGGGGCATGGGCCCGATCGCGTCCCACTGCTCGTCGGAGATGCCCTCGGCGACGAACTCGGCGAACGCCCCCTGGTCGTCGGGCACGCCCAGCGCGGCGTAGCGTGCGTCCAGCAACCGCCGCGCCGACCGCACGATCACCTGGAGCACCTCGCGCACCGACAGGTGCCTGGTCACGGCGAGGACGGCCGAGCTCACCGCGTGCAGCACGGCGTCCCTGTCCTCGCTCTCGGAGTTCACGAGACCGACTCTAGGCGGCGGCGGACGCCCGCCGCCTACTCCATCGGTCCTAAGCCCATCGGCCCACCTCCGGCCAGGTCCGGCGGCCGATGTACGGCGGGCGCGCGGCTCCTAGCGTCGAGGCATGACGAAGACCGCACTCATCACCGGCGCCTCCCACGGCCTCGGCCTGGCACTCGCCCGCTCCCTCGCCGCCGACGGCTGGCGGCTCGTCCTCACCGCGCGGGGTGAGGACGCGCTGCGATCCGCCGCGGACGAGCTCGGCGCCCTCGCCCTGGCCGGAGACGTCGCCGACCCCGCCCACCGGGATCGGCTGGCGCGGGCCGTACAGGAACACGGCGGGCTGGACCTGCTGGTCAACAACGCCTCAGGGCTGGGCGCGGTCCCGCTGCCACCGCTGGCCGGATACCCGCTCGACACGCTCCAGGAGCTGTTCCAGACCAACGTGCTGGCCCCGCTGGCACTGATCCAGGCGAACCTGCGCGGGCTCAGGGAGCGGCGCGGCGCGATCGTGAACATCTCCTCCGACGCGGCGGTGGAGGCGTACGAGGGCTGGGGCGGATACGGCGCGACCAAGGCCGCCCTGGAGCGGCTCTCCCACGTGCTGGCCGTCGAGGAACCCGACGTCGCGGTCTGGTGGGTCGATCCGGGCGAGATGTCCACCGCCATGCTCGCCGACGCCGTCGGCGCCAAGGAGGCCGAACAGGCCCCGGCCCCGGAAAGCGTCGTTCCCACCCTGCTGCGGCTGATCGCCGACCGCCCGGACAGCGGCCGGGTGAGGCACGGATGAACGGGCGGGGCACCGAACGAGGAGGACCTGTGAGAACGACGGCGGAATCCGTGCGTGCGTACGGGGAGGGGACGTGAGCGCGCCCGTGGCGGACGCGATGGCCGCGGACTTCGTGCTCCCGCGCGAACTGGAGGCGCACGAGCCCCCGGAGGCCCGAGGGCTGGCCCGTGACGGGGTGCGCCTGCTGGTCTCGGAGCGGGGCACCGGACAGATCGGGCACCACGCGTTCGCCGACCTTCCCGGTCTGCTCGGCCCCGGCGACCTGCTCGTGGTGAACAATTCCGGCACGCTTCCCGCGGCCGTCCGGCTCGATCGGCTCGCGGTGCATTTCTCCACCGAGCGTGAGGACGGTACCTGGCTGGTCGAACTCCGCAGGCTCAGGGAGCGGACGGGCCTCGCCGGAGGCCCCGGGAGCACCGAGACGGCCGGTGAGCCCTACCGGGGCGGTGCGGACGGGGAGTGGCTGCCGCTGCCGGGTGGGGCGACCCTGCGGCTCCTGGGACGCGAGACGCCGCGGCTGTGGCGGGCGAGGCTGGACCGGGAGGTCACGGGCTACCTCCGCCGGTACGGCGTGCCGATCCGATACTCGTACGTGGACAGGGACTGGCCGCTCGCCGACTACCAGACCGTGTTCGGCGTGCGGCCGGGCAGCGCGGAGATGCCCAGCGCGGGGCGGCCGTTCACCACCGGGCTGGTGACCTCCCTGGTGTCGCGCGGGGTCGGGATCGCGCCGATCACCCTGCACACGGGGGTGGCGTCTCCGGAGAAGGACGAGCCACCGTATCCGGAGCGGTTCGAGGTGCCCGAGGCCACCGCGCGGCAGGTGGAGCTCGCTCGCGAGTCGGGCGGCCGGGTGATCGCGGTCGGCACGACCGTGGTCAGGGCGCTGGAGACGGCCGCGCTGGCCACCGGCCGTGTCCGGGCCGCGGACGGCTGGACCTCGCACATCGTCACCCCCGAGGTCGGAGTGAGGGCGGTGAACGGCCTGCTCACCGGGCTGCACGAGCCGCGCTCCAGCCACCTGCTGATGCTGTCGGCGATCGCCGGCCGCGATCTGCTCTCGCGGTCGTACGCGGAGGCGCTCGGAGAGGGCTATCTCTGGCACGAATTCGGCGATGTCCACCTGATCACCGGTTAGCGGATAGTCAATCGCAAGAGGTTTACAAGTCGGATCTCCCATGATGATCCGTAATCAACGGGACGAAATCCGACTGGAGTAAAAATGCGCCGGCACCTGGCCGCCATCGCCGCCATCGCCCTGGCGGGAGGCATGCTGCTCACCCCCGCGACCGCGAACGCCTCGGCCCCCCCGATCACCGCACCGCAGAAGGTCGCGGGCCCGCCGCTCGCGCCGCTGAAGACGACCGTCCTCTACCCGCGCAGGGCTTGGGCGGGCGACTCGTACGTCTACACGCTGAAGATCAAGAACGTCGGCAAGTGGTACACCGACATCGCCTACGTCGGCGGCCGCCTCTCCCCGCACATCTCCAAGATCCGCATCGTCGGCAAGCCCGCCGGCTCGTACTGCGAGATCTCGGGGCGCGAGGTGGGCTGTCTGCTCGACACCCTGAACCCCGGCAAAACGGCCACCCTCAAGGTCAAGGTCTGGCTGAAGAACGGTGCCCGCGGCACCGCGACCGCCAATTTCGGCTCGGTCTCGATCGACGTCCCCGCGGGCGGGCTGGACACCTTCGACATCTACGGCATCGACATCGGCACCGACATCAAGTACGTGCGGGTGAAGACCCGGGTGCTCCGCTGACCAAGCGTTCCGTACCTCTCACCTGCTGATCATCCGCCTCTCCCCTCTCCCGCTCCCGTTCCCGGGTCCGGATCCGGTTGGTTCCGATCTCGCCACCGGTTTCGGTTCGTTCCGCTCGCTCCCGCCACCGGCTCCGTTCCCGGATCCCGGCGACGGCGACGGCGACGAGTGCGGGCAACCTCATATACACGGCGTCCGCGCACCGTGCAGGATCTCCCCATGGCGAGTTCCGGACGGTGCGCGATCCATGGCTGAACTGAGAGTCGTCCTGGCCGAGGACCACTACCTGGTGCGTGAGGGCACCCGCAGGCTCCTGGAGACCTCCGGCGAGATCGAGGTGGTCGCCGCCGTGGGCACCGCGGACGACCTGCTCGACGCCGCCAGACGGCTGCGCCCCGACGTGGTCGTCACCGACATCCGGATGCCGGGCTCGGCCGATCTCGTCCGCCCGGGAATGGAGGGCATCGACGCGGCGCACCGCATCCGCGCCGCCTCACGGGACATCGGGGTCGTGGTGCTCTCCCAGTTCTCCGACGCGATGTTCGCCCTGGATCTGTTCAGGGACGGCACCGAGGGTCGTGCGTACCTGCTCAAGGACCGGGTCGGTGACATCGACGAGCTGCTCGGCGCGATCAGGTCGGTGGCGGGAGGCGGCTCGGTGATCGACCCCAAGGTGGTGGAGGGCCTGCTGGCCAAGCGCGGGGTACGCGGCGGCCCCCCGCCCGCGGAGCTCACCCCCAGGGAACTGGACGTGCTCAGGGAGATGGCGCACGGCCTGTCCAACGGAGGAATCGCCCGCGCCCTGCACCTGTCGGTCTCCGCGATCGAGAAACACGTCAACTCGATCTTCATGAAGCTGGCCCTGGAGAACAGTCCCGACACCCACCGCAGGGTGGCGGCCGTCATCACATACCTGGGTTCGGCCTAGCCGGGGCCAGGGCTCCGAGATCGGATCAGGCCGCGGCGGGAACACCGTGCGCGGCCCCGGCGACCAGCACAGAGGCGACGGACGACTCGGCCGTCCAGGCCAGCTCCCCGCGGTCGCGTCCCCGCACGGGGGGCAGCATCGTCACCTCCACCGTCAACCGCCGGACGGCCACCACGCGGCGGATCGACGCCCACAGGAGGTCGTCACCGACATAGACGGGTCCACTGGCCAGGACGTCCTCCCCCTCCAGATATCTGATCGCGACCGGTCTGACCGGGGCCCCCGCATCCAGGGCCGCCTGGAACACGGCGGGCCTGAACGAGCCCATCCCGCGCCCGCACCAGGTCGTCCCCTCGGGGAAGGCCGCCACCGGATGACCGTCGGCGAGCGCCGCGGCCACGTCGGCGACGGTCCCGGGCAGCGCGGAGAGCCGGTCCCTGTCGATGAACAACGCGCCCGAGCCCGTCGCGAGCAGGCCGACCACCGGCCACGCCCGGACCTCCTGCTTGGCGAGCACCCGGCACGGCAGGACCGCCGCCATCACGAGCGGGTCCAGCCACGACACGTGGTTGGCCACGACCAGCGGAGCGGCCCCGGACGATCCGTCGACGACCGGACAGGGCCCGGCGACCGAGCCGGCCATGAACGCGAACCCCCGCCTTACCTCGATCCGTACGCCGACCGCCCGCAGCACCAGCCGGGACCAGGCGCTCGTCAGCCGGATCCTGTTCGTCGTACCGAGTCCACGGGCCACGAGCGTGAGGACCACTCCCGCCAGGACGACCAGCCCGACCGCCGCGAGTCGCAGCGCCCTGCGCGGCGCCTCGGCCTTCGATCCCGGCGGGAACAGGCAGCCGGCGGGCGTGCACGGCGCCACGGGTATCCACGGGCTCACGATGCGGCTCCCAGGAAGTGGCGCAGGTAGCGGGGGTCGGCCTCGGCCATCGAGAGCAGGACGAAGAAGTCGGCCGTACCGAAGTCGAGGTCGTGGGCGGGCGGGCCGCAGACCCAGGCGCCCAGCCGCACGTACCCGCGCAGCAACGGCGGCAGCGTCGCCCGTCCCCGGTCGATGGCGGGGCTCGTGGCGGCCGTACGCTTCGAGGCGTCCTCCCGCGGTGACCGCGCCGCTCCGGCGCCGATCGGGAAGACCGGCACGGACCCGGAGGCGGCCGAGGGACCCGACCTCCCTCTCCGGCGAGGAGAGCCGGAGACCGGGCCCGCCCGCCAGGGAAGGTGCGGCGTGACGCGGTAGTCCGGCGGTGAGAGCGGCACCCGCTCCATGATCCCGGCCGCGTCGGCCACCGGCACCGAGCAGCACCCGGCCAGCCAGCCGTACCCCCCGGCCGTCATGTAGCGGGCGATGCCCGCCCACATCAGCCCGAGCACCGCGCCACCCCGGTGTTCCGGGTGTACGCAGGCCCTGCCGGTCTCGACCATGTTCCCTCGGATACCGGCCAGCGCGCTGAGATCGAACTCGGAGTCGGAGTAGAGGCGGTCGGCCCTGCGGGGGCCGAGCAGCCGGTAGGTGCCGACGACCTCACCGGTGTCGTCGCACCTCACCAGGAGGTGATCGCAGTAGGCGTCGAGCGGATCGACGTCCAGGCCGGTGATGGGACTGTCCAGCCGGGCGCCCATCTCCTCGGAGAAGACGCGGTGGCGCAGGCGCTGGGCCTCGCGCATCTCGACGGCGGTAGCGGCCAGCCCGACACGGTAGCGGGCGAGGCGCGACTCCACGGGAAGGGTCGTCATGAGGTTCATGAAGACATCCGCAGATGACGCGGGACCTGAGGGACCCGCGAACTCCAGGCGTCCGGATGATGAACCACATTCACGGTCGAATCCGGAGCCAAGTACCGTAGGAACCGATGAACCAGCGCACGCTTCTGATCACGTTGAACGGCCCCGACCGACCGGGCGTGACCTCACGCCTCTTCTCGGTCCTGGCCGGCTTCCCCGTCATCGTCGCCGACGTGGAGCAGGTCGTCATCCGCGGCCGGCTCACCCTCGGCGTCCTCGTCTCGTACGCGGGCGACACGCCGACCGGCACCGGCGGCACCCTCGGGGCCCTCTGGACCGCCGTCGAGCGGGCCGCGGAGGACCTCGGACTCCACGTGGAGCTGTCCACCGGCTCCGACTCGAAGGAGAAGCGGCGCAGGGGGCGGCTCGACGTCACCGTGCTCGGCTCACCGCTGCAGCCCGCCGCCATGGCGGGGATCGCGGGGCGGATCGCCGCGGCCGGTGCCAACATCGACCGGATCGAGCGCCTGTCCAGCTATCCGGTGACCTGCATCGAGCTCTCGCTCTCCGGCGCCGACCCCGACACCCTCAGGGCGGAGCTGGCCGTCGAGGCGCACGCCCAGCAGGTCGACGTCGCCGTGCAGCGGACCGGCCTGCACCGCAGGGCGAAGCGCCTGATCGTGATGGACGTCGACTCGACGCTCATCCAGGCCGAGGTGATCGAGCTGCTCGCGGCGCACGCCGGCTGCCTGGAGGAGGTCGCCCGGGTCACCGAGGAGGCGATGCGCGGAGAGCTCGACTTCGCCGAGTCGCTGCGCCGCCGGGTCGCGCAGCTTGAGGGCCTCTCCGAGGAGGTCTTCGAGAAGGTACGCAAGGAGCTCGTGCTGACTCCCGGCGCCCGGACGCTGGTACGGACGCTCAAGCGGCTCGACTACCGGTTCGCGATCGTCAGCGGCGGGTTCACGCAGCTCACCGACGCCCTCGTCGAGGACCTCGGGATCGACTACTCCGCGGCCAACACCCTGGAGGTCGTCGACGGCGTGCTGACCGGGCGGGTCGTCGGCGAGATCGTCGACCGGCCGGGCAAGGCGCGGGCACTGGAGCGCTTCGCCCGCGAGGCGGGGATCCCGATCAGCCAGACCGTGGCCATCGGCGACGGCGCCAACGACCTGGACATGATCGCGGCGGCCGGTCTCGGCATCGCGTTCAACGCCAAGCCGGTGGTCCGCCGCGCCGCCGACACCGCGGTCAACGTCCCCTACCTCGACTCGATCCTCTACCTGCTGGGCATCCCGCGCGCCGAGGTGGAGGACGCCGACGCCGAGGACGGTGTCACCGCCGCCGAACGTTGACCGTGATCGGTGGGGTGGGCCACCCGCGAACGCGATCACCGTACGGCTGTCCCGAGGCGTCGCCGAAGAGCTGAGACGGTCGCTCGTGTCTCAGCTCTCGCGTGGGTTCTCAGTGCTTCCTGGGGGTCCAGTGGACGATGCCGCGGCCGGTGTCGAGCTCGGCCCACTCGCCGTCGACCCCGATGACGGCGAACGCGCCGGGCGGGAACCCGGCGTCGCCGTCGGCCGAGGTGAGCTGCATGACAAGCTCCTGAACCCCGGGGTTGTGGCCGACCAGGACCAGCGTGCGCACCTCGGGATCGCTCCGCCGGATCAGCGTGAGCAACTCGTCGGGATATGCCTCGTATATGGCCGGTTCGATGAGGGTCTCCGCACCGGGGAGTGCCAGGTCGGCGGTCCGCCTGGTCCGTACCGACGGCGAGCAGAGCACCAGGTCGGGGGTGAGGTCCATACCGACGAGGGCCGCGCCGACCTTGAGGGCGTCGCGCTCGCCGACATCGGTGAGGGGGCGTTCCCTGTCGGCGAGGCCGGAGGTGTGAGCCGCCTTGGCGTGGCGCAGGACGACGAGCGTGCGCGCGGTCATCGCGACGCCCACACGGCCAGACCCACGATCACCGCGAACATCGCGGCCATCGCCAGCAGGATGAGGACGAGTGTCTTGCCTCCGGAAGGCTGCTGTTCCATACGGGCCAGTTTCCCACCGGGGTGGCCCGCACACGCCGAAGGGGTGCACGTGGCCCGTGCACCCCTCCGTCAAACGTTTCCGTCGAACGTTTCCGTCGAACGTTCGCTCAGCTGGAGACCTGCTCCGGCTCCCGGTCGGAGTTGCTCTCCTCCGTCGGGGCGATGCCCGCCGAACGACGCTTGGAGAAGACGACCGCGGCGACGACGATGCCGACCGCGACCACCGTGATGCCGATGCGCAGCGTCGGGTTGTCGGCGTAGGTCACCACGGCGGGGGCGATCAGCAGCGCCACGAGGTTCATCACCTTGAGGAGCGGGTTGATCGCCGGTCCCGCGGTGTCCTTGAACGGGTCGCCGACGGTGTCACCGATGATGGTGGCCTCGTGGGCCGGCGAGCCCTTGCCACCGTGGTGGCCGTCCTCGACCAGCTTCTTGGCGTTGTCCCAGGCACCACCGGAGTTGGCCAGGAACACCGCCATGAGCGTGCCGCAGGCGATGGCACCGGCCAGGAACGCGCCGAGCGGGGCGTACCCGAGGGCGAAACCGACGGCGATCGGGGTGAGGACGGCGAGCAGGCCGGGCGTCGCCAGCTCCCGCAGCGAGTCGCGGGTGCAGATGTCGACGACCCTGCCGTAGTCGGGGAGCTCCGTCCCCGCCATGATGCCCGGCTTGGTGCGGAACTGCTCGCGCACCTCGAAGACCACCCGTCCGGCCGCGCGGCCGACCGCCATGATCGCCAGGCCGGAGAACATGAACACCACCGCGGCGCCGATGATCAGACCGACCAGCACGTTCGGGGAGTCGACGCTCAGGCTGAACGCGCTGAACGAGCCCAGCGCCTCCTTCACGCTCGCCGTCGCACCCACCAGCTCGCCCTCGACCGCCGTACGGAACGCTCCGAACAGCGCGGTCGCGGCGAGCACGGCGGTGGCGATCGCGATGCCCTTGGTGATGGCCTTGGTGGTGTTACCGACGGCGTCCAGCGAGGTGAGGACCTGAGCGCCCTCGCCCTCGACGTCGCCGGACATCTCGGCGATGCCCTGGGCGTTGTCGGAGACGGGACCGAAGGTGTCCATCGACACGATCACGCCGACCGTGGTCAGCAGGCCGGTGCCCGCCAGCGCCACGGCGAACAGCGCGATCGTGACGTTGCCGAAGCCAAGCAGGAAGGCTCCGTAGACGGCGGCTCCGATGATCAGCGCGGAGTAGACCGCCGACTCCAGACCGACGCTGATGCCGGACAGGATGACCGTGGCGGGGCCCGTACGGGAGCTCTCGCCGATGTCCTGCACCGGGCGGCGGTTCGTCTCGGTGAAGTAGCCGGTGAGGATCTGGATGGTGCTCGCCAGGACCAGGCCGATGAGCACCGCCCCGATCGCGATCAGACGCGGGTCCGAGGTGACCGCGGCGATCTCCGGGCTCACATTGGTCAGACCGGAGAAGCTGGCCGGCAGGTAGAGGTAGGCCGCGCCGGCGACGAGGACCGCCGAGATGGCCGCCGAGATGAAGAAGCCCCGGTTGATCGCGGCCATCGCGTTGCGGTCGCCGGCGCGCGGGGCGGTGACGAAGATGCCGATAATCGCCGTGATCACACCGATCATGGGCACGATCAGCGGGAACACCAGTCCCTCGACGCCGAAGGCCACCCGGCCCAGGATCAGGCTGGCGACCAGCATGACCGCGTAGGACTCGAACAGGTCGGCGGCCATGCCCGCGCAGTCACCCACGTTGTCGCCGACGTTGTCGGCGATGGTGGCGGCGTTGCGCGGGTCGTCCTCGGGAATGCCCTGCTCGACCTTGCCGACGAGGTCGGCGCCGACATCGGCGGCCTTGGTGAAGATGCCTCCGCCGACTCGCATGAACATCGCGAGCAGCGCGGCACCGAAGCCGAAGCCCTCCAGCACGGCCGGGGCTTCGCCCCCGTAGGTGATCACCACCACGGCCGCGCCGAGCAGGCCGAGGCCAACGGTGATCATTCCGGCCACGCCACCGGTGCGGAAGGCGATCCGCATGGCGACCTTCTCACCGGACGTGCGGGCGGCGGCGGCGACACGGACGTTGCCGCGGACCGCGAGCCACATGCCGATGAATCCGGTCAACGCCGAGAACAGCGCGCCGACGACGAAGAACGCCGACCTGCCGATCCTCACGCTGGTCGTCTCGGCCGGGAGAAGGTACAGCAGGAACGGGATCAAAATGACGAATAGCGCGAGCGTCCGGAACTGCCGCGCAAGATACGCGGAAGCCCCCTCCTGGACGGCTCTCGCGATGTTCTGCATACGTTCGGTGCCCTGGTCGGCGGACAACACCTCCCGCACCAGTGTGCCGGCGACGGCGAGTGCGAGCAGGGCGACGGCGGCGACCACGATGACGATGGTGAAGTGGTGACCACTTAGGGAAACCGCTGGCTCCGCAGCGGCGAGATGGAGCACAGACATCCGACTCTCCTTGGCAAGACGGGAACACGTCCTGCCCGGAGTGCGCTGCGGTGATTGTCAGGCGGCTGAGGCGGCGCACTCCGGGATGGTGGGCAGTGCCGCTTCCAGTTGCAGACCCCCGCGGAGTACGGCTCGCGTGACGGGCCGCTCCGAAGGATAAACCTTGGCCGGTCCCGGGAGTCTACGCAGCGACGACGCGGATATGAAGCCTCTGCCCCCGCCCAATTGACGACACGAGCGGCCCCCTTTGACAGCCGACCTGCTTATGGGGTCATTTCATCCGTCACATCCCCCCCTCAGCTCCTGTTTCCTCCCAGTTTCAGTCAAGAAACAGCCACGTTAAGTTTTGACCGAAATTGAAATCTCCTCGGGGAACGGCCAGGCTCGCCCACCGGACATCACGGACGATCCTCCGGGCCCCCTCCCTCCGCCCTCAACTCTCAGCCGGGTGAACGGCGGGGCAGGCCGGGATGATCTTGCCGCGCCGGATCTCGGCGGCCCCTCTCCCCACCCTCAGCCCCCAACCCGCAGCCCCGGTATACGGCGAGGCAGGCAGAACGACGTTGCCGCGCCGAGTCTCGGCGGCCTCTCTCCCCGCCTCGGCTCTCAGCCCCGGCGAACGGCGAGGCGGGCCCGGCGAGGGCCATCGGCGGCCCGTTGGCGAGGCGAGATCATCCGGCCTCCGGACACGTCTCCAACGAACACACCTCGGGTCGATGACCGCCACACCACGGACGACACGGGCGAGACGGGCGAGACGGGCGGATGGCGACCCCGGCACGGATGTCATCACAGACGATCTTGTGGCCGCGCACTCCCAACAAAAACAGCCGGGCGTGTCCATATGGACACGCCCGGCTGTCGAAGTCTGCTTTTCAGACCGGAGACATTCCGTTCGTCGCCGCCGGCCAGCTCATGCGAATGCACATGCCCTTCTGGCTTGGGTAGA
This sequence comes from Streptosporangium sp. NPDC000095, assembly GCF_042899335.1. Taxonomy (NCBI): domain Bacteria; kingdom Bacillati; phylum Actinomycetota; class Actinomycetes; order Streptosporangiales; family Streptosporangiaceae; genus Streptosporangium; species Streptosporangium sp. NPDC000095. Next base: position 385,485 of record NZ_JBIAZS010000002.1, read on the forward strand.
CCTGAACGTCGTCGGCCAGCCCCGCGATGACCGCGATGCCGAAACCGGCCATCAGGTCATCGGGAAGCTGCCCGAACGGATCGTCGAACCCCAGAAGGGCCCGATCATGCTCCAGCTCATCACTAGGGGCGGAGTCGGTGACTGTCACCTCAAAACGCCCTAAGTCATCACGTAGCTCGATCCGGATCGGCTCTCCCGGACAGTGGAGGCGATGTGCCTCCACAGCCCGCGAGCACGCCTCTCCAACAGCGAGCCGTACCTCGTCCAGCAACGACTCCTGTACGCCGGTACGCCTGGCGATGGCCGTGGCCACCAGGCGTGCCGTCCGCACATGCGCGGGGAGAGCGCTGAACGTCAGCTCGACGGTAGCCACGACTACTTGTCTCGACCGTGAGCTTCCTTGGCCTCGTCGACCGAGGCGTAGATCCCGAAGACCTTCGTCAGTCCAGTGATCCGGAAAATCTTCAGGATGCGCTCCTGGGTGCAGACAAGCTCCAGTGAGCCATCGTGCGCCCTAACTCGCTTGAGCCCGCCGACCAGGACACCAAGGCCCGTGGAGTCAAGGAAGTCGACCTTCTCCATGTTGACGAGCAGGTGGAAATTCCCCTTGTTGACCAGGTCGATCAGGAGCTCACGCAATCTGGGCGCGGTGTAGACATCGATCTCACCCTCAACCTCAACGATGGTGAGACGGTCCTCGGAATGGTGGTCCAACTTCAGATCCACAGATCCTCCAGCGCCTTGCCTGCGAAAGTACCGATTCGAGCATGCCTTCCTGGGACCGGGTGACCCCCGGACGACAAGCCCCGACGCGCGGCATTCAACCATGCGTACGCTCAGTGTCTATACGAAATCACGATTCCCGGCGACTCTGCCCACAGATGTGAGACTGGAAACCAGTGACCCCGCCCTCATCCTCGCCCCTCAGCGCGGGCACCGCCCTCAGCCGCCTCCTCGACGTTCCCGCACGTCGGGCGCGTGTCACCCATGTGGAGCACGTTCCCGCACGTCAGGCCGGTGATACCCGATGGCCCGACTGGGTCGACCAGCGGCTGGTTACGCGCTGGGCGAACCTCGGTATTTCCGGCCTGTGGCCACATCAGGCCGAGGCCGCGGATCTGATCCACCGTGGCCAAAACGTGATCATTTCCACAGGGACGGCGTCGGGCAAGTCCCTCTCTTACCTGGTCCCGGCACTCTCCTCGACGCTCGACGGCGGCACGATCCTCTATCTGTCGCCCAGCAAGGCACTCGCCGCCGACCAGCTCCGCGCGCTGCGCGAGCTCGACCCTCCCGGCCTCCGCGCCGCGACCTATGACGGCGACACCTCCTTCGAGGAGAGGGCATGGGTGCGCAAGCACGCCAACTACGTCCTCACCAACCCGGACATGCTTCACCGCGGCCTGCTGCCCCGTCACGCTCAGTGGTCGCTCTTCTGGCGGCGGCTCCGAATGGTCGTCGTGGACGAGTGCCACGGTTACCGGGGCGTGTTCGGCTCCCACGTCGCGCAGATCCTGCGCCGCCTGCGCCGGATCTGCGCGCGTTACGGCTCCCGCCCGGCGTTTCTGCTCTCCTCGGCGACGGCCAACGAGCCCGGAGTCTTCGCGCAGCGCCTGACAGGCCTCCAGATGGCCGAGGTGACCACGGACACCTCTCCTCGGGGCGCGACCACCTTCGCACTGTGGGAGCCACCCCTGACCGATCTGCGCGGCGAGGGTGGCGCCCCGGTCCGGCGCCCCGCGACCGCCGAGAGCGCGGATCTCCTGGCCGATCTCGTCGCCTCCGACGTGCGGACCCTCGCCTTCGTCCGTTCCCGCAGGGCCGCCGAGACCGTGGCCCTCACCACCCGGGCCAAGCTCCAGGACCTCGTCATCGACGGGGAGGCGCCCCCGGAGCTGCCCGGCAAGGTCGCGGCCTATCGGGCCGGATACCTCGCCGAAGATCGCAGGAACCTGGAAAGGGCCCTGCGCTCCGGCGAACTGCTCGGCCTCGCGACGACCAACGCGCTGGAACTCGGCGTCGACGTCTCCGGGCTGGACGCCGTACTCATCGCGGGGTGGCCCGGGACCCGCGCCTCTCTCTGGCAGCAGGCCGGGCGGGCGGGGCGAGACGGGCAGGACGCGCTGGCGGTGCTGGTCGCGAGGGACGACCCCCTGGACACCTACCTCGTCCACCATCCGGAAGCCCTGTTCGGCCGTCCCGTGGAGACGATCGTGCTCGACCCCGGCAACCCGTACGTGCTGGGGCCCCATCTGTGCGCGGCAGCGGCCGAGATCCCGCTCACCCACGACGAACTGGACGTCTTCGGCCCGACCACCAAGGAGGTGCTCGCCGATCTGGTCGGGGACGGCCTGCTCAGGGAACGCGCCACAGGCTGGTTCTGGACCAGCCGGGAGCGCGCCACCAACCTCGCCGACATCAGAGGGGCGGGCGCCGCGCCCATTCAGGTCGTCGAGATGTCCACCGGACGGCTGCTCGGCACCGTGGACGAACCTTCGGCCCACTCGGCCGTGCACACCGGCGCCGTCTATGTGCACCAGGGAGAGACGTTCCTGGTGGCCGAACTCGATCTGGAGGCGGGGGTCGCGCTGGTCGAGGCGGGAACCCCCGACTACACGACCTTCGCCAGGGATGTCACCGATATCTCGGTCATCGAGTCCCTTCGCTCGCACCCTCTCGGTCAGGGAGAGCTCCATTTCGGCGCGGTCGAGGTGACGAGCCAGGTCGTGGCCTATCTCAAGCGCCGAGCCCAGAGCGGTGAACTCATGGGGGACGAACCTCTCGACCTGCCCCCGCGCACGCTACGGACCCGGGCCGTCTGGTGGACGCTGCCCACCGCGGCGATCCTTCCCCTCGCCGAGGAGGGCCTGGACCTCGGCGGCGCCGCGCACGCGGCCGAACACGCCTCCATCGGCCTGCTGCCGCTCTTCGCGACCTGCGACCGCTGGGACATCGGAGGCGTCTCCACCGAACTCCATCCCGACACCGGGGTGCTCACCGTCTTCGTCTACGACGGCCACGAGGGCGGCGCCGGCTTCGCCGAACGCGGTTACGCCCGCGCGCGCGACTGGCTCACGGCCACCCGCGAGGCCATCGCCTCCTGCGAGTGCGAGCGCGGCTGCCCGTCGTGCATCCAGTCTCCCAAGTGCGGCAACGGCAACGAACCTCTCGACAAGGCCGGAGCCCTCCGGCTTCTCGCCGTCCTGCTCTCCCCTGAGCCCACGGACATGCCCTCGCTCCTCCCGGACCCCCCGGATACCTCCCCGCTCCCGCAAGAGCCCACGAACGTCTCCACGCTCCCCCTGGACCCTGCGGACGTGCTCCCGCTTTCCCCGAAAACTCAGGACACTTCGGATGTGACAGGTGGGAGAGCCGCCGGGATGACGGACGGCGGATGAGCTCTTCCCCGCTGCCTTTACTCAACGCTGCTTTACTCGATGCCCTTCACCGCTGCTCTGCTCGATCCGCCGTCAAGGTCCTGGATCAACGATGTGAACAGGTCCCGCACGTGCCCTGGAGGTGATCGGCACCGGCCCTTTCAACGGCAGCGAGACCTCCATGACCACCTCGATATCCGCGACACCCCCCTCGCTGAGAGAGCAGCGGGTGATCCTGGCCTTGTTGTCCGCGGCGAGCGAGGAGGCCCTCAGGCAGCTCCGATCCGGATCCGCGAAGGCGAGTCGGGCGGCGGCGAGCGCACTCAGGTCGGCGGCGCTCTGCGCCCGATGGCGCGCGACCCTGGCCATGCCCGCGAACACGACCGCCACCGCGACCGCGAAGACCAGCGCCATGAGCCCGACCGTCCAGATCGTCGCCGACCCCCGCTGCGCGCTCTCCCTCCTCATACCGGCCATGCCCGGCCTACCGTTCCAGCCCTGGCTCGGTGATGGACACCGCGGTCGCATGAACGGTCACGCTCGGAAGCGAGGCACCCCATCGAGGTTTGACGTTCGCGGACACCTCCACCCGTGTCACCTCCGCGCTCCGGGTCACCGTGACCACGGCGCCCGGCGGAGCCACGGACAGGACACCGCCCCGAACCCGCTCAAGGGACTCGCCGCGCGAGGCGACCCTGGCCCCGGCTCGCGCGGCGTCCACACACTCCAGCCGCGCCTCGACCGCCGCCACGGCCCACAGCCCGGCTCCCAGAACGACCATGAGGGCGGGCAGCGCCGCGGCCGTCTCCGCTGTCACCGAACCCCTGGACCGGCGGGAACCTGACCGGCGGGAGGAGGTCAACGGTGCCGGGAGGATCATCCGGCCACGGTGAGCGCTCGATTGATCAGACCTGTGATCATCTGTTGGACTTCGGAACTCGTCACCACCTTGAAAAGAAGGGCGGCGAAAGCACAGGCGGCGATCGTCCCGACCGCATACTCGGCGGTGGACATGCCTTGATCACGGTGCGCGCCGGCGACCAGCAACGCCCACTGTGCGCGCAACCACCGCCACCGGTCGCGCCCCGCGTGAACAGCACTCGTTCGAGCCATCTGCTCCTCCTGGAGATCTCCACCGGACCCACCGCCCGGCATCGGTACCGTCAGGGTTCTCCATACGCCCGAGGCGCCGCCGACCCGAACCACGTTCTGGGGAAAGAGCGTTCGGTTATCCACAGCTCGGCAAGCGAAAAAGGCCTTAGACAGCACGAAAGGCCTCCATCCACGGATGGAGGCCTTTCCGGGTTCTCAATGAGGAAATTTCTGGACGTCTATCCACAGGCGGCACCACTTTTCTGTGGATAACCCCTCTCGGCGGGGAAAAGTCTGTGGATAACTCAAGGGAGCAGCACCTCACCGGCGAGACCGGCCACGACGGGGATGATGCCCAGGAAGACGAACGCGGGCAGGAAACACAGTCCCAGGGGAGCGACGGCCTGGACCCCGACCCGTTGGGCGGCCGCCGCGGACGCGGCGCGGGCGACACGGCGGGAATCGTCGGAGAGCCTGGTGAGGACATCGGCCACCGGTGCGCCGCTCGACGCGGCCCGGCTCATGGCACGGGCCAAAAGGGCGAGCGGGCGCTCGGAGGCCAGAGCCCGCCAGGCGTCCTCCGGCGCGGCTCCCAGCCTCAGCTGGCCACTCACCCAGGCCAGTCTCTCGCCCAGCGGTCCCCCGATCGCCTCCACCGTGACATCGATGGCTCCGGTGACCGGCTGACCGACGCGCAGACAGGCGACCATGAGGTCGGCCGCCAGCGGCAGATCCGCAGTCAGCCGTCGGCGTTCCTCACGGACTTCGGGTGGCTCCCGCCTGCGCAGGACCACCAGTGCGATCCAGAAACCGGCGACGCCCATGACCACTCCCGGCAGGCCGCCCACTGTCAGGAACGCCACCAGCCCTGGAGCTACGGCGGTCGCGAGTTCACCCCGGCCCGGCCGTCGTCTCTCCCTCGGCTCCCGGACCGTGCCCTCTCTCGGTTCTCGGAGCATCCCCGCAGGTCCTCGGTCCACCTCCGCAGGTCCTCGGACCGTCCCCGCAGCAGAGGAAAACGCGGGTGTTTCCGCCTCTTGCCGCACCCGAGGGAACCCAGTCGGCTGCCCCACCCCGGGGAACCCGGCCGGGTGAGGTGAACTCCGCACATGGCGGAGCCGGTCGGATTGTTCTCTCCGGGTGCTCCACAGTCGGCCGGCGATTCCGGCGAGCACCACGGCCAGCAAGATGATCATCACCTTTCCTCCCCACGTCTCCACGTTCTGCCCACGTCTCCATGTCCTGGTTTTCGCCTCCGTCGGCCTCACGTCACGGCTTCCTGAACCCCCCTGGCCTCATGTCCTGCCTTCCTCACTCCTGGACACGGGCCTAACCCCTGAACACGGGCCTCAGCCCTCCCGAGGTTGCGGGTCTGGCCTTGCCCGGCAGGCGTGCTACGAAGGGCGACGAGCTCCTTCCCTGTTGGCGGCCGAAAGGCGTGCTGGGACCCGGGGTGGGCGATGTGGGGGGACCTGCGCAGGTCGAGGGTGGTGGGCAACCCGCACGGGGCACTCACCGGCCAGATCCTCTGGGCACGTGGCTGTCAGATCCGCTGGGCACGAGTGACCAGACGGTGGGTCCACCACAGACCACAGGCGTCGAGCGCGAGGCCGACGGCCAGGCAGCCCGCACCCGCCGGGCCGCCGAAAAGGAAGTGCAGCGGGCGCATGCCAAGACCGGCTGCCATCAGCAGACCGAGAACGGGCAGAGCCGCCAGCAGCCGGGCCGTGGCGCGGGGACCGGCGAGCTGGGCGGCGACCTCGTGACGATGAGCCTGGGCCTCTCGGAGCGAACCGGCGACACGGTCGACGAGAACGGCCAGACCCGCCCCGGCGGTCACGCTCGCCTTCCAGCAGGCGGCCAGCCCCCGGAACGCCTCGCCGCCGTGTTCGGGTGCCACGGCCAGCAGAGCGGCGGGGACGTCACCTCCGTCTCTCGCCGCCGCGACCAGCGGGCGCAGGGCCACGGGCTCGGGAAAGCCCGCCGCCCCCACGGCCCGCGCCAGCGCCTCGCCCGCCGTCCGTCCCGCCGCCAGCTCGGCGGAGAGCCCCTGGCACAGCTCGATCGACGCGATCCGCCAGGCGTCCGCACGCCTGGAAGGCCGTGCCCGCGCGATGAACCTCTCGTGGAGGGAACCCTGCACGATCGGGCGGCGACGCCTCATCCGGCGCAGGCGAGCGGCGCCAAGGTCCGCCCCCATCCATAGCCACGCCGCCACAGCGGCGAGGAACAGGGCGGTCGCCATCATGTCGTCGGCCGTGACATCGACCGTGGCACCGACCACGCCCTCGGCTCGTCAAAGTCCCGATCACTCGGATCACTCGGCGCGTCCGGGGAAGCCTCCCGGCGGTGACAGGACGCGGGCACCGCCTGACATGAATCGGCGACGCCGGGGGCTCGGGCCGCGAGGGCCGGCAGACCTGGGCCGGGGGTCACCTGCCCGTCCGGAGCGAAGGTGAGGGCAGATTCGGCCTCGACCAGCCCCGAAGGGCGACGGACCAGCATGCAGATCTCGGCGACCCGGCGACGTCCGTCGGCACGGTCACGAACCAGATGGACGACAACGTCCAAGGCGGCGGCGATCTGGCTGTGGACCGCCTCCCGGCTGAGACCCGCCGCGCACCCCAGCGCCTCCAGACGGGGTGGCACATCGGTCGCGGTGTTGGCGTGCAGGGTGCCACAACCTCCCTCATGACCGGTGTTCAAAGCATTAAGAAGATCAACTACCTCGGCTCCCCTCACCTCTCCGACGACAAGCCGGTCGGGGCGCATCCGCAGGGCCTGACGGACGAGATCGCGCAGGCCGACACCACCCGCACCCTCAAGGTTGGCCGGGCGCGACTCAAGGCGGACGACGTGAGGGTGAAGCGGTCTCAGCTCCGCCGAGTCTTCGACGAGCAGCAGCCTCTCGCCGGGATGGGCCAGGGAGAGCAGGGCGGAGAGCAGCGTCGTCTTGCCCGTACCCGTGCCGCCCGTGACCAGGAAGGCGAGCCTCGACTCGATCACCGCCGTGAGAACGGAGACGCTGTCGGCCCTGATCGCGCCCGCTTCGACCAGGTCGGGAAGGGTGAAGGTGCGTCTGGGCGGGAGCCGCAGGGAGAGGCAGGTGCCGTTGGGCGCCACGGGCGGAAGGACGGCGTGCAGCCGGACACCTCCGGCAAGACGTGCGTCGACGTACGGGCACGCGTCGTCGAGGCGCCTGCCCGCGGCGGAGGCGAGGCGCTGTGCCAGCCGCCGGAGAGCGTCTTCGCTCGGGAAGACGATCGACGTCAGGCGTAACCCACCGCCGTCGTCGACCCACACCTCGCGCGGGCCGTTCACCAGAACGTCGGTGACCTCGGCCTCGGCCAGCAACGGCTCCAAAGGACCGGCCCCGATGAGATCGGCGCACAGGACCCGGGCCACCGCCAGGATCTCCGCGTCACCGAGCATCGCCCGCTCGGCTCGCAGCGCGACCGCGACGTGCGCGGCACTGGGCTCGACGCCCGTCCGGGCCAGTCGTACGCGAACCGCCTCCACCAGCTCCGGCGAGACCGTCACGGCTGTGTCGGCCCGCTTCACGCGTCCGGCCCGAACAACTCGTGCAGGAACGCGAAGCAGAACCGCCCGAGAGAGGTGCGGCGGCCGAGCGGGGGGACGTCCCCCCGCTCGAGCGCGGCGGCCAGACGAGGCTGGTCGGGGAGGCTGCCGCCGTGCGGGATGCCGAGCGAGGCCGCCACCACGTCGTCGTTCAGGACCCCGCTGCGCACGACGGCCCGCACCTCACCCGTGTGCCCGCGCAGCCCGGCGAGCACCTGGGCGGCGGCGAGCACGCCGCGCACATCTGCGGTGACGACCAGAAGGGTCGTGGCGGCTCGTCCGAGCGCCTCCACCGCGGCCTCGTCGAGGTGGCGCGGCAGGTCGACGACGACCAGGTCGAAGCCCCTGCGGCCCGCCTCAAGGACCGAGCGCATCGCCTCGGCCGGGATCGGATCGACCTCGCCCCGGTGAAAGGAGAGCAAGGTCAGCCCGGCGAAGGTCGGCAGGGCCGCCTGGAGCGCGGTATGGCTCACCCTGCCCTCACGGGCGACCAGGTCCGACCAGCGCGCCCCGTCGGACTCCTCCTGGCCGAGGAGGAGGTCGAGACCTCCACCGAGCGGATCGGCGTCGACGAGGAGGGTGCGGATGCGCCGCCGGGACGCGGCCATTGCCAGCGAACCCGCCAGGACGCTGGCTCCCGCTCCTCCCCGCCCTCCCGCGACACACACCACGGAGCCGGGTGTCGCGGGCGGCTCGACGGCGTCGGCGAACTCGTCGACCAGCTGTCGCTCCGCGGCGGGCAACTCCAGCACGCCCTGAGCGCCGACCGCGACGCACTTGCGCCATGTGTCGGGATCTTCGGAGGTGTGGGTGGCCAGGAAGACACGGGAGCGAGGTGGCGGACCGGTCGCGGCCAGGGCGTCGGCCACGTCGCCCCCGACGACGACCAGCGGAGCACGGTTCCAATAAGGCCGGGCGTGCGCGGGCACGTGGGCGACGTCGAGCTCGGCTCCGGCCGCGGCGGCTACACGAAGCAGGTCGTCGAGCAGATCGTGGTCTTCGGTGATGATCAGCGGACGGTCCACGGATGCCTCCCTGGGGTGCGGGGGCTCCACTTTCCGCGACGACCTCCCCTTCAGGGGAAACCGAACGCCGCACTGTGGATAACCCTTGCCGACAGGGAGAGCCTGTGGATAACCGGTCGTCGGCCGGAAGGTCGGGAAGTCATGCCGCCGGGGCAGAGGGCGCTCGAAGAAAAGGGCGACCCCCGCCGGGGGGGAGAGAGCGGGGGTCGCCAACCGGTCCGGCTCTGGGGGGGTAGAGCCGGTCCCGTTTCGGAAGAAAGCCTTCAACAACCGACCGGAGCACAGCGAGAGGGTCGTGTTGCGACCTGCGCAGTTACTCCGGTTTGGGGAGATAACACCTCATGCTGCCCGATCAACTTGAGTTCCGTCGAGGAGTAATCCTGGATTTCCACCAGTTTTTTTAATGCAACGGTCCAGTCTCCGGACACGGTCCCGCCGAGGCGCGCGCCACGCACACACGAACGACGGTGACGCTCGGTAATCGCCACCGAGATGCCACGGCACCCGCCGGACGCCACACCGGGCATGCGCAGCGGAGCATAAAACGATATAAGAGGGGATTCGTCCATTAATGTCCCCTGATCCGTAAAGGTCTTGCTCCCAGGGGTTCCCATCTGCGCGGATCGGACGTACAAAGGTTTTACGGACCAGTTGTCCGGGCATGGCCGCCGAGTACCCACGTGCCGTCAGCCGCGGGAGGCGCGCTGAATCGGGCTTGCCCCGCTTCAGCGATTATCAGGTGCACGCTTGGTAACTCGGTCGGGACATGTCGGCGACGGCGCCCCCACACCAGGGGCGCCGTCGGTATGTACGGCCGATCCCGCCGGATGTCCGCAATCAGTGACGTTCGGTGATCGAACGCGCGGTCAGTCGTCACTCAGCGGCACCGATGAGTGAGTAGGCGGGCAGGCCACGGGTGCGATCGAGCCGATCCCGGGGCAGGTCGGACGCGAATGCGCGGACGGGCTCAGGGACGCGGGCAAGTGTCCTCGCGCCGCCCCACTGCCCCGCCCCCGCCGGCCCCACTGCCCTCGCACCGACCCGCTGAGCTCACGGCCGGTCCGAGGTCAGCCGCGCTGCATGGCCTCGCAGATCGCCGTGGCCTCTCGTACGCCCAGCGTGACCGCCGACGCGCAGTGCCGCACCCACGCGGCGACGCCCTCGGGGGTACCGCTCAGATATGACCGCAACCCCTCCCCGTAGGCGGAGCCGAGTTCGAGGTGGCCCACCTCGACGGCGACCAGCGACTTCGGGTCGAGGCCGAACTCCACGAGCGTCAACCGCTCCGCCGCCCGCGCGACCACACCGTCCGCCGTACCGAACGGGCGCAGCACGGCCAGTTCCGCGTGTACGACGGCGGCGAGCACCAGGGCGGGGGCCTTCAACGAGGCCGTAACCAGCCGGACCAGCCCGTCCACCCGTGCCACCGTCTCCTGCGGTCCGGGGGCGGCCCCCAGGCCGAGCGGGTCGGGCGCCTCCGCGACGGCCCTGGGGCGGCCGAGGTCCCCCGTGTCCCCGCCGTCTCCGACGAGCCCCGAGGCCGCGAGCGTATGCAGCCTGGCCAGCACCTGACGGGGCGCCGACCGCCAGGTCGCGCCGAGTCGCCCGAGTTCGGCCGAGACCCGCAGCGCGCCCTGTACCACGGGATCGGTGACCTCGGGGATGGCTTCGAGGGGCACGTCCACGCCCTCCAGGGCCGCTGACGCGCGTGCGCCGCGCAACGCGGATCTGGCCGACACCTCCGGACTCTTACGTCGCAGCACGCGGTGCCCGTAGAGCCGGTCGACGGCCTTGCGCGCGTCGGTGACCGCCTCGGACACTCCGGGCATTCCCGCGATGACAGCCAATGGGTCGCTCACGCTGCCCGACCCTATCGGGGCCGTTCGGCGGGACTTCGGCCAGACCATGCGGCACTTCGGGTCGCGTCTCCGCCCGTCCGGAGGAGCCTCCCCGCGGGAAACGACCCTTGAGAGGCCGTGAGATGCGTGGGAGACCGCCCGGGAAGACCCTTTCTGAGGACCTCGCCGCTGAGAGGCCACCCACGGAGACCTCCTCGGAAGGCCGCCTTCGCGGGAGAAGGCGGCCTTCGCGAGACCTCCGGGAAGACATCTCCTCGGGGCACCCCGTCCTCGGGAGCCCTCGCAGGGAGCCCTCTCTCGGGAGGCTCAGGAGGCTTACCGGAGGCGGCTCGGGAAACACGGCGTGCGAACCGTTCACCGAGCGCATGGCACCGTCCGGCGCACCACCTCGCCACCGCACGTTGAACAACGCCGTCCACATTCCTACGGTGTCGAAAACGCAGCGTTCCGTGGGTGGAACTCCCTAGAAATGAGGCGTTTGACCGTATATGGCCCCTCATCACCGGTTGGTACAGACCTGTCTAGACCTCTTGTGGCGGACACATGTGGCCTGGTGAAGTGGGACACGACCGTCGATAGCAGTACGTGAGGAGTGCGTAGTGGCCCCGGAGAACCCTGGTTCCAAGTCGCGTGAGACCCAGGAGACGCTGTCGAACCTGCTGCGGGAGACCCGGCGGTTCGCACCTCCCGCCGACCTGGCCGCGGCCGCGAACGTGACCGCCGACGCCTACGCGGAGGCCGAACGGGACCGCCTCGCCTTCTGGGAGAAGCAGGCGGACCGCCTGACCTGGTCGAAGCGCTGGGACACCACCCTTGAGTGGAACCCGCCCTTCGCCAAGTGGTTCGTCGGCGGCGAGCTCAACATCGCCTACAACTGCGTCGACCGCCACGTGGAGGCGGGCCGCGGCGACAAGGTCGCCTACCACTGGGAGGGCGAGCCCGAGGGCGACACCCGTACGCTCACCTACTCCGACCTGCTGCGCGAGGTCTCCAAGGCCGCCAACGCACTCACCGAGCTGGGCGTCGGCAAGGGCGACCGGGTCGCGATCTACATGCCGATGATCCCCGAGCTGCCGATCACGATGCTGGCCTGCGCCCGGATCGGAGCGATCCACTCGGTGGTGTTCGGCGGATTCTCCGCGAGCGCGCTCAGCGGACGGATCCAGGACGCGGACGCCAAGCTCGTGGTCACCGCCGACGGCGGCTACCGCCGTGGCGCGCCCAGCGCGCTCAAGCCGACCGTGGACGAGGCCGTCAAGGAGTGCCCCGGCATCGAGCACGTCCTCGTCGTGCGGCGGACCGGCCAGGACGTGGAGCAGACCGACAAGGACGTCTGGTGGCACGACGTCGTGGACCGGCAGTCCGACGTCCACGAGGCACGGCCGAACGACGCCGAGGACCCGCTCTACATCCTCTACACCAGCGGGACGACCGGTAGGCCCAAGGGCATCCTGCACACCACCGGCGGCTACCTCACCCAGGCCGCCTACACCCACAACGCGGTGTTCGACCTCAAGCCCGACACCGACGTCTACTGGTGCACCGCCGACATCGGCTGGGTGACCGGCCACTCCTACATCGTGTACGGCCCTCTCGCCAACGGCGCGACGAGCGTCATCTACGAGGGCACCCCCGACACCCCGCACCGGGGCCGGTTCTGGGAGATCGTGCAGAAGTACGGGGTCACGCTGCTCTACACGGCCCCGACGGCCATCCGTACGTTCATGAAGTGGGGCGACGACATCCCCGCGAAGTACGACCTGTCGTCCCTGCGGATCCTGGGCAGCGTCGGCGAGCCGATCAACCCCGAGGCCTACATCTGGTACCGCGAGCACATCGGCGGCAACCGTACCCCGGTCGTCGACACCTGGTGGCAGACCGAGACCGGCGCCGTCATGATCAGCCCGCTGCCCGGTGTCACCGAGGGCAAGCCCGGCGCGGCCATGCGCCCGCTGCCCGGCATCACCGCCGACGTGGTCGACGACCAGGGCCAGAGCGTGGGCAACGGCGGTGGCGGCTACCTCGCGATCCGCGACCCGTGGCCGTCGATGCTCCGCACCATCTGGGGCGACGACCAGCGCTACATCGACACCTACTGGTCCCGCTTCGAGGGCATGTACTTCGCGGGCGACGGCGCCAAGAGGGACCAGGACGGCGACATCTGGCTGCTCGGCCGGGTGGACGACGTCATGCTCGTCTCCGGGCACAACATCTCCACCACCGAGGTCGAGTCGGCGCTGGTCTCCCACCCGAAGGTCGCCGAGGCGGCCGTGGTCGGCGCGACCGACCCGGTTACCGGGCAGGCCATCGTGTCGTTCGTGATCCTGCGCGGCAACGCCGAGGAGGGCGAGGACATCGCGGCCGAGCTGCGCGCCCACGTGTCCAAGGCCCTCGGCCCGATCGCGAAGCCGCGCCAGATCCTCGTCGTCCCCGAGCTGCCCAAGACCCGCTCCGGAAAGATCATGCGACGCCTCCTGCGTGACGTGGCGGAGAACCGCAGCGTCGGCGACGTCACCACCCTCGCCGACAGCACGGTGATGAACCTCATCTCGGAGAAGCTGCCCAGCGCCAAGAGCGAGGACTGAGCCGACCGGAACACCCGGGTGGGCCGAAGACGCCGAAGACGCCGAAGACACGGCCCACCCGGAGCTTTTGAGCACTCCGAGCCCTCGTGAGAAGCCCTCCCCGGGGGCCTCCGGCGAACTCACGCGGTCTCCCGGTCCCCCGACGTCGCCGTCGCGGACCTTCAGTGGTCTCACGTGGTCTCACGTGGTCTCGCCGAAAGGCTCCCCGTGGTCCCTCGCCGTCGCCGGGCCTTCAACAGGCTCCGGTGACGGCGGCGTCTCCCGGCCCTCCCGCCGATCCCCGCGATGACGGGGCCCCTCTCGCCCGGAAGCCTTTTCTCGTCGACTCTCATCGGCCCGGCGATGTTCACCGGCCCGCCGCCGGGGTAGCACCCGGCCCGTTGAACATCATCTTCACGGCCGAAGGCCGCCGTAGCCCGCGGGAACCGGGAGCTCCTTCCCTCAGGGGGCGGGAGTCGCCCCGGCGGTCGCCGTCCCGGTCAGGGGTCCGACGGTCCCGCAGCGGCTTCACGTGCCGTCCGCCCGGCGGCGGACCCGCGGTGCAGGTTCTCACCACCGAACAGCCGAGACCTCACCAAAGGGGTGCAGCCCCACGCCTCCCTTCCGCCTCAGGACTAAAGTCGGAAGTCTTGATGACGCAGGTATTTGATGACACGTACGCGATCACCCCGGCGTGCTCGCGGCGCCGGCTCCGCTGCAGGTGTGCGTGCGCGACCACCTCGACGCGCAGCATGATGTTCGACAAAGGCCCTCGATAGGAGATCGTCCATGACACATATCCCGCCCGCGGAACCACAGGAGGAGTCACTGGGCGCGCTGGTCGCCGCCGCCAGCGACCACATATCCACCCTGGTACGCGCCGAGATCGAGCTCGCCAAGGCCGAGTTCAGGTTCGACGCCAAACGGGTCGGTACGGCGGCCGGGCTCTTCGGCGCCGCGGCGTTCATGGCGCACCTGTGCCTGATCCTCGCCTCCTTCACGATCGCCTACGCCCTGGTCGCCGCAGGTGTGTGGACCTGGCTCGCCTTCCTGATCGTCACCGTGTTCTACCTGATCGTGGCCGCGTTGCTGGTCTTCATCGGCATACGGCGGCTCAAGGGCCTGACCGGGATGAAGCGGACGCTGCGCTCGCTCAAGACCATCAAGAGCGGCGGGCACGACCCCGCTCTCGACACGGCTGTGGCCACGGCCGGCCAGACGGGCGGCCATCGCGACCCGGTGAGACCGAGCCAGTGAGCAGGCCCGACGAGTCCCTGGTCAGGATCGAGGGCCCGTGGACCCACCGTTCCGTCCACGCCGGCGGCACCCGCTTCCACGTCGTGGAGGCCGGTACGGGCCCTCTCGTGCTGCTGCTCCACGGGTTCCCGCAGTTCTGGTGGAGCTGGCGCAACCAGCTCGTCTCGCTCCCCGCGGCCGGCTATCGCGCCGTCGCCGTCGACCTTCGGGGCTATGGAGCCAGCGACAAGCCTCCGCGCGGCTACGACCTGCACACCCTGGCCGCCGACGCGGCAGGACTGATCCGGGCGCTGGGCGAGACCGGTGCCGTCGTCGTCGGCCACGACTGGGGCGGGCTGCTCGCCTGGACCATGGCCGTGACGGATCCCAAGGCGGTCCTGCGGCTGGTCCCGGTCTCGGCACCGCACCCCCGGCGTCTCCGCACCACGCTGTTCACCGAGCCCTTCGGCCAGTTCAGGGCGGCCCGCTACGCGCTGGGCTTCCAGCTGCCGCTGCTTCCTGAGCGGCGTCTGACCGCCGACTCCGGCGCCAGGGTGGGGCGGCTGCTCGATCAGTGGTCGGGGCCCGGCTGGCCTGAGGAGGACGTGGCGAAGACCTATCGCGACGCGTTCCGCATTCGCAACGTCTCGCACTGCGCGCTGGAGTATCACCGCTGGTTCGGCCGCTCCCAGCTCCGCCCCGACGGGTGGCGCTACGCGAAGACCATGCGCACCCAGGTCAACGCGCCGACCCTGCAGTTGCACGGCGCGCTCGACAGGCACATCCTGCCGCGCACCGCCCAGGGCTCCGGCCGCTACGTCGCCGCCTCCTACCGGTGGCGGCTCATCGAGGGTGCCGGGCACTTCCCGCACGAGGAGCGCCCCGAGGAGTTCGACGCCGAACTCGTGGCCTGGCTGTCCGACCCGGAGCCCGACCGATGAGTCGACGCGACCGGGATCCCGACGGCAGGCCGCGCAACCAGCGCCCCCGCGACGCGTTCGGCCGCCCGCTGCCCCACGGCGCCGAGGGCGTGGAGCGCATCCCCGACGACTACGCGCCGAGCGCCGAGGAGGCGATCTCCGAGGCGCGCCGCCTGCTCGGCGAGGGGCGGCCGTTCCATGCCCACGAGGTGCTTGAGGGCCGCTGGAAGAACTCCCCTGAGGAGGAGCGCGAGCTCTGGCAGGGACTGGCGCAGATCTGCGTCGGCCTCACCCACCTGCAGCGGGGCAACCGGCGCGGGGCCGCGACGCTGTTCGTGCGGGGCGCCGACCGGATCAGCCGCTACGGGATGCCGTACGAGCTGATCGCCAGGACCGCCCACGAGCTCGACGACCTGGAGGCTGAGGTGGCCATCGCCAGGATCGAGGCCCTTCTCTGACGTTCGCCCCTCCGCGCGGCGGTGAGGGCGAGGCCGTGACGGTCCGCGAAGGGCTCCGGGAGCCGTTCGCGGGTTCTCGTCGACGGGCTAGTTCTGGTCGCACTCCTGGGTGTCGACCTGGTTGAAGAGCTTGGAGCCGTCCTCGGCGTCCGGCGCGACCTCCGCGGCGGTGAGCACGTAGCCGGTCTCCTGCTGGTCGAGGGCCGCGGCGAAGACGACACCGTAGACCTTGCCGTCGGTGGTGAGCAGCGGGCCACCCGAGTTGCCCTGGCGGACCAGGCCGCGGATGGCGTACACGTCGCGGACGACGGACTTGCGCTCGTAGATGTTGAGGCCCTTCGCCTTCTGCTGCACCCGGATGCGGGCCACGTTCATGGTGTAGCCGTGGCCGTGCGGGAATCCGGCGACGATCGCGTCGTCACCCTTCTGCGCGGTGCCGTCGAAGCGCAGGATCGGCATGTTGAGCCCGGGGACGTGGAGGATGGCGATGTCCCGGTCGGGGTTGTAGAGCACGACCTTGGCCGGGTGGGTCTTGTTGAGGTAGTCGGTGACCTGCAGGCCCTGGTTGACCCCGGCGACCACGTGCGCGTTCGTCATGATCTTGTTCTGGGCGTAGACGAACCCGGTGCCCTCGATGTGCTTGCGGCAGCTCGTGGCGACGCCCTGCACCTTCACGATGCCCCGGCGTGCCCGGGTGAGCTGCTTGTTGCCCTTCGCCACGCTCTGATCGGGCGGCGAGACGTCGACGAGCTGGCCGCCCCCGATGGCGTCGAACACCTTGGGGAAGCCGGAGGTGTTGATGAAGTTCTTGAACGGCACCTGCAGGTCCTTGGCCGCGCTGGGCAGCGTCTGGTCGACCGTGCTCAGCAGCAGGGACCTGTTGACCTGCTCGCTGATCAGCGTGAACTGCGACGACGCCACCAGCGAGCCGATCAGCCACGCGATGATCAGCACGGAGAAGGCGCTGGCGAAGGTGCCGCCGACCGCGTCGACGACCTTGGCGGGCTCCCAGGTGACATGGCTGCGGACCACCGCGCCGATCGTGGACGAGGCGAACTGCCCGACCGTGGCGGTGAGGAAGACGATGACGATCGCGAGCAGGGCACGCTCGGTCTCGCCGTCGACCACCGCCCCGGCGAGGGGTGGGGCGATGAACATGCCCAGCAGGCCGCCACCGACAAAACCGACAAAGCTCAGGGCCCCGATGATGAACCCCTGGCGGTATCCCGACACCGCGAAGGCCACCATCAGGGCGATCAGGATGAGATCGAGGAGATCACCGCTCACTCCCTTACGGTATCCAGCCACCGCCCCGCGCGTGCACCCCTTCCGTGAGCTCTCTGCGGTTATCGTGGCCAGATGGCGATGATCGGAGGGGCGGCGGTGGAGTCTCTCATCGAGGCCGCGCTGCGAGAACGCGATCAGGAGGGTGCGGCACGCTGGCGCGCGATCACCCAGCTGCAGGAACGCGGCGATCTGGAGACCTTCACCGCGGCACGGAGGTTGTGCTCGGGGAAGACCGCCGCCGAGCGGATGCTCGGGGTCGACATCCTGGGACGGCTCGGCTTCGTCGACCGGACGCTGCCGGTGTTGCGGGCCATGTCCGTCCGGGAGGACGACTGCCTGGTGCTCTACTCGGTGCTGATCGCCTTCGGCCATCTCAGGGACCGCCGCGCGCTGCCGTCGGTGATCGCCCTCGCCGAGCACGACGATCCCCGGATAAGGTACGGGGCCGCGTACGCGCTGCCGAACATCATGGGCAGCCCGCCGGACCCGACGGGTCTGGCCGCGCTGCGGCGGCTCACCCTCGATCCCGACGAGGACGTGGCCGACTGGGCCCGCCTCGGCCTCGCCCTGTCAACGGGACGCGAGGTTGAGGACGTCGGGCGGGATGTCCTCGACCCGTGACCGGTCCCAGGGAAGCTCGAAGCCGGAACCGCCGAGCACCCCGTCGAGCACTCCCGCGGTGAAGCCCCACACCAGCAGCCCGCGCACCCGGAACGCCGGCCCCTGGTGACCGCTCGGGTGGCGCAGGACGATCCGGTTGGCCGGGTCGACGAGCTCGCGGATCGGGACCCGCTCCACCGACTCCACCTCGTCGGGCGAGGCCGCGTGCACCGCGCAGGGGGTGTGCCACCATCCCAGCACCGGGGTCACCCGGTTGTCGCTGTGGCTCAGATACAGCTCGGGCATGGTCCCCAGCACCCGGACGCCCGCCGGATCGAGACCGGTCTCCTCGCCCGCCTCGCGCAGCGCGGCACCGATCGGGCCGTCGTCCTCGGGATCCACCCCGCCCCCCGGGAACGCGGGCTGTCCCGCGTGCGTACGCCCGCGCGAGCTGCGCTGGATGAGCAGCACGTCCGGGCCGAGCGGCCCTTCGCCGAAGAGCAGGAGGACCGCCGCCCGCCGCCCCCCGGACACCGGAGGGCGGAGCAGCGGTGCGGGCGACATCCCCGTGACCCGCTCCGTCAGCGTTTCCAACCACCCTGGGACCTCTTCCACGGGCACACCTCCGGTTCTCTGCAACACGATGCCCCGCCCCGCGCTTCCCGGCCTTCGCGGATCCACCGACACCGGGAGACACCCAAGAGGCACCGGAGGACACGGGGAGACACCGGGAGACGCAGGCCGGGTGGTCATCCGGCGACGGGCAGGGGGGAGATCACGAGAAAGGCCCTGGACGCACCAGCTTGGCGGCCTGGGCCGCGTCGACGGGGCCGATGCCGTACGACGGGCAGAGCGCGGCGAGCGGGCAGACCCCGCAGGCCGGTTTGCGCGCGTGGCAGATCCGGCGGCCGTGCCAGATCAGGCGGTGGGACATCATCGTCCAGTCGCGCTTCGGGATGAGCCCGGCGACGACCTGCTCGATCTTCACCGGGTCGGTCTCCGAGGTCCAGCGGAAGCGGTGGACGAGCCGCTGGAAGTGGGTGTCGACGGTGATCCCGGGCACCCCGAAGGCGTTTCCGAGCACGACGTTGGCGGTCTTGCGCCCGACTCCGGGCAGGGCCACCAGGTCCTTGAGGCGGCCGGGGACCTCTCCGCCGTGGCGCTCGCACAGGGCTTGGGCCATGCCGATGATGCTGGTGGTCTTGGCGCGGAAGAAGCCGGTCGGCCGGATGATCCCCTCAAGCTCGGCCCGGTCGGCACCTGCGTAGTCCTCCGCCGTAGGATATTTTACGAAAAGGGTAGGAGTGACTGTATTGACCCTTTTGTCCGTGCACTGGGCGGACAAGATCGTCGCGACCAGTAATTCGAGAGGATCACGGAAGTCGAGTTCGCAGTGGGCGTCAGGATAGGTTTCCACCAGAATCCGATCCATTCGACGAGCTCGACGGACCAGGGCAAGCTGGGATTCACCACCGGGGCTGACGTTGCGAAGCACTCCGACAGCCTACGCTCAAGGCCCTCTGGAGAGTGGCGCGGCGGGATGGGTCACAATGACTGCGTGAGCCGTGAAACAGGAGGCACTGTGAACTCCGACGACGTGCTGGGCAAGGCCCCTCTGTTCGCCGCGCTCGACCGTGAGAGCGCCGCCGCGCTGCGCACGAGCATCTCGGAGGTGGAGCTGCCCAAGGGACAGACCCTCTTCAGCGAGAACGAGACCGGAGACCGCCTCTACGTGGTACTCGAAGGCAAGATCAAACTCTCCCGCACCTCGCCGGACGGCCGGGAGAACCTGCTCAGCGTGCTCGGCCCGGGCGAGATGTTCGGCGAGCTGTCCCTGTTCGACCCCCGTCCCCGTACGGCGTCGGCCACCGCGCTGACCGACGTCCGCCTGGCCGGGCTCGGACACGACGACCTGCGGCCCTGGCTGACCGGCCGCCCCGAGGTCGCCCTCCACCTGCTGCGCGCCCTCGCCCAGCGCCTGCGCCGTACGAACGACGTGCTGGCCGACCTGGTCTTCACCGACGTGCCGGGCCGGGTGGCCAAGGCCCTGCTCGACCTGGCCGACCGCTTCGGCCAGCGGATCGACGACGGCGTACGGGTCCACCACGACCTCACCCAGGAGGAGCTCGCCCAGCTGGTCGGCGCCTCGCGGGAGACCGTGAACAAGGCGCTGGCCGACTTCGCCCAGCGAGGCTGGCTGCGCATCGAGGCCAAGGCCGTGGTCATCATGGACCTGGAGCGGCTGCACAACCGCTCGCGCTGACCCGGCGGAGACAGGAAGTGCGCGCGGAGGGTGGTTCGCCGGAAAAAGGACCGTTCCGAACGGGGTCCCCCAACGGAGCGGACCGCCCTCCGAGGCCGGTCCGACCGTCTCCGACCGTCGAGGACCGTCTCTAGTCGTCGAGGTAGGCGAGCTGCGCGCGGACCGACATCTCGGCGTAGGGCCGGAGCGCCCTGTCCACGTCCGCGTAGACCATCTCGACGATCTCCGAGGGCGTCGTCGCGCCCCGCCGCCGCGCCTCCCGGATCTGGTCCAGTCTCCGCCGCCGGTGCGCGATGTAGCCGTCGAGGGCGCCGATCGGGTCGGGTAGCACCGGACCGTGGCCGGGCAGCAGCGCCTCGGCCCCGACCCCCTCGGCCTTCGCCCGCAGCAGGTCGAGGGAGCGCAGGTAGTCGGCCAGGTCGCCGTCCGAGGCGATCACGGTGGTACCCCGGCCGAGCACCGTGTCGCCGGTGAGGATCGCCCGGTCCTGTGGCAGCCAGAAGCAGAGCGAGTCGAACGAGTGGCCGGGGGTGCCCACGACGTGAACCTCCAGGTCCCCGGCCGTGAGCACGTCTCCGTCGCCGAGCCCCTCCTCGCCCAGCCGGTGCGCGGGGTCCAGCGCCCTGACGGGCGCGCCGACCAGGCCGGCGAACGTCGCGGCGCCGCCGCTGTGGTCGTGGTGGCCGTGGGTGAGCAGGATCGCGGCGACCCGGCGGCCCGCCAGGTGCCCGGCGACCCGCGAAAGGTGCTCGTGGTCGTCCGGTCCCGGGTCGACGACGAACACCTCCTCCGCGCCCGTGGGAAGGCCGATCACCCAGGTGTTCGTACCGTCCAGGGTCATCTCGGAGGGGTTGGGGGCGAGGAGGTTGAACGCGTGGTCCGTGCCGGCGCCGTCGGGCCCCTCCAGGGGGATCCGCAACCCGCTCATCGCGCACCGAACCGGTAGTCGTCGTCGAGCACGATGCGCATCTCCCCGTCCACCTCGGCGATCTCCGGCATGAACGTCACGATCTCACGCTCGGCCGCGAGCACCTCGGGCACCCTCTCGTAGGCGCTCAACTCGGTGAGCGTGCGGTGCGTCGGGGGCATCAGGAAGATCTGGCCGGTCTCGCCCTGGCCGAGCGCGTCGGCGGGCCGTACCCAGGCGACCTGGTCGGCCTCGCCGCCGACGTCGCGGGTGAGCTGGCCCGGCGGTAGCGCCGCGACGAAGAACCGTGTGTCGAAGCGCCTGACCTCGACCTCGGGGGTGATCCAGTGCGTCCAGGGACGGAGCAGGTCGGCGCGGAGGACCAGGCCGCGCCTGTCGAGGAAGTCGGCGAAGGAGAGGGTCTTGCCGATCAGGGCGAGCCGGTCGGCCTCCCAGTCGTCGCCGGTGGTGTCGGACACGACGGACTCCGCGGACGGTCCGGCGAGCAGCACCCCCGACTCCTCAAACGTCTCCCGTACGGCGGCGCACACCAGGCCCCTCGCGGTCCGCTCGTCCGCGCGGAAGATCTCGCCCCAGGCGGCGGGCGGGGGACCGGCCCAGGCGATCACCTGGTCGGTGTCGCGCGGGTCGACCGACCCGCCGGGGAACACGTAGGCCCCGGCGGCGAAGGCCATGCTCGCCCTGCGCCGCAACAGGTAGACCTCCAGCCCGCCGGCGTCCTCGCGGAGGACGACCACGGTGGCGGCGTCCCTGGCCGGGACGGGGGCCACCCGCCCGGCCAGAATGTCGCGTGCACGTTCGCCCAGCTCACCGGGGAGCGGGATACCGCCCATTTGACACCCTCCACCAGAACATCACTCGGTTTCAGGTCCATCATGTGGCACGGCCGCCGCCCCGGACAACCGCGGCACCATTCAGACAATCATGGTTCCATCCGGCTAAACCCAGATAAAAACAGCTTTGCTACGACAGATGCAGCCTCATCCGGATAAAAAACGGCATGCGGCGGGCTGTCACCGGCCCGCGGAGCCGCCCCGCCCGGCGGGCGCACCCACACGGCTCCGACGGGCCCTCACCGCGCCCGTACGGCCCCGCCGAGCCTCATCCATCCTGAGACCTCAGCCGCCGCCGGCGAAGCCCACCGGGTCGTCAGGGGCCCTTCTCGACTCCGGACCCCCTGACGACCTTCAGCGAACCTCGGCGATCACCTCGACCTCGACCGGCGCGTCCAGCGGGAGGACGGCGACGCCGACCGCGCTGCGGGCATGCCTGCCCGCGTCGCCGAGCACCGCGGCGAACAGGTCGCTCGCGCCGTTGACGACCTGCGGCTGCCCGGTGAAGTCAGGGGCGCTGGCCACGAAGCCGACCACCTTGACGATCCGCACGATGTTCGACAATCCCCCGGCCGCCGACGCGACCGCGGCGAGGGCGTTGAGCGCGCACACCCTCGCGAGCGCGTAGGCGTCCTCGACGTCCACCTCGGCGCCGACCTTCCCGGTCGCCATCAGCTTGCCGTCCACGATCGGGAGCTGCCCCGAGGTGTGGACGTGGCCGCCGGAACGTACCGCCGGGACGTACGCCGCCAGCGGCGGCACCACCTCCGGCAGGATCAGGCCGAGTTCGGCCAGTCTCTCCTCGCCTGTCACTGCTTGGGCCGCTTCAGGTAGGCGACCAGCTGCTCGGGGTTGGGGCCGGGCACGACCTGGACGAGCTCCCAGCCGTCCTGCCCCCAGTTGTCGAGAATCTGCTTCGTCGCGTGAACCAGCAGCGGCACCGTCGAGTACTCCCATTTCGTCATGCGGGACACATTAGCGAGACCGCTCGCGGCGAACGGCCCACCGCGCCCTCTCGGGCGTCTCGCCTCCCTCACCCGTCCCCGGGCGGGCCCGGACCGACGATCAGGACGGTCCCCCCGGGAAGCTGTGAGAATCTGCATATTTACTTTCCGCATCCGATCGATTAGCGAGACGGCGGCGTACGGTTCACCGGGCCGCGCGCCGGGTCCGGCTCCGACGCCCGCGACCCACTTCACCCCGACAACCAGCGGAAAACGGTCGCACGCCCGCTCGGCGGCGGCACTCCCGAGCGGGTGGCCATCCGGGCCGGTCCGCCCTCCTCGGGTGGGGAACGGTGCGGGTGCGCGGCCTCCGGAGGAAGGCGCCGAGGAGTTGTCAAGTACCGGTTGGGTAGCCTTCGAAGGGTGAGAGCTCGCGACACCGATTGGGACGGCGTACGCCTTCACGTCGTCACAGGCAAGGGCGGGACCGGCAAGACCACGGTCGCCGCCGCACTCGCGCTCGCCCTCGCGGCGGGTGGTGGAAAGGTCCTGCTGGTCGAGGTCGAGGGCCGCCAGGGGATCTCCCGGGTCTTCGACCTGCCACCGCTGCCGTACGAGGAGCGCAAGATCGCCGTTGCGCCCGACGGCGGGGACGTCTACGCGCTGGCCGTCGACGCCGAGGAGGCCATGCTCGAATATCTCGAGCTGTTCTACGGCATGCGCAGGGCGGGCAGGGCGCTCAGCAAGATCGGCATCGTCGACTTCGCCACCACCATCGCCCCCGGCTTCCGCGACGTCCTGGTCACCGGCAAGACGAGCGAGGCCGTCCGGCGCAAGGGCAAGAACGGCAGGAGGGTCTACGACGCGGTCGTGCTGGACGCGCCGCCGACGGGCAGGATCGCGCGCTTCCTCAACGTCACCAACGAGGTCGCGGGGCTGGCGAGGGTCGGCCCGATCAAGAACCACGCCGACCTGGTGAACGGCGTCGTGTCCTCCCCGGAGACCGCCGTGCACTTCGTCACGCTCCTGGAGGAGATGCCGGTCCAGGAGACCCTGGACGGCCTGCGCGAGCTCCGCGCCGCCGGGCTTCCGCCCGGTGGGATCTTCGTCAACATGAACCGCGAGTCGCTGCTCCCCGCCCCGGTCCTGGAGGCCGCCGCCGAGGGCAGGTTCGACCCGAGCGAGCTGGCACTCGGCCTCAAGGCCGCGGGGCTCACCGACGGCGGCTCCGCCGCGGTCACGGTGGCCGAGGCCCTGAGCGAGGAGATCGCCGAGCACGCCCACCGCACCGAGCTGGAGCGGCAGGAGAGACTGGCGCTGGACGAGGCCGCCCGCCCTCGCTACGACCTGCCGCTGCTGGCCGACGGGGTGGATCTGGCCGGGCTGTACGAGCTGGCGGAAGCGATCCGCAACCAGGGAGCAGCGTGAAGACCCCCCCGTTCCTCGACCTCGACGCGATCATCGACGACCCGAACACCCGCATCGTCGTCTGCTGTGGCTCCGGCGGTGTCGGGAAGACCACCACCGCCGCGGCGCTGGGACTGCGCGCGGCCGAGCGGGGTCGTTCCGCCGTGGTGCTCACGGTCGACCCCGCGCGGCGGCTCGCGCAGTCGATGGGGCTCACCGAACTCGACAACACCCCCAGGCCCGTCACGGACATCGAGGGGGAGGGCCGTCTGCACGCCATGATGCTCGACATGAAGCGGACCTTCGACGAGATCATCGAGGCGCACGCCGACCCCGAGCGAGCCCGTCAGATCCTGACGAACCCCTTCTACCAGTCCCTGTCGTCCAGCTTCTCCGGCACGCAGGAGTACATGGCGATGGAGAAGCTGGGCCAGCTCAGGCGGTCGGACGACTGGGATCTGATCATCGTCGACACCCCGCCGTCCCGCTCCGCCCTCGACTTCCTCGACGCCCCCGAGCGGCTCGGCCGCTTCCTCGACGGCAAGCTCATCCGGCTACTCATGCTTCCCGCCAAGGCCGGGGGACGCAGCGCGTTCAAGCTGTTCAACGCCGGTTTCGGCATCGTCGCCGGGGCGTTGACCAAGTTGCTGGGCGCGCAGGTGCTCAAGGACCTGCAGACGTTCGTGTCCGCGCTGGACGCCGTCTTCGGCGGTTTCAGGGCTCGGGCGGAGCAGACCTACCGGCTTCTGCAGGCTCCGGGAACGGCGTTCGTCGTCGTCGCCTCGCCCGAGCGCGACGCGATGCGCGAGGCGTCCTACTTCGTGGAGAGGCTCGCCGAGGAGCGCATGCCCCTCGCGGGTCTCGTGGTCAACCGGGTGCACCGCTCACCCGCCTCCATGCTGTCCGGGGCGCGGAGCACCGCCGCCGCCGAGGACCTGGAGTCGCGCGGCGAGCACGAGCTCACCTCGGCCGTGCTGCGGTTGCACGCCGGACGAATGCAGCTGGCCGCCCGCGAGCAGCGCGAGGAGGAGCACTTCGTCTCCGCCCATCCCACGGTGCCCGTCGCGCGGGTCCCCGCGATGGCGCAGGACGTGCACGACCTGGAAGGACTGCGCGAGGTGGGTCGGCTTCTAGCCGCCCGCTAGGGGACGCCCGGACGCCGACCGATCGGCCGGTGCGGCCCGGCCGCCCGCCGGGAGGAGCCTCCCTCCGGCCTCCGGGAGCAGAAAACGAGTCAGGGAGCGCGCCCGGCGGCACACTCCCTGACCTTCATACAATCGTTATACGCATGTACGGCCGACGCCCGGCGCCGGCCGTACGGGATCGGCGCGAACTCAGCCGGCGATCAGCTCGTTAGTCCGCTCGTACTCCTCTTTGGCCAACTCCAGCAGGTCCCGCCAGGAGTCGACATCCGGTCGCCGACGCAACAGCGCTCGGCGTTCGCGCTCGGTCATCCCGCCCCACACCCCGAACTCGATGCGATTGTCCAACGCATCGGCGAGGCACTCGGTCCGGACCGGGCATCCTCGGCAGATCAGCTTCGCTCGGTTCTGGGCAGCGCCCTGAACGAACAATGCGTCAGGATCCGCACCCTTACAGGCCGCACGGGAGGTCCAATCCGTGATCCACATTCGACCCCACTCCCCTTTAGGTGGTCAGTCGTGACTTGGGCCGACGGGCGCGGGCGTCAGGCCTCGGTATTCAATTGCTGCAGAAAGAGAACGTACGCAACCAGACGTTCGGGCCGACAGACCCCGGCGGGACCAAATTCTCACATGGTCATCCACGGCCATCTGGCCGGGAATGACTAGTCACCTGCCCGAGATACAGGACAAAGCCAAACTAAGATGGCGTTCCGTTACCGTATGGGTCATCTGCCCGACGTACTCTGGGACTCGTGCAAGCTCAAGGCAAAGACCAGCGGTCTGTGATCGGCGCGGTCGGTAACGTGGTGAAGCTGCTCGGCGCGGCGACTGTCACGGGTGTGCTGGTCGCCGCCGTGGCGCTTCCGACGGTGGGGGGCGCGGGGCTGACGGTGAACGCGGCGGCGGACGAGCTACGCCTTCTCCCCGAAGAGCTCCAGGAGCCCCCGCTCGCGGAGAAGACCACCCTGCTCGACGCCAACGGCAAGCAGTTCGCCCAGTTCTACTTCGAGAACCGCGAGTCGGTGAAGCTGGACGCGGTCGCCGACGTCATGAAGACGGCGATCGTGGCGATCGAGGACTTCCGGTTCTACGAGCACGGGGCGATCGACCTGGAGGGCACCTTCCGCGCGGCCGTGAAGAACGTCTCCGGCGGCGGGGTCGTCCAGGGCGGCTCCTCCATCACGCAGCAGTACGTCAAGCTCGTGCTGGTCAACGCCGCGGAGAGCAAGGAGGAGCAGGAGGCCGCGATCGCTCCCACGCTCTCCAGGAAGCTCAACGAGCTGCGCTACGCGCTGGCCATCGAGGAGAAGTACACCAAGTCGGAGATCCTTGAGCGCTACCTGAACATCTCCTACTACGGCGCGGGCGCCTACGGCATCCAGGCCGCGTCCAAGCGCTTCTTCAACAAGCCCGCCTCGAAGCTCACCCTGTGGGAGGCGGCCACCCTCGCCGGAGCCGTGCAGAACCCGAGCGTGACCGATCCCAACGCGGGCAAGGCCTCCCGCGACCGGCTGCTGGTTCGGCGCAACACCGTGCTGAACCGGATGGCCGAGCTCGGCAAGATCACGCCGCAGGAGGCGGAGGAGGCCAAGAAGAAGAAGCTCGGCTACAAGAACATCGAGGCCCCCGGCGGCTGCGAGGAGAGCCCCTACCCGTACTTCTGCCTCTACGTGCGGCATGAGATCGCCACGAACGAGGACTTCGGCAAGACCCGCAAGCAGCGCGAGAGGCTGCTGCAGCGAGGCGGCCTCGTCATCAAGACGACGCTCGACCCGAAGGCGCAGAAGGCCGCGGAGAAGGCGATCAAGCAGTACGTCAAGACCAGCGACAAGCCGGTCGCCTCGCAGGCGATGATCGTCCCCGGCACCGGCGCCGTGAAGGCGATGGCCGCCAGCCGCAAGTTCGGCAGGAACAAGAAGAAGAACGAGATCAGCTACAACCTCGTCGGCGACAGGACGCACGGCGGCGGAGCGGGCTTCCAGGCGGGCTCCACGTTCAAGCCCTTCACCCTGCTGACCGCCCTGGACCAGGGCATGAAGCTGAACGACGGCTTCGGCACCGGTTCCGGCTACAAGGCCCCCAGCAGGAGCGCGTTCCGCGACTGCAAGGGCAACGTGGTCGGCGACACGAACCACGAGGTCAAGAACTCCAGCGAGGGCGGCGGCGGCTTCAAGACCCTGACCACCGGCACCCTGGGCTCGGTGAACACCTTCTTCATGCGCCTGTCGCAGGAGGTCGGCCTCTGCGACACGGTCAAGATGGCCAAGAACCTGGGCATCAAGCGTGCCGACGGCGAGCCACTGAAGGAGTTCGAGACCTTCACCCTCGGCATCAACGAGATGGACCCGGTGACGGTCTCCGCCGCCTACGCGACGATCGCCGCCCGCGGCACCTACTGCACCCCGATGGTGATCACCGAGAGCACCGACCGCGACGGCAAGAAGACCTCCTACAAGCCCAAGTGCAAGCAGGTCCTCGACGAGGAGGTCGCCGACGCGGCCACCCACATCATGTCCGGGGTCTTCACCAAGGGCACGATGACCGAGGTCGGCGGCATCGGCCGGCCGGCGGCGGGCAAGACCGGCACCACCGACGCCTACACCGCCGCCTGGTTCGCCGGGTTCACCCCCGACCTCGCCTCCGCGGTCAGCCTCGGCGACCCGCGCGGCGCCTTCAAGCACGACCTGACCGGCGTGACCATCGGCGGGCGCTACTACAGCTACGTGTACGGCGCCTCGATCTCCGGGCGGATCTGGAAGAACTCCATGCTCGGCGCGCTCAAGGGGGTCGAGGCGACCCCCTTCACCCCGGTGAACATGTCGCGCTTCGGCGGCTGTTCCGCCGGCCGGTGCGAGCCCAAGCCTCCGCCGAAGCGCGACGGTGACGGCCCCGGAGACGGCCCCGGAGACCGCCGGGGTGACAACCGAGGCGACAACGGCAACGGCCCGTTCAGGCCGGGCGGCGACGGCCGGGAGGTCAACGGAGGTGACCCGTTCGGTCCGTTCGGCGGCGCCCCGGTCGCCCCGGTCGTCCCGTAGTAACGCCCTCGAAGCCCCGCCGTCCCGTTAGGCGGCCTCAAAACCGTCGGAGCCCTGCTCGCCGGACCTCTCGGAGGTCCGGCGAGCAGGGCTCTCGCCGCGTGGGCCCCGCATCGGGGCCCACACCCCTCGATCGGGGCGAACCGGTTGTCGCCGGTGCGGCCCCGCACCCGGATCAGCCGGGCAGCCGCGGTGGCAGGGCCGCTCAGCTCCGCCGGATCGTCAGGTCAGGACGCGGCCAGGCGAGCCCGTACGGCCTGCGCGACGCGACCGCCCTCGGCGCGTCCGGCGACCTTCGGGTTCACGATCTTCATGACCTGCCCCATGGCCTGCGGCCCGGTGGCGCCGCTCTCGGCGACGGCCTCGTCCACGAGCCCGGCGAGCTCCTCGTCGGACAACTGCGCGGGCAGGTACGCCTCAAGCACGGCCTGCTCGTCGACCTCGGCCTGGGCCTGCTCCACCCGGCCGGCACCGCTGAACGCCTCGGCCGCCTCGCGGCGCTTCTTCGCCTCCTTGGCCAGCACCTTGACGATCTCGTCGTCACTGAGCTCGCGTGCCGTCTTGCCCGAGACCTCCTCGACGTTCACGGCCGCGAGGGCCATGCGAATCGTGCGGGTGCGGATCTCGTCCCTGCTCTTCATGGAGGCCGTGAGATCGGCCTTCAGCTTGTCCTTCAATGCGCTCATGATGTCCATCTTGCCGCCTCACCAGCCCCGCCGTATCCCGAGTTTCCGTTCGAGGGCTCGATCTCGGGCATGATGAGAAGGTGAGGAAAGCAGCCGCGGTGCCCCTGTCCCTGTTCGGCGTCGGCCTGGCCGGCCTCGCGTACGCCTCGGTCGTCGAGCGCAACGCGTTCCGGCTGCGCCGCTTCGACGTGCCCGTTCTGGAGCCGGGACAGCGGCCGGTGCGCATCCTCCACCTGTCCGACCTGCACCTCACCCCCGGCAGGCGGAGGCTGATCGAGTGGGTGCGCTCGCTCGGCGCCCTCAACCCCGACCTGGTGGTCAACACCGGCGACTCCATCGCGCACCCCGACGCGGTCGCGCCTCTCATGCACGCCCTGGAGCCCCTGCTGTCACGCCCGGGCCTGTTCGTCTACGGCTCCAACGACATGTACGAGCCGCGGCCGAAGAACCCGGCGCGCTACCTCTGGCGCACCTCCAAGGCCGACTACGGGCAGAAGATCCCCAACCTCCCCTGGGAGGAGCTGGGCGCCGCGATGGCCGCCGAGGGCTGGCTGGACGTGAACAACACCACCGCCCGCCTCAAGGTCGGCGATCTCGACGTGGCGGTGGGCGGCATCCACGACTCCCACATCAACCTCGACCGCTACGACCTGATCGCCGGCCCCGCCCCGGCGGCGGCCGACCTGCGCCTGGGCGTGATGCACTCGCCGGAGCCCCGCAACATGACCCGTTTCGCCGCCGACGGCTACCAGCTGCTGCTCGCCGGGCACACCCACGGCGGTCAGCTCTGCGTCCCCTTCTACGGCGCGCTGGTCACCAACTGTGGCATCGACCGGGCCCGGGTCAAGGGCATGAGCCGCCACGACTCCGCCTACCTGCACGTCTCCGCCGGTCTCGGCACCAGCCCCTACGCCCCGGCGCGTTTCTCCTGCTATCCCGAGGCGAGCCTCCTCACCCTGGTGCCCCGTCGCCGTGGCGACGCAAGCACCCACGAAGTCCGCTAGACTTTCCCAAGCACGAGCAAGTCCGGACGTGCGACCGGGGTGTGGCGCAGCTTGGTAGCGCGCTTCGTTCGGGACGAAGAGGCCGCAGGTTCAAATCCTGTCACCCCGACGTTGAATGTCCCGAAGTGAGAGCCTGGTCACCAGAAATGGTGACCAGGCTTTTTGCTTGTGAACCCCGGTCGGGTCGCGAAAGCGAGTGACCATCTGGCGAAATTTCCCCTATTCGCCTATTTCATCCATCAATGACCGCTTTATCGATCAGTTCCCGCTGATCTCCGGGCCCGACGGGTGCCCCCGCCTTCGTCGCCCCACCGATGACGGTGCTTCGGAACACCGGCGTGGCGACGAACGCGAAGGCCCGTCCCCGGGCCGAAGCGTTCGGGGCTCCAGGGATTCGGGACTCCGGAGATTCGGGGATCCGGGACTCCGGAGGTCACCGAACCGCGTCGTCCGTGATCCCTTCCGGTACGAAGCCCTCCGGCAGGTCCCGCAGGTGGTGACCGCCGGCCGTGACACGCACCGGGCCTCCGACGGCGAACATGATCTGGTGGGCACTGCGGATCAGCACCCGCCCGACGGCCGAGTCGATCGCCCCCGCGAAGTGGGGAACGCTCGTGCTGTAGTTCACGTCGAACACGACCTCGCAGCCCTCGGGCAGGTCCGTGCTCGTCCACACCCCCCTGAGGTGCTGGAAATCCCCGCTGACCTGCTCGAACTCGATGCGGTACGGCTGCGAGCCGTCTCCGGACCCCCGGCTGCGCTGCACCCACCGCGCCGTACCGCCGCGGAAGGCCAGCACCCACTGGCGGAGCCCGTCGCCGGTGTCGGAGACGGAGACGATGTCACGGGCGTACGCGGGGAATGTCGCCTCGTCGCCGAGCCGTTCGATCACCTCGGCCGCCGTCGCCGGCACCGTGGCCTTCAGAATGCGAGATGTCATGACGCATGCTCCTTCTCAGTCCGCCGGGCGGATGACGCTGACGCCCTGCAGGCGGGTGGTGCGCAGCATGGGGTGGCTCGCCTCTCCGAAGGCACCGCCGGTGAGACCGGGCCCGCCCTGGTTGGGCAGGAAGGGCAGGAAGCCACTGTGCGAATCATTGATCTTCAGGTTGCCGCCGTTGACGATCCCCTCCAGGAACCGCTCGATCGTCGAGGTCCCGGTCGACCAGACGGAGTTACGCAGGCCGTACGCGTTGGTGTTCACGAAGGCCAGCACCTCCTCCAGGAGAGCCTCGTCATCCGTCCCGGCGTCGGGGACGATGATCGGCAGAAGCGGGAAGAAGGTCTCGTCGCGGACCACCGAGAGCGATCTGGCGTTGCCGAGCCCGTCGACACGGACGATGCTCGGCTCGACGAAGAACCCCGTCTCGGACGGTGATCCGTCCACTTCAAGGCGGCGGCCACCGTGGACGAGCTTCGCACCTTTGGAAAGGGCCTCCCCCAGGCAGCCGAAGAACCAGTCGACCCCCAGAACCGGGGTGAGCACCACACCGGCCTCGTCCGGGTATCCCGGCTGGATCCTCCGGGTGGCCACGACCAGCCGCTCGATGATCTCGTCCGCGATCGCCGGATGGACGACCACCTGGTTGGGCACGTTGCAGATCTGTCCGGAGTTCATGAAGAACTGGGTGAGGGTCTCCACCGTGGCGTCCAGGTCGGCGTCGTGCCACACCACGCAGCAGTCGTTGCCCGCGAGCTCCAGGATCGGCTTCTTACCCGCGGCGATGCACTCGCCCTCGAACTCGAGCCCCTTCTTGCTGCCCCCGAAATAGAGGATGTCGTCGACGTGCTCGCTCGCCATCCAGGCGTCGAGCATCGGCGGCCCGCAGAGGGCGTTGATCGTTCCCGGCGGGGCTCCCGCCTCTTCGAGCACCGGCGCCACGATCTCCCGCATCGCGTACATGCAGCTGAGAGCGACCCCTCGCGGTGCGCGTACCACCACGGTGTTGCCCGCGATGAGGGAGGTGAGGCCGTTCAGCGCGTTGACCGCCGCGGCGTTCTGGGGTGGGTTGATGCAGACGACCCCGTCCGGAACGCGACGCAGGATCATCTCACGGTCGCCGTCCCAACGGCGGAACTCCATCTGCTCGGCGCACCATTCGAGGGTCTCCCGGCTCCAGCTGGTGTACGGGAGCCCGCCGATCATGCCTTGGGCCGCGGAGCGCGGCGTGCCCTCGGCGACGAGGATCTCGACGAGGGGGTCGAGGTGCTCAAGAATTCTTTTCGCGATGCGGCGTCCGATCTCGATTCGCTCGCCGAGCGGAACGCGTCTCCATTCCGGTGCGGCGGCGGCGGCCGATTCCAGGGCGAGGGTCGTCATGCTCTCGTCGGCGACGACGCACGCCCCCACGACACGTTCCCCCGCGGTGTGCGAATCGGTGACTCCCAGATCGAGATCACGCTTGAGCCCCAGGGTTGGGAAGGTGTCCTCGATAAGGGCCCGAGCGGCGAGCGTGTGAACAAGCTGGGCGTTCTCGCCGGTGACATCTCGGCCGCAGATGTAAGCGGGATATATCCCAAATTTCACATTTCCTCCTTCGCTCGATATGACCACGGCTGATATTCACGCTATGTGCGGCAATACCAGTGGAGCAATGGGAGTGTCATAAGGGCTTCTTATGAAGCCCAAGAGCCATTTCTTATCGAGTTCGGGCCGAACAGAGGCCGGACCGCTGTGCACCGAGCAGGGCGCCGCCCCCCAAGGGGGACGCAGGGCCCCTCCACTCGCCACCCCGCCGATCCGTCCGCCCCCGTCCGTCCGGTGCTGCTCCGACGACATGGACGACCCTCGCACATGCGATGGAGAAGTGGTCAATACCGCATGACTGCCAGGTGATTTAGCCATTAGAGCAGGAATATGCGAAGGTAGTGTGGTTGTTCACGATGTCTCGGCTCAGCACGGTGAGCCGGTAAGGAGCTCCCGTTGTTCAGGCGTCTTCCCCGGTGGGCCGTCGCGGTCCCCCTCGCCCTCACGCTGGCCTCCGTCCTGTCCGGCTGCGGCTCCGACGCCCCGGCCCCCACCACGGCCTCCTCCGGCGACGGGACCACGACGTTGACGGTGCTCGCCGCCGCGTCGCTGACCGGCACGTTCACCGAGCTGGGCAAGACCTTCGAGGCCGCGAACCCGGGCACCACGGTGCGCTTCAGCTTCGGCTCCAGCGCCACCCTGGCCCAGCAGATCGTCGCGGGCGCCCCGGCCGACGTCTTCGCCGCCGCCAGCCCGGCCACGATGAAGACCGTCACCGACGCCTCCCTGGCCACGACCCCGACCACCTTCGCGCGCAACGTCCTCCAGATCGCCGTCCCGGCCGACAACCCGGCCAAGGTCGACGACCTGGCCGACCTGGCCGACCCGAAGGTCAAGGTCGCCCTCTGCGCCGAACAGGTGCCCTGCGGCGCCGCCGCGGTCAAGGCCCTGGACGCGGCCGGCCTCAAGGTCACCCCCGTCACCCTGGAGCAGGACGTCAAGGCCACCCTCACCAAGGTCGAGCTCGGCGAGGTCGACGCCGCCCTCGTCTACAGGACCGACGTCATCGCCTCCGGCGGCAAGGTCCAGGGCATCGACTTCCCCGAGGCCGAAAAAGCGATCAACGACTACCCGATCGCGGCCCTGTCCGGCGCACCCGCCCCCGAGGCGGCGAAGCGCTTCGTCGACCTCGTACTGTCACAGCAGGGCAAGGACGTACTGACCAAGGCCGGCTTCCAAGCCCCCTGACCGCTGCCACGACACCCTCCGTGACGCGACGCCCCCGCGCCCATCCGCACACGAAACCATGCGCGGGACGCGCGTCCAGCGCCTCGCCCGCACCGTCGAGGACCTTCACCTCGATCCCGGCCATCGCGAGGTCGGCGAAGCGGATCCACCGAGATACCCCACATCGGCATCACCGGCCCCTCTGCCCCCATAACTACCCATCTAGCACCCTTTAGCGACATAAAGTAACCCCCCGGAGTCATGCGACCGCAGACGGTAATGTACGTTTGTGGTCATGATCGTGTCGATGCGGCGAGTCGCGCAGCGCGGAGGCGTCACCCTCGCGCTGGGACTGGCCGCGCTCGGCGCCGTCATATTGATGCATCTGGCACTGTGCGTCGTGGCCCCCGCGCACCGGGGGCACTTCCACGCCCCCGGCCATTGGTCACCGGCCGCCGCGACCACCACGATCACGGCCACCGCCGCGGGACCTGTCACCGCGATCGACGCGGAGGTGCCCACGGATCACGTACCGTGCCCGGCGCCACCACCCGCCGAGGAGGATCACCACCTGTGCGGGGCGGCGGCCGGAGCGCAGATCACCGGTACACGCGCCCCGGTGCCGACCGGCCCGGTCATCGGTGACCCGGTGGCCGTCGACGAGGCCCCGGCACCCCCGCCGTCGCCCGCGTGGCGCCGCGCGCGACCGGTCCGCCCGCCCCCGGGCGCGGTGTTACTCCTTCTCAAATCCGTTTCCCGTATATAGCCCGCCCCGCGGGCCCGCCGGTCAACGACTCCGCACTCCTCACGAGGCTCCTCGCGAGTTCCTCATGAGCGGTGGAGCCGTCGCTCAAGCGTGCCCAGAAGCGAGTTGATCACATCGCATCCAGGGGAAACGGATCATGACATACACACTTAATTCACCACAGGTAGCGGCCGAACGGCCGCAGATCGACACCGCCTCACTCGGCCGGCTGATCACCGGAGCCACCTGCCACACTCCCGAGCACGTGGTCGGCAACACCCCCGTGCTCTGGGTTCCCGAGATCGCCTCGGGGCTGGGGCACGGATTCTGGGCGAAGTTGGAGGGCGGCAATCCCGGTGGGATCAAGGACCGCTCCGCGCTCTACATCGTCGAGCGGGCGCGCGAGCGCGGCCTGCTGCGACCGGGAGCACCCATCGTGGAGTCCACCAGCGGGACCTTCGGGCTGGGCCTGGCGCTGGCCGGCATCGTGCACGGCCACCCGGTGACGCTGGTGACCGACCCGGGCATGGAACCGCTGATGCACCGGTTGCTGTCGGCCTACGGGGCCCGCGTCGTCGTCGTCACCGAACCGCATCCGGTGGGCGGCTGGCAGCAGGCCCGTCGGCAGCGCGTGCGGGAACTGCTCGGCGAGCACCCGGACGCCTACTGCCCCGACCAGTACACCAACCCCGACAACGTCGCCGCCTACGCGGGACTCGCCGTCGAGCTGGCCGGTCAGCTCGGGCGGATCGACGTCCTGGTGTGCAGTGTGGGCACCGGTGGTCACAGCGCCGGCGTTCATCGCGCGCTCCGGCGCTTCTATCCCGACCTGCGGCTCGTCGGCGTCGACACGATCGGCTCGACCATCTTCGGCCAGCCCACGCGCCCGCGGCTCATGCGCGGCCTGGGCAGCAGCATCCACCCGCGCAACGTGGCGTACGAGGCCTTCGGGGAGGTCCACTGGGTCGCGCCCGCGGAGGCGGTCTGGGCCTGCCGACGCCTGGCCTCGCTGCGGTACGCCACCGGCGGCTGGAGCGTCGGCGCGGTGGCCCTGGTGGCGTCCTGGCTCGCCCGCACGCTGCCCGGATACACCCGGATAGCGGCGATCTTCCCAGACGGTCCGCACCGCTACTTCGACACGGTCTTCAACGACGACTACTGCGCGGAACGCGGCCTGCTCGGCGCGCCCCCGATGACGGACCCCGACGAGATCGCCCATCCGGCCGAACGCGAGGTGACGCGCTGGACGCGATGCGCGACCGTACCCGACCCGGCCGGCTTCCCGAGAGACGGCGATGCCTTCCGGAAAGACGGCGACGTCTCCCTGGAAAAGGGGGTCGCCTTCCCCGAAGACGGTGCCGGCTTCCCAGGGGACGGCGTCGTGGAAACGTCGCCGGCCGCCGCGGAAGACGGCGCCCGCGCCGAAACCGCCGGGGAGACGACCGGGAAAGGTGGCCTCCGGTGAGAGGCACCGTCGCTCTGGCCCGCTCCTTCGACCGGCCGGTGAGACTGCTACTGATCAACCAGCTCACCATCAACACCGGCTTCTACATGCTGATGCCCTATCTGGCCGGTCACCTGTCGGGAACGCTGGCGCTGCCGGCCGCACTGGTCGGCCTGGTCCTGGGCATCCGCAACCTCAGCCAGCAGGGCATGTTCCTGGTGGGCGGCACACTCGCCGACAGGCTCGGCCACAAGCCTATGATCGTCGCGGGCTGCGGGCTGCGCACGGTCGCGTTCCTGCTGCTCGCCGTGGCCGACTCCCTGCCCGTGCTGGTGGTCGCCTCGGCCCTGACCGGGTTCGCCGGCGCGCTGTTCAACCCGGCCGTACGGGCCTACCTCGCCCGCGAGGCCGGAGCGCGCAAGGTCGAGGCGTTCGCCGTGTTCAACGCCTTCTCCCAGGTCGGCATCCTGATCGGACCGCTCGTCGGCCTGCTGCTCAACGCGGTGGCCTTCAGGCTCGTCTGCCTGGTCGCGGGCGTGATGTTCGCGGTCCTGACGGTCGCGCAGACGCGAGCCCTGCCCTCGGGAGCCGCTCCGGAGGGCGAGGAGGGGCGAGGCGTGCTGCCGGCCTGGCGCGAGGTGGTCGGTGACCGGCCGTTCCTGCTGTTCTCCCTGGCCATGATCGGCTCCTACGTGCTGAATTTCCAGATCTACCTGGGGCTGCCGCTGGAGATCCGCCGGGCCACGGGCGGTGAGCTGGGAATCACCCTCGTGTTCGCCGTCTCGGCGGTGATGACCCTGGCGGGCCAGGCCCGTCTCACCGCGTGGGCGACCCGGCGGTGGCGACCGCCGCAGGCCATCGCGTGGGGGCTGGTCCTGATGGGACTCGCCTTCGTCCCCCTCGCCCTGGCAGCACCCTGGGCGGGCACCGCCGTCGTGCCGCCCGGCGGAACCGCCCTGATGCTCGCGCTCGTCCCCGTCCTGGGGACCACGGTGCTGCTCAGCCTGGCCACCATGATCATCTATCCGTTCGAGATGGCGACCGTCGCCACCTTCGGAGGCCGGCACATGGTGGGGACGTACTACGGGCTCTACAGCACCCTGGCCGGCGTCGGTATCGCCGTGGGCAACCTGCTCACCGGGTCGGCCCTGGATCTGGGCACGCGGGTCGGCCTGCCGAGCCTGCCGTGGCTGGTCCTGGCACTGATCGGCCTCGGCTGCGCCACGGCCGTCGCCGTTCTGGATCGATCGGGGCGCCTGGCGACCCCGCCGAGGGCCGCTCCGGCGACGGCGTGAGGCGGCAAAGGACGGTCCGGCCCTGACGATCTGCGGGGGCGGGGGCGGAGCATCTCACCGAGACTCCGCGCTTGCCCGTCCCCGCCGGTCGTCCGGGGTCGGCGTTCGGTCGCGGCGGACAGCGTCACGGCCAGGAGGGATCGTCCGGCACGCGCGTCCGGCCTGTTCGGCCTTCCACCCACCGGCGCCGCCCATCACCACGCGCTCAGGAACGGCGCCGCCCATCACGACTCGCTCAGGAACGGACGAGGCGGGCGATCGCGTCGGACGCCTCCCTAACCTTCTCCTCAGCCTCGGCTCCGCCCTTGGCGGTGGCCTCGGCCACGCAGTGCGCCAGGTGCTCCTCCAGCAGGGACAGCGCGAAGGACTGCAGCGCCCGGTTGGCCGCCGACACCTGGGTGAGGATGTCGATGCAGTACTTGTCCTCCTCGACCATCCGCTGCAGGCCCCGCACCTGTCCCTCGATCCGACGTAGCCGCCGCACATGGTCCTGCTTGTTGGCGGTGTATCCGTACATCTCGCCCCCTCCGCTCGGCTTCCCCTGCGAAAGGATACCCCCCGCTAGTATTCAAGGCAGCCTCGCCGACCGCGGCCGCCTACATGCCGCCGACCATCTCTGCGGGCGGCGGCACCGGCTCCCACCCGCCCACCAGCCCACGGGTGGCGATCGTGACCGCGCAGCGTTGCGCGGCGTACGTGAGGGCCATGGCGTGATGTTCCGGAGAGAAGTCGGCGACGGCATCGGCGACGAGGAACGGCTGAAGGTCCTGCATGAAGGCGTCGCAGGCGGTCATGAGGCAGCCGATGTGCGCGTAGACACCGCAGACGATGATCTGGTCGCGTCCCATCGCGTCCATCCGGGTACGCAGGTCGGTCCGGTGGAAGGCGCTGTAGCGCCACTTGGTGAGCAGAATGTCGGACTCCGCGGGAAGGAGGCTCGCGACGATCTCGCTCTCGCGAGGACCGGGGATGCCCGCCCCCCAGAAGTCCTGGAGCAGGCCGCGCTCATGCCTGCTCTGGCCGCCGGGCTGCACCGAGTAGACGACGGGAACCCCCAGCTCCGCGCAGGCGTCGCGCAGGTGACCGATGTTGGCGATGAGCCCGGTCAGCGGGGAGGCGTCGGCGGCGAAGGGGGCGAGGAAGTAGTTCTGCATGTCGTGGACCAGCAGGATGGCGCGGCGCGGATCAGGGCGCCAGCTCACCCGGTTCTCGGGCAGGTCGTTCTCCCTCGGCAGCGGGTAGGAGGCGATCTGGGGAAGGGCCACGGGCACTGTCTCCTTTCCTCGGTTTTCGTGGGTTTCCTGCGGTTTTTCTGCGGTTTCTCTGCGGTGCCGGAACCTTCTCGCGGTGGCGGACCGCCTCCCGCGACGGTGAACCTCCTCCGTGACGGCGAGTCGCCTCCCCGTGGCGGATCATCGCCCGTGACGACGGATCGTTTCCCGTGCCGGCGGGTCAGCGGTCCTGGTCCAGGCCGACGGCGCGGAGCATGGTCTGGAACTTGGCGGTCGTCTCGGCGAGCTCGGTCTCCGGTACCGACCCCGCGACGATCCCCGCGCCCGCGAACAGCCTCAGGGTCTGGTCGGCGACCTCGGCGCAGCGGATGGTCACGACCCATTCGCCGTCGCCCGTCGCGTCACCCCACCCGACCAGGCCGGTGTACAGACCGCGGTCGAACGACTCGATCTCCTCGATCGCCTCACGCGCGGCGCTCGCGGGCGTGCCGCAGACGGCGGGGGTGGGGTGCAGCACGGTGGCCAGTTCCAGCGAGGTGACCGTCGGGTCGTCCAGCACGCCGGTGATCCGGGTCGACAGGTGCCACATGGAGGCAGTGGACAGCGGCGAGGGCCCGGCGGGGACGGACAACTTCCTGCAGTACGGGCGCAGTGCCTCCACGATGCTCTCGATCACCAGGGCGTGCTCGCGAAGGTCCTTGTCCGAGGCGAGCAGAGCGCGGGCCCGTTCGCGGTCGACGACGGGGTCGGGGTGGCGGGGCGCGGACCCCGCGAGCGGGTTCGTCGTGATCCGGCGGCCCGAGCGGGAGACGAGGAGTTCGGGACTGGCTCCCAGGAGGGTACGGGCCGTGTCGTCGCTCGACGGCAGGTCGACCGCGTAACCGTAGGCCTGCGGATCGCGCCGGACGAGGTTGCGCAGGATGCGGCCGACGTCGACGGGTGCGCCCATGGTGATGTCCAGGGTCCGGGCCAGCACGATTTTCTGGAGCTCTCCGGCGGTCAGCTTGACCAGCGCCTTCTCCACACCGCGCATGTAGTCGTCGGAATCGGAGACCGGACCGACCCCGGTGAACGTCCCCGTGACCTGCTCGGGGGCGGCGGAGAGGCCGGTCGGCGGACTCGTCCAGCAGACGGTGGCGGGTACCAGCAGGCGCGCGGGACGGTCGTCGCGGAAGGGAACCGCGCCCACCACCACGGGATTGGGGTGACCGGAATCCCGTGCGTCGCGCAGGGCCGAGGCGACGCGCCCCTGCAGGCTCGTCGTCCCGGAGTCGGGGACCTCCTGGACCACCCCCCTGGCGAGCAGGGTCCTGGTCGGCGAGGTGAAGAAGAAGGTACCGGGCTCGTAATCTCCCAGAAGGTCGGGCGTTCGAGACATGGTGCTGGTGTCGTTCGACGACATGGCTAAGAGGTCTCCTGTCGGGAGAAATCCAGGAACGGGGGGTGTGCCGTACTACGACCGGAGCGTGGCGCCCCCGTCGACGTACAGGTCCTGCATGGTGATGTGCCTGGCACGGTCGGAGGCCAGGAAGAGGACGGCGTCCGCGATGTCGGCGGGATCGGCCAGCCTGCCGAGGGGAATGCCCACCCGGAAACTGGCCGGCGAGCCGTCGATGACCGTCCTGGCGTCGTGGCCGCCGGCCCACAGGGCGCGCTGCATGGGAGTGTCGGTGGAGCCGGGCGACACCACGTTGCAGCGGATGCCGTACTGCGCCAACTCCAGGCCGAGGCACTTGGTGAACTGCGCGGCCGCGGCCTTGGAGGCGGCGTAGGCCGACATGTTGGTCCGGGGCACGCCCGCGGCGTTGGACCCCACGGTGACGATCGCCCCGGATCTGCGGGGGATCATCCGGCGGGCGACCGCGCGGGACAGGTGGAAGACTCCGCCGGTGTTGACGGCGAACGTGCGAGCCCAGTCGTCGTCGCTGATGGCGACGGCGGGTCCCGAGCAGAGCACCCCTGCGACGTTGACGAGCAGCCCGATCGGGCCGAGATCGGCCTCGACCCGCGCGACCACGTCGTCGACGGCGGCGCTGTCGGTGACCTGGCAGGGGTAGGCGACCGCGACGCCGAGGTCGGCGGCGACCCGCGCGACCCGCTCGGCGTTCACGTCGAGCGCGGCGACACGTGTGCCCGTCGCCGTCAGGGCTCGCGCCACGGCCTCGCCGATGCCCTGTGCCGCACCGGTGACCACGGCCACCGCGCCTTCCATCACCATGCCTTCACCGGAACCTCCCCAGGATGTTCCGGCCTTCAGGCTGGGGAGGAGTCGGGGGCGGGAGGGCCGCCGAGGCCCGAGCGTGTCCTGATCGGTCGGTCATTGAGATCGGCTTCTTTCTGTGTCGTGTAGCCGTAGCCGTCCGCGCGTTGAAGATGGCGGACATGGCGGTGGTTGATCCCGGTGATGCGGCCGTGCCGGGTGGTGATGGCGAACGAGCCGGAAGAGCGGACCAGGACTCGCCCGGTGTGGACTCCGGCCTTCTTGCCCGCCGGAACGGCCGCGCGGACCAGGTCGCCGGTTTGGAAGCCGTGGTGGCGTTTGATCCGTGGCCGCACCAGGCGGGGGAAGCCGTAGCGGTCGGGGGTGGTGCGGGCGTAGGTGCCGCGCCCGGTCGCCGCGACCAGCAGGATCGTGGACGGCCAGGCGGTCACGGTCTCCAGGTGGCCGACGTGCAGGGCGTCCAACGTGTGCGACTTGGCGGCGCCGGTACGCGACCGGTTCCACCTGGTGCGCCCGCCCGAGGCCGTCGCGACCGGCAGGCCGGTCGCCTGCAGTGCCCGCCACAGCGCCCAGCGGGTGGCGTTGACGGCGGCGGCGGCGCGCAGCGGCGCTTTCGCCTGCTTGAGGATCTTCGCCAGGAGTGCGGGTTTGGCCTGGAGGAACTCTTCGATCGGGGTGGCGTTCTTGGCCTGGTTACACGGGATGCAGGCCAGGGTGAGGTTGCTGACGCGGTCGGAGCCACCCCGGCTGCGGGGATGGATGTGGTCGAGGTTCAGCGGCACGCCGCTCGCGCCGCAGTAGGCGCAGGCGCGCCCCCACTTGGCGAGCAGGTATTCGCGGACCTCGTACCCGGCGAGGGTGCCCCGCTGGTATTCGGCTCCTTCGAGCGGCTTGCCCGCGACGAGGGTGTGGGTGTCGAAGGAGACCTCCTCCACGTGGACGGCGGTGATGGGCGCCCATCGGGCCAGCCGCGCCACCTGCGACATCGTCGTGTCCACGCGGTGTCGCAGCGACGGCGCCAGCCACCCTTGAGGTTTCGTGCGGTTGTTGAAGCGGGGGACGCGGTAGCGCAGGTTCCGCGACCTGCGGCCACGGCGCAACGCGGCCCGCGCGCTGAGCCTGTCGCGGATCCGCCCGCCCCGATGGTCGAGCTGAATGCCGAACAGGCCGGTGCGGCTCCCGTCACGGTCGGCGAACACACTGATGCCGGTGTGCTGGGAGCCGGGGTCGATACCGACGTGCACGCCTTTTACGGTGGAGTCGGCCACCAGCCGGTCTTTGAGGCGGATAACGAACGGGGTGCGGCGCACCACCACCGCCCGCCCGGCCGCCAGCAGGCGGCGGGCACGGGCGGGATGGCACGGGTCGAGCGGGTGGCCGTGGACGTCGAGGACGAACACGGCCGGGTGAACCTCACGGTTGGCTCCCTCGGACACCTCGGTGCCCTGGGGGTGACGCCGAACGGCCGGTGCGTGCCGTACGGTCTCCCCTCGCCCATGTCCACCGCCAGGTGCGGCGAAGCCGCGTCCGTGAGCCGTTTCGTCCCGCCCCGGGTTGTCTGCTCCCACGGATTCCAGAGCAGCCCGCTGAGGAAGCACGGGCTGGTGGGTCTGCTGTCTTGCGGTGAACGTAGCCATCGAGGATGCACCTCCTGTTCGTGATGGCTGGGGCTGGTCAATACGGGCTCAAGGCACCAGGCGGCACCTCAAGCCCCCTCCTTCAGGCATTCAGGAGGGGGTCGTCGACCGTCTCTCGCCGTGTCTCGCCGTGTCTCGTCGTTCGCTCGCGCTCCCGTCGCCCTCGCCACGGTCCGCCTGTGTCGGTAGGCAGGCTAGCTCCATCACTTTAGGTCGCGCAGCAAAAACTTATAGTTACTTTTCACAGATCAGGAGGACATCCCGGAGGTTAGTGGGACCACTCCGGACTGCGGGACACTGCGAGCAAGGGAACCTCGGGCGGGCGATTCGTTCCCCGATGACGGTTTTCCGAGGAGAGCCGGTCTCCACTGCTCCCGCCCAGGTGAAGGGCGGATTCGACGCGTTTACAGATAGTCAACGTCGCGTCAATCGCCATGACCTACCATCATCCTTCGTG
The DNA here is from genome assembly GCF_042899335.1 of Streptosporangium sp. NPDC000095. Taxonomy (NCBI): domain Bacteria; kingdom Bacillati; phylum Actinomycetota; class Actinomycetes; order Streptosporangiales; family Streptosporangiaceae; genus Streptosporangium; species Streptosporangium sp. NPDC000095. The sequence continues at coordinate 428,455 of NZ_JBIAZS010000002.1, forward strand.
ACAAGTCAGGATATTTCAGAGCGACAGGCATATATCCCCCCTGCGCCTCCCGCCGAAACCTCCGCAGAGCCCGTGGAACCCACGGAGGAGGAGGGCAGCGGCGTGCTGGCGATGATCGAGCGCATCGGCTCGATCATCGTCCCGATCGGCGTCGCGTTCTACGCCGTCCTCTACCTCGGCGTCGAGCAGATGTACGGCGTGTTCGGCATCAGCCCCCAGCAGGCGGGAATCGACCAGTCCGTCCTGCTCGGCCGGTTGATGGGGACGCTGATCCTGCTTCTGCTCTTCATCGCGCCGCTCCTCGGCCTCGTCGTCGGGGTGGGCTGGATCGCCGACAAGATGACCCTCGGCGCGGTCGGAAAAGTCATGACGGCCGTACGGAGCCGCCCCTGGGTGGCCGCCCTGATCGCCGCGCTGTGGTGTGGCGCGACCTACTGGGGTCTGCTGAACCTCGTGGGCGACCTCGACATCGCCGTCATGGTCGTCGTCGCGGTGGGGCTGGGCGTGCTGACGTTCCTGGTGCCGTTCCGGCTGCTGCGCCGCAAGCCCGTCGGCCGCGCCGGCCTGAAGGTGCTCACCGGCGCCCTCACGGGCATCGGCCTGGGATTCCTGCTGATCCTGCAGATGACCATGGGCGCGATCGAGATGCAGGAGACGGGACGGGCCAACGACCTCCTCCCCTACGTCGGCTTCCAGGACCAGTGGGCCGTCATCAAGAACGCCGACGACAACAAGCCCCTCTACGACGGCCGGTGGATGATGCTGCTCGGCGAGAGCCAGGGCACCTATGTCTTCTACGACTGCGACAAGCTGGAGACCTTCCGGCGCCCGATCGACGGCACGCTCCTCGGCAACGTCCAGCTGCAGCCGGACCGCGAGCCGGGCTACAAGTGCGGCACGCTCGCCGAGCAGGGAGAGGCACAGGCGAGCGAAGGCCAGTAGACACGACCGAGAGGGCGTCCACCGGGTTCACCCACGACACCTGTCGGCGGCGGGATCCGGCGCTCTCGGTCCCGCCGCCAGGGACGACACGACGCACGTCACTGATTTTGGCCCGAATAATCATCTCAAAAATCATTACGGGCAACAAAAATGCCTAGACTCGGATACGCGAATCGAGAGAGCACCCTCTGCCGCGACCGTACGGCGGGGAATCCAGCAACCTGGACATATCCCCGCCATTGACGAATCCGTTTAAACCTTCTTAACGAGGGTCACGCTTTGCCATGTCGATCATCGGGTAACTCCTGCTTGCCGCCATCGTCGCGGTTCAAGCAATCCGATCTCCTGAAATCACAAAAGACATGGAATGCGATGACTTTTAGCGGTAGAAGACGGGCTCAAAACATTAATTCCAGCCAACACGCTCGAAACCGGTCCGTCGCGACAACAGCAATCGGCGCCATTCTGGCACTTTCCTGCCAGGCGCCGGCCGGCGCCGTGACCGACACCACGGGAGTCGTTCTCCTCAGCACGCGAGCCGCGGGTAGCGAGACCGTCCCGGTCGGGAGGACGATCGGCGCGCCCGGGGGCGCGAGCTTCTCCCTGATCGGAACCCTCGGGCGGGAAGACTGCAAGTGCCGTGGACAGCACTGCGTGTGTGACCGCGATCGTCCCGGCAAGAATCGGGGCAGCGGAAAGGGCAGGAGCGGCCGGGACCGCGGAAAGAAATCGTCGAGTCTCGAACTGCCGTCGGAATCGGCGATCCCGGCGAATCCCGCTAAAGAAAATCCCGCCAAAACGGATCTTCCAGATGTTCCACTCGATCCGCTCGGCCTACCCGGCCCGGCCAAACCGGCGGGGCCCGCGAAACCAGCGGAACCTGCCAAATCAGCGGGACCCGCGAAACCGGCAGGACCCGCGAAACCGGCAGGACCCGCGAAACCAGCGGGGCCCGCGAAACCAGCGGAACCTGCCAAATCAGCGGGACCCGCGAAACCGGCAGGACCCGCGAAACCAGCGGGATCCACGGACACGGCAGGCCTGGCGAATCCGGCAGGGCCCGCAATTCTGGTGGGCCCCGCAGGACCGGCAGGCCCGGCAGGCCCCAAGGGAGTTCCCGGCCCCGCAGGACCGACAGGAGCGACGGGTCCGAAGGGCGACACCGGTGCCCCCGGCCTTCCTGGGGCACCGGGCCCGGCGGGCGCGATGGGACCCGCGGGCGCGACGGGTGCCACCGGTCCTGTGGGACCGATGGGACCCGCGGGACCGATCGGCCCCCAGGGTCCGGACGGGCTCACCGGCCCGATCGGCCCGGAAGGACCCAAGGGTCCGGCAGGTCCCCAGGGACTCGCGGGACCGGTAGGGCCGATCGGCCCGGAAGGGCCGGTGGGGCCGATCGGCCCTGAAGGACCCGCGGGGCCGATCGGCCCGGAAGGACCGGTCGGCCTCGTCGGGCCGATGGGCCCGGAAGGTCCGGTCGGCGCCCCCGGGCCCGCGGGTGCGGACGGCGCTTCGGGACCCGCCGGCCCTGCCGGCGAACCTGGCGCCACCGGACCGGTGGGACCGACCGGCGCCACCGGAGCCGCGGGCGAGCCCGGAGCACCTGGACCCGAGGGACCCGCGGGACCGATCGGCCCCGCGGCGCCGACCTCCGCCGTCTCGGTGTCGTACCTGCTTTTCGAACCGATCACCGCGTCGGTCAGGAACGACGGGACGGCACAACTCCGCGATCCGCGCACGACTCCGCTCTGGCACGATCTTTCGAAGATCCCCGGTCATCCCACCGACGTGGTGGACGTCGCGACGACGATCCTCCATGACGGCGCCCTTCCGTACCTTCACCTCACGGTCCAGAGTTCGTCCGGTCAGGTCGCCCGGACGAAGTGTCTTCTCGGGCGGCCGGTTCCCCGGACGGGAGGCTTCTTCGCTCCGGGAACACCTCATGGACCTCCCGCCTACCCCGCGAACTGCGCCAAGTTCACCGACGAGACACCGCCGCTCTGAACCTCGCCGAGTTCCGAGCCTGACAAATGAAAAAATGTCATCAAAAGAGAATGCCGTACCCGGCACCGGCCGGGCGCGGCATTCTCCATGTCGAATCCCTCGCACGATGTCGAATCCCTCGAACGCGCACGGCCTCCCGCGCCCCACGATCACCCGGCCCTCGGGCCGTGCGGCGCGTCAGTTGCGGGCGAGGACCAGACGCGAGGGGTCTTCTCCCGGCAGCGGGACGCGGAGGCGACGCCTGGCGGCGACCATCCGGCACCCGGCGACGCACGCGTTCGTGCCCAGCGCGACGATCGTGAACAGGCCGAGGCGGAGCAGGTCCTGCCTGCCGAAGCTGAGCTCCCCGGCACCGTTGACCAGGAATCCGGTGCCGAAGAACCACGCCATGACGGCCGTCGCCAGCGCGACCCCGGCCCGGACCCCGCGGGCGGCGTAGGCGCACACGGCGATCGTCATGATCAGTACGCGGCCGGCGGTCTCCGCCGAAGCGAGGAGCAGCGAGGCGGTCGCGGCCGTGGCGACGACGGTGACGAACCCCCCGGCGAGCGAGAACCCCACCGGTTCGATCCCGGACTTCACACCTACCCCCTTCACATAACGGACATTTGTTGCTGAACAGGCATTTACCGAGGGGTGGACTCCGCCCCTCCATGAAATCCCGGGAAATGCCAGAACGCCAATGTCAGTATCTTTTCTTCACCCTTTCCCGACGTTCCTTTACGCCGTTCTCGGCCCCGGCGGGCGCCCGCCGGAAGCCTCTTCGCGGCGACAAGGCGCACCCGGGTGGAGAGTCCGAAGACGACCGGAGCTTTCGTGCCGGGACGACGGAGAACCGGTCCGGGATGACTCAACCCACTCGATCGCGAGCCCCCCGTGACCTTTGCCATACGATCGCCGTATGGCGGAGGTCATGGTGCGCGACGGAACCTGGACGTTCGACGGCGAGATCCTGCGGATCGTGCCCGGCCACGACCGGAGTGTGAAGAAACTGCGACAGCTGCTGGGAGAGGTGCGGGTGCCGCTGGAGGCGGTGGCCGGCATCGCGTACGAACCCGGCAAGAAGGGCGGCAGACTGCGACTGCGCCTGCGGGAGGGCGCCGACCCGTTCAGTCAGGCGACGCGCGGGCGGATCGCCGACAACGCCGACCCCTACCAGCTGGTCGTCGACACCAACCGCACCGGCGCCGCCGAGTATTTCGTCACCGAGGTACGCAACGCACTGGTGATCGAGCAGGTACCGGACGGTCCCTCGGAGCGCTACCTCATGCCCGGCCCCGAACTCCCCGTGGTGGTCCCGGCCGGCGACGGCACGGCCACGTTCGACGGCGAGTCGATCCGTCTCGAATGGAACTGGGCCGCGGAGGGGGTCAAGAAGTCGACGGGTTCCCAGCGGTTCGCGCTGAAGGACCTGAACGGCGTGGAGTGGTTCCCGGCCACGGGCATGGAGAACGGCTGCCTGCGTTTCCATGTGAAGGGCACGGCATCCCACAATTTCGCTCCCAAGCATGACCCGAACTGCCTGGTCCTGTGGGGATTCGACAAGGAGATCCGCACCACGGCCCTGCTCGTCGCCGCCGTTCTCGCCAGGCTGCCGCACCCCTCGGGCGCCCACCCGCCTCCCGCCGAACCCCTCTCGATCGAGGCCGCCACGGCACCCGCCGCCGACGACGACCCGGACTCGCTCCTGCGCCGCCTGCGCGAGCTCGGCGACCTGCACAGGGACGGCATCCTCACCGACGAGGAGTTCACCACCGCCAAGCAGGCCCTGATCCGCCGCTTCTGACCTCGGGGCGGTCGAGCGGAGGTCACCTGCACCGGGCGAGCATGACCTTCTTGTCCGCGCGGGTGACCGGCAGGTCGTATTTCACGGCGACCTGGGCGAAACGGACGACGTAGGCGCAGCGGACCCCGCGTACGGGAGGGAGCCAGGACGCCGGTCCCGAGCCGCCCTTCGCCTCGTTGGCGGCGCCGTACACCGGGATGAGGTTGAGCGGGTCGTTGGCGATGCGCTTGCGCTTGGACATCGGCCAGCGGGAGGCTCCCATCCGCCACCCGTAGGAGAGCGGGACCACGTGGTCGACCTGGATCTCGTCGGAGCGCTTCTTGGTCCAGCGGACGATCCGGCCGGTGTAGGGGTCGCGCAGCTTCATGGAGACGACCACGCAGTCGGACCCTCGGCGGTAGCGCACGTCCTCGCCGTCGCGGGCCAGCAGGTCGTCGCGGGTACGGCAGCCGTTGCGCGCGTACGGCACTCCTTTGGCGGTGTCGGCCCAGTTCTCGCCGAACCTGGCCCTGCTGTAGCCGGCCTTGGAGCCCATCGGCCTGACCTTGAGTCTGCCGATCAGCCTGACGGCGGCTCCCCGATCCCCGGCCGATCTGACGGGCGCCAGGCCGGGACGCACGCCGTCCGGATTGTCCAGTGGCGCGACCCGGGCGGGCGCGGCCCTCGCACGCGTGTCCTCGCCCTGCGTCGACAGTGAGAAGAGCACCGCGGCGCCGAGCATCACGGTGACCACCCCCCGCGTGCTCAACCATGCCTCCAGAAAGGGTCTACGGACTCACGCCTGACCGATTCCCGGTCATCTCATGGTTGACACGGGGGTGTCCGCTGGTTGAGACCGGCTCCGGCGAAGGGGCAGGTCAGGGCTGGAAGCGGTAACCCATGCCCGGTTCGGTGAGCAGGTGGACCGGGTGGGCGGGGTCGCGCTCCAGTTTCTTGCGCATCTGGGCCATGTACTGGCGAAGGTAGTGGGTCTCCTTGCCGTAGGCGGCGCCCCAGACGTCGTTCAGCAGACGGCGCTGGGTGATCAGCTTGCCGGGGTTACGGGCCAGGATCTCCAGCAGGCGCCACTCGGTGGGGGTCAGCCGTACGCCGCCGGAGACGGTCTTGCCCGCCAGGTCCACCTCGTGCTCGCCGATCACGAACCGGGCCGGTTCCTCCTCGGTGGCGAAGACCCGGCGCGCCACCGCGCGGATCCTGGCGAGCAGTTCGTCGACGCCGAACGGCTTGATGACGTAGTCGTCCGCGCCCGCGTCCAGGGCCTCCACCTTGTCGCGGCTCTCGGCCCTGCCGGACAGCACGATGATCGGGACATTCGTCCAGCCGCGCAGCCCGTGGATGACGTCCACCCCGTCCATGTCGGGCAGGCCGAGATCGAGCACGACCAGGTCGGGGTGCCAGTCGGCGGCCTGGCGCAGGGCGGCGGCGCCGTCGTCGGCCACGGCCACCTCGTACCGGCGCGCGGCCAGGTTGATGCGCAGCGCCCGCAGGAGCTGGGGCTCGTCGTCGACGACGAGGATGCGCGTCACGGGGTCCTCCTCGGTCGAGACCAGGCTACGGTGGCGGCTCCCTGGCCGATCAGGTGCCCCGGTGAACGGAACCGCTACGTGCCGCTGGGCCGGGGAGCGGTCGAGCACCGTGAAGTCCGGCCAGGAGCGGCCCGGTGGGTACGCGGCGAAAAGCCGCTTCCTGCGCTATTAGTGGTGATATCGAGGCAAATGTCGATATCGGCGGCACCTTCAGGAAGCCTGTCCGTCATATTCTCCGACACCCATCGGGATCCGATGAATAATCCCGCTCGTCGAGGGCAGCAAGGGCTACCACAACAGCCTAAGTCTGAGGTGAGGTCACACATGATAGCGCTGGGACTTCTCTTGATCGTAGTCGCGGGTGCGGCCGTGATCGCGGTCTCCTGGGACGAGACCACGACATCGACCGCCACCGCTTCGTTCACGGTCTTCGACCGCCTGTTCCAGCTGTCCCAGCTGGAGCTCTTCTTCGCGGGTGTCGCCACGGGAGCGGTTTTCCTGCTCGGCCTGGGGATGCTGTTCGCGGGTATGCGACGCTCGGCCGCGCACCGCCGCAGGCTCCGTGCCTCGCGGATCGAGGCGCGTGACCGGGTCACCCGCCTGGAGGAGGAGAAGCGGGAGCTGGAGCGCAAGCTCGAAGAGGCTCCCAAGACTCCGGCGACCGCTGGGACCCCTGGGACCCCCGGGACTCCCGCCTCCGCCGCTCCCGCGACCGCCACGACCCCCGTGGTCGACCGCGACCGCGACGGCGTCGACGACCGTGTCGAGGACACCGCACCCCACCCCCGGGTCGACGTGCCCCGTCAGGCCTCCACCGACCAGCTCGTGGCCGGTCGTCACGGGCGCTCGGACCACCGCTAGCGCCACGCCCTCCTCAGCCGGTGCGACCCCCGGGGGTCGCACCGGCTGAGGCATGCCCGGACCCCCTTCGCCGCCCTCCGGAGCGCGGGGCGACCGGTCGGGTGAGGCGGATCCCGGCTCTTCACGACCCCGCCCGTATTGATAAAACCCCCAAAAAGTAATATTCGCCCCATGACACCACGGTCTAGGGCGATTTTCTTCTGGGCCACCGGTGTACTCGCCTACATCGTCGCCGTCTTCCACCGGCAGTCGCTGGGTGTGGCGGGCATCGAGGCGGCGGCGAGGCTCGACGTCGGCGCGGCGGGACTCTCGATCCTGGCCATGTGCCAGTTGCTGGTCTACGCGGGCATGCAGGTGCCCGTGGGAGTGCTCGTCGATCGGCTCGGTTCCAAGCGGATGCTGATCGTGGGGGCCCTGGTGATGGCCGGCGGCGAGCTCGTCTTCGCTCTCGCGGAAGGACTGCTACCGGGGATCGCCGGGCGGACGCTGATCGGGTGCGGGGACGCGATGACGTTCATCAGCGTGATCAGGCTGGTCCGCCTCTCCTTCCCCGCCCACCGCAACCCGCTGATGGTCCAGCTCACCGGCCTGCTCGGCCAGCTGGGCGCGATCGCCTCCGCGGTGCCCCTCATCCACTCCCTGCACACCTACGGCTGGACGCCGACCTTCCTGATCGCCGCCGTCGTGGGCGTGGTCTCGGCGTTCCTGCTGATCACGGTCCTGCGTGACACCCTCCCCCAGGTCGTGGGGGAGCCACCGAGCCTGAAGGCGGCCTGGGCGGAACCGGGCACCCGGCTGGGCATGTGGACCCATGCGGCCACCCAGTGCTCGGCCGCGGCCTTCCTGCTGCTGTGGGGATATCCGTTCCTGGTCCAGGGGCAGGGGCTCACCCCCTCGACGGCGGGGGTGCTGCTCACCACGCTGACCCTGTGCGGCATGGTGTGCGGGCCGCTGCTCGGCTATCTCGCCGGACGGTTCCCCTTCCACCGCTCCCGGATGGTGTTCGTCGTGATCGGCACCACCGCGGGGACGTGGACCGTCGTACTGCTCTGGCCGGGACGGGCACCACTCTGGCTGTTGGTCGTGCTCATGGCGGTGCTGGCGGCCAACGGGCCGGGGTCGATGATCGGCTTCGACTACGCCAGGACCTTCAACCCGGCCACCCGGATCGGCGCGGCCACCGGCATCGTGAACGGCGGCGGTTTCGTCGCGTCCATACTGGTGATCGCCCTGATCGGGGTCACCCTCGACCTCAGGGGCGACAACGGCCTGGACGCCTTCCGCTGGGCCCTCGCCACGCAGTACCCGATCTGGGCACTGGGCGCCTTCCAGGTCATCCGCTACCGGCGCAAGGCACGCCGCAACCTGCTCGCGGCTCCCCGGACGAACCCCTGACCACCTGCCGGGTACGGCGAAGATCGCTCCTCTCGTGCTCGTCCTCCCCCGGCGCCTCCGGTGCGGACCGACCTTCCGAAGGGCCGGGGAAGGGCTGGGTTCAGGCGATCCTGGTGAAGGGCTCGGCGAAGTGGGCGGTGCCGATCATCCCGCCCGCCGCCCTGACCTTGTCGAGCAGCTCCACCCGCGTGAGGGTGGCGAGCTCGGGATCGGCGTCGTAGAGGTAGGGCACTCGCGGGTCCTCCAGTTGCACCGGATGCAGCACCACGTCGCCGGTCAGCACCAGATCGCCGACCTGGACGACCTGGTGGCCCGGGGTGTGCCCCGGCGTGAGCAGCACCCGGATGCCGGGCAGCACCTCCGCCCCGCCGACCACCGCCTGTACCCGATCGCCCAGCGGCCGCACGACGCGGTCGAGGACCTCCTCGCCCGCCGCGTCGATCTCGGCGCGCTGCAGAAGGTGCCGGGCGTTGGCGAAGACCGGCGCCCCCGCGACCACCGCGCCGCTCGCGTGGTCGCTGTGCAGGTGCGTGATGACCACGGCGTCCACCTCCTCGGAAGCCGTCCCCACCCGGGCCAGCTCCGCGCCCAGGGAGCCCGGCACCGGCGCCCAGCCCGCCGCGAGCGAGTCACGGGGGCCGATGCCGGTGTCGACCAGCACCGTACGGCCCGCCGCGTCGCGCAGCAGATAGCAGTGGAAGTGCAGGATCCACTCGTCCGACCCGCCGTGACAGCCGCCGGGGAACATCTGCGCCATCGGGCGCCGGATCGACTCGCCCATCGCCCCCACCGCGTCACACAGCGGGAACACCTCGACCCCGGCGACCGTTATAGACCGATGTAGCATCCGCTCTCCTGTTCGGGATGAGGCAACGGTGCTACCGTGATACCGGGCGTGACGCACCGCTGGCTAGGCCGCGTGCGATGATCCGCCCCCGTTTCTCGCTTTTCTCTCACCGCCCCTGTCTCAGGCGTGCGGTCCCCGTCTCATGCATCTCCCGTATCTCCCGTGAAAGGTCACTCATGACCACGGAACCCGTCTTCAAAGAACCCCGCGTCGAGAAGATCACCACCAGGAAGGTCCCGCGTCCCCGTGCGGGCGGCGCGGGGAAAACCCCCCGCGGAAACGGCACGACCGCGGGCGGCCGGTCCCCCGGGCGCGACGCTCCCGTCGAGACCGTGACCGGCCTGCTCGACATCCGCGACCGTACCGGGCACATCCGGACCCGCGGCTACCTGCCGTCACCGCACGACGTCCGCGTTCCCCCCTCCCAGATCTCCGAGTACGGCCTGCGCCCCGGCGACCACGTCGTGGCCACCGCACGTGCCCCGTACGAGAGGCTGGAGGGGGTGGAGAGCGTGAACGGCGCCGCCGCCCGGCGGCACAGGCCCGACTTCGCGGACATGACCCCGATCCACCCGCGTGACCGGCTCCGCCTGGAGACCGGATCGCTGACCGGCAGGGTCGTCGACCTGTTCGCCCCGGTCGGCAAGGGCCAGCGAGGGCTGATCGTCGCCCCGCCCAAGGCGGGCAAGACGATGGTCCTGCGGGACCTGGCCGCCGCGATCACCGCCAACCACCCGGACTGCCACCTCATCGTCGTGCTCGTCGGCGAACGCCCCGAGGAGGTCACCGAGATGCGCGAGTCCATCCAGGGCGAGGTCGCCGCGTCCACGTTCGACCGTCCCGACCGCGACCACACCGCCGTCGCCGAACTCGCCGTCGAGCGCGCCAAGCGCCTCGCGGAGGACGGGCACGACGTCGTCCTCCTCCTCGACTCCCTCACCCGGCTCGCCCGCGCGTACAACAACCTCGCCCCGGGCGGCGGGCGCACCCTCGCCGGAGGCATCGACGCCACGGCCCTGCTCCCCCCTCGCCGCTTCTTCGGCGCCGCACGCAACCTGCGCGACGGCGGTTCGCTCACCATCCTCGCGACCGCGCTGGTCGAGACCGGCTCACGGATGGACGACAGCCTCTTCGAGGAGTTCAAGGGCACCGGCAACATGGAACTGCGCCTCAGCCGCGCCCTCGCCGACAAGCGTCTCTATCCCGCCGTCGACCTCGACGCCTCGGGCACCCGTCGCGAGGAGATCCTCCTCGACCCCCGGGAGCGGCGGCTCACCTGGCGGCTGCGCCGCACGCTGGGCGGCCTGGAGAGGCAGCAGGCGCTGGAGCTTCTCACCGACAGGCTCAGCGAGACCCCGTCCAACGCCGCCTTTCTCCAGCAGATCCAGCAGACCACCTGAGCCGGTGCGACCTCCCGCTCACCATGACAATTCCCCCTCGGCGGGGCGCGAGATGATGGGGAGATGCTGGACGATGTCGTCGAACACCTCGCCTGCCCGGTCTGCCGCGGTTCCCTGGAGCTCGAAGAGCGGGTCCTGAGGTGCGCCCTGGGGCACGGCTTCGACGTGGCCAGGCAGGGATACGTCAGCCTGCTGACCGGGTCGCGGGTGCCGGGAACGGCCGACAGCGCGGCCATGGTGGCGGCCAGGGACGCGTTCCTCGGCGCCGGGCACTACGCCCCGCTGGCGGAGGCGGTGGCCGGCGCCTGCCGTACCGGCGCGAAGGTGGTGGCGGACGCCGGGGCCGGGACGGGTCACTATCTCGCGCGGGCGCTCGACGGACTGCCCGGGGCCGCGGGGGTGGCACTGGACGTCTCCAAGCACGCGATCAGGCGGGCGGCGCGGGCACATGCCCGGGTGGGGGCGGTGGTGGCCGATGTGTGGCGGCCACTGCCGTTGCGAGATGGCACGATAGATGTGCTTCTCAATGTGTTTGCCCCTAGAAATGGGGCAGAGTTCGCACGAGTGCTCAAGGGGGACGGTGAGCTCGTAGTGGTCACGCCTACCCCGCGGCACCTCGCGCCACTGGTGGAGCGGCTGGGGCTCCTTTCGGTGGACGATTCGAAGGAGCGGCGGGTGACGGAAAGCCTGAACGAGCACTTCGTCGAGACGGATCGAAGCCTTCTCGCGTTCGAGATGCGCCTGGGGCACGACGCGGTCGAGGCGGTCGTGGGAATGGGACCCAGCGCCTGGCATACGGATACGGAAGTTATGCGAGGCAGGATCGGAGGGCTTCCGGAAATGAGCCCCGTGGAGGCTTCTTTTCGTATGTCTACCTTTAAGCGTCGCCGGTGAGCAAGCCGTGTGCTTGACAGTCACCTTCGAGACACCTGTTACTGATGTGACTTTTAGTCCGAAATTCCCAGACATTCCCCAAGAAATTAGCCGGTGAAGACGACATACTGGACCGCAATTCAGCGAGCCCGCGCCCGGGCGCGAGAAGCTGACGCCTTGACGGAGGGAAGCGCCACATGAAGGCGGAGGAGCGCTGGCAGGCCAGGTTCCGCGCGCCGCGCGCGACGTTGCCCGTGTGGGCCGGCCAGGCTCCCAGCCGGTCCGTCTACCGCAGCAACGCCTCGGGGGCGTGGGAGGTCTACGCCTGGGACCGCGCGGGCGGCTCCACCCGCCAGGCGACCTCCCGGCCCAAGGGCACCTCGTACGGCGCGATCGATCCCACCGGGCAGTGGATCTGGTGGTTCGACGACACCGACGGCGACGAGTGGGGCCGGTGGATGCGCCAGCCCTTCTACGGCGGCCCTGACCAGCCGATCGACCTCGACCCCGGCTTCCCCGCCGGGCTCGGGCTCTCCGCGACGGGCGAGGCGGTCATCGGCATGGCCAGGCCCGGACAGGGCTTCACCATCCATCTCGTCCAGCCGGGCGAGCCCGCACGGACGATCTACGAGCACACCGAGGCGGCCGCCGTCGCCGCGGTCTCCCCGGACGGCTCGCTGATCGCGATCAGCCACAGCGAGCGCGGCGACGCCCGGCACCCCGGATTGCGCGTGCTCCGGCGCAACGGCGCGCTCGTCGGCGACCTGTACGACGGCCCCGGCAAGGGACTCATCGGCCTGCGCTTCGCCCCGGTGTCCGGAGACCGCCGCCTGCTCATCCTGCACGAGCGCAGGGGCCGCCGCGAGCCCCTCGTCTGGGACCCGCAGACCGGCGAGCAGCGGGAGATCTGGCTGCGCGACCCGGGCGAGATCACCGCCGACTGGTACGACGACGGCCGCTCGCTGCTCGTCGTGCGAGGCAACCGGGGCCGCACCTACCTGACCCGCTACGACCTTCCCGGCGGCGGTTTCTTCCCGATCGAGACCCAGCACGGCGTGATCGACGCCGCCGCGCCCCGCCCCGACGGCTCCGTCGAGTACTCCTGGTCCAGCGGCGCCCACCCGCCGTTGATCCGATCGACCAGCGGCCACGTGGTCATGAACCACGGCGGCCCCACCTCACCCCCGTCGGTCCCGGTCGAGGACGTGGACGTGGAAGGACCCGGCGGCCGCATCCACTCCCTGGTCTCGCGTCCCGAGCGCGGCTCCGGCCCCTTCCCCACGGTCTTCATGCTGCACGGCGGGCCCACCGCGCAGGACGACGACTCCTTCGTGCCCCAGGTGGCCGCCTGGGTGGATCACGGCTTCGCGGTCGTGCGGGTCAACTACCGGGGGTCCACCGGCTACGGTTCCGCCTGGCGCAACGCCCTCCACGGCGACGTCGGGCACATCGAGCTGGCCGACGTGGCCGCCGTCAGGGACGCCCTGGTCGACCGCGGCGTCTGCGATCCCGACCGGCTGGTGCTGTCCGGCGCCTCCTGGGGCGGCTACCTCACGCTGCTCGGCCTGGGCACCCAGCCCAAGATGTGGGCGGCGGGCATCGCCACGGTGCCGATCGCCGACCACATCGCCGCCTACGAGGAGGAGACGGAGGCGCTGCGCTCCTACCACCGCGCGCTGATCGGCGGCTCACCCGAGGAACAGCGCGAGCGGTACGTGCACAGCTCACCGATCACCTACGTCGACCAGGTCGAGGCGCCGCTCCTCATCCTCGCCGGGGAGAACGACCCGCGCTGCCCGATCAGGCAGATCGAGGCGTACGTGGCCCGGCTCGCCGAGCGCGACCACGAGCACAGGGTGTACCGCTACGACGCGGGCCACGGCTCCCTGGTCGTCTCCGAGCGCATCGCGCAGATGTCGGCACAGCTGGAGTTCGCCAGAAAACACGTGAAGACCAATATTTAGCGCACACTCCGCTGTCGGAGGGCGACGGTTTCACCTCATGAAGGGGTGACGGCCCTCCGTCAAAGGGGTGACGGTCTCCCGTGAGGTGACGACGGTCTCCCCGTGAAAAGGTGACGCCCTTCCCCCCGAGGTGGGGTGACGGTCTCCCGTGAGGTGACGACGGCCCTGCCTGGCCGGTGAGCGGGCCGATGGACGGGCTCCGACCGGTCGGCGGTCCCCGTCAGCGGGCCCGCAGGACCACGATCGCCATGTCGTCGGCGCTCGGTTCGGGGGCGAAGTCCTGGACCGCGCGGCGGATCCGCTCGGCGACCGCCCGTGCCGACAGCCCCACGCACTCGGCCAGCAGCTTGGCGAGCCCCGCGTCGTCGTCGAGCAGTCGCCCGTCCCTGCGGCGCTCGGTCACCCCGTCGGTCACCGCGAGAAGCACGTCACCGGGGTCGAGGTGGACGAGTTCCGCCTTGAAGGTCGCCTCGGGGAAGACCCCGAGCAGCGACTGGGAGGTCACCACGGCCTCCACGTCACCGTTGGGCCGCAGCCGCAGCGCCTCCGGGTGCCCCGCGGAGACCATCGCCACGTCCAGTCCGCTCGGCACGGGCGTGATCTCCCCGTGCAGCAGCGTCAGGAAGCGGGCACGATCCCCCTCGTCCAGGATCGCCTGGTTGAGGCGTTCGAGAACGGCCGCCACCCCGTACCCCTCCCGCGCGAGCAGGCGCAGGGTGTGGCGGGCCAGACCGGTCACCGCGGCGGCCTCGGGGCCGGTCCCGCAGACGTCGCCCACCGCGAACCGCCAGGCGCTGTCACCGGCCGCGAAAAGATCGTAGAAGTCGCCGCCGACCTCGTTGGTCTCCCCTGCGGGCTCGTAGACCACGGCGGGGTCGAGACCGGGGATCTCGCCCGGCTCGTCCGGAGGGAGCAGGCTGCGCTGCAGTGCCCGGTTCGCCGCCGCCTGGGTGGCGTACAGCAGGGCGTTGTCGAGGGCGAGCGCGGCGCGGCGGCCGATGTCCTCGGCGTACTGGAACACGTCCTCGGCGAACCGGTCGGGCCGCCCCAGGCACATCGCGCCCAGCGTGCGCCCGCGCGCCAGGAGGGGGATGACCAGCACCTGCGAGTCGGCGAGCTGCATGGACCCGCCGCCCTGCGGGATCTGGGCGTCGGCGAGCTCCTCCCTGAGCTCGTCGATGCGCCGCTCGTCGGTGTGCCAGAGGTAGGCTGGACGCTGCGGACCGCCGCCGTTGCTCCACGTATAGACGGCACACCAGGTGGCGAGCCGCGGCACCACGATCTGCGAGATGATCGCGGGCACCATGTCAGGGTCGAGAGTGCCTGCCAGCAGGTCGCTCGCATCGGCGAGAAAACCCATCCATATCGGCCCACGACTGGGCTCTTCGGTGGCCCACTCCGAGGACGGACGGCCGGAGGAGCCGGCCAGGCGGATCTTGGCCCAGTGCGTGCGTTGCTGGCCGGCGAAGGTGACACCCCATTCCTCCACCGGTACGGACGGTGCGCCGGGGCTCTCGTCGGGAGCCTGCCTCTGGCGCACCTCGATCCGCAGGCCATCACCCAGATGGCTCCAGACGATCTCGAAGGGAACGTCCGTGACCTGCGACGACAGGTCGGCGGCCAGCCGTTCGGCGACCGCCAGAACGGACGCGGCGGCCCAGGCGGTCATCACCTCGATGGTGAACCGCCTGGCGGCAGGGACGGCCGTGTCTCCTGGGGCGAAGGTCGCCGCCAGAACGGCGCGGGGAGCACTGGTCACTGTTCCGTGACTACCACACTTCCCGCTGACATGGGGTGAATCGAAGGTGGGACTACACATTGCGCACCGTGACAGACTGGGGTGACTCACGGCCGCGCCCCCGGGAGTCAGGGAGGTCATATGACCACGGTCAATACCGTGTCCGACGTCGAGGAGCGACGTTACAGCGAATCGGATCTACGACCGATCCTTCAGACGCTCATCACCTGGCGCGACGGTGACTTCCGCCGCCGGGTGCCACACGCACCTCCCGGGATCCTCAGCGAGATCCGCCTGCTGCTCAACGAGGTCGCCGACCGCCGCGAGCACCTCGCGAACGAGCTGCACCGGGTCCGCCGCGAGGTGGTCAAGGAGGGCCGCTTCGGCGAGCGCCTCACCCCCGGCCCCGGCGTGGGCTCGTGGGCCGAGAGCGTCGACTCGGTCAACACGCTGATCGACGCGCTCGTGGGCCCGGTCAGCGGGGCCGCCGACGTGATCGACGCGGTGGCGAAGGGCGACCTCTCCCGCCGGATCGATCTCGACCGCGGTGCCCGGGGCGAGGTGCGCCGCCTCGGCAAGGCGATCAACGGCATGGTCGACCAGCTGTCGCTGTTCACCTCCGAGGTGACGCGGGTGGCGAGGGAGGTCGGGACCGAGGGACGCCTGGGCGGCCGGGCGAACGTACGCGGCATGTCGGGAAGCTGGCGCGACCTCACCGAGGCCGTCAACACCATGTCCAGCCGCGTCTCCGCGCAGGTCCGCGACATCGCCGCGGTGACCACCGGGGTCGCCCGGGGCGACCTGAGCCGCAAGGTCACCGTCGACGCGGTCGGCGAGATGTTCGAGCTGAAGAACACCGTCAACACCATGGTCGACCAGCTCCTCGCGTTCGCCGAGGAGGTCACCCGCGTCGCCCGCGAGGTCGGCACCGAGGGTCAGCTGGGCGGTCAGGCGCAGGTGCGCGGCGTCTCCGGCGTCTGGAAGGACCTCACCGACAACGTCAACGTGATGGCGGGCAACCTCACCACCCAGGTCCGCGCCATCGCGGCGGTGTCCACCGCCGTCGCCCAGGGCGACCTGTCCAAGAAGATCACCGCGGACGCCCAGGGCGAGATCCTCCAGCTCAAGGACACCCTGAACACCATGGTGGACCAGCTGTCGATGTTCGCCGACGAGGTCACCCGCGTCGCCCGCGAGGTCGGCACCGAAGGCCAGCTCGGCGGCCAGGCCCGCGTACGCGGCGTCTCCGGCGTCTGGAAGGACCTCACCGACAACGTCAACTCCATGGCGAACAACCTGACCTACCAGGTCCGTAACATCGCCGAGGTCACCACCGCGGTCGCCAACGGAGACCTGACCCGCAAGATCGACGTGAACGCCCAGGGCGAGATCCTCGCGCTGAAGACCACGATCAACACCATGGTCGACCAGCTGTCGTCGTTCGCCTCCGAGGTGAGCCGCGTCGCCCGCGAGGTCGGCTCGGAGGGTCAGCTGGGCGGTCAGGCGCAGGTGCCCGGTGTCTCCGGCACCTGGAAGGACCTCACCGACAACGTCAACGTGATGGCGAACAACCTCACCACCCAGGTCCGCCAGATCGCCGCGGTGTCCACCGCCGTCGCCCAGGGCAACCTGTCCAAGAAGATCACCGCGGACGCCCAGGGCGAGATCCTCCAGCTCAAGGACACCCTGAACACCATGGTGGACCAGCTGTCGATGTTCGCCGACGAGGTCACCCGCGTCGCCCGCGAGGTCGGCACCGAAGGCCAGCTCGGCGGCCAGGCCCGCGTACGCGGCGTCTCCGGCGTCTGGAAGGACCTCACCGACAACGTCAACTCCATGGCGAACAACCTGACCTACCAGGTCCGTAACATCGCCGAGGTCACCACCGCCGTCGCGTCGGGCAACCTGAACCGCAAGATCGACGTGAACGCCCAGGGCGAGATCCTCGCGCTGAAGACCACGATCAACACCATGGTCGACCAGCTGTCGTCGTTCGCCTCCGAGGTGAGCCGCGTCGCCCGCGAGGTCGGCTCGGAGGGCAAGCTGGGCGGCCAGGCCCGCGTCGAGGGTGCCGAGGGCATCTGGAAGCGCCTCACCGAGAACGTCAACGAGCTCGCCGCCCGCCTCACCACCCAGGTGCGCGCCATCGCCGAGGTCACCACCGCCGTCGCGACCGGCGACCTCACCCGCTCCATCACCGTCGACGCCGAGGGCGAGATCGGCGAGCTGAAGGACAACATCAACATGATGGTGGCGGTGCTGCGCGACACCACCACCGCCAACCAGGAGCAGGACTGGCTGAAGTCCAACCTGGCGAGGATCTCCCGCCTCATGCAGGGCCACAGCGACCAGATGGAGGTCGCCAAGCTCATCATGAGCGAGCTCACCCCGCTGGTGTCGGCACACTACGGCGCCTTCTACCTCGCGGAACCCACCGGCGACCGCGACCTGCTCCTCATCGCCGGGTACGGCGCCCGCCCCGGCAGCGGACCCCGGCAGCGGTTCGCCACCGGCGAGGGCATCGTGGGCCAGGCCGCGCTGGAGGGCAGGGGGATCATCCTCGGCAACGTGCCCGCCCGCTACCTCACCGTCGACACCGGTCTCAGCACCTCCACGCCCGCGCAGATCGTCGTGCTGCCCGTCCTGTTCGAGACACAGGTGCTCGGCGTCCTGGAGCTCGCCTCGTTCAGCGAGTTCAGCGAGGTCCACCACGACTTCCTGAACCAGCTCGTCGAGACCATCGGCGTCACGATGAACACGATCATCGCCAACTCCAGGACCGAGGACCTGCTGACCGAGTCGCAGCGCCTCACCACCGAGCTGCAGGAGCGTTCCGACGAGCTCCAGCGCCAGCAGGAGGAGCTGCGCCGCTCCAACGCCGAACTGGAGGACAAGGCCGCGCTGCTCGCCAAGCAGAACCGGGCGATCGAGATCCAGAACTTCCAGATCGAGCAGGCCCGCCGCACGCTGGAGGAGCGCGCCGAGCAGCTCGCGGTCTCCTCCCGCTACAAGTCGGAGTTCCTCGCCAACATGTCCCACGAGCTGCGCACCCCGCTGAACAGCCTGCTCGTGCTCGCCAAGTTGCTCACCGAGAACGCCGACGGCAACCTCACCGCACAGCAGGTGGAGTTCGCCAGGACCATCCACGGCGCCGGTTCCGCCCTGCTGCAGCTGATCAACGACATCCTCGACCTGTCGAAGGTCGAGGCGGGCCGGATGGACATCCACCCCCAGCAGATCTCCCTGCCCAAGCTCGTCGACTACTTCGAGGCCACCTTCGCGCCGCTCGCCCAGGACAAGGGCCTGTCGTTCACCGTCGAGATCGACCCGTCGATCCCGCAGGAGCTCCGCACCGACGAGCAACGCCTCCAGCAGGTGCTGCGCAACCTGCTCTCCAACGCGATCAAGTTCACCCCCAAGGGAGAGGTGCGGCTGCGCGTGATCCACGCCAGGCGCGCCGTCGCCTTCGTGGACGACACCCTGCGCGGCACCGACGGCATCCTCGCCTTCGAGGTGGTCGACACCGGCATCGGGATCGCCTCCGACAAGCTGGAGGTCATCTTCGAGGCGTTCCGCCAGGCCGACGGGACCACCAGCCGCAAGTACGGGGGGACGGGTCTCGGCCTGTCCATCTGCCGCGAGATCGCCCGCCTGCTCGGCGGCGAGATCCACGTGGTCAGCGAGGTCGGCGAGGGCAGCACCTTCACCCTCTACCTGCCCCCGTCGTACGGCGGCCCGCTGTCCTCGCGCGACGGCGGGGCGAGCACTCCCTCCTCCCCCCGCAACACCACGCTCATCGGGGTGCTCGAGGAGCCCGGCGACCTGCCGGAGCTGACGCTCAACGACGACATGCCCCTGCCGCAGTTCCCGCAGGGCGAGGGCAAGCCGTGGAAGGGCGACGATCCGCTCACCGGGGCGAAGATCCTGATCGTGGACGACGACATCCGCAACGTGTTCGCGCTGACCAGCGTGCTCGAACGCTACGGCTCCACGGTGATCTACGCGGAGAACGGTCGCGAGGGCATCGAGCAGCTCGAACGCAACGAGGACGTCGCCCTCGTCCTGATGGACATCATGATGCCGGAGATGGACGGCTGGGCCACCACCTCCGCGATCCGCCGGATGCCCCAGTTCGCGGACCTGCCGATCATCGCGCTGACCGCTAAGGTCATGCGAGGCGACCGGGAGAAGAGCATCGCCTCCGGCGCCTCCGACTACGTGCCCAAGCCCGTGGACGTCGACCGCCTGCTGGAAAGGCTGCGCGGCTGGCTCACCCGGGGCAAGCCGGCCGCCGACCCCGACGAAGGCGTGTGATCGATGCCGGACAAAGCCAAGATCCTCCTGGTGGACGACCGGGAGGAGAACCTCATCGCGCTTGAGGCCATTCTCAGCTCGCTCGATCTGATCCCCGTCCGGGCGAAGTCCGGGGAGGAGGCGCTGAAGGCGCTGCTCGGCACGGAGTTCGCCCTGATCCTGCTCGACGTCCGGATGCCGGGAATGGACGGGTTCGAGACGGCGGCCCACATCAAACGCCGCGAACGAACCCGCAACATCCCGATCATCTTCCTGACCGTGGTCGACAGCGCGCCCGACTACGCCTTCCGCAGCTACGCGGCGGGCGCCGTCGACTATCTCACCAAGCCCTTCGACCCCTGGGTGCTCCGGGCCAAGGTCGCGGTGTTCGTGGAGCTCTACAACATGAACCGCAGGCTCGCCGAGCAGGCCACCATGCTTCGCGAACGCCTCGCCACGGAGTTGCCGCCCGGTGAGGCGGCCGACCAGGCGGCCGTGCTGCCCGAGCTGTCCAGGCGCCTGGCCGCCGTCGAGGAGGAGGTCGGCCGGGTCGTGGAACTGGCCCGTAAAAGCGGCGACCCCGGTCTCGCGGGGCCGTTGACCGACCTGTCCAATCGTCTCGACCACCTGCGCGCGGGCTTCGACGCCCTTACCTGAGGGGCGTCTTCGAGGTCACCTGACGGGCGCCACGCGGTCATCCGGGCGTCTTCGAGGTCACCTGGGGTGCCCCGCAGTCACCCGGCGGACCTCTCCGCGCCCACCTGAGGGACGTCTCCGCGCCTCCCCGAGGGATCTCCGCGTCACTTGAGGAGCGTCTCCGCGCCTCCCTGAGGGATCTCCGCGGCGCGATCCTCTCACACCGCGGTTTCCTTCCGAACCGACCGTACGTCTCCTGTGCGCCTCTCAGCGGCGGGCGCGCTCCAGGGCGTCCCAGAAGCCGCGGCGCAGGGCGTGACGGACCTCGTCGTGCAGGAGGAAGTCGATCGGCAGTGAGGAGCCCTGGAGCAGGCGCGCCTCCAGGTCGGAGGGCATCCGGGGCTTGCGGGCGAGGACCGCCTCCAGCCACAGGGCGGGCGCGTCCTTGGCCACGGACTCGCCGAAGTCGTGGCCTTCCTTGTGGGCGGCCTGCACCGCGTCGGAGAGGGTCGTCGCGGCACCGGTTCCGGTGCTCTGCGTCGGCACCGGAGCCGGTTGGGGACCGGTGTAGGCGCCCATCTGCTGCTGCGGGGACTGATAGCTCGGCATGCCGCCGGTGTTGCCCAGCGAGTACTGCGGCGCGACGGGCAGCGGACCGGTCTGGGTGCTGACGGCCGCGTGCGAGGGTGGGGAGGCGGGCGGGGGCGGCGGTGGCGACGACGGTGACGGCGGTGTGACGGGAGCGGCCGGGACGACCGGTGACTCCTGGGTGTAGCTCTGATAGGCGGAGGGCAGCGCGGGCTGGGCGTGAGCCGCGCGGGACGGCTGGACCGCGGGGATGGGACTGGTGGCCGGGGCGGTGTTCACACCGATGCTCCCGGTGTTTCCGCCGCTGCCCCCGGTGCCGCGCGCGGAGACGGGCTGGCCGTTGGCGGCGCGCTGGTGGCCGTTGGCCACCAGGGCGGGTGTGTCGCCGCTCAGCAGGCTGACGTGGGGGCGCAGCTGACCGGCGCCGATCTCGATCAGGTCGTCGCACTCCTGGCGGAGCGTACGGGAGACGGCCCAGTTGCCGTCGGCGCCGATGTGCACCACGGTGACCCGGATGCCGAGGTCCTGGGCGTCGCAGATGACCTGCGCCAGGTCCTCGTCACCGCTGACCACGACCGCGTCGCAGACCGCGCCGTTGCGGGCCAACGTCATCAGGTCGCGGTGGACCTGGGCGTCGACACCCTCGCGACGACCGGGGCGGATGCGCGACAGGCGGAGCTTGAGGCCGGGGATCTCGGCCAGCGTGTCGTGCTCCGGGGTGCGGCGGCCCTCCACGGTCGCCTCGTACCAGTAGCAGCGCAACAACGGCAGTCCGGTGCGCTCTCTCGACAACTTGTTGAGCAGCTGGAGCAGCCCCGGGTAGTCCCAGGAGACGGACTCGCGGTGGCGGGTACCGTGCACCGCCATCGCGCCGTCGGCCAGCAGGTAGCCGGCGTCCACGAACAGCGCGCAACGATCCACACGACACCGCCTTCCTACGTGGCCCGATCCTTCGGTTCAGACAAGCCTGAAAGAACCCCTCAGAGACCGGACAGACGGCCCTTCCTCAGGGTAATCAAGCAGCTGACCATCCGAGGGTGAATCCCGACGATTCCACCCGCGCTCGACCATACGCTGGATCGTTCACGCAGACCGTACCAGTTTGTCCCGTTCGTGAACCCGTTCGGCGAGGTGCTATCACTTCTGGTTCTCCCCCATCGCGCCCCGGCCTCCCCAGCCTTCACACCACCCCCTCACCGCACAACGAACCCGCAGGCGTGGTGCGCCCTTCCGCCGGGGATACGACTCCTCTTCCGTTGGCGATACGCCTCGTCAGGTGTACGACCGCCCCCTCCTTTCACGGCGCCGTCCTCTCCTTTCACGGCGCCGCCGACTCCCTTCACGGCACCGCCGACGACTCACCTTCCACTTCCACCGCGTCGCCGGCCACCGAGGGCCGTCACGGGGCGGTCCGCACGCTCACCGCCGCCACGCCGAACAGCAGAACGTCCTCGCGCGTACTGATCTCCAGCACCGGGTCACGGCCGAGAGGCGCCCGGAAGCGGTCCACGTCCGTGCCGAAGGTCGTACCGGTGCCCCGCGCCCCGGCGGCGGACCCGTCGAAGGGATTGCCCGGGTCCCGCTCCCCGCCCGCGGGCCGCAGGGTCCGGCCGCCGAGCCTCACCCGATCGCCCCCGACGCCCGCGTCCCCCTCCCAGGTCACCAGGGACATCCTCGCGGGCACGCCGGAGGGCGTCAGCCCTTCGAGCGGTATCCGCGCCGAGCGATTCTCCCCGTCCAGCACCTCTGTGGTGTCGACGACGACGGCCTGGCTGTACGGCCGGCGCGGGTCGGCGACGATGACCACCAGGCTCCACCCGGCGTGACGCGCCACACCTGACCGCACCGAGGCGTCGGCCACCCAGTACGTCCCGCGAACCCTGCCCAGCAAACGCGTCACATCGGCGAACGCCTGGTAACCGCGCCCCGCGGGCAGTTCTCTCTCCACCACCTGCGTGGCCCTGACCTGCCGGTACCGTTCCTCACCCGGCACCTTGAGCTTGATCCGCCCGCCTGGTGGCGCGCTCGCCGACCAGTAGAGTCCCGCCCACACCACCTTGCTCGCCGCCGGCAGGGCGAGCCGGGCGGCGCTCGAACTGCTCGTCGACGGATCCCCGTCATGATCGATGGGACGCATCTCCCAGTTGTTGTTGTCGCGCCTGCCACCCCGCCGGGAGCGGGCGGCCTCGCACGCGGGCTCCGAGGGCGCGCAGCCCACCAGGGTGTTGCCGATCGCGGAGACGGCGACCCGGCCGTCGGTGGCGAACCTGGCCGGAGCCCCCGTCGCCCGTACCCTGCTGCGTGACCTCGCCTCCACCCGCGTCCCCGCGGTGGTGACCGTGACCGAGGGCGACGTCCCGTAGACCGCCTCATCCGACACCAGGACCCTCAGGAAGACCGCCGTGGCCCGGCCCGCGGGGAGTGGGCCGCGGACGCACCGGGCACCCCGGTTTCGTGCCCGGCAGGACCAGCCGTCGACCGTACCCACCGGTGTGACGCCACCGACGGCGTTTCCTCGGCGGGACCCGGACGGCAGCGTCACACCTCGCGGCAGCCCGACGTCGGCGACGACCTCCTCGCTCTGCCCCCGGCCGGCGTTGCGCAGCCGCACCACGACGATTCCGGCCTCGGACCTGACGAGGGCGCCGAGCGCGTCGATCCTGGCCACCAGGCGGGGAGCGAGCCAGGCACCCGTCCGGCCGCCCTGCCCCCCTCCGGGCCCCGCTCCGGCCGGCGCGCCCCCCTCGGACCCACCGGCCCTGTCCCCGGGGCCCGTCTCGACGGACTCTCCGTCGAGGGGCGCGCCGGCAACGGATCCGGGCACCACTCCGGTCTCCTCGGGTCCCCGGCCGGATTCCGCCGACCGACCCGACGGTGACGGTACGGGGGCTTCGGAGATCTCCGGCACCTCCGGGTCCGGCGAGTCGGGCACCGGGGCCACGACGATCGGCTCGGAGGCCGTGCTCGGCCATCGGACGGGCTCTTCCGTCGACACCAGCACGAGGGCCGCGGCCACCACGACCGAGGTGGCCATCGCACCGGCCGCGACGGCGCGCCGTACGGATCGGGGAGCCCTCCGCCAGCGGCCGGACAGTCCGCCGCCCCCCACCGTGGCGCCCATCCTGGCGAGCGCCGTCAGGTAGGCGGGGAACGCGGGACCGGCGACGAGCGGGCCGATGACGGAGCGGACGCCGTGGCCGATGCCGGTCAGTTCCGTGAGCACCGCGCGGCAGCCGGAGCAGCCCTCCAGGTGCCTTTCGATGACCCTGCTCCGTTCCCTGTCCAGGTCGCCACGCGTGTGAGGGCCCAGCCTGGTCAGCACGGGCCGGCACTCGGGGGCGGACGTCTCGGTCAGGTGGATGCGCAGGCACGCCTGGCGCATCCCCTCCTTCGCCCGGTGGGCGAGGGCGGCCGCGCCGTTCACGGTCAGCCCCAGCAGGAGCCCGACGTCCTCGATCCTGAGCCTCTCGACCTCGGCGTGCCACAGGACGAACTGCCACCGCTCGGGCAGGGAGAGGAACGCCCTCGCCACCGGCGAGCGTTCCAGGCCCCGCAGTGACGGGTCCACGAGAAACGCGCGCGGATCGAAGGGCCCTGCCTCGCCGTCCGCCCGCTCGTCGGTCTCCCCGTCCGCCCTGTCCGTCTCACCGTCGGTGGACCGCTCACCGGTCTCCTCGCCCACCTCGCCGCCGGACTCACCACTGGGCCGCTCACCGGTCTTCCCACCCATCTCGCCGGTGGGCCGCTCACCGGTCTCCCCACCCGCCTCGCCGGTGGGCCGCTCACCGGTCTCCCCACCCGCCTCGCCGGTGGGCCGCTCACCGGTCTCCCCACCCGCTCCTTCCCCGGTCGCGGGGACCGTCCGCTCGACGGTCTCCTCTTCCGCCCCACCCTCGACCTCACCGGTCGCCCGCCCGACAGCTCCCTCATCTCCCTCGTCGGGCTCATCCGCGACCGCACCGGTCGCCCGCTCCACGACCCCCTCATCGGCCTTGTCCTCGCCGTCGGCCCGCTTGAGGGCTTCCCCCGGCGAGCCGGGCCGGGCGGGCCGGGGGGGGGGGGGCCCCGCCCCCCCGGGGGGGCCCCCCCCGGGGGGGGGGCGGGGAAAGCGGGG
>NZ_JBIAZS010000002.1:453431-624812 GCF_042899335.1 Streptosporangium sp. NPDC000095
GTCCCCCCCCCCCCCCACCCCCACCCGGGCTTTTCCCGCGCGGTCGCCCCTTTTGCGGGTTCCCCCGTGCTACGTTCCGGTACGGCCGGTGTGCCTCCGGCCGTACCGGAACGGTCGCCGGCGATACGGCGGAGGACGGTGAACAGCTGGACGCGGAACGCCTGTTCCGGGCCGTGTCCCTGGGCGATCACGTGGTGGATCTCGGCGAACGCCTTCCCTACGAGGTCCTCGGCCTCGCTCTCCCCCGGCAGGAGCAGGCGGGCGAGGGCACGCGTCGCGGGGGCGTGTCGCCGATGGAGCAGCCGGTAGGCGGCCACGTCGCCGTTCCTGGTGGCAGCCAGGAGCTCGGCGTCGCCTTGAGATGTTTCCGCACCCATTGTGACCTCACCATTACCCGGAGTTGCCTGCCGGATAATCCCGCAGTCCGCGCCGCGAGTAAACCCGGATCGCACTTTTGCCATCACGGGCCGAAATCGACGTTACGGCCGGCCTGCTCGTAGGCGGGGCCCCGATCGGGCGGGCTCCCCGGTCGTCCTAACCTTGTGCCATGAGCGATCGCGAGAGCCTGCTGGCGGAGATCAAGGGCAAGGCCGTGGTGCACGGCAAGGTCGTGCTGTCCTCGGGCATGGAGGCCGACTTCTACGTGGACATGCGCAGGGTGACTCTCGACGGGCAGGCTGCGCCGCTGGTGGGGCGGGTCATGCTGGACATCACCAAGGATCTGGACTACGAGGCGGTCGGCGGTCTCACGCTGGGCGCCGACCCGGTGGCGGCCGCCATGACGCACGCGGCGGCCGCGCGAGGCGGGAGGCTCGACACGTTCGTGGTCCGCAAGGCGCAGAAGACCCACGGCATGCAGCGCAGGATCGAGGGTCCGGACGTGTCGGGGCGTCGGGTGCTGGTGGTGGAGGACACCTCCACGACCGGCGGATCCCCGCTGACGGCGGTGGAGGCGCTGCGCGAGGCGGGCGCCGAGGTCGTGGCGGTCGCCACGATCGTGGACCGGGGGGCCGCCTCGGCGATCGCCGAGGCCGGACTGCCGTACCTGACCGCCTACACCCTGGCCGACCTCGGCCTCGCCTAGCGGGAAACGGGCCAACCCCGCGCTCCGCCTCAGCGGAAACGAGGCAGCCCCGCGCTCCACCTTGGCGGGAAACGAGGCAGCCCCGCGCTCTGCCTTGGTGGGAAACGGGGTGGCCCCGCGCTCTGCCTTGGTGGGAAACGGGGTGGCCCCGCGCTCCGCACGCCCTCCCGACCGCCCCGGGTCGGTACGGCTTGCCGCCTGCGACGATGCGGGAGGCGGGGCTAGCGGGAGGCCGTGAACTCCTGGCGTTCGCCCGCCTTCCCCGGGGAGCGGACGGCACCGTTCACCTCGACGCGGACGGCGGCGGAGTCGGCGAGGACGACATCGACCTTGGGGTCGAAGGACCGGAACTGCTCCCCGAGCTCCATCTCCCTGTCGAGGAGCACGTCACCTCCGGTGATCTTCACGAAGACCGTGGGGCACCGTTCCCGCAGGCACTCGACGAGAACCGTCGGGACGCGCTCGGGGGTGGCGGACGGCGGCGGGGAGGCGACGGCGGACGAGACGGCGTCCGAGGGGGCGGGCGACGCCGTCGGCGCGCCGGAGCCCAGGCTTCCCGCCAGCGAGAGGACCCCCAGCACGATCAGGACGACGACCGCCGACACCGCGAGCCCGACGAGGACCAGGCGCGCGATGCCCATGGGGTCAGACCTGTGGCGTCCCACACTGTGGAGGTTAGCGGTTCGTGAGGAGATTTCACGACCCACCTGGTCGGATCCGTCAGGGAGGGTGTGTTCCGGCAGACCATCCGCGCCTCGTCCGGGTCGTGCCACGGCCGCCGAGTCCCCCGCGGGGGAAGGGGCAGAAAAGCGCCGCGCCGGGGATTGCCTGGTGGGAAGGGGGGCGAGGGGGGCCGCGGGTCCCGGCCATCCGGCGGGAACGGGGCCGGGGATACCGTTGGGGAGACGGTCGGAGACACCTCGGTACGCGCCGAAGTGGTACCCGAGCTATCCGGCCGGGAAGAAACTCCGGAATACTGGCCTGCGGGCTATGTCTTCATAGCCGCGCCAGCTGTTCATAGCCGTCTCCAGGGAGATGACACGATGCCTATCGCTACTCCAGAGGTCTACGCCGAGATGCTCGACCGGGCAAAAGCAGGCGGTTTCGCCTACCCGGCCATCAACGTGACCTCATCACAGACCCTCAACGCGGCGCTCAGGGGGTTCGCCGAGGCGGAGAGCGACGGCATCATCCAGGTGTCGACCGGCGGCGCCGACTTCCTCTCCGGCACCACGGTCAAGAACATGGTGACCG
This sequence comes from Streptosporangium sp. NPDC000095, assembly GCF_042899335.1. Classification (NCBI taxonomy): domain Bacteria; kingdom Bacillati; phylum Actinomycetota; class Actinomycetes; order Streptosporangiales; family Streptosporangiaceae; genus Streptosporangium; species Streptosporangium sp. NPDC000095. The sequence goes on from NZ_JBIAZS010000002.1 coordinate 455,770, forward strand.
GCTCGGTGGCGCTGGCGGAGTACGCCCGCGTCGTCGCGGCGAACTACCCCGTCACGGTCGCCCTGCACACCGACCACTGCCCCAAGGACAAGCTGGACGGTTTCGTACGCCCGCTGCTCGACATCTCCCTTGAGCGGGTGGCGAGGGGCGAGGACCCCCTCTTCCAGTCGCACATGTGGGACGGCTCCGCCGTGCCGCTGGAGGAGAACCTGGACATCGCGCGGGAGCTCATCGAGAAGACGGCCCGCGCGAAGATCGTCCTTGAGGTGGAGATCGGCGTCGTCGGCGGCGAGGAGGACGGCGTCGTCGGCGAGATGAACGAGAAGCTCTACACCACCACCGAGGACGCCCTCGCGACCGCCGAGGCCCTGGGCCTGGGCGACCGTGGCCGCTACATGCTCGCCGCGACCTTCGGCAACGTGCACGGCGTCTACAAGCCGGGCCACGTCAAGCTCCGCCCGAGCGTGCTCAAGGAGATCCAGGACGCGGTCGGCGCCAAGTACGGCGCGGAGAAGCCGTTCGACCTGGTCTTCCACGGTGGCTCCGGCTCGCTGCTCGAGGAGATCCACGAGTCCATCGCCTACGGCGTGGTGAAGATGAACATCGACACCGACACGCAGTACGCCTTCACGCGTCCGATCGTCGACCACATGTTCAAGAACTACGACGGCGTTCTCAAGGTCGACGGCGACGTCGGCAACAAGAAGGCGTACGACCCCCGCTCGTACGGCAAGGCCGCCGAGGCCTCGATGGCGGCGCGTATCGTCGAGGCCGCCCAGCACCTGAAGTCCGCGGGCACCAAGCTCTCCTAAGCCCAGAAAAGGGTCACAGCAGAGACAACGAGATCGGCTTCCGGAAAGACTCCGGGGGCCGATCTTGGCCTGACGCGGGTCCACCGGGTAGGACTGTCGTCATGGAATCGCACGAGAACCTCCTCGCCGGCCCGCCGCCCACCCTGCTACCGGACCTACCGGAGGCCAGGGAGGCACTGGAAACCGGCGCCAAAGCATCCGATGTCGCCGCGCGTTTCCCCGCGTACCCGGCCGTCTGGGCCGTACTCGCGGACGAGTCCTTCGCGGCGGGACACGCCGTGACGTCGTACGCCTTCGCCCGCACCGGTTACCACCGGGGCCTGGACCAGCTCCGCAGGGCGGGCTGGAAGGGGCACGGCCCGATCCCGTGGGGGCACCTTCCCAACCAGGGGTTCCTGCGGTGCCTGCACGCGCTCGCCCGCGCCGCCCAGAGCATCGGGGAGAAGGAGGAGGCCGAGCGGTGCTTCCAGTTTCTGAAGGATTCGAGCGCCGAGGCGTCCGAGGAGCTGAACAGCCGCTGACCTGCGGGTATTCGACCCTCGACTCCGCCGCTGATCTGTCCCGCTGAGCCGCGGGTCAGCTTCCGATTCGTCCCTGGGATCTCCCGCCGAACCCTCTTTCCCAAGGTGGGAGATCCCCATTTCGGGCGCGGTCGGGTATTCTCTCCACGCAAGAGCCCCTGTCGCGATTGCGCCAGGGGTTTTCGTTTTTGTGGTGGGAGATTCACGATGCCGGCTGTCGTTCTCGTTGGTGCCCAGTGGGGCGATGAGGGCAAGGGTAAGGCGACCGACCTGCTTGGAGACCAGGTCGACTACGTCGTCAGATACCAGGGAGGCAACAACGCGGGCCACACGGTCGTCATCGGCGACCAGAAGTACGCGCTGCACCTGCTTCCCACGGGAGTGCTCTCCCCGAACGTCGTCCCCGTGATCGGCAACGGCGTCGTCATCGACCCGGGGGTGCTGCTGAGCGAGATCGACGGGCTTCAGGCCCGGGGAGTCTCCGCGGAGCGGCTGCTGATCTCCGCGAACGCGCACCTGATCATGCCCCACCACAAGGCCCTGGACAAGGTCACCGAGCGCTACCTCGGCAAGGCCAAGATCGGCACGACCGGACGGGGCATCGGCCCCGCGTACGGCGACAAGATCTACCGGATGGGCGTGCGGGTCCAGGACCTGCTGGACCCGGGCATCCTGCAGAAGAAGATCGAGGTCGCGCTGGGCGAGAAGAACCAGATCCTCACCAAGATCTACAACCGCCGGGCGATCGACGCGGGCAAGGTCCTGGAGGAGTATCTCGGCTACGCCGAGCGCCTCACGCCGCACATCGCCGACACCTCGCTCGTCCTCAACAGGGCGCTGGACGAGAACAAGGTCGTGCTGCTCGAGGGCGGGCAGGGCAACCTGCTCGACATCGACCACGGCACCTACCCCTTCGTCACCTCCTCCTCCCCGACGAGCGGCGGCGCCTGCTCGGGTTCCGGCATCCCGCCGACCCGGCTCACCGGCGTGATCGGCATCCTGAAGGCGTACACCACCCGCGTCGGCGCCGGCCCGTTCCCGACCGAGCTCGACAACGAGATGGGCGAGTGGCTGCGCACCACCGGCGGCGAGTACGGGGTGACCACCGGCCGCAACCGCCGCTGCGGCTGGTTCGACGCGGTGATCGCCCGCTACTCGACCCGGATCAACGGCGTCACCGACTACTTCCTCACCAAGCTGGACGTGCTCTCCGGCCTGGACACGATCCCCGTCTGCGTCGCCTACGAGATCGACGGTGTCCGCCACGACGAGATCCCGATGACCCAGACCGACTTCCACCACGCCAAGCCGGTGTACGAGGAGTTCCCCGGCTGGAAGGAGGACATCACCGGTGCGAGGAGCTTCGAGGATCTGCCCCCCAACGCGCGGGCGTACGTGAAGGCCCTTGAGGAGATGAGCGGCTCCAGGATCTCGGCCGTCGGGGTCGGCCCCGGCCGTACCGAAACGCTCCAGATCCACTCGTTGATCTAGTTCGGACCGGTACGGCTCGCGAACGGCGTCACCGAGACGCGAGCCGTACCGGACGATCGGCGCGCGAGGTGGATAAGGTCCCTGTGTGCATGCCGAGATTCACGGTCACCGCGGCGCTCGCGGGCTCCGTCCAGAGAACACCCTGCCCGGTTTCGCCCACGCCCTCGAACTGGGTGTCGACGCGCTCGAACTCGACGTCGCGCTCACGGCCGACCGGCGGCTGGTGCTCACGCACGATCTCACCGTCTCCCCGGTGACCAGCGCCGACGTCCGTCCCGCCTTCCACGGCGACCCCGCCTTCCCGTACGTGGGCCGCCCCATCGGAGCGCTCACGCTGGCGCAGCTGCGCACGCTGGAGTGCGGGATACGGGTGCCGCGCCACCCCGAGGACCGTTTCGCCGCGACGCAGGTGCCGGTGCCGAACACCCGGATGCCGACCCTGGCCTCCGTGCTGGGCCTGATGGACGCGTACGGCGCCGACGGGGTGCGGGTGCACGTGGAGCTGAAGTCCGATCCGACCAGGCCGGAGCTGAGCGCCGACCCCGCCGAGTTCACCGAGATGGTCGTCGCCGAGCTCGACCGGCACCGCAGGCTGGACAGGGCGGCGATCCTCAGTTTCGACTGGCGCGTCCTGCGGATCGCCCGTTCGCTCACCCCCGCGACCCCGAGGTACGCCCTGATCGAGCGCGCCACCATGGACAGCGCGTGGCTCGACGGCCTCCGTCTGGAGGACTTCGGCGGCGACGTCCCGGCCGCCGCCGTCGAGGCGGGGGGCAGCACGCTCTCCCCCGAGCACGTGATGGTCGACCGGGAGTTCGCCCGGCGGGCCGAGAAGGCCGACCTGCCGATGGCCGTGTGGACCGTGAACGAGCCCGGCCGGGCCGGTGAGCTGCTCGATCTCGGGGTGGCCGCGATCGTCACCGACTATCCCGACCGGATGATCGCCCTGTGGACCGAGCGGGGCATGCCCGTCCCCCGGCCGGTCACCCCCGCGCGCCCGCTGAGCGCCTGAGGGCCGACGGGAGAGATCGGGTCATATCCAGACGTCGCATCGAAAACCGCGGTGGAGCGAAGCCGACGAGAGAGCCACGGTGGAGCGAGGCCGACAGGAGAACCCCGGTCACATCCAGCCGTTGCGGCGGAAGCCCCGGTAGAGCAGCGTGCAGGCGATGACCATCACGCCGATCACCACCGGGTAGCCGAAGACGGAGTCGAGCTCCGGCATGTGCTCGAAGTTCATGCCGTAGATGCCGGCGATCATCGTGGGGACGGCCATGATCGCGACCCACGAGGAGATCTTCCGCATGTCCTCGTTGGCGAGCGCGTTGGAGCGGGCGAGCGCCGCCTGCAGTATGGAGTTGCAGAGTTCGTTGGACGACTCGACCTGCTCGCAGACACGGGCCAGGTGGTCGACGACGTCGCGGAAGTACTCGCGCATCTCCGAGGGGATCATCCGGCGCTGGGCCAGCGTGGACATCGGCGACTGGAGCGGCATCACGGACCGCTTCATCTCGATCATCTCGCGCTTGAGGTTGTAGATCCGGCCGATGTCGCGGGCGCTGACGTCGGCGAAGACCATGGCCTCGACGTCCTCCAGCTCGGCCTGCATGCGGTCGGCCACGTTGAGGTACTTGTCGACCACGTGGTCGGCGATCGCGTGCAGCACGCCGGTGGGTCCGCGGTTGAGGAGCTTGGGCTTGTCCTCAAGGCGTGCGCGCACCTCCGAGAGGGGGCAGTGGCTGCCGTGGCGCACGGTCACCACGAAGTCGGGGCCGACGAAAATCATGAGCTCGCCGGTGCCGATGATCTCGCTGGTGGCGGTGAGCACCTCGTGGTCGATGTAGGCGACGGTCTTCAGGACCACGAACACCGAGTCGCCGTAGCGTTCGACCTTGGGCCGCTGGTGAGCCTTGACGGCGTCCTCGACGGCGAGCGGGTGCAGGGCGAAGACCTCCGCGAGCCACTCGACCTCGGGGGCGTCGGGCTCGTGCAGGCCGACCCAGACGAAGGCGTTCCCCTTGCCGGTACCTCCGTCGGAGGCCGCTTCGGAGCCCTGGTTGTGGGCCGCGTTGTGGGCACGGACGAGCTCCAGGGCGTCGGGGATGCCCAGGGCGTCGATCTTCTTGCCGCCGATGTACGCGGCGTACTCGACGAGCGAGTCGCTCGGCGGTACGCAGACGCCGGTCATCCGCTCACGGATCGAGACGGCGGGCGTGTGCGCGGCACGGATCGTCCGGGTGTGCTTGATGCGAGGAAAGAGAAGCGAGGAGCGCATGGCGAGCCTTTCCCGCCCAACCTGGCGGGATCCACACGCGATGCGATGTCACCCCTGGTGAGGAGGGTGATGCGTGTGGTGCCGGTCGGGCACCGAGATGGGGTGGTCGAGGGTGCGCACAGCAGGCGTGCGCGGGCACGTACTGCTGGGATCGCCAGAGGACATCCCGAACCACCTCCAATCAGCAATAGACACGCAAAGCCACCCAAAAGTAACACGATTGGGGGGACGACTTTCAGCTTACTCCCAGGTTCAACTGTCGATCATGCGTAACCAGACAAAATTCACACGCCCTTTACGGCACCTCTCCCACCCGAGCGCGCTCCGACTTGTCCACAGGCTGTGGACAAGTCCTCGAATCCGCCACGGGCACGGGTCCACCGGAAGCGCCGACGTCCCGGAGATGGGGCCTTCCAGAGCGTGAACCGCCCGAAGCGAGGACCTCCCGAAGCGTGAACCGCCCGGAACGCGAGACTCCCGGCCCACAGGACCCCCGGGAGCAGACCCCCTCCCGGGGGCACGGGCCCGAGGGCGCCCCCGCAGGGACGATAGGCTCTGACGAGTGCGCGTTCTTGTGATTGGATCCGGCGGGCGTGAGCATGCCCTGTGCCGGTCGCTGGCGGCCGACCCCCAGGTCACCGAGGTCCACTGTGCTCCCGGAAACGCGGGTATCGCGCAGGTCGCGACCCTGCACCCGGTGACGCCGACCGACCCGGCCTCGGTCACCGAGCTGGCCGGGAGCCTCGAAGCCGACCTGGTCGTGATCGGCCCCGAGGCGCCCCTGGTCGCCGGGGTCGCCGACGCCGTCAGACAGGCGGGGATCCCCTGCTTCGGGCCCTCGCGGCAGGCGGCGCTGATCGAGGGTTCCAAGGCCTTCGCCAAGGACGTCATGGTCGCGGCGGGCGTTCCCACCGGCCGGTCGCACACCTGCGTCACGCCCGAGGAGGTCGCCGCCGCGCTCGACGAGTTCGGCACGCCGTACGTGGTCAAGGACGACGGCCTGGCCGCGGGCAAGGGCGTGGTGGTGACCGACGACCGCGACGAGGCGCTCCGGCACGCCGCCGCCTGCGGGCGGGTCGTGATCGAGGAGTTCCTCGACGGCCCCGAGGTGTCGCTGTTCGCGCTCTGCGACGGCTCCACCGCCGTACCGCTCCAGCCCGCCCAGGACCACAAGCGCGCCTACGACGGCGACCAGGGCCCCAACACCGGCGGGATGGGCGCCTACACGCCGCTGCCGTGGGCGCCCGACGACCTCTCCGAGCAGGTGATGGCCGAGACCGTCATGCCGACCGTGACCGAGCTGGCCAAACGCGGCACGCCGTACACGGGGGTGCTGTACGTGGGGCTCGCCCTCACGTCCAAGGGTCCGAAGGTGATCGAGTTCAACGCGAGGTTCGGCGACCCGGAGACCCAGGTCGTGCTGGACCGGCTGGAGACGCCCCTCGCGGGCCTGCTGCTCGCCTGCGCGACCGGGACGCTCGACCGGTTCGGGCCGCTCTCCTACCGCGAAGGCGCCGCGGTGACCGTGGTGATCGCCGCGGAGAACTACCCCGCGGAGCCGGTGAAGGGCGACGTGATCGAAGGACTGTCCGACCCGGTCGAGGACGCCTACGTGCTGCATTCCGGCACCGCCCTCGACGGCGACCGGATCGTCTCCAACGGGGGCCGGGTGCTCAGCGTGGTCGGCACGGGGCCCGACGTCCCCGCGGCGCGGGCGGCGGCCTACGAGGCCGTGGAGCGCATCCGGATGCGCGGCGCGCACCACCGCACCGACATCGCGAGCCGCGGCGACCTCTGAGCCCCGGTTCGCCGGGGGTGCGCGGGACCTGACCGGCACGTCCGGGTCCCGGTTTTCCCAAAGGCGCACAGCGCGCTGATCGGCATGCCCGAGCCCTGACTTCTCCAAAGGGGCACAGCACGCCTGGCCGGCATGCCCGAGCCCTGGTTTTCGGCGGGATGTGTAGCGCCTGATCGGCATGTCGCGATAAGCCTGGGGCAGTCGGTGCCCGTCCCAGGCCGCTCCCCCCGGAGGAACGATGTCGCTCGATCCCGCGATGCCCCCCGAGCGGATCGGCGACACCGGCGTGTTGCGCTGGCCCGGCACCTGGCGGGTGTACGTCGCCACCCGGAGCGAGGAGATCAGGGCCGACACCGAGCGGGCCCTCACGATGCGCGACGAGGCGGGGCAGCTCGCCTCGGTGGGCGAGGGCATCGGCACGCACCTGGCGCGGGCGGAGACGTACGCGCGCAGCACGCACGGCGTACGGCGCTGGCTGACCGGCCAGGCCATCGAGGGCGCCTGGTCCAACGTGAACAGCGCCACCGTGATGCTGTACGGCGTGCTGCCGGCGGCGGAGCTGTGCGGCCGGGCCCCGGAGGTGGTGGCGATCGGCCGGGCCTACCTGCCCGGCGACGACCCCCGGCTCGTCCACCTGCAGGCCAGGCTCGCGGCGGGGGACCTGTCGGAGAACGACAGGCCGCTGATGCAGTCGGTGCTGCGGGCCGCGTACACGGCGCAGGCGATGGAGACCGGGCGGGTGCGCAGCTTCCGCAACCTGCTGCTCGGCGGGGTGGTCATGCTGTCCCTGATCGTGCTGAGCGTGGTGGTCATCGGCGCGATCTGGCCGAACGTCATCCCGATGTGCGGCGACCAGTCGGTGATCCGTACCCAGGGGCTGATGCCCGCCCAGATCTGCCCGACGGGCGGTCTGCGGCCGGGGCACGGCGACGTCCCTCTCGTCGCCCTGATCGGCATGCTGGGCGCGGCGCTGGCCACCGCGGCCTCGCTCTCGACCCGCTCGGAGCTGTCCACCCGATACTCGCTCGCGGTCGTGCAGAACCTTCTCAAGGCCCCGGCGGGGGTGGCCACCTCGGTGCTCGGTCTGCTGATCCTGAACTCGGGCTTCGTGCCGGGTTTCGCCGGGCTCGGCTCGCAGCCCGCGATCCTGGTCTGGGCGATGGCGTTCGGGTACGGCCAGCAGGTCGTCACCCGCTTCGTCGACCAGCGGGCCGACAACCTCCTCTCGGCCGCCTCCCCCCTCACCACCGCGGGCGGCCCGAAGGGCAGGTAACGGGCCGACGGGTGGCGCGGACGCGGCGGGAGACCAAGGATTATCGGGCATTCGAGGGGTAGTTCCCCCGCGAAGTGGCCGGTTCAGGGGCATCCAACGACTACTGTTGGCCGGATAAACCTCGGCTGCCGCCCCGCGCCACACGAATCACCCACATCACTTCAAGGAGCATGACGCATGGTCCGTTACCGCGTGCGCGGTGGCAACCCACTTCGTGGAACCGCCTTCATCCAGGGTGCCAAGAACGCCGTGCTGCCCATGATCGGTGCCGCGCTGCTGGCGTCCCGAGGCCGGACGGTCCTGCGCAACGTGCCCATCATCGAGGACGTCCGCCGCGCGGTCGAGCTGGCGGAGAGGGTCGGCGCCACGGTCGAGCTCCACGAGGCGGAGCGCACGCTGGTGATCGACGCCTCGACGCTCAGCAGCCCGGTCCTGCCCGCCGAGATCGCCCGCCGCTTCCGCGGTTCCGTGCTGTTCGTTCCCGCGCTGCTGCACCGGCTCGGTGAGGCGGTGATCGAGGGTGTGGGGGGCTGCAACCTGGGCAGCCGCAACCTCGACTTCCACTACCTGGGCTACAAGCGCCTGGGCGCGATCGTGGACGAGGGCGACTCGGTCATCCACGTCAAGTCGTCGGGGCTCACCGGCGCCACCCTGTACCTGGACACCCCCTCGCACACCGGCACCGAAAACCTGATCATGGCCGCCGCCCTCGGGCGCGGCACCACCGTGATCGAGAACGCGGCGCTGGAGCCCGAGGTTCTCGACGTGATCGAGATGCTGACCCGGATGGGCGCGAAGATCAGCGGCGGCGGCACGGGGTTCATCACCGTGGAGGGCGTGGAGGAGCTCCAGGCCGTCGAGCACACCGTGATGCCGGACCGCCTCGACGCGGGTGTGTTCGCCATGGCCGCCGCCGTCACCGGCGGCGAGGTCAACCTGGTCGGCGCCGACCTCGACCACCTCGGCGTGGTCCGCTACAAGCTGGAGCAGATGGGGGTGGAGTTCGCCGACCACGGCGCGGTGCTCCACGTGCGCAGGGACCGCCCGCTGCGCCCGATCAACGTGATCACCGACACCTACCCCGGCTTCGCCACGGACCTGCAGTCGCCGATCATGACGGTCGCGTGCCTCGCCGACGGCGCGAGTTACATTCATGAACGCATCTTCGATGGGCGTTTCGCTCTCGCCTCAGAACTGAACAAGATGGGCGCCGACATTGAAGTGAAAGAGAACAGTGCTGTCGTTCGCGGCGCCACTCCGCTCACCGGAACAGAGGTAACCGCTCACGATCTGCGCTCGGGAATCGCGCTCGTGCTCGCCGGCCTCGCCGCCGAGGGGGAGACCGTCATCGGATCGGGTTATCTCATCGACCGCGGGCACTCTTATCTGGCCGAGCGCATGCAGTCCCTGGGGGCCGACGTGCGGCGAGAGATTTCAGCTTCATAATGAGCGGGTTTGAGACGCTCAAAAACCGCTCTGACCTGTGTAAACGATGCCAGTCATGGCTTTAACCCGGAAGTGGCTTCCGGAATTGGCCGCAAATCGGGCGTGACATTACGGCCCTCGCAAGCGATCGTTCCAAAAGAGAGCCGAAAACAAACGGACGGCATGATGGGACGAACATTGGTCGAGCGGGCCGAAGAAGCGCCACGAGTGTCACGCCCGGGTGCCATGACACCAGACCTCACTATCGGTGTGGTGGGCCCCCATGACCTCGTTGAACGGGTTATGTTGATGGGACATGCGGCCGCCCCGTTACCCTGCCGCCTGGTGGCGGCGGCATACCGCGACGAGCAGGAGGCCGCCGACAAGGTCACCCGCCTGGGAGCAGGGGTGGACGCGTGCCTGTTCGCCAGCCCGGTCCCCTACGAGCTGGCACGGCGATCGGGGGTGCTGACGATGCCCGCGACGTATGTCCAGCTCGGAGGCGCCGCACTGATCGCCGCGCTGGCGAGGGCCGCGCTGGACGAACGGATAGACCCGCGCAGGGTCAGCGTCGACGTGCTGAGCAGGGCGGAGGTCGAGGAGGCGTACCACGATTTGAGCCTTCCCGCAGTGGATGTGCACAGCCGCGACGAACCGGGCGCCACCGGTACGATCGCGGCCTTCCATGAACGCCTCGCCCGCCAGGGCAGCACGAGCGGGGCGCTCACCTGCCTGCCCGCGGTCGCCGACCGCCTTCAGACGGCCGGGGTGCCCGTGGTCAGGATCCGCCCCACCTCCGCCGCGGTGCGCACGGCGCTGCACACGGCGGCCCTGCTGGGAGCGCACCACAGGCTGGAGGAGTCGCAGCTCACCGTGGTCCTGGTGGAGGTGCCCACGCTGCGCGAGCCGGTTCGCCGTGCCGCGCCACGCTACTGGCGCGACGAGCTCCGGCTGTCCCTGCACCGGTTGCTGGTGCAGGAGGCCAACCGGATCAACGCGTCGGTCACCGCGGTCGACGACCACAGCTACATGGTCACCGCGACCCGCGGTTCGGTGGCCGCGGCCACCGAGGGCTTCCGGGTGCTGCCGTTCGCCGCGCGGGTCCGCGACGAGCTGGGCCTCGCGGTCGAGGTGGGGGTCGGCATGGGCCGCACCACCCACGACGCCGAGTCGCACGCCAGGGCCGCGCTCGCGCGCACACAGGCGGGCAAGCAGGCCCAGGGCTTCGCGGTGGACCGTGAGGGCAGGGCGCTCATCCCGGCCCCCAGGATGCCTCCTCAGGGCGCGGGAGCGCTGAAGCCGAAGGGCGTGGAGGTCCTGGCCCGGCTCGCGGCCAAACTGGAGGGTGGGGACACGGTGGTGGACGCGGAGGGCGCGGGCAAGATGCTCGGCGTCACCCCGCGTACGGCACGGCGGTTGTTGCGCACGCTGGTAGACGAGGGACTCGCGTGGCCGCTTCCGCCGAACCGAACACCCCAGCCGGGGCGTCCCCGTCAGCTGTACCGGCTGATCGTGGAGAAGCTCGGCGCCCGCTGAGCCCTGCGCCTCCATCGGCACGGAGGGTTTCCGCCGCGCCCGGGCGGCGGAACCTCCCAGGTCACGGCACGTCGATCCCGGCGTGGCGTGACCTGGCGGGCCCGGACCGTCCGACGTGGCACGGTGTGACGTAGCGTCATCGACCCGTCGCCGTGTGTTCACTAAATCTTGTTCACCGCGGCTCGTTCACCGGGACGTGTTCACTGCGACTTGTTCATTCCGGCCTGTTTGTTTTTGCCTGTTCACAGCATCCTGTTCATTACGGCGTTCATTACGGCCCGGGAATTACGGTCCCCCCGGCACGCCGAGGACACGGCGAGGGCCCCGGTGCCGCGATCCCCCCGGCGCGGATCCGTCGGCGCGGCGTCAAGGAAAGCCCTTCGGATCACGCCCCGCGGAAGCGCGTCTCAAGGTCCGAAACTCGCGAGCGGATTGTCGGTGTCAACCACTATTGTCATGAGCTATGAGCAAAGACGGTGCTTACAGCCGTAAGACGCTCCTCGTCTGGGGAGCGCTGGCGATCGTGTACGTGGTGTGGGGTTCCACGTACCTGGCGATCATGATCACGATCGAGACGATCCCGCCGCTGCTCAGCGGAGCCGTCCGGTTCGTCACGGCCGCGCTCGTGCTGGGCCTCGTGGTGCTCCTGGTGAAGGGGCGCGACGCCTTCCGGATGACCTGGAGGGAGGCGGGCGGGGCGACGCTGGTCGGCCTGCTGCTGCTGAACGGCGGCAACGGCATGGTCGCCGTGGCCGAGCAGCACATCTCCAGCGGCCTGGCCGCGCTGCTGGTGGCCTCGACCCCGCTCTGGCTCGTCATCTTCAGGATCATGTTCAGGGACCGGCCGCGGGCGCTGACGCTCGTGGGGGTGCTCATCGGGTTCGGCGGCGTGGCGGTGCTGTCACTGAGCGGCGGGAGCAACGTGGCCGACGGCGTCGGAGTCGTGGTCATCCTGCTCGCGTCGCTGTCGTGGGCGGTCGGCTCGTTCCTCGCCTCCCGCATCCCGATGCCCGCGAACCCCTTCGCCGCGAGCGTCGTCGAGATGGCGGCGGGCAGTGTCGGGCTCGCCCTCACCGCCGCCGCGATGGGCGAGCGCCTCGACGTCGCCGCCGTCTCCACACGGTCGTGGGCCGCGCTGATCTATCTGATCATGGTCGGGTCGCTGGTCGGCTTCACGGCGTACGTGTGGCTGCTGGGCAACGCCCCGATCTCGCTGGTCTCCACCTACGCCTACGTCAACCCGGTCGTGGCGGTCGTGCTGGGCGCACTCGTGCTGAGCGAGCCGGTCACCGGCTCGATGGTCGCGGCCGGCGTGGTGATCGTCGTCGGCGTGGCCCTGGTGGTCTCCACGGAACGGCGGAAGAAGCCGGAGCCCGCGGAGCCGAGGCCGGAGCCGGAGCCCGCGGCCGTGTAGGCCGCGGGCGCCCGGCGCGGGATCGGCCGGAATCGGTACGTCGAGCCGGTCACGCGGGCCACGTGGATTCGACAGGTCAGGGTGGTCACGCGGACCCGCAGGTCATGAGGCATGCGGAGCTGACGAAGCGGGTCGGGCCGAGTGGACCGGGCCAGTCGGGCGGATCAGGCACTTTCGAAGACGGGCGGGTCAGGCGCCTCTGAAGGCGGCCGCGGCGGCGAGGAAGGTGTCGTTGGCCTCGGAATCGCCGATGGAGACGCGGGCGCCCTCCCCGGCGAAGGGCCGTACCGCGACACCCTCGGTCGCGCACGCCCCGGCGAATTCGAGCGTGCGCTCCCCCAGCCGCAGCCAGACGAAGTTGGCCTCGCTCACCGGCACCTCCCAGCCCTGGCCGATCAGCGCCTCACGGACCCGGTCGCGCTCCTTGACCACCACGTCGACCCGCTCCATCAGCTCGTCCTCGGCGGCGAGCGAGGCGATCGCCGCCGCCTGGGCGAGGTGGTTCACCGCGAACGGCACGATCGTCTTGCGGACGGTGGACGCCACCGGCTCGTTCGCGATCAGGTAGCCCACCCGGAGTCCGGCCAGGCCGTATGCCTTGGAGAAGGTGCGCAGGACGGCGATGTTCGGCCGGTCGCCGTAGACGGTGAGCCCGTCGGTGACCCCGGTGTCCCTGACGTACTCGCGGTAGGCCTCGTCGAGCACGACGAGCACGTTCTCCGGCACCCGGTCGAGGAACGCCGCGAGCTCGGCCGCGTGGACGACGGTGCCCGTGGGGTTGTTCGGGTTGCAGACGAAGATCATGCGGGTGTGCGGGGTGATCGCGTCGGCCATCGCCTCCAGATGGTGCGTCTCGCCCAGCAGCGGGACCCGCACCGAGGTCGCCCCCGCCAGGTCGGCCAGCAGCGGGTACGCCTCGAAGGACCGCCACGCGTAGATCACTTCGGCACCCGGCTCGCTCACCGTCTCGAAGAGCTGCTGGGCCACCGTCACCGAGCCGGCGCCGAGCGCGATGTGCTCGGCCGGGACGCCGTACTTCTCGGCGATCGCCGCGGTCAGCTCGGTGGCCGCCGGATCGGGATAGCGGTGCATCTGGGTCGCCGCCCTGGCGACCGCCTCGACGACCGAGGGCAGCGGCTCGTAGGGGGATTCGTTCGAGGAGAGCTTGTAGGACCGGCCGTCGGCGGACACCACGGCCTTGCCCGCCCGGTAGGCGGGCATCGTGTCCAGGATCGCGCGGAAACGAGGCATGGCCTTACCTTATGAGCAGCGGGCGGATGGGGCATCCTGTAACACTGGAGGTGAGAGGCGTGCCCGACCGGGAGGACGACATGAGCATCGCACCGCCAGCCGACGTTGAGCCCATTCCCGACTGGGCAATTCCCCCTGTAGAGGGCTTCACCGCCGATGACCTCGATCGGCTTCCGGGGATCCCTCCTCACACGGAACTCATCGATGGCACTCTCGTCTTCGTGAGCCCCCGGACCCGTTTTCATGCTCTTGTGCTGTTCCTGCTGCACAAAGAGCTTGATCGGACGGCACCCGCCCATCTCCGGGTGGAGCAGGAGATGACGGTGAAGCTGGGGCGACGTCAACGACCGGAGCCCGACCTGGTCCTCCTCCACGCACACGCGCCCTCCGAGCTGACGCGGACCTTCTACGAGGCGGCGGACGTGCTGCTCGCCGTCGAGGTCGTCTCCGAGGAGTCCGAGGAGCGCGATCGCAACCGCAAGCCTCAGATGTACGCCGAGGCCGGCATCCCTCACTTCTGGCGTGTCGAGAACATCGAGGGCCGCCCCAGCGTCTACGTCTACGAACTGAACCCGGTGACAAGGGCATACGCGCTCACCGGTGTCCATCAGAATCGGCTGAAGCTCAGCCTCCCCTATGACATCGACATCGATCTGACGGATATCGGCAACCCTCGCGGTCGATAGCCGACGCGGTTGACCGCGTTGGCCATGTGCCGGTGAAGACCCTGAGCGATGACAGAGCCGGTGTTCCCGAACACGATGCGAGCACGGCGCGACCGCCCCCGCCATCGGGTGCCCCGGCTATTCCTTGAGGGAGCGGAGCATCGGGGGATGCAGCGCCACGGCGGGGCCGCGGCGATACAGCTTGGCGGGGCGTCCGCCGTCGCGGGTGGTGGTGCCGCCGGTGGGCACCAGGAAGCCCTCGGCCTTGGTGACCTTGCGGTGGAAGTTGCGCGGGTCGAGGGTCCGGCCCCAGACGATCTCGTAGACCCGGCGCAGCTCGGCGACGGTGAACTCCGGCGGGCAGAAGGCCGCGCCCAGCGGGGTGTATTCGAGCTTGGCGCGGGCCCGCTCGATCCCGTCGATCATGATGCGCCGGTGGTCGAAGGCCATCTCGCGCAGCAGCGAAGAGACCGGCTGCCAGCTCATGTGCGCCTCGGTGGAGGTCGGCAGGTGCGGGGCGAGGCCGAGATAGGCCACGCTCAGCACGCGCTGGCGCGGGTCGCGGTCGGGGTAGCCGTAGGTCTGCAGCTGTTCCAGGTGCACGGGGGCGCCCGGCAGGCCCGCCCGTTCCGCGAGGACGCGGGCGGCGGCCGCGGGCAGGTCCTCGTCGAGCTGGATGAAACCGCCTGACAGGGCCCAGCGTCCCTCGTACGGCGGCTTGTCGCGCCGCCAGACGAGCGCGCTCAGCACCTGGCGGCGCACCGTGAGGACGACAAGGTCCACGCTGACGGGAATGCGCGGCACCATGGCAGGCACGTTACACCGGTCAGACCCGCACGCGGACGTGCAACGTCTCGGTGGCGGCGCGTCCGTCGGCCGCCGCGACCGAGACCCTGACCCAGGTGTCCTCGGGCACCCGGGTCCAGTCGAACGGGATCCACGCCGTTTCCATCCGTACCGGCAGGTCCGGCGGCGGCTCGGTCAGGTTCACCCCGGCCACGTCGACGACGCGGGGCTCCTCCTGGCCTTCCCAGGTGATCGTCACCTTGGAGCCCATCGGGATGTTGTAGCCGCGGATCTCCATGCCGTCCTGGATGTCGCGCTGCATGCGGACCGCGTCGGCGGCGATGGGCCGGTTGTAGTCGCGGGCGATCTCCTCGGCGAGGGACGGGGAGCCGCAGGTGTAGAAGTCGCTCCACATGTAGGAGACGACCTTGGAGACGTAGCGTCCGACCTGCGCCACGGCCGTGTCGAGCCGCTCCTTGTCGGTGCGTCCCCGGTCGGACCCCGCGGCGCACGGCTCCTCACCCGAGGGCTCGAAGGCCTCGACGTTGGCCCAGAGCTGCACGTTGAAGCCCTGCTCGATCATCCTGGTCCTGGCGAGGGACATCTCGCGGTAGTAGTCGCGGGTCGAGCCGTGGTACGCCTCGCCGTTGGTCTTCTTCTTGACGACCGGGCTCAGCCGCTCGTCGATCTTCTCCTCGCGCTGGTCGGCCCAGAACAGCCCGACCTTGCCGGTACCCCGGCTGTCCTGCGGGGCGATGATCCCGACACCGGTCCTGACGAGGGCCTCGAAGCCCTTGGCGACCTGCTTGGGAGTGGCGCTGAACGGCCGTTCCTTGCGGGCGTCGAGGTAGGGGCTGACGAGCACGGGCCTGCCGGGCATCTCCTGCTCGACGATCTCGTGCTGCGAGGCGTAGACCCTGAGCGTCGGGTGGTCGGAGTCGGAGTCGCCGACGTACTTCATCTCGCGCATCTGCAGCTCGAACGGCTGGTAGAAACCGCCCAGCGAGGCCCGATCCTGGAAGCGCGCCCCGTAGTCCTGCATGATCCGGCGGGTGAGGGTGGTGAGCGTGTCCGTGCCCTGCTTGGCGGCCTGGGTCTTCTGCGCCGGATCACGGGGAGCGAGCGGCAGCGCCGGGTAGACCTTCACGCCGAACCGGTCACCGAGGTCGAGCAGCTCGGCGAGGCTGTCCTCGTGCGCGGCCGCGACCAGGATCACGTGATAGCCGCGTCCCTTGGACCGGATGTTCTCGCAGCTCGGGTCGTCGGTGCCGTCGTCGGGGGCGACGATCCGGTAGAAGACGGTCTTGTCGGTGACGATCTTCCGCTCGAACTCGGGGCAGCGGAACAGGTCCGGGCCGAACGCCTCGTCGGTGCGGTAGACGAACGTCCAGCTCACCCGGTTGCCTGGATTGGCGGCCTTGAGGTCGTTCTCCGCCGCCAGCGCGCACGGGACCCCGTTCTCCTCGCACGGCTCGTAGCGGGCGTCGACGTCCCCCTGGCCGTCGAGGATCCGGCCGTCGTTGTCGAGGCGGCGCGCCTGCAGGCCCCAGCCGATCCGGATCACCGTGTCGCCGCCCACCTCGTGGATGGCGCCGAACTGCCGGCGCCAGGTGCAGTGGTCGCTGGTCGGCACCAGCCAGTAGCCGGTGACCGCGTACGGCCAGCGCATCGTCGTGTCGAACGTTCCGCACGGGTCGGTGAACTCGGTCACCTCCGGCACCGGCACCGAGGGGGTGGCGGAGGTGGAGGCGGGGGTGGAGGGCGAGGCCGTGAGCGACGAGCCGCCCGCCGTCGGGGAGCCGTTCCCGGTGGGCGTGGTCACCACGAACGTCGCCACACCCGCGAGGATCGCCACGCCCAGGAAAGCGATGAGCCAGCGCACGTTCAGGACACTACCGTTCTCGTGATCAGGCAGACATAAGGAGCCGGACGGACACCGCGGGCCTCGCCGTACCGACGATCAGCTCTTGACGCCCGCCCACGCCTCCAGCTGAGCGACGAAACGGCGGGCCGAGTTGGGCCAGTGGTGGTTCGCACGAGCCGCCGCATACCCTCGCGCACCCCTGGCATACCGTTCCCTGGCGTCGTCTCGCAGGAAGAGCACGGCCTGGGCCACCGCCTTGGGATCCTGCCAGGGCACGACCATGCCGCTGTCGTAGCGCTCGACCAGCTCCACCGCGCGGGGCGAGGGAGTGGTGATCACCGGGATGCCGTGCGCCATGTACTCCACGATCTTCGTGGGCATGGAGTGCCGGTAGTTGGGCTCGTCGTGCAGCAGGGAGAGCCCGGCCAGCGCGCCGTCGAGCCGCTTGAGCGCCTCGTCGTTCGGCATGAAGTCGCGCCATTCCAGCACGCCCTCCGCCACCGCCTCGTTCAGCGTCGGCCGCGACTGCGGGTCGGCGTAGCCGATCAGCTCGACCGCCACCCGGTAGGGCTGCAGCAGCCGGGCCACCTCGATCGCCTCGTGCACCCCGCGCGCTCCCGACAGCCAGCCGAGGTAGACGACGCGGTCGTCGCCCGGCGGCGTCACCTCGTCGGGCACCCAGGTCTCGTTCGGCACCACCAGGTGCGCCTGGCGGAACCTTCCCGCGTACGCGGTCTCGGCCAGCAGCAGGTGCAGGTGCCGCTCGGCCGTGCCTTCGAGCATGCGGGCCAGGAACCGCACCGGCGGACGCAGGAACGCGGGCAGCCAGGGCTTCAGCGACAACGTCGCGGGAGTGTCCTCGTGGACGTCCCAAACCACCGGGGGCCGCTTACGCATCCCCGCCACCGCGAGCAGCAGCTCGGGGTCGTGGATGACCACGAGGTCGACCTCGCCGCGCATGCGCTTGAACACCTTGCGCGCGGCGCGCACCGCGGCGAACCGCTTGCGCTCGGCGGCGCGGGGGAGGTCGACGCCGTTCACCCAGGAGCGGGCCATCACGCCCCGCGCCGTGTACGGGGCCGCGTACGTGACCTCATGACCGGCGTCCACGAGCGCGCGGATCTGCCGGTGCAGGATCCGGGCGTCCTCGGGGTGATGCACCACCGTCATGACGAGCACGTGCACTTCGCGCAGCCCTCCGTCGCTAGAGCCGCTCGACGCGTTCACCCTCGGCGAGCACGCCTCGGGTGTCGAGCACGAGCTTGCCATGGTCCTCGACCGTCGACAGGTCGAAGGCGGCGTGCTGCTGGAGCAACAGCGTCACGTCGGCTTCGGCCACCGCCTTGGCGAGGTCTTCCTCACGTGGCACGTCGACGTCGTCGACCCGCCACTCCTTGACGTACGGATCGGCGAAGACGAGCTCCGCCCCCAGCTCGAGCAGCGCCCGCGCGACCGGCAGGGCCGGGGTCTCGCGCTCGTCGGCGATGTCGGGCTTGTACGTGACACCGAGCAGCAGCACCCTGGAGCCGTTGACGGGCTTCCGCTGCCGGTTGAGCAGTCGTTGCACGCGGGCCACCACGTAGGACGGCATCCGCTCGTTGATCTCCTGCGCCAGCTCGACGAAGCGGAACGGGTAGCCCAGCTTGCGCACCGTGTAGGAGAGGTAGGACGGGTCGACGGGGATGCAGTGCCCGCCGACGCCGGGTCCTGGAAGGAACTTCTGGAACCCGAACGGCTTGGTCGCCGCGGCCTCGATCGACTCCCACAGGTCGACACCGAGCTCGTCGCAGAAGATCGCCATCTCGTTGACGAGGGCGATGTTGACGTGGCGGTAGGTGTTCTCCAGGAGCTTGGCCATCTCGGCCTCGCGGGTGCCGCTCACCGGCACGACCTGCTCGATGAACTGGGCGTAGAACCCGACCGCGCGGTCCTTGCAGGCCGGGGTGTAACCGCCGACGACCTTCGGGGTGTTGCGCAGGCCGTACTTGGGGTTGCCCGGGTCGATGCGCTCGGGCGAGAAGGCGAGGTGGAAGTCGGTGCCCGCGGCGAGGCCCGAGCCCTTCTCCAGGATGGGGCGGGCGACCTCGTCGGTGGTGCCGGGCCAGGTGGTGGACTCCAGGACCACCAGCGTGCCGGCGCGCAGGTTGCGTGCGACGGTGGCGGTGGCGCCCTCGACCGACGACAGGTCGGGGCGGTGGTCCTCGTCCAGCGGGGTCGGCACGCAGATGACGACGGTCCGGCTGTCCGCCAGGACGGATTCGTCCAGCGTGGCGGTGAAGCCTCCCGCAAGCATGTGCTCGAGGTCGGCGTCGGTCAGGTCGTCGATGTAGGACGTGCCCGCGTTGAGGGCCTCGACCTTCGCCGCGTCCACCTCGAAGCCGACGACCCGCAGACCGGCCGCGGTGGCCTCCTTGGCCAGGGGCATGCCGACGTAGCCCAGACCGATGATGGCCAGGTCGTAGGCAGTCACTGGATGACCTTGGAACGCCGGAAACAACACTTCATGGTCGCAAAGGCTATCTCAAGTCCGAACGAGCTACGCCTAATGCGATTGAACGCATCGCAAACGGCTGGTCTCCCTGTTACCAACACGAGACCATCATCCAGCAATCGATCGGTAAATATCACGGTAAGTCTCCGCGATACGGCTCCACGTACGCTTCGCCGCCACCTCGGCCCGTCCCGCCTCACCCATCCCGGCCCTTCGCTCGGGATCGTCACGCAGCCCGGCGATCGCCTTGGCCAGCGCCTCGGGATCTCCCGGGGGCACCAGAAGCCCCGCCCCCTCCGAACCCACGAGCTCGGAGAGCGCCGGCAGGTCGCTCAGCACGACCGGCTTGCCGAGAGCCATCGCCTCGACGGGCTTCAACGGCGTGACGAGCCGGCAGACGCGCAGGTCCTCGCGAGGGCAGACGAAGATGTCGATCGCCGCCTGCGCCTGCAGGGCCTCGTCGGGACCGACACGTCCCGGCAGGATCGCGATGTCGCCCAGGCCCAGCTCCTCGACCTGTTCGAGCAGCGCCGCCCGCTCCACGCCGTCGCCGACGAGCAGCACCTTCACCGGCGCGCCCTCGTCCCGCAGCAGCGCGGCCGCGTTGATCATGGTGGCGAAACCCTCGTAGGCCACGATGCTCGACACCGAGCCCATCACGATCTCGCCGGGCTCGATGCCGTACGCGGCGCGGAAGCCCGCACCGTCGTACTCGGCGCTGAGCAGCGAGTCGTCCACCGCGTTCGGCGCGAGATAGATCCTCTCCCTCGGCACCCCGCGTTCGACGATCTCGGTGGCCATGGTCTCCGCGAGGGTGACCACGGCGTCGGCGGAACGCATGATGAACGCCTCGCGGTCGCGCTGGAGCACGTGTCGCTGGCTGCCGATGCGCTTGGGGTCGCGGGAGGCCCAGGTCTCCTCGAGGAAGCCCCGCACCTCGTAGACCATCGGCGTGCCGGTACGCTCGCGCACCGCGAGCGCCACCGATCCGTTGCGATGGTCGGTCGCGGCGTGCAGCACCTGCGGTCGCAGGGTCCTGACCAGCTCGGTCACCTCTCCGGCGCCGCGGATCATCCGCCCCTGGCTCTCGAACGGCACCTCGCCGCTCGGGATCAGCCGGTGGTAGGGGATGCCGTCGATCTCCTCGTACGGCGTCGCGTCGGCGTGCCCCTGCATCATCGGCCAGCCCCAGCTGGTCACGACGTGCGGGTCGAGCCCCGCGGCCTTCTGCGAGGTGACGATGCGGTGCGTGCGGACGGTGTATCCGGCCTGCGTGTACGGCAGCGCGTTCGTCACGCAGTGCAGCACCCTGCCGGGGAACCGCTCGCCAACGATCACCTTCGCCTTGGGCGGGATCGGGTTCGGCTGGATCGCGGCCAGCTCTCCCGCGTAGTAGGCGTGCCGGCGCTTGATGAAGGGGTAGCGCGTGTGACCCTGCAGCACCGCGGCGGCCTCGCTCATCCGGCCGGAGTCGAAGTGCTCCTTCGCCTCGCTCCACGGGCCCTTCACCAGGCGCATGCCGAGCTTGCGTACGACGATCTTGGCGCGGCGCGCGACGGGCCAGGCGAACCGGCCGACCACGGGACGGACACTCGGCGGGAGCGTCTCGGCCGCCGCCTGCGCCACGCGTACCGGGTCGGACTTCACCTTGGTCGCGACGACGCGGGAGACGATGACCGGGTGCTGGACGAAGCCCTTGATGAGGCCACGCAGCCCGGCCCTGGCCGACTTCGCCGAGACCGGGGAGACGGGAGAGTCCGGGGAGGCAGGGGAACCGGTGGGCGTCGGGGAGTCCGGGGAGGCGGGGAGCGACGCGGGGACCTTCTCCTCGTCCTCGTCCGAGGGCCTCGCCGTGACGGTGGGCATGTCGGAGACGGGGGGCGTGTCCGAGGCGGAAGGCTTGTCCGAGGCGGAAGGCTTGTCCGGGACGGAGGGGGTGTCCGGGGCGGAGGGCGTATCCGGGGGTGTGTCCGCTGTCTCCGTCGGCTTGTTGTCCGGTTCCGTGGTGCCGTCCGCGTCGGGTTTCCGCGTCGGGTTCGCGTTGGGTTTCCGCGTCGCGTCCACGTCGGAGACCGGGGCCGCGTCCACGGGCGAGGGCGTCTCCGCGCTCGGCGGGGGCGGCGGCTCCGTGGGCGTGTCCACTGCGGGGGTCTCAACGGCCGGGGGCGTCACCGAGGGAGAGGGGGTCGCCGGAACCGAGGGCGTCACCGGATCCGGGGACTTCACCGGATCCTTCGCCGAAACCTTCGCTGGAACCGAGGGGGAGTCTGGCCTGTTGGCATCGGATACCACGCCGTGACCGTACCATAGGCAACGTTTGCCCCACTGCCGCATGAAAGGCGAGGTCAATGAGGGACTTTGCCCGTCCGGGCGCTGCTCAGAGCCCCGATGATCCCCTCGTCCTGCACGTGCTCGGCGCGCGTCCGAACTTCGTGAAGGCCGCTCCCGTGGTGCGCGCCCTCACCGAGCTCGGGGTGCGACAGGGCATCGTTCACACCGGTCAGCACTATGACGCGCTCATGTCGGACGTCTTCTTCGCCGACCTCGGTCTTCCCGAGCCGATCGCCAACCTCGGCGTCGGTTCCGGCTCGCACGCCCGTCAGACGGCGGCCCTGCTCGTCGGCCTGGAGGACGTGGTGCTCGAACACCGTCCCACCCTGGTCGTCGTCTACGGCGACGTGAACTCGACGCTCGCCGCGATCCTCGTCTGCGCCAAGCTCCACGTGCCGACCGCGCACGTGGAGGCGGGCCTGCGTTCCTTCGACCGGGAGATGCCCGAGGAGGTGAACCGGGTCGTCACCGACGGCCTGTCCGACATCCTCTTCGCCACCTCGCCGGACGCGCTCTCCCACCTCGCCGCCGAGGGCGTCGACCCGGCCAGGGTGCACCTCGTCGGCAACCCGATGATCGACAGCCTGTTCTCCGCGCTGGACCACCTCGACCCCGCCCCGGTCCGCTCCCGGCTCGGCCTTCCCGAGCGGTACGCGGTCGCCACCCTGCACCGTCCCGGCAACGTCGACGACCCGGCCTCGGCCAAGGAGCTCGTCGACGCCGTGCTCTCGGTGAGCGAGCGCCTGCCGGTCGTGGTGCCACTGCACCCGCGCGGCCGGACCCGTCTGGCGGAGGCCGGACTGGTGAACGGCGACAACCTCCTCATCGTCGACCCGCTGGGCTACGTGGACTTCCTGTCGCTGGTGCGAGGCGCGACGCTGGTCGTCACCGACTCCGGCGGCGTGCAGGAGGAGACGACCATGCTGGGTGTGCCCTGCCTCACGGTGCGGCCCAACACCGAACGTCCGATCACCATCACGCACGGCACCAACCGGCTAGTCACCCCCGCGCAGCTGCCCGCCGCCGCCGACCGGGCACTGGCCGAGGGCTCGGGAACGCCGTCGGGCGAGCTGCCCCCGCTCTGGGACGGCAAGGCCGGTCCCCGGATCGCCCGGGTGATCGAGAGCTGGCTGCGCGGCGGCAACCTCTCACCGGCCGGTCAATCCGTATCGCCCAAATCCCTTTAAAACGGCCATTTGGCTACGACTTTGGTCGTACGCTGGCACGACCTCTGACAAAGGCGATTCCCCATGAGCGATGAGACCCCAGAAGAGCCGAAGTTCCAGCGTCTCGGACCGATCAACTGGCTGCCCGAGGAACGCAAGGTCGTCGAACGCCTTGAGGAGCGCGTCCACGACCTGGAGCGGCGGCTCGCCATCGCCGAGGCGCGGGCCGACTACGCGCAGTGGAAGCTGGAGTCCACCAAGGTGCAGCGCCCCTACCGGGTGGCCGAGGCACTGACGTCCGCCAAGGGGCCGGGGGTCACCGCGCTGCCGGGCAAGCTGCGCTCCGCGATGCAGGCACGCAAGGGCCCCAAGCCGCCCCGTCCGGTGGCCGAGGTGGTCGAGGAACTCGACCGGCAGGGGCCCGTGGTCGACGTACCGCAGGTCAAGTGGCCCGCCGGTCCGATCGTCCGCCCTGATATGAAGGTCGCGGTCATCCTGGACGACTTCTCCCGGATGGCGTTCAAGTACGAGTGGGACCAGATCGAGTTCGGGCTCCGCGACTGGCCGGAGATCTTCGCCGAGCGTCGTCCCGAGCTGCTGTTCGTGGAGTCTGCCTGGCACGGCAACCAGGGCCGCTGGCGCTACCAGATGACCGGGACGAAGGCCCCCAAGCCTGAGCTGATCGCCTTGATCGACTGGTGCCGCGCCGAGGGGATCCCCACGGTCTTCTGGAACAAGGAGGACCCGCCGAACTTCGACTTCTTCATCGACACGGCCAAGCTGTTCGACTACGTCTTCACCTGCGACGGCGACATGGTCCCCCGCTACCGCGAGGTGCTGGGTCACGACCGGGTCGACGTCCTGCAGTTCGCCGCGCAGCCCCGGGTGCACAATCCCATCCAGGAGAAGCAGGGGCGCGTCAACGACGTGGTCTTCGCGGGCATGTACTTCAGGGACAAGCACCCCGAGCGCCGCGAGCAGATGGAAACCGTCCTCGCCCCGATCCGCGAGCTCGGGCTGCACATCTTCGCCCGCAACGGCACCGTTGACGAGAAGTACGCCTGGCCGAAGGAGTACGTCCCGCACATCGTGGGCGAGCTGCCGTACGACCGGATGCTGGCCGCGTACAAGATGTACAAGGTCTTCCTCAACGTGAACTCGGTGCTCGACTCACCGACCATGTGCGCCCGCCGCGTCTTCGAGCTCTCGGCCTGCTCGACGTCGGTGGTCTCCGGCTGGTCCCGGGCCATCGAGGAGACCTTCGGGTCGCTGATCCCGATCGCCCGCGACGAGCTGGAGTCGTACAACCAGGTCCTGCACCTGATCAACAGCCCCGAGCTGCGCGCCCGCCAGGGGCACCTCGCCATGCGCGAAGTCTTCGACAAGCACCTCTTCTCGCACCGCGTGGACCAGATCCTGGGGATCCTCGGCCGGCCGGTGCAGCCGCGGACCCGCTCGATCTCGGTGGTCCTGCCCACCAACCGCGCCTCCCAGATCGAGCACGCGATCTCCTCGGTGGCCAAGCAGATCCACCGTCCGGTTCAGCTCGTCATGGTCCTGCACGGGCTCGCCATCGACCCCGTGGTGGTGGCGGACAAGGCGCGGATGGCCGGGATCACCGATGTCGTGGTGCTGCCCGCCGACTCGTCACTGTCGCTGGGCGCCTGCCTCAACATGGGCATCGCCGCCGCCGAGGGCGAGTTGATCGCCAAAATGGACGACGACAACCTCTACGGCGAGCACTACCTGTCGGACCTGGCCCGCGCCTTCGACTACTCCGACGCCGAGCTCGTCGGCAAGGGCGCGCACTACGCGTACTTCGAGGGCGGCAACACCACGATGCTCCGGCTGCCGGGGTTGGAGCACCGGTACGCCTTCCTGGTGCAGGGCGGCACCTTCCTCGGCAAGGCCGACATGTTCCGGCACTACGGGTTCGAGGACGTGACCCGAGGTGAGGACACCCGCCTGGTCCGCCGGCTCAAGGAGGACCGCGTCAAGATCTACTCCGCCGACCGGTTCAACTTCGTCTACTGGCGCAGTGGCGACAAGTCCCTGCACACCTGGCAGGCCGACGACATCAAGCTCACCCGCAACGCGCAGTTCTCCTTCGCCGGGCATCCGGAAGCGCACGTCATGATCTGACTTCGGTTTCGGCGTTGGTGGGGCGGTTCCCGAAGGTTTTCCTGCGGCATGGGCACGACGACCGGGGGCCGGCGTGTCAGGTGGGTGCGCGCTCCGGTGGGTGGGTGTTCCGGTGGGCGGCCGTCGTTGGTGACGGGGCTGGGTGTCCAGCCGGTGTGGACCAGTGTTCAAGGTGGGTGCGCGCTCCGGCGGGCGGCCGTCGTTGGTGACAGGTCTGGGGGTCCGGCCGCTGTTCAAGGTGGGTGCGCGCTCCGGCGGGCGGGTGCTCCGGGCGGCCGTCGTTGGTGGTCGTCTGGTGGGTCAGGCCTCCGGCCTGGCGGGCGCGCTGGTTGCGGATTTTTATAAGCCGCCCGGAACACCCGCCCACCTCCGCACACGGCCCGTCTCGCCGTAGGTGGTGCGGGCCGTAGTCGCTTTCTTACCGGCCGCCCGGTGTGCGCTGGGACGCTGAAGCAATCCGTACGGGGTCGTACGGGGTCCGTCGCCGTAGCTGAAGCGCCGGCGCGGAAAGGAGCGCAGCGGGCTCGCCGTGAGTCCATCGGGCTCGTCGTGGTTCGTCCTCTTGGCTCGCCACTCGTTCTTCCCCCTCGGCCGTGAGGGCGTCGGGTCGGGTCAGTGGCGGACGGCGCAGAGGAGGCGGTTGTTGCCGCGCTGCCAGAGGGTGCCGATCTCGGCGAATCCGGCATCGCGCAGGGCGTCGACGTGCTCGGAGAGCAGGGAGGACTCCGAGCCGTGGTGGTCGGCTCCCGCGGTGGTGCGTGCGGTGTGGAGTTCGGCGAAGGCGGGGTCGGCGGCGATCGCATCCCACCACTGGCGCCAGTCCTCGGGGTGGCCGTCGGCGAACACGCGCCGGGTCTCCCGGTCCTGTACGGCGCGTTCGAGACGGGCGATGGCCGGGGTGGTGTCGTCGGTCTCCATGTGGTCGCCGTTGAGCAGGAGCCCGCCCGGGCGCAGCACGGTCGCCAGTTCGGCGTACATCTTCTGGAGGTCGGGCCCGGAGATCCAGTGCAGTGCGGTGGTGCTCACCGCGACGTCGGCCGGCCTGTCCAGGCCGAGGGATCCGGTCCATCCGGGGGTGCGCAGGTCGAGGGAGAGGAAGGTGAGGTGCGGGTAGGCGGCCCGGCCGAGGCCGAGCAGCAGGGGGTCGGCGTCGACCGCGATCACCGTCGCCTGGGGCAGCCGCTCCAGGAGACGGGCGGAGAGCGAGCCCGGTCCACATCCGAGGTCGATGACGAGCGGATCGGGACGGCCCGCCGCCTCGACGGCGTCGATCAGCGCGGTGAAGCGCTCTTCGCGGTCGGGCAGGTAGCCCTCCTGCTGACGATCCCAGCGTGCGATCCACTCGAGTGCGGCATCGTGGGTGAGCACCATAGTCTCCTTGTGACTGCCGTCTAAGCTTATGACAGTTACAAGCTAGAACGTGAGGATGTGACTGGTCAAGTGGATTTCAACAGTCACACCGATTCGATCGTCCGCGTGGCGGTGGGGTTGGTCAACGAACTGACGCCGGGAGAGAGGCGGGGCCGCGACTTCTCGCCGCCGCGCGATCTCGCTCCCGCCGCCACGGAGGGCCTGCGCGCCGGCTACCCGGGCCATCGGGAGGTCACCGAGGTGGAGGCCGGCGAGCTCGCCGAGATCGCCGCCCGGCTGCGCGTGGTCTTCGACGCCGTCGCGAAAGGAGACGTCGACGCCGCTGCCCTGCGGGTCAACGATCTTCTTGAGAAGACCAGGGCCCGGCCGATGCTCGAACGACACGACGGAGAGCCGTGGCACCTGCACTTCCACGGCCCCGGCGGCACCATGACCGGCGACTGGGCGGCGAGTTGTGCCACCGGGCTCGCGATCGTGCTGGGGAGCGAGCACCACGACCGTCTCGGCGTGTGTACGGCACCGCACTGCGACCGGGTCTATGTGGACGTCTCCCGCAACGGCACCCGCCGGTTCTGTGGCACCGCCTGCCAGAACCGCGTCAAGACCACGGCCTTTCGGGCCAGGGGCAGGGTTTCGTGAGGGCGGGTCGGAGACCGGCCCTCCAGCCGGTCGGCACGAAGATGCGGCGGCTCTCCGAGAGCGGACCGGGGACCGGCCATGGTGGCCCCGGCAGCATCACCGATCGTCGTCGACAGGCGGAACGCTTGTCGGCCGTCGTTCAGAGGTAGGGCCGCTCAGGAGGCGTCCAGTCTCACGAATCACACCTCTTCCTACTGTCTGTCTCTGTATCGTAACTTTGTGTGATCACAGAATCGCAGACATCCTGGTGCTCGCTCGTCGAATGTGTGCGTGCTGCCGGTGAAGCAGCCCGTTCGGCACGGTTGCCGGCTCGGCGGGAGCAACGGCTCCCGCTCGGTCACGGCGGCGCGGCGGGAGGTCCGCTCCCTCATGGCGACTAGGAGCGCCCCGATCCGCGGTCCGGTGCGGAACGGCGAGCGCGCACTCGCCCCCGATCTCGCCCGTGGCTTCATGCTGTTGCTCATCGCCGTGGCGAACACTCCCTGGTATCTGTGGAGCCGAGAGATCCGGGCCACCACGATCCATCCGCCCGGAGGCTCGGCGCTGGACCGGATCGTCCAGGTGGTCGCCATCGTCGGGGTGGACTTCCGGGTCTATCCGATGTTCGCGTTCCTGTTCGGCTACGGCATGGTGCAGCTCCTGTCACGCCAGCGGGCCGCCGGGCACTCGGAGTCGGCCGTGTCGGCACTGCTGCGCCGCCGCAGCCTGTGGTTGTTCCTGTTCGGGTTCGTGCACGCGGCGTTGCTGTGGCAGGGGGACATCCTTGGCGCGTACGGCCTGACCGGGTTTCTCCTGTCCTGGCTGTTCCTGCGCAGGAGGGATCGCACGCTGCTCGTCTGGGCCGCGATCGGCACGGGCATCCTCATACTGGAGACCCTGCTCAGTGTGGTGGGGGCCTGCTTGGAGTCGTCCCCTGAGATCTTCGGTTATCTGTCTTTGGGAGCTGCGGGCAGTGCCGAGAGCGATCCGCTCGCCGCGGCGTCGGGACGCCTCGCCTTCTGGCCGATGGTCGTGGTCGGCCAGGGCCTGCTGGGACTCGTCGTGCCCGTCGCGATCGTCCTCGGTTTCTGGGCGGCCCGGCGGCGGATCCTGGAACAGCCCGGCGAGCACCTGCCACTGTTGGGCCGCGTCGCCGCCGTCGGCATCGCCATCGGATGGCTGGGTGGGCTCCCGCACGCGGCGGCGGTCATGGGGGTGCTGAGGGTCCCGGAAGAGTCGATGTTCGTTTTCGAGATGTCCCAGACGGTTACCGGCCTGCCCGCCGGGCTGGGTTACGCGGCGGCGTTCGGGCTCGTCGGGCACCGGCTCGGACGTCGGCGACGCCCCGGCCTCGCGTCCACGGCGGTGGTCGCGCTGGGCAGGCGGTCGCTCTCGGCCTATCTCGCCCAGTCGCTGCTCTGCGCCCCGGTGCTGGCCGCATGGGGCCTCGGGGTCGGGGCTCACCTGCACAGCGCCTCCGTGGCCGGCTACGCGCTCGGCGTCTGGCTGATCACCGTGGTCGTGGCCTACGGCCTGGAGCGTCGCGGCAGGCGAGGACCCGCCGAGGTTCTCCTGCGTCGGCTGACGTACCGAACGGGTTGGAAAATCGAAGATCGTCAGGCGGTGTCGGGCGATTAGGCTTGCACTCCACCGCCTCGCCTGTGCTCGCCTGTGAAGGAGTCGCTCGTGATCACCGACCCAACGCTCACCCGGATCGGCCAGGGGGTGGAGTTACATCACCACAAAGGTCAACGTGACGCCGCTCGCGAGCTGTTCGCGCAGATCTGGGACGACATCGGCGGCGAGAAAGGCGAACCTCTGCATGTCTGCGTCCTCGCCCACTCGATGGCCGACGTGCAGGACGACGTGCGCGAGGAGCTGATGTGGGATCTGCGAGCGCTCGCCGCCGCCGACCTGGTCACCGACGAGCAGGCGGCCCAGGCCGGGGTGGCGATTTCCGTGGCCGGTCTGTATCCGTCGTTGCACCTCAACCTGAGCGACTGTTATCGCAAGCTGGGCGACCTCGACCTCGCCCGCAAGCACCTCCAGCAGGCGCGGGACACGATCGGCGCGCTCGGTGACGACGAGTACGGGCAGCTCATCAAGGGTGGTCTGCAGCGACTGGCCGAACAGTTGGACGAGGCCACCTGACCGAGCCCCGGCGCTTCCGCCTCCCTGGGTTTCCCCTCTCGGAAACCCGTGTCGGCCACGGGTTCGTGTCGCCCACGGGGAAGGGCACAGATGCCCGGGCCCCCGCTCGCCGATCCTCACTGACGAACACCGGTCACCTTCCGGTCGCCGGGATGTCCCGGGGATTCAGCCGGCCGGGCGGTAGACGCACACGTTCGTGCCCGCCTTGCTGGTGACCGTGGAGACCAGCTCGAACGTGTGCAGGCCGCCGTCGTCGGGGAAGATCGTCTTACCTCCGCCGAGGATCACCGGCATGACGATGAGCCGGAGCTCGTCGACCAGGTCCTCGCTCAGGAGGGTGCGGGCGAGGGTGGGGCTTCCCATGAGCACCAGGTCGCCGCCCTCGGTCTCGCGCAGTTTCCTGATGTGGGCGACGGCCTCGTCACCGGGGATTCGGGTGGTGTTGTTCCACGTCAGCTGGTCGTCGCCCAGTGTCAGGGACACGACGTACTTCGGGATGGCGTTCATCCGGTCGGCGAACGGGTCACCGGCTCGCCCCGGCCACGCCGCGGCCATGGTCTGCCACGTCCGGCGCCCGAACAGCAGCGCCTCGGCTCCGCTCAGCGCGCCGTCGAAGGCACCGCCGACCACCTCGGGGTCGAAGAACGGGTGGGACCAGCCACCGTGGGCGAAGCCGCCGTCGGTGTCCTCCTCGGGGCCACCCGGCGCCTGCACGACGCCGTCCAGGCTCATGAACTCGACGATCACGACACGCATGGATTCGCTCCTTGAAGGGGGTGGCTCAACGGGTTTCCTTCACGCTCGGGTGAAGGGCGACGACGATCCGATGGTCGCGGCCTTTCTCTGCGGACTCGTCGTGATATTTGGACACCAGGGCCGTGACGGCCCCGGCGAGCTCCCTGGCGAACTCGGCCCGGTCGGCGGCCGAGGCGAAACGCACCTCGCCGTCGATCGCGAAGGTCGCGACGCGCTTGCGTGCTTTGGCGGCGCCGGTGATGAGCGCCCCGACGTCGCGGACCAGCCTGGCCGCGACGGCCAGCAGCCAGCTCGCCGAGAGCTGGTCGGGGGAGCGCGCCGGGTCTGGCTCGACGGATGAGAGCGCGGTCGGGGAGATCACGTACGAGGCCGCGGTCGCCCGCATGATGCGCTCGTTGACGTTGCCCTTGCGCCGCTCCTCGATCATCTCGACGAGCCCGTGCGCCTCAAGCGTCTTCAGGTGGTAGTTGACCTTCTGCCGGGGCAGGCCGACCTTGGCCGCCAGCATGGTCGCGGAGCCTGGCTCGCTCAGCTCGGCCAGCAACCGGGCCCGGATGGGGTCCAGCGAGACCTCGGCGGCGGCGGAGTCCTCGATCACGGCGATGTCCTGCATGTCCGCAGACTATCCCCGACAAATTATATTGTCAAGGAAGCCTCATTTTTCCGGGATATCGGGGGGTCGAAGGGCTCGGGTCCGCCTCGCTTCTTCGGGGCTCGGTTCTTCGGGGCTCGGTTCTTCGGGGCTCGGTTCTTCGGGGCTCGGTTCTTCGGGGCTCGGTTCTTCGGGGCTCGGATCCGCCTCGGTTCCTCGGGCCTCGCTTCTTGCCCGCGGGCCCCTTTCCCTATTCACCGGTTGCCCTCCCGCGTGCGAGCGCGGGCTCCTCGTACTCGTTCACCGGAGCCCCTCGCCCGGTCGCCTCCCGTGTACGGGGGCAGGTCTCCTTCGGCTGCCCCCCTGGCCGCGCGCGGTCGCCCTCCCGTGTACGGGCGCGGGAGAAACCGGGGTCGCGGGCCGCGGTTTGATCTCCGTACGGGCGGCGCTGGAAGCGTATGAGCATGATGTCGCGAATTCCAGGAATCGGTGGGCTCGGGCGGACAGCAACGGCCCCGCCCCGGAAAGATCTGGGGCGGGGCCGTCGGGGGTGTCCGGGGTGGTGGTCTCCGGATCTCCTCGGGGTCTCCCCGTGGAGATCCGGCCGCCCCGGATCACGGATTACCGGACGCCTCGCCTGCCGTAGAGGCTTACCGTCAGGATGACGCCGACCGCGGCAAGGGCGACCTGGATCATCAGCTCGATCCAGTCGATACCTGAGGTGGCAGCGACCCCGAGCGCGCCGGCGATCGCGGTGCCGATGAGGGCCGCGACGATACCGATGACGATGGTCAGCCAGATCGGGATGGACTGCTTGCCGGGCACGACGAGCCGACCCAGGGCACCGATGATGGCGCCGATAACAATGGCGGTGATGATGCCGGTGACTGTCATGTTCCACTCTCCCTGTCTGCTCAGCTGCCAGGCGTATGCCCTAGGAAAAAGGAACAACACATAACGGGGTGCCCCGAATTAATGGCCGCGGGTCACGAATCCGTTGCGCGGAGGTCTCAGGCAGGTCGTGCCCCCCGATTCGCCCGGAGGAGACCCGGCTTCACCTGCCACGAAAGCCACACGGCCCCCATCCGTCTTCTACGGGGATCCCCGGAAAAAATCTGTCATCCGTGGGGATCGGCCGGGGAAATCCGTCGAAGAAATCGGGGAGAGGGGGCGAAGCGAGGGGTTCGGAGAGGGGTTCAGAGAGGGTGAAGTCGGCTCTTCGATGGTGCGGGGGACGCTCGTCTTCGGCATCGAAGAGCCGTGACGCCGAGAGTCAGGGGGCGAGGGCGGCAGGTTTTTCCGGGGGCGTGGCTCCTCTTTCCGATCTTTCCGAGGGGGCGGCCCCATCGGTCGTCGTGGCCCCATCGGTTGCGGTGGCCCTACCGGTTGCCGTGGCCCCATCGGTTGCCGTGGCCCTATCGGTTTCGTCGGTTTCTGTGGCCTCGGTGGTTCCGGTGGTTCCGGTGGTTCCGGTGGGAGTGGCCGTGGCGGAGGGAGGGGCGGCTTCGAGGGGGGCGGTGGGGGTGACGGTGCTCAGGAGGGAGCGGGCGAGGCCGAGGCCGGCGCCGCCGAGGGTGAGGGCCTTGGCGAGCATCTCCTCGACGCCCTGGGCGCCGTTGAGTACGACCATGTGGTCGACGTTGCCGAAGGCCTTCGCGCCCGCCTCGACGATCTGGGGCCACTTCTCGGCGAGCTGCTGGGCGATGACCGCCTCCTGGTTCTCGGCGAGCGCCTCGGCGCGGGCCCGGATCGCGTCGGCGACGGCCAGCCCTTTCGCCCTGGCGGCCTCGGCCTCCGCGAGCCCCTGCGCCTTGGAGGCGTCGGCGGCGGCCAGGCCGCGGGCCCTCGCGGACTCCGCCTCGCCGAAGCCGGTGACCTTCGTCGCCTCCGCGGTGGCGATACCGCGCAGCCGCACGGACTCGGCCTCGGCCGCGGCAGCCTGCTTGACCTGCGACGCCTGTGCGGCGGCGCGGAGTTCGGTCTCGCGCGCCTCGGCCTCGGCCTGGGCGATGCGGGCGTCGCGCTCGGCCCGGGAGACCGTCACGGTCTCGTACGCCCTGGCGTCCGCGGGTTTGCGGATCTGGGCCTGGAGCCGTTGCTCGGCCAGTGCGGCCTCAAGCTCGGCCGCCCGGGTCTCCTGGACGACGACCTCCTGCCGGGCGGACGCCTCGGAGAGCGGCCCCGCCTGGCGGGACCTGGCCTGGGCCTCGTCGATCTCGGCCTGGTAGACCGCCTGCTTGATCTTCGCGTCTCGCCAGGCCGCGGCCTTGTTGGCCGCGGCGATCTGCTCGGCCTGGGTGGCCTCCTGGTCGCGCTGCGCCTCGGCGATGCGGGCCGCGGCGGCGATGCTGGCGGCGTGCGGTTTGCCGAGGTTGGTGATGTAGCCCGTCCCGTCCTCGATCTCCTGGATCTGCAGGGAGTCGACGATCAGACCGAGCCTGATCATCTCGTCGGCGGCCGAGGCGCGGGTCTCGCCGGTCAACCGTTCGCGGTTGAGGATGAGGTCCTCCACCGTGAGGTTGCCGATGATCGAGCGCAGGTGGCCGGTGAACAGCTCGTGGATGGCACCGTTCATCGAATCCTGCTGGTCCAGGAAGCGCCGGGCCGAGTTGGCGATCGAGTGCAGGTCGTCGCCGACCTTGTAGATGACGACGCCTCGTACGACCACCGGGATGCCCTGCTGGGTGACGCAGGAGACCTGGAGGTTGGTGGCGCGGCTGTCCAGGCGCAGGCGGCGCGCGGTCTGGAAGCCGGGGAGCACGGCGGTGCCCTTGCCGGTGACGATCTTGAATCCGAGACTGTCGGCGACCGTGGAGTTTCCCCGGGCGCCGAGGCCGGAGATGATCAGCGCCTCGTTGGGCTCCGCCACCCGCCAGACGGATTTGAAGAGCAGGGTGATGACGAGAAGGGCGACGAGGGCGAGGCCCCCTATGACGAGGTACTCCGTGGGCATCTCGGCCTCCGCGGTGTGGGGGAGATCAGATTCGGGGAGCGGGGCGGATCAGGGGAGCGCGCGGGCGACGTAGATCGTGCGCGGCGGGAAGAACTCGACGACCACCACGATCGACGACGGGGCGATCTCCTCGTCCGGGACCGTCGGGTGGGCGTAGAACGCCTCGACGCCCCCGCGGACCTCCACCATCACCTCCCCGACCAGGCCGGGGCCGATCCGTCCCGTGACTCTTCCGTGCTTACCGACCACGTGATACTCCCCCGCGACATCGGTCAAAGGGAAAAGCGAATATGAAGGCACGGAGGCCGCCCCCGCGTGCCGCGCCTCGCCACCCGGCGACATGGAGGCGCCGGATCCCTCGCTTCACTTTATCCGAGTAACAAGTCGAATGGCCATATGGTTATGGATTATCCGACAATCCGGATGGCATGCCTTCCCTGCCTCGCGGGGTCGTCGGGAGGGCGTCCGGAGCACCCTCGAAGGGCGCGGAGCAGCGAGAATGAGCGGGATCGGCGGTGACGGCGTGGGGCGCGTACCGGGTCACTCGCGGCTTTTCCCGGATCGGATCGGCCAAGGCCCCATCTCCCCGCTTAATTCCCGGCCGCCACGACATGACTCTCATGTGGGACATGTCGCGACAGCGCGTTAATGGCCCGGGTAAAAACTTCCCGAAAACGCAGCGAGGCGACCCCACCGATCCATTCACATCGTGATGATCGCCCCATGACAGATCCTCACGAGATCAATCCACGTAAGGCCCTGGAACTCGGCATGGACCGGCTCATCTCCCGCCGGGACTTCTTCGATGGGGTGATCACGGCCACCGGCGTCGCGGCGGCGTGCTCGCTGCCCGGGACCGGTCGGGAAGAGACCCACTCCGCGCTTCCGGAGGATCTGGAGCTCTCCTGTCCGCCGTCCCTCACGGGGTTGCGCGGCGACACCGCGGAGGCGCTGAGCGTGCCCCACGCCCTCCGCGACCGGCGCTTCTGGCCGTACGTCGGCACCCCGGAACCCACCGGCGAGCACTACGACCTGGTCGTGGTCGGCGCGGGGATCAGCGGCCTCAGCGCGGCCCACCGATGGCTGGAGCGCGAGCCCGGCGCGCGGATCCTCATCCTCGACAACCACGACGACATCGGCGGGCACGCCCTGCGCAACGAGTTCCGCCCGGCGGCCAGGAAGGGGCCGCTGGTCGCGTACGGCGGCTCGCGGTCGATGCAGCACCCGTCGGCGTGGACTCCCGAGGGCAAGGACCTGCTCGCCAAACTGGGCGTCCACCCGGAAGGGCTCGGGGAACCCTCGGGCCGGGAGCCGTACGCGAGCCTGGGGATGCACGACGGCGTCTTCTGCGACCGGGAGGCGTTCCCCGCCGGAGGCGCGGAGAGGCTCGTCGTGCTCGGGCCCGGCAGGAGCGCTCCCGAGTGGATCGCCGAGCTGCCCGTCGCCGAGCGGGCCAGACGGGACCTGCTCATGCTGTACGGCGATCCGCCCGACTGGTTTCCCGGCCTGTCCGCCGAGGAGAAACAGGCGCGGCTGGCCCGGCTGACCTACTCGGGCTTCCTCAGGGACGTCTGCGGCGTCCACCCGGACGTGCTGGCGTTCGTCAGGACCATGCCGAGCGACGAGTGGGCCTACGGCTCCGACGCCTTCGGCGCGATCGACGCCTGGGGCAGCGCCGACGAGCACCGGTACCCGGGGTTCCAGGGGCTCGGGCTCGACAGGTCCAAGCCGTCCAGGTACAACTCCCCGACCGTGATCAAGGAGTGGGACGCGGGCGCACCGCGCGCCTGGCGCTTCCCGGAGGGCAACCAGGCGATCGTCAGGATGATGGTCGCCCGCATGATCCCCGGCTTCGCGACGGCCTTCGGCGTGAAGGACATCACCACCGCGAGCTTCGACTACGGCGTGCTCGACCGGCCGGGCAACCGGGTCCGCGTACGGTTGTCCAGCCCGGTCGTCTCCGCCGCCAACGACGGCCCCGCCGACACGGCCGGCGGCGCCACGGTCGGCTACTTCGACGGCGAGCGGGTGAGAACCGTACGGGCGGGCGGTGTGATCATGGCCTGCTGGAACTCGATGATCCCCTACCTGGTCGACGACCTCCCGCCCGAGCAGCGGACGGCCCTGGGGCGGGCGGTCAAGGTGCCCCTGCTGTACGCGACGGTCCAGCTCCGCGACTGGCGGGCCTGGCGGAGGATGGGGATCAGGCGCGCCCGGTTCACCGGCGCCCGCTGGTGCGTGGCCGAGCTCGACGACCCGGCGGACGTCGGCGCCTACAGATGTCCGAGGAGGCCCGAGGAGCCGATCACCGCGCACCTGGTCGGCACCCCCGTCACGCCCGGTGTGTCCCCCGCGCAGGGCTCGGTGGCCGGGCGGTACGCCCTGATCGAGACGCCGTACGAGCACCTGGAGTACAGCATCCGCGACCAGCTCACCCGGTTGCTGGGGCCCGGTGGCTTCGACGCGGCCCGTGACATCGAGGCGATCACGGTCAACCGGTGGGGACACGGCTACGCGCCGGAGTACGCCACCCCGTGGGACCTCGACTTCTACCCCGACGGAACCCCTCCCGCGGCCGTCGCCCGCAGGACACACGGCCGGATCGCGATCGCCAACTCCGACTCCGTTCCGGCCGCCCGCGCCGACGCGGCCGTCACCGCCGCCTACCGCGCGGTCGCGGAGCTGCAGGACGGGCCCTCGCGCCCTTCGCACCCTTCCGGCCCTTCCTCCGGACCGCTCCTGACCTGACTCCGGCGTCCCCGCTCCGACCTCGGGGGTCGGTCGGTCGTGGTTGGTCTCAATCGGTCGCGGTCATGGTCGGTCGGTCGCGGTCATGGTCGGTCGGTCGCGGTCATGGTCGTGGTCGGTCGCGGTTCGTGCTCGGTCGGTTTCGATCGGAAGGGCCGCTCAGCCCGGCTTTCTCAGTTTGGTGAAGGCCCAGCTCATGCTGGGCTCGACCGCCCAGTGAGTGACGCGCCGCACCGGCGCCGTACACAGCAGGGCGGCGAGCCCGACCCCGAAGAGCGCCACGGCCGTCACCCCGGGCATGGTCTGCGCCCAGTCGCCGTAGAACCGTTCGGCGACCTTCACCACCAGGCCGTGGAGAAGGTAGGCGTACATGGTCGCCATGCCGAGCCCCGAGTACCAGGTGCGCACGGAGGGGGTGACCGCGAGGAACGCCGCCACGAGCACCGCCCCCGCCGCCAGCATGCCCAGGCGGATCAGGCTGCCGGTGAGGTCGTCCACCCCGATCGCGTCGTTGGCGTGCCGCCAGCGAATCCACTCGGTCTTCACCACGGTGTGCGTGGCGAGCGCGAGCGCCGCGCCTGCGGCGAGGGTGACCGCGCCCGCGACCCGGACCCACCGCCTCCTGAGCCACTCGAAGTGCTCGGGCCGCAGCATGAGCCCGAGTACGTAGAACGGGAGCAGGCCGAGGGTGCGGTTCATCGACAGCTCGTCGGGGAGCCTGCTCATCCCCGACAGCAGCGACAGCCCGACCGCGACCACGAGCGGCCATCGCAGTTGCTGCCAGACCGGTGTGGACAGCCGCCACAGGAACAGCGACATCAGGAACCAGGTCAGGTAGTACGGGTCGAGGAGGCTGATGTCGAGCTTGCCGTACAGGAAGAGGCGCGGCAGTGAGTAGAGCAGCTCGAAGATCACGTACGGGACGGCGAGGGTGCTGATCAGCTTGCGCGCCTTGCCGGACGAGAAGGTGAAATTTCGTGACAGGTAGCCGCTCAGCACGATGAACAGCGGCATGTGGAACGTGTACACGAAGAAGTAGGCGGCATGCGCGACCGGAACGTCCCGCAGGTCCTCGATCAGGTGGCCGGACACGACCAGGGTGATCGCGAGAAACTTGGCGTTGTCGAAGAACGGGTCCCTCGCCGTGGCGGGCGGGAGGGCGGCCCGCAGCGGGGTTGCGACGCTCACAGCCCGGGACCGTAACCGGACCCGCCCAACACCCGGCGAACGCCCGGTGACGCGCGGGGAAATCCCCGCCGCGTACGCGAGGACGTGCGGCCCACCGTCTTGCCGTTCTTCCCTCGACCACATCCCCGCCGTGCACGCGAGGACGTACGTCGTGGGCACGCCCGCGCGACACCTTGGGGCGTGAAGCGCCCGTCGCGGGGACGTACGTCGTGGGCACGCCCGTCGCGAGGTCAGGTCGCGAGAGCGCATCGTGGGCACGCCCGTCGCGAGGTCAGGTCGCGACGTCGTGGGGCGTGGCGCGGCCGCCCGTCGGGAGGGCCGCGTGGGGGTGGGCGGTTACGCGACGGCGGCGGCGCTGGCGTCCCAGAGGGCGCGGGCCAGTGCGGGGTCGCTCATCCTCTTCGGAACGGCGGCGGGGGCGCTCTTGGCGAAGTAGCGGCCGGGGTGGGCGGCGCCGTCCGGATGGGTGGCGAGGTGGACCATGGTGCTCGCCCCCTCCTCGACGGTCTGCCCCATGCCGGGGATGTTCTTCACCATCCACATCATGAACGTCGACGGGGCGAACTCGGTCTTGATCACGCCGGGGTGGAAGCAGGTCGCGGTCACCTCGGTGTCCTGGAGGCGGCGGGCGAGTTCCACGGTGAACAGGGCTCCCGCCTGTTTGGTGTCCCCGTACTGGAGCCAGCCGCTCCAGCGCCGCCGTTCGCGGTTGAGGTCGGAGGGATCGAGTCCCCCGGTCTTGCCCGCGCGGGAACTGGTCGTGATCACCCGCCCGGTGACCCGTTCGAGCAGCAGGTTCGTCAGCAGGAAGGGGGCGAGGTGGTTGACCTGGATCATCGTCTCGTGGCCGTCGCGCGTGAACGTGCGCTCGGTCGTCATGACCCCCGCGTTGTTGACGAGGATGTCAATCCGGTCGTAGCGGGAGAGCAGTTCGGCTGCCAAACTACGCACATCATCCAAAAGGGTGTAATCGCAGGTAAACGTATCCGGGAGCACCCCGGAGACCTCCCGCACCCTTTCTGCCACCCGAGCCGTCTTGTCGGGATTACGGCCGACCAGAACTACGGTCTGCCCGCGCCTCGCGAGCTCCACCGCGGCAGCAGCACCAATTCCGGCACTAGCCCCGGTAATCACACTAATCATCGGATCCTCCACTGCGCAAAAACCCTATTCGGTGCTAGTCTCCTGTGCGATCTTCCGGAGGCGTAATCACCCCTAATGCGGCACGGGCCTCCACACGCTCAGAGGTTGGGACGAGTGGACATGGGCTCTAGAAACCGCTCGATTCGGTTCAAGATTTTCTCGCTGCTGCTCCTGCCTCTGTTGTCGTTGAGCGCGCTGTGGGGCTTCGTGCTCAACCTCACCGTCGGTGACGGCCTCGCGCTGCTGAGGTCGAACACCGTGTACCAGACGGTGGGCGTCACCTCCACGGACCTGGGCCTGCAGCTCCAGGCC
The DNA here is from genome assembly GCF_042899335.1 of Streptosporangium sp. NPDC000095. NCBI lineage: Bacteria > Bacillati > Actinomycetota > Actinomycetes > Streptosporangiales > Streptosporangiaceae > Streptosporangium > Streptosporangium sp. NPDC000095. The sequence goes on from NZ_JBIAZS010000002.1 coordinate 494,843, forward strand.
GAGCGGACGCTGGCGTCGGTGGCGATCAGCTCCCGGGTCCTCACGAGCGGGATGGGTGAGCAGCGCGCCCGCACCGACCAGGCGGTCGGCGCGTTCAAGGCGGCCGCGGCCGAGGATTCCGGCAACCCGGAACTGAACAACTCACTGAGCGAGCTGGTCCGCAGGCTCGAAAGGCTCCCCAGCATCCGCTCGGGCGTCGACAGCGGACAGCACACGCGGCTGGGCGCGCTGTCGAACTACAACCAGATCCTCGACTCGGTCTTCCTGGTGTACGACCAGATGGTCGCGCTGCCCGATCTCTCGATCTTCCAGCAGGCCTCGGCCATGCAGGGGATGGGCAACGCCTACGAGATGATCGCGAGGGAGAACGCGCTGATCAGCGGGGCGCTGATCGACAAGCGGCTGTCGGAGGAGGAGCGCAGGGCCTTCGGCGAGTACGTCGCCACCCGGCGCTTCCTGCACAACCGGGGCGCGGCCGCGCTGGATCCCGAGCTGGGCACGCAGTACCGCGACACCTTCGCCTCCGCCACCTTCGAGAAGTTCACCGACCTGGAGAAGGTCATCATCTCCTCGGCCGGCGACCGGCTTCCCCCGGAGGCGAGCGCGTGGAAGGCGACCACGAACGCGCTCACGACCTGGCTCGACAAGGTCAACCTCGCCGCCGCCGAAGCCCTGGCGGAACGGGCGCAGGGGGTCGCCACCGGTGTCCTGGCCCGGATCGTGATCGCCGGTGGCGTCGGCCTGATCGCGGTGGTCGCGTCGATCATCATCTCGGTCCGCTTCGGCCGCCGTCTCGCCGCCGAGCTGGCCGGGCTCCGTTCGGCCGCCCTGGATCTGGCGGAGGTACGGCTCCCCCACGTCGTGGACCGCCTGCGGCGCGGCGAGGAGGTCGACGTACGTGCCGAGGCGCCGCCGATCCAGGCGGGCGGCTCGACCGAGGTGCACGACGTGGCCCACGCGTTCGGCTCGGTGCAGCGCACCGCCGTGGAGGCCGCCGTCGGCCAGGCCAACCTGCGGCGCGGTGTCAGCCAGGTCTTCGTGAACCTGGCCAGGCGCAAGCAGAGCCTGCTGCACCGCCAGCTCACCCTGCTCGACAGCATGCAGCGCCGGGCGACCGACCCCGACAGCCTTCAGGACCTGTTCCGGCTGGACCACCTCACCACCCGCATGCGGCGGCACGCGGAGGGCCTGATCATCCTGTCCGGCGCCGCCCCCGGCCGGTCGTGGCGCAAGCCGGTACCGGTGATCGACGTACTGCGGGCCGCGATCGCCGAGGTCGAGGACTACACCCGGGTCAGCGTGACGCCGGTGCCCGACATCTCGCTCGACGGGGCCGCGGTCGCCGACATCACCCACCTGGTGGCCGAACTGATCGAGAACGCCACGATCTTCTCGCCGCCGCAGACCGCGGTGACCGTGCGCGGCGACGTCGTGGCCAACGGATTCGCCGTCGAGGTCGAGGACCGTGGCCTGGGCCTGAGCATCGCGGAGTACGAGGCGATCAACGAGCGGCTCGCCAACCCGCCGGAGTTCGACCTGGCGGACAGCGACAGGCTCGGCCTGTTCGTGGTGGGCCAGCTCGCCTCGCGGCACGGCATCCAGGTCATCCTGCGCGGCTCGCCGTTCGGCGGTACCACCGCCATCGTCCTCATCCCCCGCTCGGTGATCGCCCAGCAGGACCCGCCGCTCGCCCTCACCGCGGAGCGGACGTCCCCCGCCGAGCGCGGCACCGGGCGCCAGGCGGAGCCGTACGTCCCCGCCCAGCCGGGAGCGCTCACACCTCCGGCCGGCGGCAACGGACTCCCGCGCAGGAACAGGCAGACCTCCCCGAGGCCGCCCCAGCCCGAGCAGCCCGCGGCCCCCTCTCTCAGCGTGGTGTCGGACCTGCCCGACCGCACACCGTCCCCACCCGCGGGCCCGGAGCCCGGATGGGAGACGGGCTGGGACACGGGATGGGACACGGGATGGGACACAGCCTCACGCGAGACGCCTCCCACGGCGTCGCCCCGAGGGGCATCTCAGGAGCCCCGTGAGTCCCACGAGACGCCCCGGGAGGCCCCCGCCGGGGAAAAGGGCGACAACGGCCGTCCGACGCGCCAGACGGCCACACAGGCCCCCAAGGGGCCGGGCGGCCTGCCCCGCAGGATCCGGCAGGCGAACCTGGCGCCTCAGCTCCGCCAGGAGGCGGAGTCCACCGGGCCCGCCGAGCCCGAGCCGAGCGCGGAACCGAACGAGGAGCGTTCGCCGGAGGAGGCCCGCGCGTTGTTCTCCGCCTTCCAGGCGGGGTCTCGACGCGGTCGCGAGGAGCAGGACAATGACTTCGCGCACCATACGACAGGCGATAAGGGGGACAAGTGACCGGAAAATTGACCAACACCGGCGAGCTGAACTGGCTCCTCGACGACTTGACCACCAGGGTGGGTGCGGTGCGCCAGGCGGTGATCCTCTCCACCGACGGGCTCGCCGTCGGATTCTCGAAGGGGCTCCTGCGCGAGGACGCCGAGCATCTGTCCGCGGTCGCCGCCGGGTTCCAGAGCCTGGCGCGCGGGGCGGGACGTCACTTCGGCGGAGGCGATGTGCGCCAGACCATCGTGGAGATGGAGTCGGCGTTCCTGTTCGTCACCGCCGCCGGGCAGGGCACCTGCCTGGCCGTGCTGAGCAGTTCCGACGCCGACGTCGGTCACATCGCGTACGAGATGGCGATGCTGGTCAAGCGGGTCGGCCAGCACATCTCCACCAACCCACGCCAAGGTCTCTCATGAGGGGGGGAGCGGTCGGCCGCGTCTTCAGCGGACCGCTGGATCCCCGAGCCCGGTACCGGAGGCCTGGATGACCCACTGGATGGACGAGGACGCCGGGCCCATCGTCCGGCCGTACGCCCTCATCGGGGGTCGCACCCGTTCCTCCGGTGACAAGCTGGACCTGGTCGCGATGGTCACCTCGACCCGTGGCGCTCCTACCGGGGGGTTCGTCCCAAGCCCCGAACAGGAACGCATCCTCGCCATGGTCACCACTCCGACCTCGGTCGCCGACGTCGCCTCGGACCTCAACCTGCCGCTCGGCGTGGTGCGGGTCCTGCTCGGCGACCTGCAGGACCACAAGCTCATCTCGATCGGGCGCGCCTCCGCGAGCGAGCGCATTCTCAAGGAAGTGATCAATGGACTTCGGGCCCTCTGACGAACCCGTCGCCCTCAAGATACTCATCGCGGGTGGCTTCGGAGTTGGCAAGACCACGCTCGTGGGCGCCATCAGCGAGATCCGGCCGCTCCGCACCGAGGAGGTCCTCTCCGACCGCGGTATCGGCATCGACGACGTCGACGGCGTCGAGGGCAAGACCACCACCACGGTCGCGATGGACTTCGGCCGCATCACGATCAGGGAGGGGCTGGTCGTCTACCTGTTCGGCACCCCCGGCCAGGAGCGTTTCTGGTTCATGTGGGACGAGCTGTCCTACGGCGCGCTGGGTGCCGTGGTGCTCGCCGACACCCGGCGGCTGACCGACTGCTTCCCCTCGATCGACTACTTCGAACAGCGCGGCACGCCGTTCATCGTGGCCGTCAACTGCTTCGACGGCGCCGAGCGGCACGACGCGGAGGAGGTGCGCGTCGCCCTGGACCTCGACGTGGACGTGCCGGTGCTGCTCTGCGACGTGCGGCGCCGCGTCTCGGCGAAGACGGTGCTCGTGACGCTCGTGGAGCACTCGCTGAGGGTGCTGACGGCCAGCCAGAGCTGAGAAAGCCGGACGAGGTGCAACCGGCCCCCGTGGCGGGGCCGGGCGCCGGCTCGGGCGCTCAGGGCCGGAGGGCGGAGGGCGTCACAGGGCGCGCAGGCCGCTGATCAGCTCCCTCAGGAGGTTCTCCGGGGGCATGGAGGCGGCGGGAAGCGGCGACCGTACCAGGATCAGGCCCTGGTCCAGCAGGTCGCCCAGGAGAACCCTGATCACGCCGATGGGCAGGCCCGCGTCCGAGGCGATCTCCACGATCGGGCGTGCCCGTTTGACCAGGTTGAGCAGCCGCCGGTGCTCGGAGCCCAGGTTCGCCCCCGAGGCGACCGGCGCTCCCGTCGCCACCGCCACCGCGAGCATGTCGAGCGAGGAGGACGACGCCCGGGTGCGTCCGCCGGTCATCGCGTAGGGGCGGACGACGGGACCCGCCTCCTCGTCGACCCACTCGACGTCGTCCTTCACAGGCCCCCCACCCGAGGGCTTGTGGCCAGATGTTGGCCGACGCGGGTGACCAGGCGGGCCATCTCGTAGGCGACCAGACCCACGTCCGCGGCACCGGTGGTCAGGACCGAGAGACAGCTCCCCTGGCCCGCGGAGGTGACGAACAGGAACGCGGAGTCCATCTCCACCATCGTCTGGCGCACGCTGCCCCCGCCGAACTGCAGGCTGGTGCCCTTGGCGAGGCTCTGGAAGCCGGAGGCGACCGCGGACAGGTGCTCGGCGTCCTCCTTGCTCAACGCTCGGGACGAGGCCATCATCAACCCGTCGTTGGACAGGATCAGTGCGTGCGAGACATCCGCCACACTCGTGACGAAGTCATCCAGAAGCCAATGAAGCTCACCCGGCACGTGGTCAAACCCCTTCCCCTGCGATGGTCTCGCCTGCCGCCGGCCCCCACCGGCTCGGTAAATCCGTTCCCGCCGATCCGTTCCCACCGGCGTGACTCCGAAGCACCCGAACCGGCGCGACTTCGCTCACACCGGCGTGACTCCCAAGCATTCGAACCGGCGCGACTTCACTCACACCGGCGTCGCCCTGACGCGCCCGAGACCTCCGGGCGGGGCTCCGCGAACCCGATCCCGCGGCTCCGCTCCCGCGCTCCCGCCTCATCGATCGGCACCGCCGTCCTCGTCGTCGGCGCGTCCGCGCTGCCAGCCGGACTGCAGGGCGCTCATCAGCGCCCTCGCCTCCTCGGGCGACCGTTCCTCGACCTCCGAGCCGGACGCCGAGCCGGGCGCGCTCTCCGACGGGCGGGACTCCCGCACCTGGCGCGGCGGCATGTTCGCCTGCCGCACCCGGCGGGGCAGGCCGTCGGCACCGCGCCGCCCCGGCTGCCACAGGTCCGCGGGGATCGGGACCTCGCCGGAGTCACCGGTCCGGTCCACCCGCTCCACGACGATCTCCGAGCGCCGCTCCGCCGACTCGGGCCGGGCGCCGATGACGGTGAGAACCGGCGGCTCCTCGACGGGCTCGGGGTCGCCGAGCAGATTCTCGGGAATGAGGACGACCACCCCCGTGCCGCCGTACGGCGAGGCGCGCAGCGTCACCTCGACCCCGTACCTGGCGGCCAGCAGGCCGACCACCGCGAAGCCCAGCCGGTCGGTGTCGGCGGGGTCGAACTCCGGCGGGCTGGCCAGGCGCTCGTTGATCGCGGCGAGCTTCTCGTCGGTCAGCCCGAGTCCCCTGTCCTCGATCTCGACCGCGAAGCCTCGCGCGACGAGCTCGCCCCGTACCGAGACCGGGCTGGCCGGCGGGGAGAAGACGGTGGCGTTCTCCAGGATCTCGGCGAACAGGTGCATCATGTCCGCGGCGGCGTTGCCGATCAGGGTGGTGCCGCCCGTCGGGTAGATCAGCACCCGGGTGTAGTCCTCGACCTGGGCGGCCGCCCCGCGCAGCACGTCCTCCATCGGCACCGCCGAGCGCCACTTGCGGCCCGCCGCCCCGCCGGACAGGATCACCAGACCCTCGGCGTGGCGGCGCATGCGGGTGGTGAGGTGGTCGAGCCTGAAGAGGTTGTCCAGCGCGATGGGATCCTCGGCCTGCTTCTGCATGCCGTCGAGCAGCTTGAGCTGGCGCTGCAGCAGCGACTGGCTCCGGCGGGCGAGGTTGCGGAACGCCTGCGAGACGCCCTCGCGCAGCCTGGCCTGCTCCACCGCGGCGTCCAGGGCGCTGCGCTGGACGCTGTTGAAGGCGGCGGCGACGTCGTGGACCTCCGTCGTGCTGCCCGACGGCTTCAGCGCGGGCGCCTCCGCCTCCACGTCCACCCTGTCGCCGCGGCGCAGCTTCTCCATCACCCTCGGGAGCCGCACCTGCGCCAGGTCGGCGGCGGCCCGCCGCACGTCGGCGAGCTCCCTGGTGATCCCGCTGCCGATCCGGTACGAGACCAGCACCGACGCGATGACCGCGATGAGGCCGAGCACCCCGACGACGCCGGCTCGGACGAAGACGCCGACGGCCACGGGCGTGGCCTGCTCGACCAGCAGGGGGACGGCCGCCGCGAGGGAGCGCCGGTAGGAGGCGTCCACCTCGTCCCCGACGGAGCGCCAGGCGGCGGACGACACCTCGGAGACGCCGGAGAGCAGGCGGTTCTCCAGGTCGGTGAAGCGGGCGTACGCCGAGGAGGCGATCAGCTCGGAGAAGGGGGCGCGCAGCTCGGGGGAGAGGTCGGGGAGCGCCTGCTCCATGAGGAAGGCCCGGTTTCCGGCGAGCTTGGCGAACAGCCTCGTCTCGCTCGCCGTCATCGGGGTTCCGAGCACGAGCGGGCCCGCGACGAGCGCCCGCTCGCGGTTGAGCACGTCCACGGCCTGGTTGATCATCGTGATGCCCCGCGACTGGCGGTAGAGCGGGAGGTCGTTGCTGAGGCTCAGGGTGTTGAAGAGCCGGCGCAGGGCGTCGGGCACCCGGCCGAACTCCTCGGTGAGGCCCACCGGGCCGATCCGCCCGGTGTCGATCCTGGCGCGGATCGCGTCGAGCCCGTCCACCTGGCGCATCAGCTCGGCGTGACGCGCCTTCATCTCGTCGGACATCGCCGTCTGCGCCACCCCGACGGTCGTCTGCCGGCGCAGGCGGTCACGGGCCTGGTCGGTGACGAGGCGCTGGCTCGCGAGGGTGTCGCGGTCCGCGGCGGAGCGGGTGGCCAGGTAGTCGGCCGACAGGAGGTGCTCACGCTGGACCGCTGCGCCGAGCTCTCCGGCGGGCTTGCCCACGGAGTCGTACAGCGTGCTGAGGGAGAGCAGGCTCATCGAGTCGCCGACCGTCACGGCCGCCGCGAAGCCCCACACCCCGACCAGTGAGACGAGGGGGATGACCAACAGCACCGAGACCTTGAACCGGATGGACCTGCTCGCTGCCATGTCACCTCAACGGCTTGCTCTCGGAGCGCCCGGGGAGACCGGGCAATCTCTAGATCGCCGACGACAATAGCACTGGCGGCTCCCCCTATTTGTAGCCTATTCGTGACATGTGATGAAAGAGTTTCCAGAAGTGAATGAGTCAGCCGAGGGCGGCGCGTGAGGCGTGAGCGGCGCCCCGCGCCCACGTCAGCCGCGCGAGCCGGACGGCGAGCACTCCGACCAGCGCGACCTCGGCGCCGAGCAGCGACCACTCGACGAGACCGACGAACATCCCCTGCCCGGGAAGCATCACGTAGACGAGCGCCAGCAGCCCGAAACCCCCGGCCAGCGTGAGCCACTCCACCGGCCTGGCCGTCGGCCGCCACCGCTCGTCCTCGGCGAACCGCGCCACCGTCAGGCCACTCGCCGCGGGCACCGCCGCCAGCACGGCGACCGACAGGTAGCGGTACGTCTGGGCGATCAGGTCCGTCCCCGTGGCGGGAAGCGCGGCGGGCAGCACCGCGAGGACGACGAGCCCCGCACCCCAGGCCAGCATCAGCCGCTCGGCCAAGGCGTCCACCGGCGCCCCCACGGCCCGCAGCCCGGCGACCACCGCGAAGGCCGCGATCCCCAGCGCCGCCATCGCGAGCCCGGCGGCTCCGGTGCGGTCCAGGGCGGCGTACTCACCGATCGTCAGATCGAGCGGGTTCGGGGAGAGGACCGGTTCGGTCAGTCCCGTGACGGCGGCCACGACGGCGACGACGATCGCGGCACATGCGATCAGGGGGTAGAGCCTCTTCGACGCGAGCATGCGCTAAGACTGTCCGCCAGAGGATGTTTCAGACATCCGGCGGCATCCCTGATCCGACCCTGAGGCGCCCCTGAGAGCCCTCGCCCCGAAACGGTCCCGGTACGCGGTCCCGGTACGCGGTCCCGGTACGCGGTCCCGGTACGCGGTCCCGGTACGCGGTCCCGGTACGCGGTTCGCCGCCTCCTGTTCGGAGGCGGCGAACCGTCCCGTGCGAACCGCGTCGGTGCGCCCGCATCCGGCCGCACTGTCGCGGATCCTCGCGGATCCTCGCGGTGTGAACCACGGCCGCGTGCCCCGTGTCCGGCTACGCGGCCGTGGATCCTCGCGGTACGCGGCGCGAACCGCGTACCCGTATCGGCTGCTCCACCGCGGATCCGCGCGGTGGGAGCAGTCACGGTCGTGTGGTGGGGGCCACGACCGTGTGGTCGCCGTGTCCGTGTCTCAGCCGAGGCCGCGGACCTCGGCGTAGCGTGCCCTGACCTCGGGCGCGGGATCGGCCTCGTAGTGCTCGACCTTGCCCGCCTCCCAGGCCGGCGGCTCGTCGCCGCCGAGCAGCCAGGCGGCCTGCCTCGCCGCACCGTCGGCGACGTACTCCCCCGGCTCGGGGACGACCACCGGCCGCCCGAAGACCGCGGGGGCGATCCGCCGTACGGCCTCGGACTTCGCGCCTCCGCCGATGAGCAGCACCCTGGCCGGGTCGAGCCCGAGGGCGTCGAAGGCGTCGGCGAGATGGCAGAGCATGCCCTCCACCGCCGCCCTGGCGAGGTGCGCCGGGGTGGAGGTGGCCAGCGTCAGCCCGTGCAGCGAGCCCGTGGCGGTGGGCAGGTTCGGGGTGCGCTCGCCCTCCAGGTAGGGGACGTGGACAAGTCCTCCGGCCCCCGAGGGCGCTTCGAGCGCCAGCCTGCCGAGCTCGTCCAGACCGACTCCGAGCACCCGCGCGGCGGCGTCGAGCACCCTGGCGGCGTTGAGCGTGGCCACCAGCGGGAGGAACCGCCCCGTGGCGTCGGCGAACCCGGCCACGGAACCGGTCGGGTCGGCGATCGGGCTCTCGGCGACCGCGAAGGCCGTCCCGGACGTCCCGATCGACACCACCACGTCCCCGGGCAGGGCGCCGACCCCGAGGGCCGCCGCCATGTTGTCGCCCGTACCCGGCGCGAGCCGCACCGCGTTCGCACCGGGGACACCGGCCGCGGGCCGTACCTCGCCCGCGGAGTCGCGGGGACCCAGCACCTCGGGCAGGCCCGGTAGGGTGCCGAAGGCCCCCTGGAGGAGGTCGGTCCGGTAGGCGCCGGTCGCGGGCGACCAGTAGCCGGTGCCCGACGCGTCACCTCTGTCGGTGACGAACTCCCCGCCCAGCCGCCAGGTGAGCCAGTCGTGCGGCAGGCACACCCTCGCCGTACGGTGGGCGGACTCCGGCTCGTGCTCGGCCAGCCAGCGGAGCTTGGTCACCGTGAACGACGCGACCGGCACGCTGCCGACCGCCTCGGCCCAGACCTCGGGGCCGCCCAGCTCCTTCACCAGGTCGGCGGCGGCTCCGGCGGAACGGGTGTCGTTCCACAGCAGCGCCTTCCTGACGACCTCGCCGGACTCGTCCAGGCAGACCATGCCGTGCTGCTGCGCGCCGATGCTCATCGCCTCGACGCCGTCCAGCCCGCCCGCCTGTGCCAGCGCCTCCTGGAGCGCCTGCCACCACGCCTCGGGGTCGACCTCGGTGCCCTCGGGGTGGGTCGCGCGTCCCTGGCGGACCAGGGCGCCCGTGCGGGCGTCCCTGATCACCACCTTGCAGCTCTGGGTCGACGAGTCGACCCCGGCCACCAGTGTCATCCGCGGACTCCGAGGAGGTAGTCCATCGCGAGCTGGTTGAGGCGCGTGAAGTGGAAGCCGCGCGCCGCCACCGCGTCGAGGTCGAACTCGTCGCGGTTCAGGTCGGCGATCGTCTCGCCGGGGGCGAGCGTCGGCTCGGAGAGCTCGGCGACCTTGCTCGCGGCGAGCGCCTCGGCGACCTCGGGGTCGGCGCGGAACGCCGCCACCTTCTCCTTCAGGATCAGGTACGTGCGCATGTTGGCCGCGGCGGAGACCCAGACGTCCTCGGAGTCCTCGGTGCGCAGCGGCTTGTAGTCGAAGTGCCTGGGGCCGTCGTAGCCGCCGTTCTCCAGCAGGTCGACCAGGAAGAAGGCGTTCTTCACGTCGCCGTGGCCGAAGATCAGGTCCTGGTCGTAGCGGGGACCGTGCTGGCCGTTCAGGTCGATGTGGAAGAGCTTGCCGTGCCAGAGCGCCTGCGCGATGCCGTGCGCGAAGTTGAGCCCGGCCATCTCCTCGTGGCCCACCTCGGGGTTGAGGCCGACGCGCTCGGAGTGCTCAAGCTCGTTGATGAACGCGAGGGCGTGGCCGATGGTCGGGAGCAGGATGTCGCCCCGGGGCTCGTTCGGCTTGGGCTCGATGGCGAACCTGATGTCGTAGCCCTGCTCGATCACGTACGAGGTGAGCAGGTCCATGCCCTCCTTGTAGCGGCTGAGCGCGGCCTTGATGTCCTTGGCGGCCCCGGACTCGGCGCCCTCGCGCCCGCCCCAGCAGACGTAGGTGGTCGCGCCGAGCTCGGCGGCGAGGTCGACGTTGCGGATGACCTTGCGCAGCGCGTAGCGGCGGACGTCGCGGTCGTTGCTGGTGAATCCGCCGTCCTTGAAGACGGGGTGGGTGAACAGGTTCGTGGTGGCCATCGGAACCTTGAGCCCGGTCTCGGCCAGCGCCTTCTTGAAGTTCGCGATGGCCCTGTCACGGTCGGGCTCGACGGCGAGGAGGTCGTCGTCGTGGAAGGTGACGCCGTACGCGCCGAGCTCGGCGAGCCGGTGGACGCTCTCCACCGGGTCCAACGGGGCCCTGGACGCGTCCCCGAAGGGGTCGCGGGCCTGCCAGCCGACGGTCCACAGCCCGAAAGTGAAGCGGTCTTCGGGCTTGGGGGTGTAGGCGCTCATCTGCGTTCCTCCGATTTAATCCACTTTATGGACTTAATATGGATCGAGGTGGTGGGATCGTCAAGAGGTGGATGCTCCATGACACAGGCTGTACGCCACAATTCGATGCGCGCCCGCAACCTGGGTGTGGTCCTCAGCGAGGTACGCAGGAGCGGTCCGATCAGCCGGGCCGCACTGGCCGAGATCACCGGGCTGACCAAGACCACGGTGTCGAAGATGGTCGGCGACCTGATCGAGGCGGGCATGGTCGCCGAGTCCGGCGCGCTCAGGGACGGCGAGCGGGGACGGCCCGGCACGGCCGTCGCGCTCAGCGGGCAGCGGGTCGCCGCGCTCGGCCTGGAGATCAACGTCGACTATCTGTCCGCCTGTGTGGTCGATCTCACCCTCGCGGTGCGGCTCAGATATACACAGGCTGTGGACAACCGCAGTGTCTCGCCTGTGGAAACCCTGTCCCACCTGGAACAACTTGCCCACAGGGCTGTGGACGAAGCTCGCGCGGAGGGCCTCACCATCGCCGGATCGACCCTCGCGGTCCCCGGCCCTGTGGAGGACGGGCTCGTCCACACGGCCCCCAACCTCGGCTGGCACGACGTCCGCGTCTCCGAACTGCTGAACTTCCCCGTCACGCTGGACAACGAGGCCAACCTCGCCGCCCTGGGCGAGCGCTGGTTCGGCTCCGTCCCCGGCGACTTCCTGCACGTGTCGGGGGAGATCGGCATCGGCGCGGGCCTGGTGGTCGGCGGGACCCTGTTCCGCGGCGCCAGCGGCCTCGCCGGGGAACTGGGCCACGTGGTCGTCTCCCCCGAAGGCCCCGCCTGCCGTTGCGGCGGCCGGGGATGCCTGGAGCAGTACGCCGGACAGGACGCGCTGCTGAGGGCCGCCGGACTCGCCGGGGTCCCCGACGGGGTGACCACCCTGCTGGGGCGCCTCCAAGCGGGCGAGCCCGCCTCGCTGGAGGCCTGCGAACGCGCCGGCCAGGCGCTCGGCGTCGCCCTCACCTCCGCCGTGCACCTGATGGACCCGGGGACCATCGTGCTGGGCGGGGTGTTCGCCCCCCTGTTCCCATGGATCCGAGGCACCACGCACGAGACGATGACCTCGCGACTGGGCGTGATGCGCCGCACCGTCCCCGAGCTGACCGTCTCCCGCCTCGGCGGCGACGCCGCCACCCTGGGCGCCGCGGGCCAGGTCATCCACCGGGTCATCGCCGACCCCTGGATCCACCTCGCCACCCCCGCCCCCGACCTCGACTCCCGCGCACCTCGCGGTTGAGCACTTTTCCCCTTCCCCGCGTTTCCCTCGTCTCCCCTCGTTGAGAAAGACCATCCGCGCCCTGATGAGCCGCCTGGTCGTGTCCGACCCTGCGGGCGACCCCTGGTTGTGCGCCACCGCCCGCAGGAGGTGGGGAGCGCGACGGCACGGGAGGCTGGTCGCCGTGCCGCCGCGCCGTTCATGGAGCCGTGGTCGGCTCGGTCCGGTCACCTCGGGGCCGGGTACGCCACAGGTCGAGGTCTATCTGTTGCATCCGGTCCCACAGTTCGGCGGCGCTGGTGGCGTGGACCGTGCGGCACTGGGCCGGGTCGGTGCACTCCCAGGCTTCGAACCGGCGAAAGCGCAGGCTCCAGATGACGCACCAGGTGGGGGCGTGATCCTGTACTTGCCGGGCGGCGCGTGCGGCGTCGGCGTCAGCGCGGGACAACATGCTCTGCCGGGGTCGTGTCGGTGAGTAGTGGTAGTTCGCTCTCCAGGAGGCTGGCGGCGGGGCGGACGCGCAGGATCCGGTAGTGCGCGGCGAGGCGTTCGGCGGCTGTGGCCGGGGCTGAGGCGGCGCTGAGCAGGTGGTCGCCGAATCGGTCGAGTACGGGGCTGGTCCACCAGAATCTCTCGCCGTCGCTGTAGGCGAGCAGGCCGAGGAAGACGGAGACGATGGCGTTGCCGGAGCGCAGGTGGTGGATGTCGGCTGAGACGTCGTGCACCTCGTTGAGGATGGTGGCGAGGTCTTGGGCTCGTGCTACGGCCTGGGTGTGGGGTGGTGGCGCGGCGGCGGGGATGTGGGAAGGAGCCGCGCCACCGCGCCTGCTCATGGGGTCGCGTGGGGTGGTGTTCATGCCGCGACCTGCTGTCGGCGCTCGTGACAACTGGGCTCGTGACAACTGGGCTCGTGAGGGCTGGGTGCGGGGGCGTTTGGGAAGTAGCGGACTTGGCCGGAAGTGAGGGCGGGGTTGGGCCAGGAGGTTTGGTGTTGGTGGTCGGGAGGGGCCGGCAGCAGGGTGAGCGGCGGCCGGGTGGGCGGTTGGCTCATGGTCGGGGGTGGAGTGCTGTGCTCGTGGGCGCGGGCCGCGATGCGGGCTCGGCGGCGGGCGAGGGGGTCGCGGGCGAGCGCGAGGCGGGTCGCGCGGTCCTGTCCGGACTCGACCGGCCGGGGTGCGGGACGCCGGGCGACACGGGCGTCGTCGCGGCGGGGTGGTGCGGCAGCGGGCCGCGCGGTTGGGCGAGGGGTGGGGTGTGGTGTCCGAATGGGCGGTGGCGCGGGCGCGGCGGGAACGTCCGGGATGGAGGCGGGTGAGGTGGAGTGGCGGGGCGCGGGCACCAGGGGGATGACCTCGGCGGGCGCCGTGGTGACGGGCCGCTCGACGAGAGGGAAGGGGCGCGTGCCGGTGCGGCGCGCCTCCAGGCGCATCGCCATCAGCGCACCGGTCGGCTGCGCGTACTCGTGATCGCTGGGTCGGCCGGGGCAGCCGTGGGCGTAGGGGGCGTGTCCGCACTCGGCGCAGCCCATCGGCAGCGGCGGCACGTCGGCGAAGCAGCGGCAGTCGTTCGCCGCAGTCCGGTCGAGAACCGGAGCATTAAAGTTGTTCACGGGTCAGGACTCATTTCCTGATCAAGGAGCCCGTCCTGGAGCGCGATGCCATGGGCGGGCTCCGCCTTTTCATGGGGGCTCCATGAAAACGCTCCGTGACCACTCCGCAACAGAGGATACTTTGGATGAGGGGGGGATATCCCCCCCTCATCCCCTGTGCCTTTGAGGTGCGCACATGAACGATCTTCCTGTGTGGGCCGTTCGATTGCGCGAAGAGCGGCAGTCGCGTGAATGGTCCTTGAAGGACATGGCTCGGCGGTTGATCGACGCCGCCGGCGGCCGTACCAGGGAACACCTGCCGACTCAAGAATCATTGACCCGCATGGTCCGCGCCTGGGAAGCCGGTAAGCATCGGCCGAACGAGCCCTATCCTGCGCTGCTCGCTCAGATCTTCGAGGTTCCCGAGAGGGAGTTGTTCGCAAATCCACCGAATGCCGATGAATTGGTGATGCCATCCGAGGGTATTTTCATCCGGAAGGCACCAGATGGAGACGACATGGAACGTCGAAGGCTTTTACAGATTGCCGCGGCCAGTGCCGGAATTGGGATATTTGGCGTCTCCGGTGAGCCGGTTCGCCAACTCCTCGAACTGTCCCTCGACCATGGTTTCCGAAGCGGCGAGGAGTGGGAGATATCCGCCGCCGACCACCTGCACGCGCTCCGCACCAGGCCGCCCGCACAGGTGGCGGCCGATCTCATCATCGACCTGCTCACGGTACGGCGGCAGATGGAGGTGTCATCTCCCGCCGAGGTGACCGAGCTGCAGCGGACCCTGGCCGTGCTGTCCAGCATTCACGCCAACGCGCTGACCCGACTGGGCGACCATGGAGCCGCTGTCCGTTGGTGGCGTACCGGACGGAGCGCGGCCGATGTCTCCGGGGACCGGGAGGTGCGTCTCCTGGTCCGCTCAGAGGAGGCCGGGCACGGGCTCTATGGGCAGCGCGCCCCGGAGACGGTCATGCGCCTCGTCGGCAACGCGGAGCAGGTCGCCGGCGGCCTCTCCGTCGACTTGCTGACCACCCGGGCGAAGGCCCTCTCGCTGCTCGGCAGACATGCCGAGGCGCGTGAGACGTTGGACGCCGTTGTCGAGCTGACGGAGAAGGGGGATCGCGGGGATTCGCTCGGCTTCTGGAAAGAGAACCAGATCTACTTCACACAGAGCTGGGTCCATGCCGGTGCGGGCGATGAGGCCAGAGCGGGCACAGCCCGGGAGAACGTGCTCAGGTTGACCGGCGACTACCAGTACCAGGCCAACGTCGCTCTGCACGAGGCGCTCTGCACGGTCGTCCAGGGCGCGATCGACGAGGGGGTCCGCCGAGCAGCGACGGTGATAGACCCTCTTCCTGTCGCCTACCGCAGCAACCACATCATCGAGACCGGACGAATGCTGCTGCGCGCCATCCCGCTCGACCAGCAGGACCGCCCGGCCGTCGGCGAGTTCCGTGAAGTTCTGTCCACCAAGGTCGCAACATAGTCGCCGATGGACAACCACCGCCGCCGAGGACGCATTCGGCACGATCTGCGTAGGGGATCCCGATCCCGACTGGATCACCTACTTCGACGCGGCCGAGCTAGCCGGTGTCATTGGAGGCCGTTACCTGGAGCTGTCGCGCCATAGCGGTCAACATACGGCCGTTGCCGTGACCCACATCGGCCGGGCACTGGACCTTCGCAGGCGAACCAGCATGCGCAGTCTCGCCCTGAGGTTCCCCCCTTAGCCCAGACACCGGCGGTGTGTCATCAGTGTCCGGCGGCCGGTGAAATCCGGGCCAGGCCTCACCGGAGGTCAAGCCGACGGGGCAGCTCACACCGGCGCCACCGGCGTCGCAGTAGCCGTTCGGCACCTGAAACAGGTCTTGCCGGTGGTAGCGGTTCGCTTCAGGCAGCAAATCATTCTCACTGTCACCTCAGCCTCGACGACCCGCTAACCAGCTCGGAGGGCGGCGACCGACTCGACCAGACCTGCTTTCTCCAAAGCGTCGAGCACATCGTCCACGGCCTCCGGCGGGTTCACCCGCGAGTCCGCGATCTGCTGAATACAGGCCCAGATCACTCGTCCATCGAACTCGATCTGGTTCAGCACGAAGTCATCGGGAGACTTGGCCTCGATCTCCCAGGGCGCCAAGTGTTCCGAAGGAAAGTCCCTGAGATTTGACGTGACGATGACCTGTGCTCCTACTTTGATCGCCGCAGCAAGCACATGCCGGTCATCCGGGTCGGGTAGCTTCAGCCCTTCGACAAGGGGTTCGTACCCCTCGACCAGGCAGTCTCGGACTGCGGAGTTCATGAGCAGGCGAAGCTTGCCCAGCTTCTCCTCCGGAATGTCTGGACGATTGGCCGCAAGGTTGCGCTGCATTTCGTCGAGAATCCTGCTGGTCCACTTGGCCTGGAGCCGTCCTGTCATGGCCAGGCGGATGAGCAGGTCGCGAAGCGTGTTGCCATAAAGCACATTCGCGTCATAGACCACCACAAAGCTCATGCTCAGATGCCTAGCTCCTGGCCTAGCGCGGCAAGTTGATCGGCAGCCGTACGACGCCTGGCGTCATCGCGGCGCTTGTACTCCTGAAGGTCTTCGCATGTGACGCGCCTGTGCTTACCAACCAGGCGGAAGGGAATCTCCCCCTCCTCCAGTAGCTTGATCAGGTAGGGACGTGAGACATTCAGCATGTCCGCCGCCTGCTGTGTCGTCAGCTCGGCGTGAGAGGGGATGACTGTCACTCCCCGCCCTTCGGCCGCCTGGGCGAGAATGAAGGCGAGCAGACTTACGGCTTCCCGAGGCAAGATCAGCGGGTCCTCCGCACCATGTTCGCCGACGACACGGATGACCGGCTGCTCGTGAGATCGCATGAGGTAGTCCTTGATGCGGCGTACGGCACGGCCGGCCATCTCAGCATCGATGCTTCCGGGTTGCACTCGCTTGGCCTGCACATCTGTCATCGCCGTACCTCCTTCTCGCAGTATCCGCAACAAACGAAATAAACGCAAGCGACGCCTACAGCATACGGCTCGCGCTCAGAGTTGAGCGCGAGCCGTACAGCGAGAGCTGTGGAGCTACTCCTCGGTCGGAACCAGGCCCGTCTGGCAGGCCGCCCACCCCGACGGGTCACCTGGCTTGACGTTGGTGCCGCCGATGCCGCAGCGGCCACCAGGGTTCGGGAGGCTGTCGCGGTCCGGACAAGAGATCACCTGATCGGCTCCCCGCCCTCAGGCTTCAGGCGTCGGTGTCCTTCGGGTGCCGGGGGGAGGCGTAGACGATCCAGACGGTGCGAGTGGCGTCATCGATGACATAGCGGACACGCCCGCCACTGGTGACCTCGAACTCCCACTGCTCCAGGTCCTGGCCATTATGACGATGAGTCGCGAGGTCACCGCGTAGGCGATGTTGACGCTCGTGATCCGCACGTGAGCGCGGATCAGCGCGCAACGCCTCGAAACATCGGCGTGTGTTGCCCAGGGCGTGGCGGCACAGCTCCTCCCACCCCTGACCGCGTCACCGGTACCGAACCGGATGTCCCATTCGTCATCCGGAGGCGGGACCGTGACCCGGTCACCCCGCTTTGGGCTCACGCTGAGACCTCTACCGCTCCATAGTCGCCGCTTGTGGCCTTGCGAGCCTGGGCGTAATGGGCGGGGTCGGCTTTGATTCGAGCGGTCGCCCGCCAGCCCGCGATGACTTCCTGCGTGGTGACATCGACATCGAGTTCGGCGGCGTCGGAGAGCGCCTCCACCAGTTCGAGGGTGAAGGCGCGCAGTTCGGTGGATGTGAGGTGGCGCACCCAGGGGAAGACTTCGGGCATGGCGATGACCAGTGTGCGGGCGGTCGGATCGTGCTTGATGAGCGCGAGGAACAGGCGGGATGCCGTAGCCAGGGTCTGCTCGCGCCGATCCTCACGATCAACGGCGGTCAGGTAGAAGTCTGGGGCGTCGCGGTGAGTGACGCGTACTCGTCCGAGGCGCGCGGCGCGTTCGGCGACGGCTCGGGGGTTTCTCGACAGGTCCGAGAAGGTGACGGCGTCGGCGTTACTGCTCACCCTCCCATCGTAAGTCAGAACACATTCTGAAGTCGGTGAACCGGAGAAGGAGCATCACACGATCGCCTGTCGGTAAGCAGACCGGACCGAGCCGCCAAACGCCCCTCGGCGCGAACAACAGCCATGAATCGTACGGCAGCCCCAAAGCATTCCCAGCTCGATGAAGGAGCAACGGCGAAGCCTCGCAGACGGACATGACTCACGACCAGGAAGTCAGAGGCGAGCCCCGCAAGCGGGCACAGCCCGCTCCCAGGAGCCAGGCGCGAGCTGTACCAGTGAAGTCGGCGTTACTCCTCGGTCGGGACCAGGTCTGTCTGGCAGGCGCCCCACTCGGATGGGTCACCTGGCTTGACGTTGGTGCCGCTTGGCGTGCAACGGCCGTTAAGTCCGGAGTTTGTCAGCTTGGGCGCTTACGCCGACGAGGCGGCTTGGCGAGATCACGGCAACGAGTCACCAGATCATCTATTTCCGGCAGGTTCGGATCCGCGCCGCCGTCGTCACAACAGGCGGGCTTGGTACGCTCACCCACCGGCGGCGCGTCCAGCCCGCACACCTCCCACAGCGAGGTATAGACGAGGTATAGACATCGTGCGTCCGGTTGCGCTCATCATGGGGTCCCAGCATTAGAACCCATGCGTGACCCGGCTCTTTGAAGGCGACCACGACGCGCATGGCGCCTCTCAGATGCTTGACGCACAGCCGACTCACCGGGAGTTCCCCCGTGAGCCGATATCCAAGGGCCGCGCAACCGCGCACTTCCAGATCACCGACAAAAGCGACAAATGACCTGAGATCTGCTCCGCGCAAGGTCTCAGCGTGCTTCTCCGCGAGAACCGAGAGATAGACCTCAGTCTTCACCGGCGGTCAGCTCCGAATTCTTGGAACTCCACTCTGCCCTGATCTCTCGCCACGGACGGCCCTCGCCCTGTTGCATCTGCCGAAGACCGTCGGTCAGCTGATCGTTCTCCAGAAGCTCCTGGTCCTGCAGGCGCTGCCAGACCGCCTCGACCAGATTCCGGGTGCGGCCGGCCTGGCGTAGATCCTGGACGAGCGTTGCCACGGTGTACAGACGCTCGGCTTCAAGCATCAGGCGGGGCCTTCCCCTGACCGGGACGAGTAGCCCTTCCTTGGCCCACGCGCGAACCGTCTTCTCGTCAACACCGAGAATCTTCGACGCGATCGTCGCCCGCACCGGCTCGGCGTGAGCGAGCAGATCCTGGACGACCTCCCGGACCGTGTCACGGGTGCCGGTCTCACGAGTGCTGGCGGCCACCTCGTCCAGCCGTTGTGCCTGCTCGAACAAGAGCAGCGCAGCCCGCTCCTCGATCTCTTTTCTGCGAGGAGCCTGCACTGTGGCACCCGTCTCACAATCACTCTGCGGCGGGAGCGTCCGATGCTTTCGCTTCTTAGCCGTTCCGGCTGAAGCCTTCCGAGGCCTGACATCGGTCACGAGGATGGTTCTCCTTCCCTCTTCAGGGTACTCCCTGTTTCAGGCCCAAAACCGGGAGTCAGGCTTTGATCTTTCGGCAAGACGGGTCACCTAGTGGCCCGTCTCCGAACGTTGACCGGGTATCACGACCGGGTGACCAGCTCTCTTCAGGTCTGGTTTCCCCAGCAAGGTTGTGTGACGGCCCACTAGCTTGACGTTGGTGCCACCGGCGTCGCAGTAGCCGTTCGGCACCTGAACAGGTCTTGCCGGTGGTAGCTCAAGGCCCGTCTGGCAGGCGCCCTACTGGGATGGGTCACCTAGCTTGACGTTGGTGCCTACCAACGCGATGTAGCCGGTGGCATGGAGCGGTCAGCCGGGCACCAGGGTGAAGGCGGTGACATGCGCGGGCCGCACCACGGAGAAGTCCCTGGTGTCCAGGGTGAACACCTCGGCGATGCGAAGACGCTCGGCGACGGCGACCACCGAGGCGTCCGCCGATCCGAGAGGAAGGTCTGAATAGCGCTCCACCAGGTCGGCGATACGGTTGAGGTCATCGTCTGTGAGATCGACCAGGGCGAAGATTCCGGATCTCAGCGAGCGTAGGAATCCGGCCTCCACCTTGGCTCCGCCGATCTTGCCGAGCATGTAGGAGACCTCACCTGCCACGAAAGCCGGAACGAGGAGTTCGCGTCGTTCTCTGCGGAACTGGTTGAACACCTCTACACAGACATCGTGCCTGCGGTCATTTCGGATGGCAGCGGCGACGATGGGGCCGGTGTCAACAACGATCACACTTCGTGACCATACCCCTGGCGCAGGAGATCCTCAGTGCGTTCGGCGATGTCGTCCCGCTCGGTGGTCACCGATCCGAACCAGGAAGGAGGCCACTCCTGACCCGGCTCACCCTCACCGGAGTGGACGAGACGCAGGGTATGCGCGCGCACCTCATGGAGCTGGTCCGGCGTCAGTCGATCGACCAGCCGATGCATGTCCTCGTACTCTTCAGGAGCAGCGGTCATAGCCGGAGTCTACGCCACCCCTGCCGGAAAGCACCGATCTACCAGCACACTTGCCCCGAAGCGATGCGTTCAGGTCCTGTCGCCTGAAGCGATCGGCTTCGTCGACTCTCCGGATCGACGAAGGGACAACAGCGAGCCCGCGCTCGGAAACCGGGCGCGAGCCGTGCCGGTGAAGTCGGCGCTACTCCTCGGTCGGGGCCAGGCCCGTCCGGCAGGCGGCCCATTCGGACGGGTCACCTAGCTTGACGTTGGTGCCGCCGATGCCGCAGTAGCTGTCCGGGTTCTTGTACAGATGGGGAACCTCAAAGCGAGGGGGATCATCCCATCGCGGATGGACGGTCAGGAAGCCTGGCGCGCCTGGTGGGCGGGCAGCTCGAACCAGACGGCCTTTCCGTACTTTCTCGTGCGCGTGCGGCCGGTGCCCCAGGACCGGGACAGGGTGTCGACGAGGAACAGCCCGCGACCGTTCTCACCCTCGTCGGATTCCTCGCGCACCTGGGGGAGGGATGGATCTTCGTCCTCGACCTCGCAGCGCAGCGTGCCCTCCCGGCAGGAGAGGGTGACGACCGGTGCTCCCCGCCCGTGGAGCACGGCGTTGGTGACCAGCTCGCTGACGAGCAGTTCCGCGATGTCGCTCTCCCCCGTGCATCCCCAGTCGTCGAGCTGGGTTCGGACGAGACGCCGCGCCAGGGGCGTCGAGGAGATGGCGGGCGACAGCGTCCAGGAGACCCGCCGGACGCGCGCCGCGCGGGCGGCTCGGATCACCGGCTCGCCGAGCCCGCGCAGGAGGCGCCGCCATCCCGGCGGACGGACGTTTCCCGGTCGGGCCGGAGAGACCGGCCGGCCGGGTGCCGTCTGCTTGGTCGCGGAGCCCTGGCGCATGAGCTCAGGCCGCCTGGGCATAGGAACCCCGGTGAGCCGGGATGCTGCGTCCGTCGGGCAGAAGCTCGCCGTTGTCCTCGAACAGCACCACACCGTTGCAGAGGAGTCCCCACCCCTGCTCGGGGTGGAAGGCCACCAGGCGGGCCGCGTCGTGGTCAGGAGCGTTCGCGGATGGGCACTGAGGCTGGTGCTGACACATGGCCGTTACCTCGATCCTTGACTCTCGCGGGAGAGTCTTCGGGAGCCACCGCTTCCGGATTGACGTTCATCGTCGGCTTTTCCGGTCCGGTGAGCTGCTTTCACCCCCTACGATGCCGCGCCCGCCGCCCGCTGTCTGCGCTGGCAGCACCCGTTTCCGCCCCATGCCAACGACCCCCCTGGCATACCTGCTAACCGCAATGCCCAAGCAAAGCCCCACCCCTGTCGGCGTATTCGGCTACGAGGGGTCCTGGGCGGGGAGGATCGCGGCGCAGATCTCTCGTAGTTGGCGGAGCTGGTCGGGGGTCAGGCGGTCGAAGAGGGTCTGTCGTACGACCTCGACGTGCCCCGGGGCGGCGGCGGTGAGGGCGGCGAGGCCCTCGTCGGTGAGGATCGCCCAGCTCACGCGCTTGTCGGCGGCGCACGGCTCGCGTCGCACCCAGCCGCGTTCCTCCAGCCGTTTCACCGCGTGGGACAGGCGGCTCTGGGAGGAGTTGACCTCCGCCGCCAGCTCGCTCATCCGCATCATGCGCTCGGGTGCCTCGGAGAGCTTCACCAGCACGGCGTAGTAGGCGTGTGGCATGCCCGAGTCTCGCTGCAGCTGCCGGTCCAGCTCCTCCAGGACGAGCTGCGAGGCGGCCATGTAGGCGCGCCAGGTGCGCTGCTCGTCGTCGTCCAGCCATCGCGTCACGGGACCATCTTACTTGAGCTCTCAATGAAACGGAGGTAATGTACTTGAGAGTTCAAGTTTTTGGGAGGAACCATGCCGGTCCAGCGACTCAACCACGCCGTTCTCTTCGTCCGCGACGTGGAGCGCAGCGTCGCCTTCTACCAGGAGGCGCTCGGCTTCAGGACGGTCATGGGCATGCCGGGCGCCGCGTTCCTTCAGGCCTCGGGATCCAGCAACGACCACGACCTCGGCCTCTTCGAGGTCGGCGCGCAGGCGGGCCCCACGGGGGCCGGGCGATCGACGGTCGGCCTCTATCACCTCGCCTGGGAGGTCGACACCCTCGCCGAACTGGAGCGGATCGCCCTCAAACTCGGCGAGCTCAACGCCCTCGTCGGCGCCTCCGACCACTCCACCACCAAGGCCCTGTACGCCAAGGACCCCGACGGGCTGGAGTTCGAGGTCTCCTGGCTCGTTCCCGCCGATCTTCTCACCGAGGAGACGCTGAACGGGCGCTCCCGCATCAAGCCCCTCGACATCGCGAGGGAGAAGGAGCGGTACGGCGCCGAGACGCGTGGCGGCCTCGGGGTCTCGATCCCCGCCTGAGCACTCCTGGTGGCGCGGGGAAGAGAAGGGTGATCCGGTGAAGGCCTCCCCAGCCCTTCACCGGATCACGGACTTCGCATCCACCGACGTGCCCGCAAAGTCGGGCGATACTCCCTTTTTTCGTGTTTTTTACCTATCCGTATATCCCCTCACCGAGGGTCACAGCCTGCCGAACCAGTCGCGTACGGCGTCGATCCCGCCGGTCCCGAGCGCGACCATCAGCGCGTACCGCGCCTTCGAGGGCGCCAGGCCGCGGGCGCCGATCGCCCCGACGCGAGCGGCGAGCCCCGCACCCGGGCGCAGTTCGTCGAACGGGGTCGCGTGGGTGCGGCACCTCGACGCGACGACCACCGGGATCCCCCACTCCGTCAGCTCGGCGATCGTCGTGAAGAGCTCGACCGGTACGTTGCCCAGCCCGGTCCCCTCCAGCACGACGCCCTGTGCCCCCGCGTCCACGACGGCGGTGAGCGACGCGGGACCGATCCCCGGATAGGTCTTGATCAGGGCCACGTCCGACGCGGGGTCCCCCACGAACGCGGGCGGCCGGGGCGGCGGGGCCGACAGCGGCTCGACCCGGCCGCCGACCACCCGGCCCAGCACGGGAAAGGGGCCCGACGAGAACGCCGCGACGCTCGTGGCGTCGACCTTGGTGACCCAGCGGGCCGCGTGGATCTCGTCGTTCACGCACACGACGGCCCCGGCACCGCGCAAGGCGCCGTCGGCGGCGGCCGTGATGGAGGAGGCGAGGTTGCGCGGCCCGTCCGGGGACAGCTCGTCCAGGGAGCGCGTGGCCCCGGTCAGCGCGATGGTTCCGCGCTCCGCCGCCCGGCCCGCGAGCAGGTCCACGAGATAGGCGGTCTCCTCCAGCGTGTCGGTGCCGTGCGTGATCACGACGCCGTCGAACCCGCGCTCCAGGACGGCCGAGCGTGCCCTGCGGGCCAGGTCCAGCATGGTCGAGGTCGACATGTCCCAGCTGGGCTCCGCCATCACGTCCTCGACCACGACGTCCGCGGCGATCGCGCCGGGCGGGAGTGCCCGCAGGAGCTCGGCCCCGGACGAGAACCCCGGGCGGCCGGGCGCGTAGGAGTAGGCGATGAGATCGCCGGTCGCCAGCAGCAGCACACGCTTCAAGGCGCGGTCCCTTCGATGGGCCGTGTTCGGGTCTCCTCCATTTATAACCCAGGACTACCCCCATTGGGGTTATCTTCGGGGTCATGCGATGTCAGGAGAGGTCGTCGGGGGCGGATGCCTTCGGGGCGGCTGGACGCGGAGGCGTACGAGGGCCGCCAGAAAGACCGGTGCGGGAAACCGTCAAGGGGCCGCACCGGAAGGGACCGCTGAAGGAGCGGCACCGGAAGGGACCGCCGAGGGGGCCGCGCCGGAAGGGGCCGCCAAGAGAACCGCCGAGGGAGCCGCACCGGAAGGGGCCGCGCCGAAGGTGGGGTTTGCCCTACCTTTTTCTGGGATACCTCGCCCCTGTGTCCCGGCCGTCCCGATCTCTACCGTGGTCGTATGACCGCCATCGAGATGACCACCCCCTGGGAGAGGATCAGCGCCCACTGGTCCGCACGGACCTGGCTCCGCACCGCGCACCTGGTGGTGGGGGCACCGATCGCCCTGCTGGGCGCGTGGACGATCCTGGCGCTGGTGGCGGCGTCGGTGCTGCTGGTGTGGACCGTGGTGGTCCCCGTGGTCGCGCTGCTGCTGTCCTTCGTGGTCGTCCGGCTGCTCACCCGGGTGCAGCGGTCCCGGTTCGCCGCCTTCCTCGACGTCGACATCCTCCCGGTCGCGCGCCGCCCCCTGAGCATGAACCCGTTCAGGCGGCTGGTTCAGGAGGCGAGGACGCTGAGCGCCTGGCGCCGGCTCGGATACCACCTGCTCGCCCCGCTGATCAGCGGCATCGGCGCCTTCTCCGTCGTCGGGGCGTGGGCGGGCGGCCTGGTCACCGCCGCGCTCGCCGTGCGGTACTGGGCACTGGAGGAGAGCTGGCGGAGCGTGGCGTTCGTCCTCGTCTCGGGGACCCTGTTCGTCGCGGCGCCGTGGGTGGCCCGCGGGTTCGCGCTGCTGGACGTGATCGCCGCCGAGGCCCTGCTCGGGCCCAGCCTGAGCGACCAGCTCGTCCAGCGGGTCGAGACGTTGCAGGAGAGCCGGGCCGAGGTGGTCGACGCCGCGGACGCCGAGCGCCGCCGCATCGAGCGGGATCTGCACGACGGCACCCAGCAGCGGCTGGTCTCGCTCGCGATGAACCTGGGCATGGCCCGCGCCACCCTGACCGACCTGCCGGAACCCGCACGCGAGGTGATCGTGCAGGCGCACGAGGAGGCGAAGCAGGCCCTCAAGGAGCTGCGCGACTTCGTCCGGGGGCTGCACCCGGCCGTGCTCAACGACCAGGGCCTGGACGCGGCGTTGTCCGGCCTCGCGGTGCGGGCGCCGTTCCCCGTACGGCTGAGCGTCGACATCGCCGAACGGGTCTCTCCCACGGTCGAGGCGGTGGCGTTCTTCGTCGTGTCCGAGTCGCTCACCAACATCACCAAGCACGCGGGGGCGTCCTGCGCCGAGGTCGTCGTCGAACGCGTCGGTGACCGCCTCCACGTCGCCGTCGGCGACGACGGCCACGGCGGCGCGGACCCCGACGCCGGGACCGGCCTGCGCGGCCTCGCCCGCCGGGTCGGCTCGGTGGACGGCATCCTGTACGTCGACAGCCCGCTCGGCGGGCCGACGACGATCAGAGTGGAGCTGCCGTGCGCGTAGTGCTCGCCGAGGACTCGGTACTGCTGAGGGAGGGGCTCGTCCGCCTGCTCGGCTCGGCGGGCATCGAGGTCGTGGCCGCGGTGTCCGACGCCGAAGGGCTGCTGCGCGCCGTGGACGAGCATGTCCCCGACCTCGTCGTCACCGACGTGCGGATGCCGCCCTCGCACACCGACGAGGGTCTGCGCGCGGCGCTCGTGCTGCGCCGCCAGCGGCCGACGCTCGCGATCCTCGTGCTCTCCCAGTACGTCGAGGAGCGCTACGCCACCCAGCTGCTGTCCACCGCGACCAGCGGGATCGGCTATCTGCTCAAGGACCGGGTGGCCGACGTCGAGGAGTTCCTCGACGCGCTGCGCCGGGTCGCCGCCGGAGGCACCGCCCTCGACCCCGAGGTGGTCGCCCAGCTGCTGCTGCGCAGGCACAGCGACCCGCTGGACCGGCTCACCCGCAGGGAGCACGAGGTGCTCTCACTGATCGCGGAGGGCCGCTCCAACACCGGGATCGCCGAGGCCCTGGTGGTCTCGGAGAGCGCGGTCGGCAAGCACATCAACAACATCTTCACCAAGCTCGATCTCTCCGGCGCCGACAAGGACCACCGCCGGGTACTCGCCGTCCTGCGATTTCTGAGGGTTTGAAAGCATGCCGATACGAAACAACGTGCGGATCGCCTGGCTGGTCGCGGGCGGTGCGCTCACCGCGCTCGCCGTCGCCCTCACCGCCATAGGGGCGTGGGCCGAGATCACGGCGCCCCGCCGGACCACCGAGACCACAGCGCGGTCCTGGGCGCTCACCGCGCCGGGGATCGTCGTGGAGAGCGCGAGTCACGTCAACATCTCGGTCGCGCCTGGAGCGGTGAAGCGGCTGGACCTGGAGCGGATGCTCTCCTGGGCCGGGGACCGGCCCGTGGTCACCGAGGAGTGGGACGGGCGGACGCTCAGGCTCGACGTCCGCTGCCCCGGCGTCGACCGTCCCGGCGACCCCGCCTGCCAGGCCGACTACATCCTGCGCGTACCCGCCGCCACCGACGTCGAGGTGAAGTCCCGCCGCTTCGGGACCCTCATGGCGAGCGACATCGACGGTGACCTGCGCCTCTCCACCACCGTGGGCGACGTGATCGTGGACGGTACGAAGGGCGATCTGTGGGCACGGACGCGGACGGGGGACGTGATCGGCATCGACCTCGGGTCCACGAAGGCCGACGTCGAGACCGGTACGGGAGACGTCGACCTGGGGTTCACGGTCCCGCCCGGCGACGTCGGCGCCGTGGCGAGGACGACCGGCGACGTGAGGGTGAGGGTGCCGGACGGAGAGGAGTACCGGGAGGGCTACGACGTGCGGACCGGCCCGGGGCACGCGGTCGTCGAGGTGCGGCGCGACCCGGCCGCACCTCGTCGGATCACCGCTCTGACCGGGAGCGGTGCGCTGCACATCTTCCCGTTCTGACCCATCCCCCTGGCCGGAAAAGGACGAACCGCACATCCTCCCGCCCTGACGGGTAGGGGCGAGCCACGCATCCTCCCCTTCTGTCCCATCCCCCTGACCGGCGGGGACGAGCCACACATCTTCCCCTTCCGATCCACCCCCCTGGCCGGAAGGGGACGAACCGTACTCCCTTCCCGTCCTGGTCCACCCTCTCCCCCTAGAGTGGGAGCGTTCCCACGCATTGAGGGAACCTCTCGACGCCGGGCCGCGACCGTGCTCATGATGGCGGTGGAACGCTTCCACCGACCGGGACGACGGCGACCCGCCACCCCGCGCGTTCCGGCAGTCGCGAGAACCGACGGGGGGTTTTCGAAGCATGACCGCAACGACCATCTCGGCCCGGGGCGAGACCCTGGCCTTTCCCCAGGGCTTCGTCTGGGGGGCGGCGACCGCCGCCTACCAGATCGAGGGCGCCGTGCGAGAGGGCGGGCGCGGCCCGTCGATCTGGGACACGTTCTCCCGCACGCCCGGAAGGATCGCCGACGGCCACACCGGCGACGTGGCCTGCGACCACTACCACCGTTACACCGACGACGTCCGGATGATGGCGGAGCTGGGCCTCGGCGCCTACCGGTTCTCGGTCGCGTGGCCCAGGATCCAGCCGTCGGGCTCCGGGCCCGCCGTCGCCGACGGGCTCGACTTCTACGACCGGCTGGTGGACGAGCTGCTCGCGGCCGACATCGCGCCCTACGTGACGCTCTACCACTGGGACCTCCCCCAGGCGCTGGAGGATCGGGGTGGGTGGACCGACCGCGACACCGCCTACCGCTTCGCCGACTTCGCGCGCATCATGCACGACCGGCTCGGTGACCGCGTCGGGACGTGGATGACGGTGAACGAGCCGTGGGTGTCGGCGGTGCTGGGGTACGGCATCGGCATCCACGCGCCGGGCCGCGCGTCGGCGGCGGAGGCGTTCCGCGCCTCCCACCACCTCCTGCTCGCCCACGGGCTGGGCGCCCAGGTGCTGCGCGAGGCGGGCGCCCGCGAGATCGCCCTCACCCTGAACCTCACGCCGGTGATGACGCCCGGCCAGGTGAACGACCCCGACCTCGTCCCCTCCGCCGAGGACGCCGAGGCGGTGGAGCGGATCGACTGCCTCATCAACCGGCAGTTCCTCGACCCCGCCCTGCGCGGGAAGTATCCCGACCCGGCGCTCGCCATCATGGAACGCATGGGCGGGATCGACCACATCCGCGACGGCGACCTCGAAACGATCAACCAGCCCGTCGACCTGCTCGGGATCAACTACTACACCCCCTGCGTCGTACGGTCCCGGCCGGGCGAGCCCGCCAACGCCGCCTACCCCGGCAGCGAGGACATCCTGTTCAGCGGCGCCCACGCCCCGACGACGGCGATGGGCTGGGCGATCGTGCCGACCGGTCTCTCCCAGCTGCTCACCCGGCTCTCGCGCGACTACCCCGAGGTCGGCCTGCTCGTCACCGAGAACGGCGCCGCCTTCGACGACGTGGTGGAGGACGACCGCGTGCACGACGCCGACAGGACCGCGTTCTTCGAGAGCCATCTGAGAGCGGCGCACGCCGCGATCGAGGCAGGCGCCGACCTGCGCGGTTTCCTGGTCTGGTCGCTGATGGACAACTTCGAGTGGGCCGAGGGCTACCACAAGCGCTTCGGGATCGTGCACGTCGACTTCGAGACGCAGCGTCGGCTGCCCAAGGACAGCGCGCTGTGGTACCGCGAGGTGATCCGGCACAACGGGCTGCACCGCGAGCGCGCCAAACGTCCCACCCTGGAGGCGGTCGCGGCCCGCGCGGGCGTGTCGAGGTCGACCGTCTCCCGGGTGATCAACGGTGAGGGCACGGTCAGCGACGAGTTCCGCGCCATCGTGATGAACGCCGTGAACGAACTGGGCTACGTCCCCAACTCGGCGGCCCGCAGCCTGGTGACCCGGCGCACCGACTCGATCGCGCTCGTCGTCTCCGGCTCCCCCGCCTCGGTCAGGGCCGACGACCCGCTGTTCTCCGCGATCGTCCGCTCGGTCACCGGGGAACTGGAGGAGTCGGGCAAGCGCGTCACCCTCATGCTCGCCGACTCGTCGGCCGGTCGGCTCCGGGTGGAGCGGTACGCCGCCTCGGGGCACGTCGACGGGGTGGTGCTCGTGTCCACCCGGGGCAGCGACCCGCTGCCCGCCGCGCTGGCCCGCACGGGCGTCCCCGTCGTGTCACTGGGCAGGTCCGCGATGGAGACGCGGATCTCGTACGCCGACATCGACAACGTGGGCGGTGCCGCCTCGGCGGTGAGGCACCTCCTCGACCGGGGACGGCGGCGGATCGCCGCGATCTCCGGGCCCCCGGACGCGATCGGCGCGGGGGAGCGGCTTGAGGGATACCGCAAGGCGCTGCGCGACACCGGGTACCGGTCGATCATCGCCGTCGGCGACCTCACCCTCGCCTCGGGCGCGGAGGCGATGCGCCAGCTCCTGCGCGACGATCCGGCCCTCGACGCGGTCTTCGCGGTGGGCGACCTGATGGCGATCGGCGCCCTGCGGGTGCTGAGCGAGTCGGGACGGCGGGTGCCGCACGACGTCGCGATCGTGGGGTTCGACGACATCGAGGCCGCCTCCTACACCGTGCCCGCGCTCACCACGGTGCGCGTGCCCACGAAGGACCAGACACGGGTGGCGGTGCGCCTGCTTCTCCGCCAGATCGACGGCGGGCCCATGTCGTCGACGATCCTGCCCACGGAGCTGGTCGTCCGGGAGTCCACCTGAGCTGTTCGAGACGCTGGACGTACCCGACGCGCTGACCGCGAGCCGCGTCCGGCGGCCCGCGCCCCGGCCGCGCCTCGCGGACCGGACGCGCCCCGGCCGCGCCTCGCGGACCGGGGGCGCCTCGCGGACCGGGGGCGCAGGGACGCGGGCGGGAGGCCCGACGGTCAGCCGGGGGTCTGGAGGAGGACCTTGCGCTCGTCCGCGGTGAGCTCGCGTACGGTGCGGTCGCGGGCGAGCTTCAGAACCTCCTCCATCGGGCCGCACACGTCGCACCGCCAGACCCGGACGGTGGCGTCGCCGTGCGTGGTGACCAGGTGGCGGCCGTCGCGCCCGAACCCCACGCTCTCGACGGAGGCGCCGTACCCCTGGAAGACCACGGGCTCGCCTCGGCCCGCGGCCGTCCAGATCCTGACGGTGTTGTCGTTGCCACTGCTCGCCACGTGCAGCCCATCGGGGCTGAAGGACACGCTCCACACCAGACCCTGATGCCCGCGCAACACCACCGGCTCGCCGCGTCCCGAGACGTCCCACACCCGGACCGTGCCGTCGTTGCCGCCGCTCGCCACGTGCAGCCCGTCGGGACTGAAGGACACGCTCCACACCAGACCCTGATGCCCGCGCAACACCACCGGCTCATCGTGTCCCGAGACGTCCCACACCCGGACCGTGCCGTCCTCACCCGCGCTCGCGACCCGCCGCCCGTCCGGACTGAACGCGACGTACCTGACCACTCCCCGGTGGCCGCGGAGCACGAGCGGCTCCCCTGCTCCCGAGGCGTCCCAGACGCGGGCCGTGCCGTCGTTGCCGCCGCTGACGACCCGCCGCCCGTCCGGGCTGAACGCGACGCTCCACACCATCCCGAGGTGACCGCGAAGGAGCACGGGCTCCCCGCGCCCCGAGGCGTCCCAGACGCGGACCACGCCGTCCTCCAGCGCGCCCGCCACCCGCCGCCCGTCCGAGCCGAACGCGACGTCGAGGACCTCCCCGCCCTTCGGACGCAGCACGACCGCGTCGCCCTCGCCGGTGACGTTCCCGACGCGGACCGTACCGTCGCTGCCGGCGCTCGCCACCCGCCGCCCGTCGGAGCTGAGATCGGCGCTCCACACCTCCCCGGTGTGACCGCGCACGATCGCGGCGTCACCCGCCGCCGTCACGTCCCACATCCGTACGGTGCCGTCGTCGCTCGCGCTCGCGAGCGTGCGGCCGTCCGGGCTGAACGCGGCGCTCCACACGGTGCCCCGGTGACCGCTCAGCACCAGGGGGGCGATGGAGCCGCCCGCGCCCCAGACGTGGACCGTGCCGTCGTTGCCGACGCTCGCGATCCGCCCGTCACGGCCGAACGCCACCCCCTCGACGGTGCCGTCGTGCCCGCGCAGGACCTTGGAGGTGCCGTCGTGCCCGCCCGCGCCCGCACCGGGCACCTCCCACGTCCGCACGGTGCCGTCGGTGCTCGCGCTCGCCAGGCGGTCGCCGTCCGAGCTGAACGCCACGCTCTCCACCGAGTTCTCGTGTCCGCGCAGCACCGTGGGCCGCTTTTCGCCCTCCGGGTCCCACAGCCGTACCGTGCCGTCGCCGCCCCCGGTGACCAGGCGCCTGCCGTCAGGGCTGAACGCCACCCCCAGGACCCGCCCCTCGTGCCCGCGCAGGACCTTCGGCGCCCCGCCGTCGGCGAGGTCCCACACCCGCACCGTGCCGTCGTTGCCGGCGTCGGCCAGGCGCCGCCCGTCGGGGCTGAAGGACACGTTCCACACCGCTCCCTCGTGTCCTCGCAGAACCTCGGGCGCCTCCACACCCGTCAGGTCCCACACCCGCACCGTCCCGTCGACGCCCCCGGCGGCCACGTAGCGCCCGTCGGGGCTGAACACCGGGTTCCACGCCTCGCCGTCGTGTCCCCGCAGCACGACCGGATCGTCCAGTGACAGGCCCCGACCGTTCACCTTCCACACCCGTACGGTCCCGTCGCCGCTGCCCGTGACCAGGAGGCGCCCGTCAGGGGAGAAGGAGGCACCGCAGACCTTGCCGCCGGCGATGGGCAGGACGAAACCCACCCGGGAGTCGACGACGGCCTGCCTGAGGACCGAGGCGGCCTCGACGGTGGGGCTGACCTCGTACGCCCGCCGGGCGAGCAGCAGGCCGAGCTGGGGATCGAGCTGGAGCCTGCCGCGGGCGTCGGCGGCGAGCTGGCGGGAGTAGGCGAGCTCCTGCCCGCGCTGTGCCCGGTCCGCCAGGACGAAGGCCATCACGGCGAGCGCGCAGACCACCACTCCGACCACCGTCGTGCCGATCAGCGCCAGCCGGACCCGCCTGCCGCTCGCGGCGCGCTCACGGGCCTCGCGTGCCCGCGCGGCCTCCAGGAAGGCGCGCTCCAGGTCGTTGAGCCGGTCGAGTTCGCGGCCCTCCCAGGCGGTCAGGCGCATCCCCCGGTAGAGAAGCTCGTCCTCGCGCCCGTGCTGCCCCCACTCCGCGGCGGCCTCGGTGAGCCGCCGGTGAAGACGGACGAACTCCCGGTCCTCGGCGAGCCAGCCCCGCAGCCTGGGCCAGGAGCGGATGACCGCCTCGTGCGCCACCTGGACGCTGTCCTCGTCGACGGTGAGCAACCGGGCCTCGGTGAGCCTGCTCAGCACGGTCGCCACCGCCGTACCGTTCGGGCCGGAGAGCAGCTCGTCGGGGGCGACGCGGCGGCGGGTGTCCTCGGTGCCCTCGCCGAGCGCCGTCAGGCGCAGGAACACGTTCTTGACCAGGTGGCGCTCCCCGTCGCCGAACTCGCCGTAGACCCGCTCGGCGCTCTGCGCGATGGCCCCCTGGATGCCCCCGGCCGCGCGGTACCCGGTGAGCGTCATCGCGTCGCCCTTGCGCCGCTTCCACGTCTCCAACAGCGCGTGCGAGAGCAGCGGCAACGCCCCAGGCTCCGTACGGCAGTCGCCGAGAATGGCCTCGACGAGCGCCCGGTCGACCCTGAGCCCGGCGCGGGTCGCCGGTCCGGTGACCACCTGCCGCAGATCGTCGTCGTCCATGGGCCCGATCAGCAGCTGCCGGTCGCGCAGCGCGGCCACCAGCGGCGGATGTTCCGCGCACCTGGCGTAGAAGTCCGCGCGAACCCCCAGCACCACCCGCGCCCGGTCGCCGCCGTCCGCCGCGGCGAGCAGCCAGTCGAGGAAGGCCACCCGTTCCCGCTCGTCGCCGCAGAGCGTGAAGACCTCCTCGAACTGGTCGACCACGATCACGGCACGCGCCGACCTCGGCCGTCCCTCCAGCAGCTGCCCGACGTCGAGGCGGGCGTTCGCGTGCCCTGCCGTCAGCCCCGCGTGGAGTGAGGAGGCGCTCACACTCATCGCGTTCGCCAGGCCGATCGCGAGCTCCTCCAGCGGATGCTCGCCCGGGGTCAGCAGCAGCGTCGGCCACGCCTCGCTCCCCGGCAGCGCTCCGCCCCACAGCGTCGGCAGGAGCCCCGCACGCAGCAGCGACGACTTCCCGCTCCCCGACGGGCCGAAGACCGCCAGCAGGGAGGTGTTCTCCAGCCGCGCGCACAGCTCGGCGACCAGGTCCTTCCTGCCGAAGAACCGGTCGGCGTCACCGGGGTCGAAGGTCACCAGCCCCAGGTACGGGGCGTCCTCGCCCTCCTTGGCCCGCTCGGCGGCGTCCGCCGAGGCGAACTCCGCGGCCAGCGTCCGCCATCGCCTCTCCCAGGCCGCGGGGTCGCCGCCGCACGCCTCGACATAGGCGAGGGTGACCGCGAGCGTGGGGAAGATCTCCCCTCCGGCCGCCTCCGACAGTGCCGTCACCGAGTAGTGCGCGCGCCGGGACAACTCCCGGTAGCTCGGCTTTCCCGCTGCCTCCCGCAACTGCCGTAGTTCTGACGCGAACCGC
Organism: Streptosporangium sp. NPDC000095; assembly: GCF_042899335.1. Lineage (NCBI taxonomy): Bacteria > Bacillati > Actinomycetota > Actinomycetes > Streptosporangiales > Streptosporangiaceae > Streptosporangium > Streptosporangium sp. NPDC000095. The sequence continues at coordinate 528,199 of NZ_JBIAZS010000002.1, forward strand.
TGAAGTGGGCTCGCGTCGGGATCGAGTGCCCTTTCGGGTCGCCCCATTCAGCCCCCGCCGGCATGCGATCGTCGTTGTCTTCTCCAGCAGATCAATTCTGGACAAGTCGAGATGCAACCATGCCCGGCCTCACGGGTCCAGGGGTTGGGCCGAATCGCCGGATCGGCGCCCGTCGAAAACGACGTCGCCGAGGGGCACCGCCGGGAGGCACACCCCCGCACCGGCCCCAGAGAAAACGATGCGGGGGTTCTCGTGCCGTCCTTTCGGTATCGCTCACGCGCGCGATCCGACGGCGAAACGCCGGCCTCTTCGTTCCCCGTGGAGGCTCGGCGTCCGAGCACCGTCCGGGGTGGTTCCGGCCTGCGGACCGGAGCCACCCCGGGCGGAATCAGGTGGTTCTGAGGAGTGACGCGCGTCGCCCTGGCACGTTCCCCATCACGGGCCGCTCACGGCGGCCGGGCCGTACTCCCCCTGTTCTAGCGCTTCCGGCTTTGTCCAGCACAGATCTCGCGAACTAGACAAACAACGTGTACCCGCAGGGCGAGACGGTCCGGGCCCGATGAGCGTCCCGGCGGGCGTGCGACGGCCCGGGCGGGGCGAGTCCTCCGCCTCGCGGGCGGGCTCGGCCGCCCCGCCCGGATCGGCTCGGTCATGCCTCTGTCGGCTCGGTGGCGTCTCCGTCGAGTCGGCCCGGTCGCGCCTTTGTCAGGTCGGCTCGGCCGTACCCCTCCCGAGTCGGCTCAGTCGTGAGCCTTCTTCCCCTTGGCGTTGACCGCGTACCACTCGCCGCCGAAGCCGTCGACGTCATGTCCCTTGATCTCGCCGGCCTCGGTGTCCTTGGCGAAGTAGTAGAGGGGATGGCCGTTGTAGGTCACCTGCGTCGTACCGTCCTCCCGCTCGGTGGTGCCGAGCAGGTCCTCCTTGACGCCCTCACCCGCCTCCGGCGTCCCGTCCGTGACGTACGGCGGCCACGCCCGCGCGCAGGCGTCGGAACACGACGACTTCCCGTCCTTGTCCTTGTCGAAGAGGTAGAGCGTGCGTCCCTCCTCGCCGACCAGAACCTTTCCGATCTTCGTCTCACCCAGTTCGACCTTGGCCCTGGTCGCCTCCGAGGGCGAGAGCGAGTCGGAGGGTTCCGGCGAGGTGGGTGACGCTTTGACCTGGTCCGCGACGATCGGCTCGGTCGCACTCCCGTCGCCGGCGCCGCCGCACCCCGCGGTGAACACGCCGAGCGCGAGCACGCCGGCATGAAGTAACTTCCTCATCTCCGTCCCTCCAGGCAAGCAGTGCCATTACTCCTGGACAGGAGACACGCTGCGACCCCGACTGGAGGGCGCGACACGGACCCCCTTGGCAATCCTTTGCCCGCCCTTGCGAGATCCGTCCCACGCCCTGCCTCTCGCCGAGGTCATGTGCGAAACGCGGGGAAAGGCGAAGGCCACGGGGGCTGCGGGGAATGGAGGGGTGCGAGGTCAGCCGCGGGGCCGCGTGGGAACGGCCAGGGGGGCAAGGTCAGCCGGAGGTCCGCAGGGCCGCGCGCGAGCGGCGGCGGTGCGCCTTCTGGCGGCACGCCGCGTTGCAGAACCGGGCGGGGCGGCCCGTGCGCGCGGCGTGGATCGGTTCGCCGCACACCTCGCACCGTGAGCGGGCCTCGCCGCGAACGCTCTCCTCGCGCGGTGCCTCCACGGCCCGAGTTTCGTTACGTAACGATACCGGGGGGTGAGTTTCGTTACGTAACGGTGTCGCGGCCGGCGCGGTGTCCGCGCGGGCGTCGTAGGCCGCGCGGGCGGCGGCGATCTCGTTCTGGTGCCGCTCCGTCCAGGTGACGAGCGACTGGATGGTGTCGTGCAGGGTCACGCCGAGGGGGGTGAGCTCGTAGTCCACCCGGGGCGGCACGACGGGGTGCACGGTGCGGCGCACCAGGCCGTCCCGCTCCAGATGGCGCAGGGTGACGGTGAGCATGCGCTGGCTGACGCCGTCGATCTCGCGGCTCAGCTCGGTGAAACGCAGGGTGCGGCTGTCGAGGAGCGCGATGACGAGCAGGGACCACTTGTCCGCGACCCGGTCGAGGATCTGGCGGACCTCGCAGTCTTCCCGGGTGTCCCACTGACGGGCGTCGTAGGCATCGTGGGCGCTGTGGGCGCCGTAGGCGCCGTCGGTATCGGGGCAGCGACTCGGTGACTTCGAAGTGCCTTCTTCCATGGTCATCGATGGTGTCTCATGATGCGACTACTTACAAGAGAGAACCGATCACGGTTCCCGCGCCTCTTCGAGGAGTCGTCTCGTGTCCACACCACTGTCCCCACCCTCGGACCGGATGAGCGGGCGTGCCTGGGGCATGCTGCTCGTGCTGTGCGGTGCGATCTTCCTGGAGGGGATCGACGTGGCGATGCTGAACGTGGCCCTGCCGTCGATCCGCTCCGACCTGGACCTGAGCACGGGCTCGCTGAGCTGGGTGATGAGCTCGTACGTGCTCGGCTACGGCGGTTTCATGCTGCTGGGTGGGCGGGCCGCCGACCTGCTCGGCCGGCGGCGGATGTTCCTGGCCTGGCTCGGCGTGTTCATCGTCTTCTCCGGCCTGGGCGGGTTCGCGACCGAGGGATGGATCCTCATCGTCGCCCGTTTCGTGACGGGAGTGGCCTCCGCGTTCATGGCGCCCGCCGGTCTGTCCATCATCACGACGAACTTCGCCGAGGGCCCGCAGCGCAACCGGGCACTGCTGGTCTACGCGGGTACGGCGGCGGCCGGCTTCTCGCTCGGCCTCGTCGTCGGCGGCCTGCTCGCCGAGATCAGCTGGCGGTGGGTGTTCTTCGCCCCGGTGATCATGGCCTCCGCGGTCCTCGTCGCCGCGCTTCTCCTCATCCCGGGCGGCGAGCGTCCGTACCGTCACACGCGGGGCTTCGACCTGGCCGGAGCGGTCACCGTGACCGCGGCGATGATGACGCTGGTGTTCGCGGTCGTCCGACTGGAGGACCCCGCCGGGGGATGGGCCTGGACGGCCGGATCGCTCGCCGTCGGAGTCGCGCTGATCGTCGCCTTCGTGGCGATCGAGCGGCGGTCGGCGGCGCCGCTGGTGCGCCTCGGCATCCTCCGCTCGGGCCCCCTGGTGCGCGCCAACCTCGGCGCGCTGCTGTTCGGGGGCTCCTTCTTCGGGTTCCAGTTTCTCGTCGTGCTCTACCTGCAGGAACTGCGCGGCTGGTCGTCGTTGCAGGCGGCCCTCGCCCTGCTGGCGGTCAGCATCGACGCCATCCTCGCGCCGACTCTCACCCCGCTGCTGGTGAACCGCTTCGGCAACGTCCGGGTGATCTTCGGCGGGCTGTGCCTCGCCGCGGTGGCCTACGCGCTGTTCCTGCCGGTCGGTCTCGACTGGACGTACGCGGCGATGTTCCCGACCATGATCATTCTTGGTCTCGGCTTCGCCCTGGCGTACGGACCGCTCACCATCGCCGCGACCGACGGCGTGGCCGAGGAGGAGCAGGGACTCGCCGGCGGCCTGCTGTACACCTCCTTCCAGTTCGGCGCGGCGCTCGGCCTGTCGGCGGTGACCGCCGTGAACATCGCCGCCACCGGCTCCGGCGGCTCCCTCCTCACCCAGCTCGACGGCTTCCGCACCGCCCTGGTCATCCCGTTCGCGATGGCCTTCGCCGCGGCGGCCGTCGTCGCGTTCGGCCTGCGTGGGCGCGGCAGGGCCGGCATCGGAATTCGCCGGGAGACCCCGGTGACCGTCGAGTCGCGGTAGGTCCCGCGCGCGGGGTTCGCGGACGGCCCGGCCCGCGAGATCGTGCGCGTTATGGTGACGTTCATGAAATTCGGGGTGCTTGGGCCGTTGGCGGTGTGGACGGCGGACGGCCGGCCCGTCGCCGTCCCCGGGCTGAAGGTCCGCGCCCTCCTCGCCGACCTGCTCGTCCACGAGGGCCGCCCGGTGCCCGCCGACCGGCTGGTCGACGACCTGTGGGGCGAGGATCTGCCGGGCAATCCGGCGGGGGCCCTGTCGGCCAAGGTCTCGCAGCTGCGGCGGGTACTGGAGGACGCGGAGCCCGGCGCCAGGAAGCTGGTGGTGTCGCCACCTCCGGGATACGTGCTGCGCGTCGACGCCGACGCGGTCGACGCGTGGCGGTTCCTGTCCCTCACCGCGGAGGCGACGCGGACCGACGACCCCCGGGCCAGGGCGGCGCTGCTCGCCGACGCGCTCGCCCTGTGGCGCGGCCCCGCGCTGGCCGACTTCACCGACGAGCCCTTCACCCAGCCGGTGATCGCCCGTCTGCACGAGCAACGGCTCACCGCCCACGAGGACCACGCCGAGGCCCGCCTCGCCCTCGGCGAGCACACCGGGCTCGCGGCGGAGCTGGGCGACCTGCTGACCCGGCACCCCCTCAGGGATAGGCTGCGCGCCGCCCACATGCGCGCCCTCTACCGTTCGGGACGGCAGACCGAGGCGCTCCACAGCTACGAGGAGCTCCGCGCCCACCTCGCCGACGAACTCGGTCTCGATCCGAGCGCCGAGCTGATCGCCCTGCACCGGGCGATCCTCGCCCGGGATCCGGCACTCGACCCACCCGCACCACCGGACTCTCCCCCGGCCGGGCCCGCCACGAACCTGCCCGCGCCCCTCACCGACCTGATCGGCAGGGGCGAGGCGACCGCCGAGATCGGCGCCCTGCTGCGCACCGGCCGCCTGGTCACCCTCACCGGTCCCGGCGGGGTGGGCAAGACCCGTCTCGCCGTCGAAACCGCCCGTGGGCTGACGGACGCCTTCCCCGACGGCGTGTGGCTGGTCGAGCTGGCCGCGCTCGACCGGCCCGGCGCCCTGGAGACGGCGGGCTCGCTGATCGACGCGGTCACCACGGCGCTGGACATCCATGACAGCGCCGGTTCAGGAGATCCCCTGGACCGGCTCGTCGGCGCGCTCCGCCCCCGGCGGCTGCTGCTGGTGCTCGACAACTGCGAGCATCTCGTCGAGCCCGTCGCCGAGCTGACGGAACTCCTGTTGCGAGCCGTTCCCGGCCTGCGCGTCCTCGCCACCAGCCAGGAACCCCTCGCCCTCACCGGCGAGGTGGTCTGGAACGTACCGCCCCTGGAGACGCCGGACGCCACCGCCGACCTCGACGCGCTGGAGCGAACCGGTTCGGTACGGCTGTTCGTCGCCCGCGCCCGCGCGACGGCCCCCGGATTCACCCTCGACGCGGACACCGCACCGGCGGTCGCCACGCTCTGCCGCCGCCTGGACGGCATCCCGCTCGCTCTGGAACTGGCCGCCACCAGGGTCCGCGCGCTGAGCGTGCACGGTCTCGTCGCCCGCCTCGACGACCGCTTCCGTCTCCTGTCCACCGGGTATCGCGGTGCCCCGCCCCGCCAGCGGACGCTGCACACGATGATCAGCTGGAGCTGGGACCTCCTCACCGACCCGGAGCGCCTCACCCTGCGCCGTCTGGCCGTGCACACCGGCGGCTGTACGCTGCCCGCCGCCGAGGCCGTCTGCGGCGCCGACGACCTTCCGGCCTCCGACGTGCTCGATCTCCTGGTGCGCCTGGTCGACCGCTCCCTGGTCACCGTCACCCACACCGCCGACGGCCCCCGCTACCGTCTCCTGGAGTCGGTGGCCGCCTACTGCGTCGAACGCGTCCACGAGGCGGGCGAGTTCGAGTCCCTGCGGCGGCGCCACCGGCGCCACTACGTCGATCTCGCCGAGGAGGCCGGACGGCACCTGTACGGGCACGACCAGAGGCTGTGGCTGCGCCGCCTCGACGCGGAGACCGCCAACCTGCGCACCGCACTCGACGGCGCGGTGACCGGCCGGGACAGGGAGGCCGGGCTGCGACTGGTGAACGCGATGACCTGGTACTGGTTCCTGCGCGGCAGGCTGGCGGAAGCCCGGCGCTCCCTCGCCTCGGCGCTGGCCATCGCCACCGAGACGCCGGACTCCGTCACCGAGGAGCCGGGCTCCACGGCTGAAACGCCGGAGTCCACGGCCGAGACGCCGGATTTCGCCGTCGAGGCCCCGGACGTCACCGCCGAGACGCCAGGCGTCACCACTCACACGTCGGGCGTCACCGCTGACACGCCAGACGCCGCGCGGATCCCCGCGCTCCGTGCCAGAGCCCTCGCCTGGCAGGCGGGCATCGCGTTCATGCACGGCGAGGTGGCCGATCAGGCGACCATGCGTCTGTACGAGGACATCGACGACCCGGGTGAGCGCGCCAGAGCCCAGTGGTTCCTCGCCTTCACCGGAATGGGCACCGGCGACCTGTCGGCCGGCGAGAAACTGCTGGACGAGGCGCTGACCGCCTTCGGCGTCCTCGGCGACCGGTGGGGCACGGCCGCGGCTCTCGTCACCCGGGCCAAACACGCGCACGTCCGGAGCGACGTGGCCACGCTCGAACGCGACAGCGAGCGGGGAGCGGAACTCTTCGGCGAGCTCGGCGACCGCTGGGGCCGGCTGCAGGCGACGGAGTGGCTCGGCGGGCTGGCGGAGATGACCGGCGACTACGCGCGGGCCGACCGGCTGCACCGGGACGGGCTGCACATGGCCGAGGAGCTCGGGCTCTGGCCCGAGGTCGCCGTACGGCTCGCCTGGGTCGGCTGGATCGCCCTCCAGCGCGGCGACCACACCCGGGCGCGGGAGTCCGGCGAGCGGGCGGCACGGCTCGCCGCCGAGCAGAGCCACCAGGGCGGGCAGATCTTCGCGGAGACGGTGCTCGCCTACGCCTCCAGGAGGGAGGGGAGGCTGGACGCCGCGGAGACACACCTGCGCACCGTCCTGAGGTGGACTCCGAGGCAGGAGGGGGTGACGGACAATCTCGTACACCTACCGATGATCCTGGTCGAGCTCGGTTTCGTCTTCGAGGAGCGCGGCGACGCCGCGACGGCGCGGACCATGCACCTGGAGAGCCTCGCGATCGCCCGCGAACTCGACGCCGTCCGTGACGTGATGCGTGCCCTGGAGGGCCTGGCCGGGGCGCTCTCCCTCGCCGGGGACCACGACCGTGCCGCCCGGCTGCTGGGAGCGGCGGCCTCGGCCCGCCTGTCGACGGCGATGCCACCGGCACCCGCCGAGCGCGGCGACATCGACAGGATCACGGCGAGAACGCGCGCCGCACTGGGCGAGGACGGCTTCGCGTCCCGGTTCGAACGCGGCGGCGGCCTGACACTCGACGAGGCCGGATCGCTCGCCGTCCGGCCATGAAGGCGGCGGTACGGACCCGGCGAGCGGCGGGACCGAGGCCCCGGCCGATCAGGTTCGTTCCGGAACTCATGAACGGCTCGTTACCGGGCAAAGGGCTGTGATGCCGTGTCCCGCGTCGCCGGTCGTTGACAACCGACCGGACGTTGGCGACGGTGAACTGCCGTGATCGGGCCGTGAGGGGAGGGACGAGGGCTTGGGCGACGTCGAGCGAGAAGATCCGGCACCCACCCCCGGGCAGGTCAGGGCCCTCCTGCAGAGGGCGGGGCGCCTGGGGTCCCACGCGCGCACCCTGCTCGCCGACGACGCCGAGGCGCGCGCCGACGTCCAGCGGGCGCTCTCCCTGGTGCGTACGCGCCTGGCACGTGAGGAACTCGGGTCCATTCCCCTGGCACGTCTGAAGGACGTCACCGTGGGACGGCTCCGGGTCAGCGCCCTGGAACAGGCCGGTCACCAGACGGTCCTCGACATCCTGGACACCACGCCGTACGCGCTCCAACTGCTCCCCGGGGTCGGGGCGTGGAACGCGAGACAGGCGCACGCCGCCGCCGGGCAGATCGCCAAGGCGGTGGAGGAGACGGTGGCGCTGCGGATCGACGTCGACCGGCAGGACGACGAGACCACGGCCCTGCTGATCGCACTGAACCGACTGGTGAACGCGGGCCCCGACCTGCCGCGCGCGGGCGCCGCCGCGCGCAGGATCGCGGAGCGGCTCGCCTCGCTCCTGCCCGCCGCGCAACCCGCTCGCGGGTGGTTGCGGATGCTGCTCGCGGGCCGGGAGGGCCGTCGCCGGGCGCGGGAGGCCGTCGCGCGGATCGAGGACGTGATCGCGGAGGCGAACGCGTCCGACACGGCGCTGCTCTTCGGCCAGGTCTCCGTGGACCTGCTGCGCCCGCCGGTCTCCGGCCTTGAGGCGTGGGTCGACTTCGAGTTCCGCGCGTCCGAGTACTACAACCTGCTCGCCGAGATCGCGGCGACGGAACCCGACAGGGTCGCCTCCGAGGGTTTCCTGCCCGACGACATCTCCTCGCGGGTGAAGGCCCAGAACCTCGACGACACCCACCGCAGGGTCTCCCTGCGCGGCTACCAGTCGTTCGGCGCCCGCTTCGCCCTCGCCCAGCGCCGGGTGATCCTGGGGGACGAGATGGGCCTGGGCAAGACCATCGAGGCCATCGCCGTCCTGGCGCACCTCCGGGCGCGCGGCGAGAGCCACTTCCTGGTGGCCTGCCCGGCCAGCGTCCTGATCAACTGGGTGCGCGAGGTCGAGACCCGCAGCACGCTGCGGGCCTACTCCCTGCGCGGCGGTGACCGGGCCGCGGCCCTGGCGGAATGGGTGCGCACCGGCGGCGTCGCCGTGACCACCGTCGACACCCTGCACCGGCTGGAGATTCCCGACGACGTCGCGCTCGGGATGCTCGTGGTCGACGAGGCCCACTACGTGAAGAACCCGGCCGCGAGGCGTTCCCAGGCCGTCGCCCGGTGGTGCGACCGTACCGAGCGGGTGCTCTTCATGACCGGGACGCCGATGGAGAACCGCGTCGAGGAGTTCCGCAATCTCGTCGGCTATCTCAGGCCCGATCTGATCCCCGCCCTCCGGAACGGCGACGCGACGGCGGGAGCCGCCGGGGCGGCGGGAGCGGCGGGGGCGCGGTCCTTCCGCAGGGCCGTGGCACCGGTCTACCTGCGCCGCAACCAGGAGGACGTGCTCACCGAGTTGCCCGACCTCGTCCACGTGGACGAGTGGGAGGAGTTCGGCGAGGCGGACCTCACCGCCTACCGGAAGGCCGTCGCCGACGGGAACTTCATGGCGATGCGCCGGGCCGCCTACGCCGTACCGGAGACGTCGGCCAAGCTCCAGAGGCTGCTGGAACTCGTCGACGAGGCGGCGGGCAACGGTCTCAAGGTCGTGGTCTTCTCCTACTTCCGCGACGTCATGGCCGCCGTCCACCAGGCCCTCGGCGGCCCCGGCACCCCCCAGGCCCCCGGGGACCCCGGCGGCCGGGTGCACGGGCCGATCTCGGGCGATCTCGGCGCCGACCGCCGTCAGCAGGTCGTCGACGAGTTCACCGCGGCCCAGGGACACGCCGTACTGCTCAGCCAGATCCAGGCGGGCGGGGTCGGCCTCAACCTGCAGGCCGCCTCCGTGGTGATCATCTGCGAGCCGCAGGTCAAGCCGACCATGGAGAGCCAGGCCGTGGCCCGCGCCCACCGCATGGGACAGGTACGCAAGGTCCAGGTGCACCGCATCCTCACGGCCGACAGCGTCGACCAGCGCATGCTGGACATCCTGCGTGGCAAGGCCGGGCTCTTCGACACCTACGCCCGCCGCAGCGACCTGGCCGACTCCACCCCCGACGCGGTCGACATCTCGGAACAGGCACTCGCCCGCCAGATCGTCGAGGAGGAACAGCGACGCCTCGCGACGACGCGGCCGTCGCAAGACTGAGAGGGGCGCTCGCCGCCCTTTGGCGGTCGACGCGAGGAGCGGGGAGCCGACCGCGACACGGTGCGGCAGGTTCGCGTTAAATCGCGCAAACCCCCCTGTTGCAAAGCGGTAACTTCTGTGAAACTTTCACAGGCGCGGGCAGGGCGGCGCGACCCGTTTTCGGACGAGCCTCCAGGCAGGGGCAGCCGCCCTGACAACGCCACGTCAGCGAGAGTCGTGACTCGTTGACGCCGGATCGGGTCGTCGGATGTACTTCGCGGCAAAGCACTCACCAAAGGAGTCCGTACAGAATTGCCACGTTAAATGTTAGCGCTAACAATTTCGTAGGGCAGCTCACCGGCTGAAAGTCGGTGGCCGACCGCGGCGATCGCGGCAGGTCACATCCCCCCTTCTCTCAAAGGAGCACCCCCCAATGTCCTTGAGTCGCCGTCAGCTCTTCCAGGCCGCGGGCGCCACCGTCGCGATCTCGGCCGCGAGTCAGGTGGTGGGCACGTCCGCCGCCTGGGCCGCCCTCCCGTGGGCGCGCGCCGACATCGGCGTGTCCGCCTACGAGTTCGACCTCGGCCAGGTCCGCCTGACCTCCGGCCGCTGGCTGGACAACCAGAACCGCACCCTGGCCTACCTGCGCTTCGTCGACGTCGAGCGGTTGCTGTACGTCTTCCGCGCCAACCACCGCCTGTCCACCAACGGCGCGACCGCCAACGGCGGCTGGGACGCTCCCAACTTCCCGTTCCGCTCCCACATGCAGGGCCACTTCCTGACCGCGTGGACCCAGGCGTACATGGTGACCGGTGACACCACCTTCCGGAGCAAGGCCGAGCTCATGGTCGCCGAGCTGGCCAAGTGCCAGGCGAACAACGGCGCGGCCGGGTTCACCGCCGGCTACCTGTCGGGTTTCCCCGAGTCCGACATCACCGCCGTGGAGAACCGCACGCTCAACAACGGCAACGTGCCCTACTACTGCATCCACAAGACCCTCGCCGGGCTGCTGGACGTGTGGCGGCACATCGGCAACACCCAGGCCAGGACGGTGCTGCTCGCCCTGGCCGGCTGGGTGGACACGCGTACCTCCCGGCTCAGCTCCAGCCAGATGCAGTCGATGCTGGGCACCGAGTTCGGCGGCATGAACGCCGTGCTGACCGACATCTACCAGATGACCGGTGACTCACGCTGGCTGACCACGGCCCAGCGATTCGACCACGCCGCGGTGTTCAACCCGCTCGCCTCCAACCAGGACCAGCTCAACGGGCTGCACGCCAACACGCAGGTGCCCAAGTGGATCGGGGCGGCCCGCGAGTACAAGGCCACCGGCACGACCCGCTACCGGGACATCGCGACCAACGCCTGGGCCATCACGGTCGGCGCACACACGTACGTGAACGGCTCGAACAGCCAGGCCGAGCACTTCCGCGCGCCGAACGCCATCGCGGGCTACCTGGCCAGGGACACCGGGGAGGCGTGCAACACGTACAACATGCTGAAGCTGACCCGGGAGCTGTGGACGCTCGCGCCGACCAGGGCCGACTACTTCGACTACTTCGAGAACGCCCTGCTGAACCACCTCCTCGGCCAGCAGAACCCGGCCGACAGCCGCGGGCACGTCACCTACTTCACGCCGCTCAACCCCGGTGGCCGCCGAGGTGTGGGCCCGGCCTGGGGCGGCGGCACCTGGAGCACCGACTACAACAGCATGTGGTGCTGCCAGGGCACCGGCATCGAGATCCACACCAAGCTGATGGACTCGATCTACTTCCACAACGGCAACACACTCTTCGTGAACCTGTTCGCGCCCTCCACCCTGAACTGGTCACAGCGCGGCATCACGGTCACCCAGACCACCTCCTTCCCGGTGAGCGACACCACGTCGTTGCAGGTCACCGGGAACGTGAGCGGGACGTGGTCGATGCGGATCCGCATCCCAGCCTGGACCCAGGGCGCGACGATCAGCGTCAACGGGGTGCAACAGAACATCGTCACCACCCCCGGCTCCTACGCCGACCTGAACCGGTCGTGGACCTCGGGCGACACGGTGACCGTGCAGCTGCCGATGCGGGTCGTCCTGAAGCCCGCCAACGACAACCCGAACCTCCAGGCCGTCACCTACGGCCCGGTCGTGTTGTCGGGCAACTACGGCAACACCTCCCTGTCGTCGGCGCCGACGCTCACCCCTTCGTCGATCACCCGGACGAGCACCTCGTCGCTCGCCTTCACCGCCACGGCCAACGGGGCATCGGTGAACCTGGGCCCGTTCTACGACGCCCACAACCACAACTACGTCGTCTACTGGAACGCCACCGGCTCCTCCAGCGGCGGCGGTACGGCGAGCTTCCGGCTGATCAACGTGGCCAGCGGACTGGCGCTGGGCATCCAGAACATGTCGACCGCCGACGGCGGTCTCGCCCTGCAGTGGACCGACAACGGCACCGCCGACCACGACTGGGTGCCGGTGGTGGACGGGGGGAACCTGCGCTTCCGAAACGTCAACAGCGGCAAGGTGCTCGGCGTCGAGAACATGTCGACCGCCGACAACGCCCGGGTGCTCCAGTGGGGCGACACCGGCACCGCCGACCACCGCTGGGCGATCGTCGACGTCGGCGACGGCTCGGTCAAGATCCGTAACGCCAACAGCTCCAAGCTGCTGGGTATCCAGAACAACTCCACCGCCAACGGCGCCCAGGCGGTACAGGACTCCGACAACGGCACCGCCGACAACCAGTGGCGCTTCGTGCCCAACGGCGCGCGCCGCATCCAGAACGTGGGCACCGGCATGGTGCTCGGCGTCACCAACATGTCGACCGCCGACGGCGCGCTGGTCGTGCAGTGGGGCGACACCGGCACCGCCGACCACCTGTGGACGGCGGTCGTGGACACCGGCGGCTACCTGCGCCTGCGCAACTCCAACAGCAACAAGGTGCTGGGCGTGGAGAACGCCGCCACCGCCGCCGGATCCCGCGTCCTGCAGTGGGCCGACAACGGCGCAAGCGACCACCGCTGGCGGCTGCGCTACGGCTCCAACGCCGCCTTCCGCATCCAGTGCGCCAACGGCGGCCGGGTCCTCGGCCTCTCCGGCACGGCCCAGGGCGCGCAGGTCGTACTCGCCGACGACAACGGCTCGAACAACAACCTCTGGAGGTTCCTGTAAAGCACGTGTTCGACCGGCAAGCGGGAGGTAAGTGAATTCCCGCCGGGCGAAGCCTCGATGATCGGAACCGAGGCTTCGCCCGATCGCCGCACCGAGGACCGCGCGGGGACTCCGATCACCGAGGACCGCGCGAGGATTCCAATCACCGATGGTCGGGCGAGGACTCCGACCACCGGGGGTCGCGCGAGGTTTTCGGTCACCGGTGCTCGCGCAGGGATTCCAGGAGGCGCGTCAACTCCTCGGTGACGGCGGGGAGGTCGTCGGGGTCGGTCGAGCGGGCCAGCCACAGGGCCGCCTCGTTCATCGCGCCGGACAGGAGGTGGGCGAGCGGCTCCACGGGCCTGCGGGCGATGACCCCCGCCTCGATCAGCGTGACGAGCGCCTCGGTGAGGTGCCGCGCCGAGGACGCCTCGTCCATCGCCCGCCACTCGTTCCAGCCGAGCACGGCGGGACCGTCGACGAGCATGATCCGTTGCACGTCCGGGTCGCGGCTCACCGCGAGGAAGGCCCGGCACCCCGCGACCAGTTGCTCCCAGGGGTCGTCGTACGCGTCGGCCGCCGCGGCGACCCGCTCGCCCACCTCCTGCTGCACCTGCTCGACGACCGCGTGGAAGAGGTCGGCCTTGCTCTCGAAGTGGTGGTAGAGCGCGCCCTTCGTCACGGCCGCCGCCCCGACGATCTGCGCCAGGCTCACCGCGGCGTACCCGTGCCGCGCGAACAGCGCCCTCGCCTCGGTCACCAGCGCCCGCCTGGTCTCCAGCCGTTGCCGTGCCCGGTTCACCGTGGCCTCCCTTGTTGACGTACCAATGGTATGTTAGCTTCACATACCGTTGGTATGCGAAATGGACCGAAGGGAACGGCATGACCCTCACGAGCTTCTACCCGGTCGTCTGCACCGACCGGATCGCCGAGTCTCACGACTTCTACCGGCGGTTTCTCGGCTTCGAGACGACGTTCGAGGCCGACTGGTACGTGAGCATGCGGCGGCCGGAACCGCCGCACTACGAGCTCGCGCTCGTCGACCGCGCCCACCCGACGGTGCCGGAGAAATACCGTTCCGCGGTGCGAGGGCTGATCCTCAACTTCGAGGTGACCGACGTCGACGCCGAGCACGACAGGCTCGTACGGCAGGCGGGGCTCCCGGTGGAACTGACGCTGCGCACCGAGGAGTTCGGCCAGCGGCACTTCATCGTGGCCGCGCCCGACGGCGTGCTCATCGACGTGATCACCCCGACCGAGCCGTCCGCCGCCTACGCGGAGCAGTACGCCCTTCCCTGATCTAGGACGTGCCCGGTGCGGACTCCCCCGTCGGCTCCCTCGCGGGTTCCCTCGGGGAAGACCTGGCCAACCGCCTGCCGAGACGTTGAGCGGGGGCCTCGATCAGGCGGTGGGTCAGGTAGCAGAGCGGCACCAGGGCGAGGAAGAACAGCGGAAGATTCGGGCTCACCCCCAGCAGGAGCGGGTGCAGCAGATAGAGGGAGAAGCTGATCACTCCGAGGTGGGCGAGCCAGCGGGGGAACGACCTGCGCCGCAGCGCGAACGCGGCCGCGAAGAAGCCCGCCGCCAGCAGGAGCGCCGGCGCCCAGCCGGGGTCGTCCTTCGCGAGGACCCCGCAGGCCAGCACCGTCAGCACGGTCACGATGGCGGTACGCCACCGGATCGCCCCCTGTTCCGCGCGATGAACGGCCGTACCGGCGAACATCATGGCCAGCACGATCAGGCCCTGCCACGCGCCGATCCGGCTGCCCAGCACCACCAGCACCACCCCGAGGAGACCACCGGCCACCGCGGCGGCCGTACGCACACCGCCCGCCGCCCGCGCCGACACCACGATGACCGCGACCGTCGCGACCCCGAGAACCGCCGCGACCAGGTCGGCGCGGCCACCGATCACCGGGCCAGGCAGCAGCAGCCCCAGGAGGACCGCCGAGATCGCCAAGGCGATCGCGGTCGCGGCCGACCGGTGCGCCCGCCCCGCGCTGAACAGCCCGGCCGCCATCAGGTAGAACGCCATCTCGTACGAGAGCGTCCACATCACGCCGATGACGGCGGGCACGCCGAGCAACTCCTGCAGCATCGTCACGTTCCCGAGGACAACGAGGGGAAGGGGACGCGTGCTCAGGCCGGGGTGCAGGGCGAACGTCCCGGCGTAGGCGAGCAGGAGGGCCAGGCCGAGCGCGACGAGCAGCAGGGGCAGCAGGCGGAAGGCCCGGCCGATCCAGAAGACCCGCAGGTCACCGCGCCGTTCCAGGGAGGCGGGGATGATATAGCCGCTGACCAGGAAGAACACGAAGACGCCCCAGGTGCCGACGTCGATCCTGCGATCCACCTCGGCCCAGAGGTCCGGGATGAAGGTCCAGCCGGAGTGGTGCAGCGCGACGGCGAGCGCGGCAGGCCCCCGCAGGGCGTCCAACCAGGCCAGCCGTGAGGGGATCGAGGCCATTCACCCGACTGTAGGCGATAGGCATACTTTCCACGCTATTGTCCAATCCACGATGTCACCGACCCCGTCTGCCTCCGGACTCGGACGGACCGAAGTCCACCGCGCGGTATCGGCGTTGCGTGCGGTGTAGTACGCGCTGCCGGTCAACGGCGCAATGACGTCGGCGATGTAGGTGATGATGGTTCCTTATCCGGTACACCGTCTTGCCCCGTGGTGTTTTTGGGCGTACTCCGGCTGCCCTCACGGCGTGAACGGCCATCGCTTCCCACTTCAAAATCATTTCAATATGGGTTTTGGGCCTATATGGGTTGCCCCTTACGGGCGACGCCAGAGGCCGACCGACCACCGGACCGGGCGGTTCGGCGCCTCGGGCCGCATGCTGAACTTCACCGTGATGGTCGCCTTCTTGCCCTTCGGCACCTTCAACTCGGCCAGCGTCATCAGGAACGGTTCGCTCGTCCCCACGCCGCATCCGCCGCGTGTGCCAAGGCGGCCGTTCACTTCGACCTCGAACAACAGCCGCGAGGCCACGTCACCGGTACAGATTTCACCGATGCCGAGCGGTTTCCCGTCGCCGAGTACGTCGAATGTGAGTGACCTGTCACGCGGCCAGGTGCCGGTCCGAGAGTCGGCCAACCGGTAGCCCCTCAGGCGCTCGGGCAGAGCCTGCGGCGCCTGCGGCTCTATCGGGCGCTCAGGTGGTGTCCACTCGTACACGGCCAGTGCCCAGGAGATCCGCTCGTTGTCCGGTGGCACGCAGGCACCCTCCGCAATCACGCACCCCGACAGACGCTTGACCAGGTCGAAGGTGACCGTGATCCGCTCACCGGCACCTGCGGGCACAACCAGCGGCACGAACTTTCTGTCCTTCTCGCACGCCAGGGGCTGCCAGGGTGACGCCGGCTCACCATCGATGCGGATCCTCGCGCCCATGCTTGACCTGTGGCCCCCGGAGCAGAGGGCCGCGACCTCCAGCGGCTTGCCCGTGACCGGCACCGTCACGGTGGCCTTCTTGGAGTCGGTCTTCGTGATGGCGGTCACGGCCAAGCGCCGGTACTCGGTGCCGTCCGCGGAGGTGAACGCCTTGGGAAATTCCGATCGCCCCTCAGGGCCGGACCCCTGGGTAGCTCCCCGGCCCGGCGGTTGGACGACGGCCACCGCATTAGGACCCGGCTGAACCTGGCCCGGCAGGAAAACGAAGCCCAGCACCGCCGCCGCGCTCACCACCGCGCCCGCTGCGGTCGCATGCCTGCGTCGGCGCATCTTGCGAATGCGCGCCTGGACCTGCTCGTTTCTGGCGGGATTGGCCGGGACAGGGCCCTCGCCCTGGGAGCGCAGGACATCCTGAAGTTTTTGTATGGTCAACGCTGCAACTCCTTCGCAATCGACTCATCCACCCGCAGTTTGGCCAGCGCTTTGGCGGTCTGACTCTTGACGGTGCCGAGCTCGCAGCCCAGCAGTCGGGCCACCTCGGCCACCGACAGGTCCTCGTAGAAGCGCAGCACCACCACGGCCCGCTGCCTGGCGGGCAGCCGTCTCACGGCCTGCCAGAGTGCCTCGCGCTCGACGAGGCCACTGAGGCCCTCCGCGGTGGGCGCGTCGGGAAAGTCGTCACGGGGCACCTCTCTCCGCCACCGCCTGCGCCACCACGAGGTGTAGGTGTTCACCAGTACCTTGCGCACGTACGCCTCGGGCTCTTCCACGGTCGGCCAGGCGAACCAGGCTTTGGCCAGGGACTCCTGCAGCAGGTCTTCTGCCAGGCTCCAATCGTGGGTCAGCAGGTAGGCCGTGCGTAACAGCCGGTCAGACCTCGCCAACACGAAGTCCTGATAAAGTGCCCGATCCGCCACGCGCTTCCCCTTGTCCGTCGGCGTCCACCGACCGGGTCGTCCAGAGGCCTTCTTCCGGCCTATTGCCTGTAGTGACGCATCGGCGCCCGGGCCGGGTTGCCCGCAGCTCTCGAGCCGCTGATGGCGTTGAGGGCCGATCCGGGATGAAAACCTTTGATTTTCGGAACCGACCCACTGCGCACGGGCTCGGAAACGGTGACGCAGAGCAGGTATATCGCCGTGTGAGGGCCAGGATGGCGCGAAAGACACTGCTTGGAAGACCGAACCGGCCTGGGCTGCATGCCGTCATCTGTGTACGTCGAGAATCCGGAGCACGCAACGCTCTATAAAATGTCTTTTAAGCGCATTTGCAATGCAGCGCTCGCCCCTGACGCATCGCAAGCGATGATCGCCGCGGCCATGAAGGAGTAGCCATGTCCTCTGATCTGCTCGGCGCTGAGTTCCGCAAGTCCAGCTACAGCAACAGCGGCGACGCATGCGTCGAGGTGGCGACGAACCTGCCGGGCCTTGTCGCCGTCCGCGACAGCAAGGACCCGTCCGGCCCCGCGCTCACCTTCACCCCGAAGGCATGGCGCGACTTCCTCGCGGGCGTCCGCGACGGCGATTTCTGACTCGCCCCCGTACGGCGGACACGACCGCAGACGTACGAGGTTTTCTACCACCACAGCGCGACAAAGGACATTCATGAGCCCCATACCCCCGCAGGCCGTCGTTCTCGTCACCGGGATCCAGGCCGCAGGGAAGTCGACCGTCGCGCAGATGCTGGCTGAGCGGTTGCCGCGTTCGGTGCACGTCCGGGGCGACCTGTTCCGCCGCATGGTGGTCAACGGCCGGGCCGACATGACGCCCGACCCGTCCGCCGAGGCGGTGCGGCAACTGCGGTTGCGGTACCGGCTGACGGCGGCCACCTGCGACGCGTACGCCGAGGACGGGTTCACGGTGGTCGCCCAGGATGTCGTCCTCGGCGACCACCTCGCCGAGATGACCGGACTCATCCGGCGGCGGCCGTTGTTCGTCGTCGTGCTCGCCCCGCGCCCCGAGGCCGTCGCCGCCCGCGAGGCGGCCCGGGGCAAGGAGGCCTACGACCGGTGGACCATCGACCTCCTCGACGAGGGCCTGCGTACCACGACCCCCCGCCTCGGTCTCTGGCTCGACACCTCCGACCAGACCCCCGAGGAGACCGTGGACGAGATCGTCGAACGGGCGGGGGCCGAGGCCGAGGTTGGGTGATCGGTCAGACGCTCCACCCACGGTGGTCGGTCAGACGTTCCCCCCACGGTGATCGGGCGGACCCTCCACCCACGGCGGTCGGTCGGACGCTCCACCCGCAAGGTCGCGACGTGGGGAGGCGTCACGGTTTTCTTCGGGGGCCGTGGAGTGGCTCCCCGGCTTCGAGGCGTTCGACGTAGTCGGCGATCCTGCGTGCCCTGGTCTCGGCCTTCCTCGCTTTCTCGACGGTGAGCAGGATCTGGTAGCCGTTGCTTCTGCTGAGGGCGGCGAAGGCGGCCGCCGCGGTGGGAGAGGCGTCGAGCGCCGCCCGCAGGTCGGGTGGGACCTCGGCCGTGCTCGCCGGGGCGTAGGCCGCGGCCCAGCGGCCGTCGGCCTTGGCGAGCTCGATCTGTTCGAGCCCGGCCGCTCGCATCCGGCCCGCCGCGACGAGCTTCTCGACCTTGGCACAGTTGATCTTCGACCACGAGCTGCGGGCCCTGCGCGGGGAGAAGCGCTGGGCCCACCAGCCGTCCGGCGAGTTTCCGGAGAATGCCTTGCCGTCGATCCAGCCGTAGCACAGAGCCACGTCCAGGGCCTGGGACCTGGTGACCGAGGGCACCGGCGTCCCCTTCTTCGGCAGGGCGACCCAGACCTCGTCCGCGGTCCGGTGGTTCGCCTCCAACCAGGCGGCGAACTCCTCGACCGAGGCGAAGCGCAGGTTCTCGTCCGTCATCGAACACCCTCGACGTGCAGACCTCCGGCCTTGACCTCGGCGGACCGGCTCCGCTGTTCGGCGGCGGCCTTGACCCGCTCCAGGGTCTTGTGGATGCCGTCGCGCAGCTCCTCGGTGTGCCCCTCGTAGCCGCCGAGCGCCAGGTTGGCGAAGGAGGCGGTGCGCTTGCGCTGCCCTGTGCTCTGCCCGGAGACGTCCCACCGCTCGGTGAGAAGGGTGCCGCCGCCGTCCTGCTCCAGCCGGTAGCTCCAGCGCACGCCGTTGGTGGCGGTACGGAACGCGAAGGACTTGCCCGGCTCCGCCTGCTCGACCTCGTTGGTGGTGACCCAGGTGACCCAGCCGCGGCGGTTGATCCCGACGAAGCGTGCGCCGACCCCGCGCCTGCCGCCGATCCAGAAGCATCGACGGCATTCGGGACTCCACTGTCCCATCCGCGTCACGTCGCTGATGAGGTCCCACACCACGTGCGGATCGGCGTCGATCCAGATCGACACCTCCTCGGGCTCGTAGCCCTCGGGAAGCCCGTTCGCGGCGGCCTTCGCCTTGAGCCTGGCCTCGGCCTTGGCCGCCGCCGGTGCGCGCCGGGCCCCGTCGCGCCGGGCGCGGCGCAGTTCGGCCAGGTAGGGATAGTGGTCCACCTGCATGGTGTGCCGCTTGGACGTCACGTAGCGCTTGGCGAGCCTCTCCTTGTACTGGTCGATCTCCCGGCGCATCCGCTCGGGCGAGGGCAGCGCGGCGCTGCCGTCCAGCAGGTCGGCCACCCAGTGGGACTGCGCCTCGGACAGCACCGTGGTCGCGCCCAGGGGCTGGAAGAGGCCGATGAAGTACAGGCCGGGGTGGTTGGGGTCGACCACGCGGTGGAACAGGGAGACGTCGTTGTCGGTGGGGGCGATCACGCTCTCGTCCAGGAACGGGAAGTTGATCTTGTACCCGGTGCTGTAGATGACCGCGTCGATCACCTCGCTGCTGCCGTCGACGAAGTGCACCGTGTCACCGTCGAAACGGGCGATGTTCGGCTTCACGGTGATGTCGCCGTGGCCGAGGCGGGGCAGCAGGGACTCGGAGACGGTCGGGTGGGAGTTGAACAGCTTGTGGCCCGGCTCCGGCAGCCCGTAGTCGGTGACCTTGCCGACCGTGAGGCGCAGCAGGCCCGCCATGATCCACCGCTGCATCTCCCTCGGCAGCACCGTGGTGAGGAAGGGGCTGATGAGGTCGTCGCTGGGCTTGCCGAACATGAACTTGGGGAAGACGTATCCCCCGCGGCGCATCGCCATGAAGGTGCGCTCGGAGACGGTGGAGGTCTCCACCGCGATGTCCGACGCCGAGTTGCCGAGGCCGAGCACGAGCACCCGCTTGCCGGCGTACTCGTCGGGGACCTTGTAGTAGTGCGAATGGGTCTGGATGCCCGTGAAGGTGTCCGCGCCGGGGAAGGCCGGCTCGGGGTAGCGGGGGGTCGAGTGGTGTCCGTTCGCCACCACCACCGCCCGGTAGTGGCGGGTGGTCTCGGCGCCGGTGTCGCGGTTGCGCGCGGTCACGTGCCAGCCGCCGCCCTCGGCCGGTTCGACGCGGGTGACCTCGGTACGGAAGATGATCGCGTCACGGAAGCCGAAGTGGTCGACGAAGTCGTCGAAGTAGCGCGCCATCTGGTAGTGGGTGGGATAGGCCGGATAGTGGTCCGGCATGGGGTAGCTGCGGTACTCCGTCAGGTGTCGGGAGGTGTTGATGTGCAGCGACCGGTAGCCCGAGGACAGGCCGTTGTCGTTGAGATAGCGCCAGTTGCCCCCGATTTCGGAGCCGGCCTCGTAACAGTCGAAGGCGATACCGCGCTCGTGCAGGACCTGACAGGTGGCGATACCTGATGATCCCGCTCCGATAATACAGACGTCCTCCATGATTCCCTTCCTTCTTGGGATCGGTTTCCCGGTCGCACCCACCTCACCGTGCCGCTGCGAAACACGAGGCCATATCCCCGGATTTCGCGTCACCCTTTCACTCAACCGTCCACGGCGTTTACGTTTACCTGCGATCAGGTTATGCCGGTAACACCTTTCGGACAACGGACACCCCATAAGGGTTGCTTATTGAATAACGGAACAACCTCTTATTGGACTCGCGACGCCCCTGCTCATCACGGGTGGCGAATTAAGGTCACCACGGAGCCTGATCGATGCGAGAGAGACCCCTTATTACGACGTCATTGCCCGCCCGCGACCGCGGACGTAGCCTCGTGATCGGAACATCATCCATCACCTATCCGGCGCCGGGAAAATCTCCCCTCATCGAGACGGCCCCTGCGTCGCAGAAAGGAAAAACGATGTCCGTCACTTATCCCGAGGCGAAACTGGACGTGCGTTACAGCGAGCCGGGGGTGGAGCCCACGTCGTGGCAGGAGACCCTGGGCGTGCTGGAGACGGCCGAGCTTTTCTGGCTGACGACCGTCCGCGTCGACGGCCGCCCCCACGTGACCCCGGTGGTCGCGGTGTGGCACGACGACGCCATGTACTTCACCACCGCTTCGATCGAGCAGAAGATGCGCAACCTTGAGCACAGCGGAAAGGTCGCGCTGACGACGGGGAACAACCTCTGGACCAAGGGACTCGACATCGTCGTCGAGGGCACGGCCACCGAGATCACCGCCCCCGAGGCTCTGCCGGGGATCGTCGACGCCTTCGACGCGAAGTACGGCGCGCACAACAGCTGGAGCCTGGAGCTCATCGACGATGTCGCCCAGGTCGCGGGCCACCCCGCGATCGTGTTCCGCGTCGAGCCGGCCAAGGTGCTCGCGTTCGGAAAGGAACCGCACGCGCAGACCGGCTACCGCTTCACCGTCTCCCCGGCCTGACGGCGACCGCTACGCGTCCGAACGCCGGCGCCCACGGCGTGATCCCGGCCTCTCACAGAACGTCGGCGAGCACCGGAGGCCGGCAAGCCCGGCATCTCACGGGAGGCCGACACACCCGGTGTCTCACCGGAGGCCGGACGCCCCGCGTCTCACAGGACGTCCGCGAGCGCGGCGTCGAAATCGACGTGCCGGAACGTGAAGCCCGCCTCGCACAGGACCCGCGGAACCGCGCGCAGGCTGATGAGCGCCAGCTCGTCGGCCGATTCCCCGAGCACGGCACGCACCACCGCCTTCGGTACCGGCAGATACACGGGCCGATGGAGTGCCCGGCCCAGCGCCTTGGTGAACTCGCCGTTGGTCACGGGTTCCGGCGCGCACAGATTGACCGGTCCAGAGATGTCCGGGTTCTCCAGGAGGAAGCGGATGGCGGCGACCTCGTCCGGCAGGCTGATCCACGCCACGTACTGCCTGCCGTCGCCGAGTCGCCCGCCCACTCCGAGCCGGATCGGCGGCCTGAGCAGGCTGAGCAGGCCGCCGTCGGACGACAGTACGAGGCCGGTGCGCAGCAGCACGACCCGGCTGCCCGCGTCGCGCGCCACCGTGGTCGCGGCCTCCCAGTCGACGACCATCTCGGCGAGGAAGCCGCGGCCCAGGCCCGACGTCTCGTCGGCGACGTCGTCCCCGGTGTTGCCGTAGAAGCTCAGGCTGGACGCGTTGAGCAGGGTGGGGATGCCGTACTCGGCGACGGCTTCGGCGAGCGTCCTGGCAGGCTCGATGCGGCTGGCACGGATGCGTCGCTTCCGCTCCGCGTTCCAGCGCCCCTGGACCGACGAGCCACACAGGTTGATCACGGCGTCGACGCCGTCGAACGCGTCTCGCGGAATCGTGCCGGACGGTGGATCCCATCGGTGCTCGTCCTGCGCCGCTGGTTCGCGTCGTACGAGTCTGCGCACCTTGTGGCCCGCTTCGCGAAGCTCGGAAACGATTGCCCTGCCGATAAGACCGGTTGATCCCGCGACGACGATCAGCATATGAACCACATTACTTCGCCCGCATTGTCGCGCGTCAATACGGCACCGAGACCGACAGCTGGGGCGATAACCTGATCCATATGGATGAGCGCGACGGAGTGGAAATCATCGCCTTCTCGGACGCCGAGGCGTTCGAGAGCTGGCTTGCCGAGAATCACACACGCCACGAGGGCCTGTGGGTCAAATTGGCCAAGAAGAAAACGGGTATTCCAACGGTCACTTCCGACGAGCTGGTCGATGTCGGATTGTGCTACGGCTGGATATCCGGGCAGCGACTGTCTCTCGACGAGCGGTACTACCTGCAGAAGTACGTGCCGCGCCGCCCCAGGAGCCTGTGGTCGCAGGTGAACGTCGACAAGGTCGCGATGCTGACCGCCGAGGGACGGATGCGCGAGCCCGGCCTCGCCGAGGTGCGCAAGGCGCAGGAGGACGGGCGGTGGGCGGTGGCGTACGAGTCACAGAAGACCGCGACGGTGCCCCCCGATCTCGCGGCGGCGCTGGACGCGGATCCGGATGCCAGGAAGGCGTTCGAGGCGCTCGACAAGACCGGGCGTTACCTGGTGATCCTGCCGTTGCTCCAGGCGCTCACACCGGAGAACAGGAAGGTCCGTCTCGACAAAATCCTCGAAACTCTCGCAAAGAGCGAAAAATCGCGATAAATAATCGTTATCGCCCCTGGTCGCCGTCCGAATCCGTTCACCTCTCGCCGATATTCGGGGAGCGGGAAATCACCGGATCCGTCCCGCCCTTGAGCGACACGCCCCCTCCGGGAGTGACCCCCTCTGTCACTCCCGGACCCCGCGGTGACCCGACCGGATCGCGGTGGCGCTACTCGGACTCCCGCAGGGAGTGGGTCACGTCGCTGTGGTAGTCGGTGTAGGTGTACGGATTGTCGAGGAGGGTGGTCTGGGGGACGTCGGGGTTCATGCCCTGCCGCCACGCCTCCTCTCCCATCGTCGTCCGCAGGTGGTCGACGGTCCGCTCGACCTGCCGGCGGGCGGCGGCCAGGTCGATGCCGAGCAGGCGGTGCTCGTGCTTCACGACGCGGCCGTCGACGAGGACGGTGTGCACGTCGCCGCGCTGCGCCTGGAACGCGATGTGGCCGTAGGGGTTGAGCATCGGGAACGAGACCGGTGAGTGCTCGTTCTTGATCAGGACGATGTCGGCCTTGCGGCCCACCTCCAGGGCACCGAGCTCGTCGTCGCGGCCGAGGGCGCGCGCACCGCCTCGGGTGGCCCAGTCCACGACCTGGTCGGCACGCAGGTTGCAGTGCGTGACGGTGTCCCCCTTGGCGTGGGCCTCCATGTGCTCGCGGGAACGGTCGGCGCCGAGCGTGGTGCGCATCGCGGAGAAGAGATCGCCGCTCCACCAGACGCTGGTGTCCATCGAGAGCGAGACCGGGATGCCGTGCGCCCGGATGGCCCAGGTGGGCGGATAGCCCTGGCCCGCGCTCTGCTCGCTCTCGGTGGAGATCGAGATGGAGCCGCCGGTGGCCGCGATGCGGTGGTAGGAGTCCGCGGAGAGCGAGGCGGCGTGGACGTACACCGTCTCGGCCCCCATGAAGCCGTGGTCGTACATGAGCCGGATGCCGTCGTCGCTGGTGGCGCCCCACACGCCGGCGTGGGTGGTGACCGCGACGCCGAGTTCGCGGGCGACCTCGAAGGCGGGCCGCTCGGGGAAGGACGGGTCGCCGGTGACGTCGAAGGCGAGCTGGAAGCCGAGCATGTCGTCTCCGGTGATCCGCCGCCGGACGAAGTCCCGGAACTCCGGCGCGGCGGTCCATTCGGCCGGCGCCTGCTGGATGTTGCCGTACGCCAGGACGAACCGGCCGGGCACCGAGCGCAGCGCGTCCACGGCGGCGTCGGCGTGGTCCACCGTCTGCAGGCCGTGTGACCAGTCGACGACGGTCGTGACGCCCGCGTCGATCGCCTCGATCGCGGCCAGCACGTTGCCGGCGTGGACGTCCTCGGGCCTGAAGAGTTTGCCGTGTTCGAGGTAGTACCAGATGAAGTACTGGGTCAGGGTCCAGTCGGCGCCGTAGCCGCGCATCGCGGTCTGCCACATGTGCCGGTGGGTGTCGATCATTCCGGGCATCACGATGCCGTCGGTCGCGTCGATCTCGGCGGTGCCCTCGGGGACGGACAGCTCGGGCCCGACGGCCGCGATCCGGTCGCCGACGACGAGGACGTCGGTGCCGGTGAGAACCCGGCGCCCGTCGTCCATCGGCAGCACCGTGCCTCCGCGCAGCACCACCGGCCGGCCTGGCTCGAACCGAATCCGCTCGCTCATGACCAGAACTCCTTACCGCACATACCAGATCACCTGACCGGACGTGTGTCCGTCTTACGGTCAATATGTTTCTCCGTACTGTCGTACCTCACGCTGCGGCTGTCAACAGATCGTTTCCGTGCGCGGCTCGCTTGACGGATGACGTAAATTGGCCAGAATCGAGTTAGCGGACATATGTCCATTGAGCGGACCAACGAGAGGGGTTGGGTGTCAGTGAGCGCTGCGTCGCCGGACGAGAGCACCGGCGGGCCGTCGGAGACACCGTCGGCGGCGCCGTCGGGTCCGCTGTCGGGGGTGCTGGTCGCGGACTTCTCGCGGGTGCTGGCCGGGCCGTACGCCACCATGCTGCTCGCCGACCTGGGCGCCGAGGTGGTGAAGGTCGAGGGCCCCGGTGGCGACGACACGCGCTCGTGGACGCCACCGGTACGCGGTGACGTGTCCACCTACTACCTGGGCGTGAACCGCGGCAAACGTTCGATCGCACTGAACCTGCGCGACGAGACCGACGCCGGGCTCGCCCGCGAGCTGGCCCGCAGGGCGGACGTGGTGGTGGAGAACTTCAAGCCCGGCGGGCTCGCCAAGTACGGCCTCGACTACGACAGCGTCCGCGCGGCCAACCCGGGCGTGATCTACGGCTCGATCAGCGGCTTCGGCTCCGGCGAGGGACGCCACGTGCCCGGATACGACCTGATGGTGCAGGCGATCTCCGGCCTGATGAGCCTCACCGGGGACCCGGACGGGCCGCCCTACCGCGCGGGGATCTCCGTGTTCGACGTGATGGCCGGCAACCACGCGGTGATCGGCATCCTCGCCGCGCTGCGCCACCGGGACGCGACCGGCCAGGGACAGCACGTCGAGGTGAACCTCCTGTCGTCGGCGCTGACCGGGCTGGTCAACCACAGCTCCGCCTACGTCGCCGGCGGGGAGATCCCCTTCAGGATGGGCAACGCCCACCCCAGCGTGTTCCCGTACGAGCCGCTGCCGACCGCCGACAACGACCTGATCGTCACCGCCGCCAACGACGGCCAGTTCCGCAGGCTGTGCGAGGTCCTGGGCATCCCGGAGATCGCCGACGACCCCCGGTTCGCCCGCAACGCCGACCGCACCGAACGCCGTGACGAACTACGTCCGATCCTCGTCGAGCGACTCGCCGCGCGGGGCGCGGTCGAGTGGTTCGACCTGCTGGTGGAGGCCGGGGTGCCCAGCGGCCCGATCAACACCATCGACGGCGGGTTCGCGATGGCCGAGCGCTTCGGGCTCGACCCGATCGTGGAGGTCGGCGAGGACGATCGGGCGGTGCCGACGACGCGGCATCCCATAAGGTTCTCGCGGACCCCGGCCGGCTACCGGCTGCCGCCGCCCGAACTGGACGAGCACGGCGCTGAGCTGCGTGAATGGCTCGCGAAGGAGAACGACCGTGACTGAGCCCGACGAGTCGCGCGAGACGTTCTCGACGGAGGACGACCGTGACCGCACCGGACGAGCACGGCACCGAACCACGCGAGACGCCCGCCAAGGAGAACGACCGTGACCGAACGGATCGACCGTCCCGAGTACCCGACCGCGCTCGGCGCCTCCAGCCTCAAGAAGATCACCCTGCTCGGCCACGACCTGGCGGCCGACGTCATGGGCGAGGTCGGATTCGGCGAGCTGGCCTTCTGGCTGGCGACCCAGCGGCGGCCGGAGCGCGGCGAGGTGCGGGTGTTCGAGGCCGTCCTGGCCGCACTCGCCGACCACGGCTTCACCCCGACCGCGATCGTCACCCGCCTCACCTACCTGTCCGCACCTGACTCGGTGCAGGGCGCGCTCGCGGCGGGCCTGCTGGGCGGCGGGTCGAGGTTCCTCGGCGTCACCGAGGACACCGGCCGCTTCCTGCACGACGTGCTGACCTCGGTCGACGGCGACCTCCCGGAGGGCGACGACGGCTGGGACGCCCTCGCCCTGAAGACCGTCCAGGAGCGGCGCGCCGCCGGGAAGTTCGTCCCCGGGCTCGGCCATCACGTCCACAAGGAGGGCGACCCGCGCACCCCCCGGCTGATGGAGATCGCCACCGAGGAGGATCTGTTCGGGCCGCACCTGTCGCTGTTCGCCGCGATCGGCCGGATGCATCCGCAGGTGCTCGGCCGGACGCTGCCGCTGAACGGGGCCGGGGTGTGCGGCGCCGCGCTCGCCGACCTGGGCCTGCCGCTGGAGCTGCTGCGCGGGTTCGCCCTGCTCGCCAGGACCGCCGGGCTGATCGGACAGCTCGCCGAGGAGATACGCAACCCGGTCGGCAACGACATCTTCCTCTCGGTGGACCTCAACAACCGGCCCGTCGAGCCCGTGCCGTACACCCCAGAAGATCTTTCCTGACCTCCCCCACCCCGCACGACAAGGAGTTCCCATGGCCGAGCTGGTCGCGGTGATCGCGTCCACGCACCACCCGTTCTACTACCGGGCGAGCACCGCGACGGGTGCCGACCGCCCGGAGTTCGCCGACGAGTGGGTACGCAAGGTCGAGGCGTTCCGCGAGACCCTGACCAAGGCGCGTCCCGACGTGCTGGTGATGGTGGGCTCCGACCACTTCCACCAGCTGTGGCTGGACAACATGCCGCAGTTCCTCATCGGCAAGGCACCGTTCTACGACGCCAACTTCTACAACGAGGAACGCGAGTTCGGGCTGCCGCGCATGCTGTTCAGAGGCCAGGAGGACCTCTCGGCCTACCTGCTGCGCGAGGGTATGGACGCGGGATTCGACCTCGCGTTCTCCAACGAGCTGCGGATCGACCACTCGATCACGTGCCCGATCATCACGCTGCGCCCGCAGAACGACCTGCCGATCGTGCCGATCTACACCAACATCTTCGCCCCGCCGCTGCCGAGGCCCAAGCGCTTCGTACAGCTCGGGAAGACGATCCGCGAGCTGGTGGAGTCCTGGCCGCAGGACATGAGGGTCGCCGTGATCGGCACCGGGCACCTCTCGCTGGAGCTGGGCGGCCCCCGGCAGTTCGGCCCCCACGGCCCCGACCCGGAGTTCGACCGGCGCGCCGTGGAATGGATCTCGACCGGTGACCTTGAGGGCTGCCTGTCGGAGGTGACGCTGGACAGCCTGCACGCGCCGGGCAACGCCACTCACGGCTTCATGGACTTCATGCTGATGATGGGCGTCGCGGGCGAGGGCAAGAAGGCCGACTACGTCGACACCTATGACCTGTTCCACACCATGGAGGCATACTTCACCTGGTACCCGAACGGAGTCGGCCAGTGAGCAAGTACCTGCTGAACAAGTTCCTCTACACCGTCGACCGCGACCCCGAACTCGTCGAACGCTACCGCGAGGACCCCCGGGGCACCGTGGAGTGGTGGGAGAGAGAACAGGCCAACCGCATCCTCAACTGCATCGACGGCGAGTCGAGCACCTGGCTCTCCTTCGACGACACCGAACGCGCCGCGCTCACCGAACACGACTACACCAAGCTGTTCGAACTCGGGGCGCACCCGTTCCTCACCCTCACCCTCTTCATCGCGATGTTCGAACGCGACCACGACGAGCCACTCGGTTTCCAGCTCCAGTACGCCCAACGGCTCGCGCACTTCGCGCTCCCCTATCCCGACATCGCCACCTGAGCCCATGCGCGCCATAGAGATCCAAGAACCCGGCCGGCCCCCGGTGCCGGTCGAGCGGGACGCGCCCGAGGCCGTCCGGGGCGAGACGCTGATCAAGGTGACGGCCGCCCCCGTCACCCCGCTCGACCTGCTGTGCGCGAGCGGCACGTCCTACTTCGGCAGGCCACGGACCCCGTACGTGCCGGGTGTGCAGGGGGTCGGGACCGTCGAGGGCGAACCGGTGTGGTTCGCGACCTCGGCGGGGATGGCCCCCGGGGACGGGAGCATGGCCGAGGTCGCCCGCGTCCCCGAGGGCAGTCTGGTGAGACTTCCCTCGGGAGTCGACCCGGTGGCGATCGCCGCCCTGGGACTGTCGGCCATCGCCGCGCACCAGGCCCTGACCTGGCGCGGTGAGCTGGTCGCCGGAGAACAGGTCCTGGTGCTCGGCGCCGGTGGCGTGGTCGGCCAGGCGGCCGTCCAGCTCGCCCGCCTCGCCGGTGCCCGCAGGGTCGTCGCGGGCGCGCGGTCCGCCGCCGCCAGGGAACGGGCCGAGCTGGCCGGTGCCGACGCCGTCGTCACGCTCGACACCGAGGACGTCGCCGAACTGGCCGCGCGCTTCGCCGCCGTCGCCGACGGACCAATCGACCTGGTGCTCGACCCGTTGTTCGGCGTACCGGCCGCGGCCGCCGCGCGCACCCTGCGTCCCGGCGGCAGGCTGGTCAACCTCGGCAGCTCGGCGAGCGAGACCTGCCCGATCGACTCGGCCACCCTCCGCGGAAAATCACTGCGCCTGCTCGGCTACACCAACAACGAGCTGACCCCGGAGCAGCGCGCCGCCTCGCTCGCGCTCATCTCCGAACAGGCCCTGCTCGGCAACCTGTCCGTCACCCACGAAAGCCTGCCGCTGCGGGAGGCGGAGGAGGCGTGGCGGCGCCAACGCGAGGGCAGCGCGACCGGCCGCATCGTCCTCATCCCTTGAACGGCCCGGACGCCCCAGACGGCCCGGACGGTCAAGACAGCCCGGACGACTCGGAACGCCCTGATCGACCCGACAACCCCGGACGAACGGTCAGGACACGATCGTCCGGGTCCGGGTTCGGCCCTGGATAACCCGGGGCACCACCGGGTTCCGAATCCGAATCCGAATCCGAATCCGGATCCGGATCCGGATCCGGATCCGGATCCGGGTCCGGGCCACTCAGGGCACCACCGGGTCACCGGGTCACGTGAGGCACCGTCTCCAGCCGGGCGAAGTCCGCGCTGATCTCACCGGCGGTCTGGAGCAGCGGAGGAAGGTGCTCCTCCAGGAGCCGTTCCAGCGAGGTCTCCGCGGCGTGGCTGTTCACGTTGATCCCGGCGATCACGCGTCCTGACCCGTCACGCAGCGGCGCGGCGACCGAACGGATCCCCGGCGCGAGCTGCTCGTCGGTGAACGCCCAGCCGCGCGCGCGGACCTCGCGCAGCTCGGCGGCCAGCTCCTCGCGGCCGATCCGCCGCGGTTCGATGCCGGAACGGGACGGCTCGGCCAGCACGCGCTCCACCTCCTCGGGGGTGAGCGCGGCCAGGCAGACCTTGCCCAGCGACGTCGCCTGCGCCGGAAACCGGGTGCCGATCTGCACGGCCAGGCCCACGATCTTGGGAACCGCGACCCGTGCCACGTAGACGATGTCGGAGCCGTCGAGCTGGGCGATCGAGCACGACTCACCCGTACGGGCGACGAGCCTTTCCAGGTGCGGGCGGGCGACGTCCCACAACCCCATCGAACGCACGTAGGCCACCCCCAGGTCCAGCACCCGAGGGGTGAGCGCGAACCCTCCCTCGCACGAACGCACATAACCCAGCTCCTGGAGGGTGAGCAGGATGCGGCGGGTGGTCGGCCTGGCCAGACCGGTCGCCGTGGCCACCTGGGTCAGTGACATCACCGGCCGGTTGGGCTGGAAGGCGGTGACGACCTCCAACCCCCGGGCCAGTGCCTCGATGAAATCCGGTCCGACGCCTTCCCGCGGCATTGACGGACTCCTCACGATGGGGTGGTTACCGGACGATCCACCCTGCAGGGGGACCGGCATACGGACAATTTATGTGAGTGCCTGGCATATTCGCCACCCAGCTTATATGTCCACGTAGCGCGGCACCGCGAAGACGACTTCCCGCCGTATCGTGACCTCGACCCGACCGGCGGTCGACGACCGCATCCCTCTTCGCTCGCTGGGCGGACAAGTAGCCATTCTCCGGCGCGTCCGTCGACCGCGGGACCCGGGGTGACGGCATCGCGCCCGCACCCTTTCACGTCCAATATGCTGGGCTACGAGTGACAGGGAATCAGGGAGACCAGACGTGATAGGCGACGACGACATCTCCGGGTGATACCGGAAGTGATCGGCCACCGGCGGGCGCGTAGGAGCGCCGACGCCGTGGCCATCTCTGTCGTCAGCCCATCGATCCCCGCCGGGCGGCTCCGACGCGCGCCCGCGTCCCACACGAGGTCTCTCGCATGTCCGATGCGTTCATCATCTGCTCGAACCTTTCCTTCTCCTGGCCCGACGACACCCCGGTCTTCCAGGATCTGTCCTTCACCGTGGGTGCCGGCCGTACCGGCCTCGTCGCACCGAACGGCGCGGGGAAGAGCACCCTGCTCAAGCTGATCGCCGGGGAGTACCGGCCCGGCGGCGGAAGCGTGTCCGTCGAGGGCGTGCTCGGCTACCTCCCGCAGACCCTGCCGCTCACCGGCGACCTCACCGTGGCCGAAGTCCTGGAGATCGCTCCGGTGATCAGGGCCCTGGACGCCATCGAGTCCGGAGACACCGACGAGGAGCACTTCACCACGATCGGCGACGACTGGGACATCGAGGAGCGCACCCGTGCCCAGCTGGACCGGCTCGGCCTCGGGGAGATCTCCTTCACCCGGCACCTGCGCACCCTCAGCGGTGGCCAGATCATCTCTCTTGGCCTGGCGGCACAGCTGCTGAAGCGGCCCGACGTCCTTCTGCTGGACGAACCGACCAACAACCTCGACCTGGACGCGCGCCGCAAGCTCTACGACGTGCTGGAAGACTGGAACGGCTGCCTGCTGCTCGTCAGTCACGACCGGGCGCTGCTGGACCGCATGGACCGCATCGCCGAACTCGACCGGGGCGAGGTCCGCTCCTACGGCGGTGACTTCACCGCCTACGAGGAGTCCGTCCGGGCCGCCAGGGAGGTCGCGGAGAAGAACGTCCGCAACGCCGAGCAGGAGGTCAAGCGGGAGAAACGGGAGATGCAGCAGGCCCGCGAGCGGGCGGCCCGCCGGGCGAGCAACGCCGCCCGCAACCTCAAGGACGCCGGCCTGCCGAAGATCTTCGCGGGAACGATGAAACGCGACGCCCAGGAGTCGGCGGGAAAGGCGAACGAGACCCACGCGGCGCGGGTCAACGACGCCAAGGCCCGGCTCGACGAGGCGGGCCGGGCACTGCGCGACGAGCAGAAGATCACGCTGGAACTGCCCGGCACCAACGTCCCCGCGGGACGCACGGTCTTTCTCGGGAGGGGGATGCGGGTCCACTACGGTGAGCGGGAGGTGTTCGCGGGAGAGGGCGCCGACCTGACGATCCGGGGACCCGAGCGGATCGCGCTGACCGGCTCCAACGGCACCGGCAAGTCCACCCTGCTGCGTCTGATCAACGGTGACCTCGAACCGGAGGGCGGTCAGGCCAGGCGGGCCGACGGCCAGGTCGCCTACCTGTCCCAACGGCTGGACCTGCTCGATCCCGGCCGCACCGTGGCGGAGAACTTCGCCGCGTTCGCCCCCGTGATGCCGCAGGACCAGCGGATGAACCTGCTCGCCCGCTTCCTGTTCCGTGGCGCCCGCGCTCACCTGCCGGTCGGGGTGCTGTCCGGCGGTGAGCGCCTGCGCGCCACCCTGGCCTGCGTGCTGTACGCGGAACCGGCACCGCAGCTACTGCTGCTGGACGAACCGACCAACAACCTCGACCTGGTCAGCGTCGGCCAACTGGAAAGCGCGCTCAGCGCCTACGAGGGCGCGTTCGTCGTGGTCAGCCACGACGAACGCTTCCTCGCCGAGATCAGGATCGACCGCTGGCTGCGGCTCTCCGAGGGCCGGCTGCTGGAGACGGGACCCCCGACGGACTGAACGGTCCCTGCCCGCACATGCCCCCACGTCCCTTGCCCCACATCGTCACACCGGCTCCGTCGACCGGACCTTCTCGACCTCGTCGGCGGTGCCGCCCGCTCGGGCGGCGCCGCCCACCCCGGCGGGAACGTCCTCCTGTGCGGAGCCGTTCCCATCGGCGGAGGTGCCCTCCTGAGCGGGACCGTCCGCGTGAGCAGGACCGTCCGCGTGGTCGTCCGCGTGAGCGGGGCCGTCCGCTCGGGCGGGCAGGAGCAGGGCGGTGATGATCACGATCACGGACAGCGCCGCACCGATGATGAAGGCCAACCGCATACCGCCGAGGGTGGCGAGCACCTCCGTGGCTCCCTCGGATCTCAGGGCACCGGCTCGCGCGCTCATCACGGTGATCACAAGCGCGGTACCCATCGCAGCGGCGACCTGCTGCAACGTGCTCAGAATCGAGCTGGCGTGGGAGTAGAGCGGCGGCGGAACGGCCCCGAGCCCGAGGGTGAACACCGGCGTGAAGGCCAGGGCCAGACTCACCATCAGCAGCGCGTGCAGACCGAGGAGCTGCCAGAACGGCATCGTCATCGTGATCTGGGTGAAGCCGGTGAGCGCGAGCGTGATCCCGATCGCGCCGGGGACGACCAGCACCCGACCGCCGAACCGGTCGAACAGACGGCCGACGACCGGACCGAGCAGACCCATCGCGAGACCACCCGGCATCACGAGGAGCCCGGTCTGCAGGGCGCTGAGCCCACGGACGTTCTGGAGGTACAGCGGCAGCAGGATCATCGAGCCGAGCATCGCCATGAAGGACACCGACATCAGGATCAGCGCGACCGTATAGGTGCGGTATCGCAGGGTGCGCAGGTCCAGCAGCGGTATGTCGCGCTTCTGCAGCGACACCTGGCGGAGGACGAAGACGAGAATGGCGAGCAGACCCGCCGCCACGGTCGTGACGGCGACGGCGACGTCACCGCCCTCGAACCTGCTGAGCCCGTAGACCAGGCCGCCGAAACCGGCGGCCGCGGTCACCACGCTCAACCAGTCGATGGTGCTGACCTCGGGCTCCCCGACGTTCTTGAGCTGCCTCAGGCCACCCCACGTGATCAAGGCGGCGATGGGGAGCACCACGGCGAACAGCAGCCGCCAGGACCCGAAATTGAGGATCACTCCCGAGACCGCCGGACCCATGGCCGGCGCGACCGAGATGGCGAGGCTGACGTTGCCCATCACCCGGCCCCGCTCCGACCTGGGCACCACCTGCATCAACGTGGTCATCAGCAGCGGCATCATCACGGCCGTCCCCGACGCCTGGACGATGCGGGCGCCCAGCAGCACCTCGAACGACGGCGCGACGGCGGCCAACGCCGTACCGAGCAGGAACAGGCCCATCGCGACGGTGTAGGCGCTGCGGGTGGACACCCGCTGCAGGAACCACCCGGTGATCGGGATGACCGCGGCCATGGTCAGCATGAAGGCGGTCGAGAGCCACTGCGCGGTCTGCTCGTTGATGTGCAACGCGTCCATCAACTGCGGGATCGCGTTAATCATGATCGTTTCGTTGAGGATGACCACGAACGTGGCGAGCACCAACAGCCGGATCACGGGCGGGGTGCGACCTGAACCAGCGGTCGCGGACTTGGCTGGTGAATCGAGCTGGAGGCTGGACACGGCTCCTCAATCGGGGTTGTCGAAGATGAGATCGGTGGCGTCGAACACGACGCGGTCATGGCTGGCGTCCCAGCCTCAGGTCTCGCAAGACGTTGCGGTCATGCAGAGTTTGACGCACACCACCGACAAAACTCATCGGTCGCCCCCAGCATTCCCGCGAACAGTGCGACATGTCATCCGATTTTCGTCGGCGAACAACGCCCCGCAGATGACGTGTCGATCGCAACTGAGATGTGATCTCCTTACGCGAAGCTGGCCCCGTGAGCATGGATGAACTGCGTCTTCGCGTTGAGGAGTTGTCCCAGCGGTTCGGGATCAACCCACCTGACGTGGTCCACGGCGAACCGCCCCAAGGAGCGGACTGCATCCTGAAAAGACGCGGCAAGAACTCCCTGATCGTCATCGGAGCCAGCTTCGACACTCTGCCCAGGCAGGTACAGGACGCAGATCTCGCGTGGGCCGTCGCGGCATCCGACCGCACGCGCGTCCGTAAGGAAGGGGTCTCGACTACGGCCTTGCTCGGCTTCGGCGTCGCGGCCGGCCTCGTTACATCCCAGTCGATCCCCCCGTCCAGCTCGCCCATCCCCGCCACCGTGACGGTGCTGATATGTCTCATCATGATCGGAATGCCGATCATAATGAGACAGCAGATCTACGCACTGGACCGCAGGGTGGCGGCGGTCTGTGGAAAAGAGATGCTCCATCGGGCCCTCACGTAC
The DNA here is from genome assembly GCF_042899335.1 of Streptosporangium sp. NPDC000095. Lineage (NCBI taxonomy): Bacteria > Bacillati > Actinomycetota > Actinomycetes > Streptosporangiales > Streptosporangiaceae > Streptosporangium > Streptosporangium sp. NPDC000095. Next base: position 563,453 of record NZ_JBIAZS010000002.1, read on the forward strand.
TGGCAGGAGCACCCGCCTCGAATGCGAGGCATCTACCGGCTCGTGTTGAAGGTGCAACCTTCCATGGCGAAACGAGCCGCCAGGATGGCTCCTTCGAACATGTGAGGGCGGCCGGCGCTCCCCACCGCATGAGCGACACCGTAGGCATCGATCACGTCACCACCGTCACGATCGCCGAAGGGCGTGCCTCACCTCCATCAGGGCGAACCCCAGCAGGTTCAGCCCCGGCCACAGCTCCGGCTTCTCGGCTCGTTCGTCATCGGCCGCCAGTCCGATCCCCCAGACACGATCGACGGGGCTCGCCTCCACCAGCACCCGCTCACCGGTGCCCAGCAGGAACTCCCGCAGATCGGCATGCCGGCCGAACTTCGCGAAGTTGCCGCGGACCACCAGGTCGAAGCGGGCCGCCGTCCACTTCTCCTCGTCGAAGCCCCGCACCCTCCGCCCGAGATCCTTGACCTGCCCGGGGTGATCGGCCGCCACGATCGCCGCCGCGCTCTCCTCGTCACCGAACAGCCGGGCCTTGCCCGCCATCATGAAGTGCTCCGCCGTACGGTAGACCACGCCGTCCACCACGAAGTCCGCCGGCCACCACTGCGACAGGCACCCGGCCCCTACCCCTCCGGAACGCGGCGGCCGATGCCCCCAGAACATCAGATACTTGATCCGCTCACCGCCCCGGGCCGCCTCGGCCAACCCCGCCACATCACGCGCCTCCACCGCCTTCGCCATGCACGCACCCTCCCAAACCCCCCGTGCCCCGCGCCAACCACTTTCCAAGGTGAAGCCCTCCGGTGACCGCGGCAGGGATGCGCGCCGCCCTGATCCGACGCGGCCCATGGGAAGTGATAACGAGTGCTAGCCTGCCCAAATGTCTGCGTACCCGGCGTTGAAACGTCGAGCGGCAGCCTCCGGACGCGCCGGGAAGGCCACGTGTTCGTCATAGGTCGTGCGAGATGACCGAGAGAAAAGAGTTGCGCGGCGGCGTGAACGTGGTGCGCCGGCACGGCGATGTCGTCCACCGACCGGCCTCGACGGCATCACCGACGATCCACCGGCTGCTGCGGCACGTACGCGCGCAGGGCTTCGACGGCGCCCCCCAGCCGCTGGGCTTCGACGCCGACGGCGCGGAGACGCTGACCTTCCTGCACGGGGAGGTACACGAGGCGCTCCCGCCCGAACTGCGTACCCTCGAACTCCTCGACTCGGCGGCCACGCTGCTGCGCCGCTATCACGACGCCGGCGCCACGTTCGCGACCGCTCCCGGCGACCGGTGGTGGCTTCCCGCCCGCTCTCCCGTCGAGGTCGTCTGCCACGGCGACGTCGCACCCTACAACTGCGTGGTGCGCGACGGCCTGGCCGTGGGCCTCATCGACTTCGACGCCGCGCACCCGGGCCCGCGCCTCTGGGACGTGGCGTACGCGGTCTACCGGTTCGCCCCCCTGCACGCACCGGGCAACCCCGACGGCTACGGCGGCCCCATGGAGCAGGGGCGTCGCGCCGCCCGCTTCTGCCGCGTCTACGGCATTCCCGCCGACACGACACTCCTCGATGCCGTCGCCGACCGGTTGCGCGCTCTCATCGACCTCATGCATGACCAGGCGGAACAAGGCCACGAGGCGTTCCGGTCCCACATCGAAGACGGCCACGCCGACCTGTACGAGGCCGACATCCGCTATCTCGACGTGAACCGCGACACCCTGCTCGGTGCCTTCGACGACGAGTGACGGTGCCGTATGCCCTACCCGAACACCATCGGTTCCTACGAACCCTGGGACGGCTCTGCAGCACCTGCCCGCCTGATCCGCATGAAGGCTTCAGGGCTATGATTCCCGGGTGTCTTTTAGAGCCGTCCTGCCGTTTCTTCTGGCCGCTGGTCTTCTCGTCGGCTGTGGGGTGGTTCAAGAGAACAGCGCGGGCAGAATTGCCTCTCCGAAACCGGTGACCTCGTCGGCGGAAACGATCCAGGGGCGTTGGTGGACCTGGGCGGCCTCGGAAGGCGAGAGCACGAACCCCGTGATGGATACGACCGGGGAATTCTGCGACCGAAACCAGCCAGAGGACGTATGGTTCCTCGCCGGAACCTTCGGCGGTACCTCGCAGCGGACATGCAGGGTGCCCGCGGGGCGACCGATAGTGTTCCCACTGGTGAATCAGCTCTGCTCCGAGGCGGAATGCAAGGAGTTCCTGGCCATCGCGGAAGGCAGAGCCACCCTCGACGGCGAGCCGGTCACGCTTGAACGGATGGAAGACGACGACGTTGTCGTGACCGGTGTGGCGGGCAACCCTCTGACGGGCGAGGAGGGAAGGACCAGATCCTACGCTTCCGGCCTCTGGGCGCGGCTCCAGCCGCTGCGGCCCGGCCGTCACACACTGACCATTCGCGGATCCTCCGGCGACTTCCACACAGGCGTTGATTACACACTCGTCGTCGAGGCCGAGCCACGAGCATGAGCGCAGTCTGAGATTTCAACGAATGGTCGATGAAGCCCAGCGACCGTCATCTCGTCTGCGACCGGGGAAACGCGGCCCGCATTGTGCGGGCTGGAGGGCGATGCCGAATTCTTGGATGAGGCCGCCGACGGAGGGGATGCGTTCTCACTACCCGCGCCGCAAGATGCGGATCAGCTCTCCGATGGTGGCCGGCACTTGAAAAAGCCCCGGCCCGGAGGGCGGTGTCAGCCGATCCACGCGCCGGTGGTGAAGTTCCCGGTGTTGATCGCCATGACCGGGATCATGATGGCCATGCTCACCAGCCACACCCAGGGTCTTCGCACCCCCGCGACGCCGATGGCGATCCACAGGGGAAACCAGGTCAGCGAGCCCCGGCCGATCGACATGTAGAACGACGACAGGGTGAGGAAGGACAGCACCTGGGGGGCGATGTACGCGAGCTCCGGCCACCTGCGCCGTACCGCGAGGCAGATGGCCAGCACCAGCAGCACCGCGGCTGAGATGATCTCCTCGTAGTAGGACGTGGTGAGCGAGGCGACGTCGTCGGACATGCTCCAGGTGTTGGCGAGCGCCTCCCACGGCCAGACGGCGTGCCGGCCCCAGAACCGGTCCTGCACCGAGTTGTAGGCCAGCCAGTCGCCGGTGCGGGTCCACTGGTAAAAGCTGTACAGCGCGAGCGGCACACCGGGGAGCGCGAGCCAGGGCAGCAGGCGCCACCCGCCCGGGCGTTTGCGGCCGTTCTCCGCCACCAGGAACATGACGAGCAGCCCGAAGGCCAGGAACAGGCCGGAGATGCGCACCGTGGCCGCTCCGGTGGCCAACAGCGCGGCGTCCTCCCAGCGGCCGTTCCTGGCGAACAGCCACGCCGAGACGGCCAGGGCGAGGAACAGCGCCTCCGAGTAGCCGGAGTACAGGAACACGGCGAACGGGCTGAGGAACAGCGCCGCCACCGTGTACCGGCCGCTTCCTGCCGCGTACGTCTCGGCGAGCCGCGACAGCATCACCGCGAGCACCGCGCTGGCCACCAGCGAGATGATCATCGTGGCCAGCCGGCCGTCCTCGACGACCGGCCGCATCATCCTGATCAGTATCGCCATGCCGGGGAAGAACGCCGGCAGCTTCTCGGCGTCCTGCATGCCCGGAGGGCCGTCGTAGCCGAACTGGGCGATGGCGATGAAGTTCTCGGCGTCCCAGCGGGTGAACCGGTTGAGGAAGGGGTCGGTGGTCCGGCCGGGGCCGGCCAGGTAGGCGTAGATCAGCACACCGACGTGCGACAGCGCCCAGAGGAGCAGGGCCAGTCGGTCACCGGGGTCGGTCAGGAACCTGGGCACCCACCGCCGCCCGGCCACCTCGTCGGTTGACTCGCCGGTCGTCTCGGCGGTCGTCTCACCAGAAGTTTCGCCGGTCGTCTCGCTGGAAGTCTCGGCGGTCGTCTCGCCGGGACCCGCGCCGGGTTCCGCATCGGCCGGTTCCGGCTCCGTGATCTCCACCGGTCCGGCGGGCGCGCGATCAGTCACGCGAGAATCCTTATATAGCCGCAAAATCCGGGCAACCAGTTGCCCACGGCATGATCCTTCCGTTCCGGCCCATCCCCGCTCGTCTCCTGCGAAGACCCACTTCCGCCCGGTGGCGGGACGCTCCGCCCCGCCGTGAAACTTCCACGCGGTGCCGGCCGCCGTGCCCGCCGTGGAAGGGGGATGTCACGCCCTCGTACCGCAGATGCAGGGCCATCCTCTGGCCGGCGTGCGCGAGGTTGTGGCAGTGGCTCATCCACACGCCGGGATTGGCCGCGCGAAACGCCACCTCCCACACCTCGCCGGGCCGCACGTCGAAGGTGTATGGCAACAGATCGTGTACGACCGGCAGGCCGGCCACCGATTACCCGCGTCAACACTTCTGCGGGTCAATACATCTAGGCCTTGCGGGCCAGGCCGCCGTAGTAGGTGTGGTACAGCAGGGCGTTCTTGACGAAGAAGCTCGGCTCGGCACGCCACTCGGGGAGCGGGACGAGGCCAGGTTCGACCAGTTCGAAGTCGCCGAAGTACTCCGTGATCTCGTCCGGGGTGCGCCAGCGGCCGGTGCCGAGGTTCTCGTTGAAGAGCTTCTCGACCGTCGTGGCCTGCTGGGACGCCGCCGGGTGCGCCTCACCGGGATTACAGAAGTGCGAGATCGCCACGAAGCTGCCGGACACCAGCGGGGCGCGCAGCGTGGCCGCCACTCCCGCGGGATCGTCGTCGTCGTGCAGGTGGTGCAGGATGCTCAGCATCAACAGCCCCACCGGCTCGCTGAAGTCGATGAACTGCTTGACCTGATCGTTCTCCAGGATCGACCGTGGGTCGCGGGCGTCCGCCTGGATGACCGTCGTGCTGTCGTCGGCGGCGAGCAGCGCTCGCCCGTGGACCAGCACCATGGGGTCGTTGTCCACGTAGACCACCCGGGCCGCCGGATCGACCTCCTGCGCCACCTGGTGCACGTTGCCCTGGGTGGGCAGGCCGGAGCCGATGTCGATGAACTGCCTGATCCCCCCCTCGGCCACCATGTGGTGCACGACCCGCCGCAGGAAGGCCCGGTTGTCCTGCCCTGCCTGCTGGGCTCCCGGGGAGATCTTCATCGCCGCCTCGGCGACCTGCCGGTCGATGGCGAAGTTGTCCTTGCCGCCCAGGAACCAGTCGTAGACCCTCGCGATGCTGGGCTTCGTCGTGTCGATCTCCGCAGGCAGCTGCCCCTTGTTCAGCGTCGTCTCGTTCCCGTCTTCGCCGCGTTCGGACACCTCGCCACCTTCGCTTCGATCGGGGTCCGCTTGATCGCGGAGGACTTTGCAGATAATAACGCCGAATCCCTCTAAAGGCAGTATGTAGCGACAAGCTCACCCACAAGCGCTGAAATCGTGATGCGCTCATAGCTCTACAAAAACCGCGAATCGCTCAATCAGCCGACTTTCCCTATACGTATCGTCGGCCTCTGCGCGATCGAGGTCATGGTGTCGCGCACCTGTCCACCACCTCTGTGGACGCGACCCCGCCGTAGGGGCGGATGAGTCCGCGCGACACCCGGCGGTCGCCCCTGACCCCGACGAGCCCGACGAGCCCGACGAGCCCGACGAGCCCGACGAGCCCGACGAGCCCGACGAGAAGGAGCGTGCCCCACCGCGGAAGGTGTCGTGACGGCGCCGAGCGGGTTGTGGGCCATCACAACGAACGTCCTCCCAGTGTTGGTGTGCGGGCCTAAGACACCCGTCGCACGCTCTGGCAGCCTCGATCTCAGCGGTTGAACGAAATTCGCCGAACGATCCGGCCGCGTCTTTTCCGGCCAGGTCAACGGTGATTTCCGGCTGCATATCCAGAAGGAGGAGATCGTGGGCTTCGACGAGCGGAACGCACCCGGCGGCGGATGGCCTCGCCCTGTGATCCCCCGAATCGGGGCTCGGCTCAGTTACGCCCTCCACCCTTTCCTCGCCGCGAATCCCGTGTACCGGAGGGTCGGCGCCTGGCTCGAACGCAGGCAGCGGGCCTATCGCTGGTTCACCCGCGCGGAGCGGGTGGCGAAGGAACAGCTGTACGGATGCCGCATGTGCGGTCAGTGCGCGTTGCCCGACACCGGCTACACCTGCCCGATGACCTGCCCGAAGCAACTGCGCAACGGCCCATGTGGCGGGGTGTCCGCCTCCGGCCGCTGTGAGGTCCATCCCGATCTGGTCTGCGTCTGGGTGACCGCGATCGAGCGGGCGCAGGGCGGCGGGCACGGCGCCGACCTCGACCTGCTGCAGCGTCCGGTCGATCACCGCGCGTGGGACCGCAGCTCGTGGGTGAACTACTGGCAGGGCCGCGATGACGGGCTGGGGGTGGCGCCCGGCCCGGATGACCCCCGCCCGCTGCTGCGGCGCGAGCTGGGGTTGAGTCCGCGATGAGCGCCGAGCCAGCGGGAGGTGGGCTGCGCGCCGCGTTCGCCGCCGGCAGGTTCGCCGTCACCGCCGAGATCGGCCCGCCCAGAGGGGCCGACGCGGAGGCGGTCACCCGTAAGGCGGAGCTCCTGCGGGGCTGGGTCGACGCCGCGAACGTCACCGACAACCAGGGGGCGAACGCCCGGATGTCGAGCCTGGCGGGCAGCCTGCTCGCCCAGCGCGCCGGGGTCGAGCCGGTGATGCAGCTGACCTGCCGCGACCGCAATCGTCTCGCCCTGCAGTCGGACCTCCTCGCGGCCGGTGCCCTCGGCATCCCGAACGTGTTGCTGCTCACCGGCGACCACCCCCGGTTCGGTGACCATCCCGAGGCCAAGCCGGTCTTCGACCTCGACGGTGTGCAACTCGTCTGGACCGCGCGAACCCTGCGGGACGACGGCGTGCTCATCTCCGGCAGGGCCGTCTCCCCCCGTCCGGCCTGGTTGATCGGCACGGTCGAGAACCCGTTCGCGCCTCCGCTGGGGTTCCGGGCCCGCAGGCTGGCCAAGAAGGTGGCCGCAGGTGCGGAGTTCGTCCAGACGCAGTACGTGTTCGACTTCGACATATTCGAGCGGTGGATGGCCGACCTGCGGGATCTCGGCGTCACCGAACGCTGCAAGATCATCGCCGGTGTCGGCCCCATCCGCTCGCTGCGCGCCCTGGAGTACATGCGCACCTCCGTCCCCGGCGTGCATGTTCCCGACCAGGTCGACCGGAGGCTGCGCGGGGTACCCGCCGACCGGGTCGCCGAGGAGGGGATCCAGATGTGCGTGGAGACCGTGCAGCGGCTCGCCACGATCCCCGATGTCGCGGGCGTCCATCTCATGGCGCTCGGCTACGAGCACGGCGTGCCCGACATCCTGCGGCGGGCCGGTGTCCCCCGGCCGCCGACCGCGCTTTCCGATCACAACCGCCACCACTCCATGGAGGGCATCGGTCATGCTCGTTGACTTCCGGCCTCACTCCAAACTCAGCGGCACGAGTTCCCTGGACCTGATGACCTCGCTCGCGCCCGTCGTCGAGGCGTTGCGGGAGGGCTCCACGGACCTCGACAAGGTCCGGTTCGTGTGCGACTGGGTCCAGTACAAGTCGAATTTCCGCGAGGTGGTCGACGTCCGGCCGATCCTGCAGTGCCCGCAGCCGAGCGCGAGGCCCGGCCCCGCCATCGTGCCCCTGGGCACCAGGGACGACGCCGTGGAGATCGCCGTCGACGTACGGCGCAGTGCCGTCATCTCCCTTGAGGAGGTCACCGCGGCGCTGCGGCGGGGGAGCGCGAACGGCCGCGTCCTGCTGGAGGACTGGGGTCCCGGCAGCCGCAGCTGCGTCTGGGACTTCAACGCCCGCTACTGGAAGGACCTGGACCTGTGGGAGAAGTCCACCGGACGGGGGTACGAGCAGGCGCTGCCGGGCGGTGAGAGTGACGCGCACAACCGCGACGCCGCGCGCGATGTGATCGGTGACCTCTTCGAGGTCTGGGATGCGCTGGCCGACGGCGACGCCCTGCCCGAGGAGCTGTACGTCGTCGAGCTCGGGGTGGGCAACGGCAGCCAGGCGAAGGTCTTCCTGGACGAGTTTCGCGCCCTCGACGCCGGGCACGGGCGCGGCTACTACCGGCGCCTGCACTACATGATGTGCGACTACTCCCAGCATGTGCTCGATCTGGCCCGCGAGGCGGTCGATGAGCATCGGGCGCGGATCAGCTCGTTCGTGCTCGACGCGACGACGCCGTGCACCTCGCTCGGTTTCCTGAAGTACAAGGTCTTCCTCGTTTACATCTCCAACGTCTACGACAACCTGCCGACCGACGAGGTCGCCCAGCTGGGCGGCCGAACCTACCGGGTGGAGACCCGCGCCTACCTCGACGACGCCACCGTGGCCGAGCTCGCCGAGTCGGTGGGGGCCTCGGTGGGCGAACTGCCGGCCCTGGTGCACAGGCTGCTGCGGCTGGGGCCGGGGCTGCTGGCCGAGACCGACCCCACCCGCTTCGCCGACGTGGACGCCGCCGTCTCCTTCTGGCGGACGGTGTGGGGCACGGTCAGGCTGGAGGAGCGGTACGTCCCGCTGGCCGGCCTCGACCTCTACTCCCTCGCGCCGTCCATGAGCGGGGAGCTGCTGCGGCCCCTGCTCGAATCCGGCGCCGACATCCGCATGCACGTCAGCAACGGGGCGGTGGCGAGCTTCGCCGACAGCCTGCGGCTCCTGCATCCGTTCGGCAGGCTCGTCTGCCACGACCTGTTCGTCACCGACGTACACGCCTATCGGACCAACTTCCGTGGCCCGGGGAAGTACGAGGGGTCCGTCGTCAACTGGGTGAACGGGCCGCTGCTGGCACATGTGGGCCGGCGTAACGGCTTCGACGTGCACTACGCGCCCTTCGCCCATCGGGCGGGCGGGAACATCGTCACGATGACGGCGCAGGTGAGGGACTGATGTCCGCGCTCCACCAGGCCGACCTCATGGGCCGCCTGCCCCTGCTCCCCACCAGCGTCGTGGGCTCCTACCCGGTTCCCGAGTGGATGGAGCGGTTGAAGACCGACTACTACCGCGGCCGGATGAGTTACGCGCAGCTCCAGGACCTGCACGACATGGCGATCAAGGCGGCGCTCCGGGACCAGGAGATCGCCGGCATCGACATCGTGTCCGACGGCGAGCTGCGCCGCGACAACGACATCGACTACTTCCTCGCCAGGATGCCGGGCATCGACATCCCGCGGACGTCGAAGGACTTCTACTTCGACTACTACGAGGCCAGGGTCGTCGAGCGGCTGCCCCCCTCGGCCACGGCACCGCTGATGCTGGCCGACGACTTCTCCTTCACCACCGAGCAGACCTCCGATCCGGTCAAGTTCTCCTTCACCGGGCCGTTCTCGCTCTCGCGGCGGGTGCGGAACGAGGCGTACGACGATCCCGGCGAGCTCGTGATGGCGATCGCGCGCGTGCTCAACGCCGAGGCGCGTGCCCTGGCCGAGCGCGGCGCGCGGCTGCTGCAGATCGACGAGCCCTTTCTGGCCGGCTACCCCGGCGAGGTGGAGACGGCGATCAAGGCCGTCAACGTCGTCACCGAGGGCGTCGACGTCACCTGGGCCCTGCACGTCTGTTACGGCAACCGCTACGCGCGCCCCTCGTGGGAGGGTCACTACGACTTCCTGTTCCCCGCCGTGCTCGACGCCGCCGTGGACCAGCTCGTCCTGGAGTTCGCGCGCAAGGGGTACGCGGACCTGCCGGTGATCGACAAGTTCGGCTGGGACCGCACCATCGGGCTGGGCGTCATCGACGTCAAGTCCTCCGACGTGGAGACCCCGCAGGCGGTCGCGTCCAGGATCCGGAGCGCGCTCGACCTCGTTCCCGCCGACCGGCTGGTCGTCAACCCCGACTGCGGGCTGCGGAACGTCTCCGCGCCCGTCGCCAGGGCCAAGCTCGCGGCCATGGTCGCCGGCGCCGCCATGGTGCGGACCGAACTGACCGGCGCCGCCACAGCACGGCCCGAACCGACCGGCGCCGCCCACCACCTGAACCCGCTCGAACCATCGCCCGAGGAGCCTGAGCAATGACCCAATTGGGAATCGACGACGACTACGTGTTCACCTCCGAGTCGGTGACCGAGGGACACCCCGACAAGATCGCCGACGCGGTGTCGGACGCCGTGCTGGACGCGGCACTGACCCTTGACCCCTACTCCCGGGTCGCCTGCGAGACCCTGATCACCACCGGCATGGTCGTCCTGGCGGGAGAGATCACCGCCCCGCGGTCGCTCGACTACACGCAGATCGTCCGGGACACCGTGAACGGGATCGGGTACGACGACGGGGCCTACGGCTTCGACGGCCACTCGTGCGCCGTTCTCGTGGCGCTGGACAAGCAGTCACCCGACATCGCGCAGGGCGTCGACCTGGCGCACGAGCATCGCCGGGACCGCTCCGGCGACGAGTTCGACCGGGCCGGTGCCGGTGACCAGGGAATGATGTTCGGCTACGCCACCGACGAGACCTCCGAGTTCATGCCGATGCCGATCGCGCTGGCGCACCGGCTGTCCCGCAGGCTCGCCGCGGTCCGCAAGGACGGGACCCTCGGCTACCTGCGCCCGGACGGCAAGACGCAGGTGTCTGTGCGCTATCAGGGCGACGTCCCGGTCGGCGTGGAGCAGGTGCTGATCTCGACCCAGCATGCCGAGGAGGTCTCCCTGGAGCGGATCCGCGAGGATCTCTGGCGGCACGTCGTCACCCCTGAGCTGCCGGCCGAGCTGTACGACGCCGACGCGCTCCACCGGAGCCTGCTGGTCAACCCCACCGGCAGGTTCGTGATCGGCGGCCCGGTGGGTGACGCGGGACTCACCGGACGCAAGATCATCGTCGATACCTACGGGGGATTCGCCCGGCACGGCGGCGGCGCCTTCTCCGGCAAGGACCCCTCGAAGGTGGACCGGTCCGCCGCCTACGCGGCGCGTCACGTCGCCAAGAACGTGGTCGCCGCCGGTCTCGCCCGCCGGGCGGAGGTGCAGGTGGCGTACGCCATCGGGGTGGCCCGGCCGGTGTCGGTGCTCATCGAGACGTTCGGCACCGAGCGGGTGAGCCGTTCGCTGATCCGGACGCTGGTGGCCGAGCACTTCGACCTGCGGCCCGCCGCCTTCCGTGAATACCTCGGACTGCACAGTCCCATCTACCGCCAGACCGCCGCCTACGGACACTTCGGGCGTACGGACCTCGACCTGCCGTGGGAGCGGACCGATCGGGCCGACGCGCTCCGCCGGGCCGCCGCGCTGTCCGCCGACGCCGTCCCCGCGACGCTGTGAACGGGACGGACCCCGACGTCGGCCGGCTCGTCGTGTCCTGCACCGACCGGCCGGGCGTCGTCGCCTGCGTCTCGTCGTTCCTGTACCGGCGCGGAGCCAACATCGTGCAGTCCGACCAGGACTCCACCGGGCCCGCGGGCGGCCGGTTCTTCCTGCGCATCGTGTTCCACCTGCCGGGACTGGACAAGGAACTGCCCCGGCTGGAGCGCGAGTTCCGGCAGGAGGTCGCGGCGCGGCTCGACGCGGACTTCCGGTTCCGCGCCGCCTCCGTGCCGACCCGGGTGGCGCTCTTCGTCTCGCGCTACGACCACTGCCTGCTCGACCTGCTGTGGCGGGCCCGCCGGGGCGAGTTGCCCATCGAGGTGTGCCAGGTGGTCTCCAACCACCCGGACCTCGCCGAGGAGGTGTCCTCGTTCGGGGTGGCGTTCGAGCACATCCCGGTGACCAGGGCGACCAAACCGGAGGCCGAACGGCGCCAACTCGACCTCCTGAAGGGCAATGTCGATCTGGTGGTCCTCGCCCGCTACATGCAGATCCTCTCGGGTGACTTCCTGGACCGGATCGGCGTACCGGTGATCAACATCCACCATTCCTTCCTGCCCGCCTTCGCCGGCGCCGGGCCGTACGAGCAGGCGAAGGAGCGCGGCGTGAAGATCATCGGAGCGACCGCGCACTACGCCACCGAGGAGCTCGACGAGGGGCCGATCATCGAGCAGGACGTCGTCCGGGTCTCGCACCGCGAAAGCGCGCGTGAGCTGACGCGACGCGGCGCCGACATCGAGCGGACCGTGCTGGCCAGGGCCGTGACCTGGCACTGCGAGGACCGTGTCCTGGTGAACGGCCGCACCACGATCGTCTTCTGACCCCGTCGGCCCGCAACAGAATCCACATCGAGGAGTAACCGTGCCCCCAGGGACGACCGCCGTGGTCGGATCGATCGCCACCGATCATCTGATGCACTTTCCCGGCCGCTTCGCGGACCATCTCGTGGCCGACCGGCTCGACCGGGTGTCGCTGAGCTTCCTGGTCGACGATCTCGTCGTCCGCCGTGGCGGGGTCGGCGCGAACATCGCCTTCGGGATGGGGGTCCTGGGGCAACGGCCGGTGCTGGTGGGAGCGGTGGGCGCCGACTTCGCCGACTACCGGGCGATCCTCGAACGGCACGGCGTCGACTGCGGCGGGGTCCTCACCGTCGAGACGGCCCACACTCCGCGCTTCACCTGCACGACCGACGACGACCAGTGCCAGCTCGCGTCGTTCTACCCGGGGGCGATGACGGAGACGAAGAACATCTCACTCGCCCCGATCGTGGAACGGTACGGCGTCGGGCTGGTGCTGGTGGGTGCGAGCGATCCGGACGCGATGGTCGCGCAGACCGAGGAGGCGAGGGCGCTGGGCGTGCCGTTCGCCGCCGACCCGTCGCAGCAGCTTCCCCGCCTCGACGGTGACCGGTGCCGGGCCCTGGTCGACGGCGCCCGCTACCTGTTCACCAACGAGTACGAGCTGGAACTGCTGATCCGCAAGACCGGCTGGGACGCCGACGAGATCACCGGCCGGGTCGGCCTGCGGGTGACCACCCTGTCCGACCGGGGTGTGGAGATCGCCGGGCGCGACGGCACCGCGCTGCACGTCGGGGTGGTGCCGGCCAGGACGATCGCCGACCCGACCGGCGTCGGCGACGGGTTCCGTGCCGGTTTCCTCGCCGGTGGGAACGGCGGGCTGGGTCCGGAGCGGGCCGCTCAGCTCGGGGCGCTCGTCGCCACGCTGGTACTGGAGACGAACGGCGCCCAGGAGTGGACGATCGACGCCGACACCGACGTGGCCCGCCTGCGCGAAGCCTACGGTGAGGAGGCGGCGGCGGACATCGAACCGGTGCTGCGTGCCGCCCTGACCTGAGGCGGTGCCGCGTCCTCCCCGCCGCGTAGTCTTGTCGTGGCGCACCCTGTGCGCCACGAAGTGCGAGGAGATGCGGCATGCGAAGCATCGGGTACGTCGGCGTGCGGTCCGCGTCGGCGGCGGACTGGCTGGACTTCGGCCCGCGCGTCTTCGGCTTCGAGACCTACCGGCTTCCCGACGGCACGGTCCGGGTGCGCTGGTGCGACCGCTCGCACCGCCTCGCGATCCACCCGGGTGACTCCGACCGGCTGCTCTACCTCGGCTGGGAGATCGGCGCCGAGGAGTCGTTGGAGGACGTCGCGGCACACCTGACCGCCGCCGGGTTCGAGGTGACGGCGGGCTCGGCACAACTGGCGGCGGCGCGCTCGGTCGAGCGGCTCGTCTCCTTCGAGGACCCGTTCGGCCTGCGGCACGAGTTCTTCGTCGGCCAGGAGGGGACGGCGGGCTCCTACCGGGGGCACCGGCCCACGTCACGGACGGTCACCGGAGCGCTCGGCCTGGGCTTCGTCGTGCTGCGGTTGCCGGACCTGCAGCGGGGGCTCGACTTCTACGCCGACGTGATGGGCATGAAGGTGTCCGACGCGATCAACCTCGGCGCGCACCTCGGCGAGATGTGGTTCCTGCGGTGCAATCCTCGCCACCACAGCATCGCCCTGCTCAACGGGGGCGAGACCCTCGGCCTGGAGCACCTGATGATCGAGGCGACCACGCTGGAGGAGGTGGAGATCGCCTGGGACCTGGCCAGGAGCGAGATGGACGCCTTCGTCAGCCCCGGACGCCGGCTGTCGGACAACATGTTCCTGTTCCGCGTGCGCACCTCCACCGGCTTCAACCTCTGTTACGGGTGGGGGGCGACCCAGGTCGACGACGAGGAGAGCTGGATCCCGCGTTACATCGACTCGTCGACCGGCGCCGGCATCGTCTATTCGGCCGCCGCCGCCGTGACGGCGGCCGATCCGTCCCCGGAGGCCGGGCGCCGGGAGTCCGGCGGGGACCTCACATGACCTCCCCACCGAGGGCCCGAAGGCCCGGCACGGACCTCACATGCCCCCCAGCGAGGACCCGGAGGCCCGGCACGGACCTCACATGATCTCTCCGCCGAGGGCGTCGATGATCTCCAGAGCCACCTGTGCGGCGAGGCGGTCGCGATAGGTGTTCAGGTCCAGGCCGGTGATCTCCTCGATCCGGTGGATCCGGTAGGTGACCGTGTTGGGATGCACGTGCAGCAGTTTCGACGCGCGTTGCGGGCTGTTGTTCTCCCGGAAGTAGCACGTCAGCGTGGAGATGAGCTCCGAGTGGTGCTTCTTCTCGTGGCGCAGCACCTCGCCGAGGATGTCCGCGGCGAACTCGTGCAGCGTCTCGATGTCGGGCACCTGGAGCAGCAGGCGGCTGATGCCGAGCTTGTCGAAGGCGACCACGGCGCCGCGTCGGCCGAGCCGCCGGATCACCTCGTTGGTCCGCCGCGCCTCCTCGTACGAGCGGGCGATGTGCGCCGGTTCGCGGAACGCTCCACCGACGCCGATGGAGACGCCGACGTCGGGAAACAGCGCTCCGAGTCGTTGCACGCACAGGGTGCCGAGTTGCTCCGCCCGGGTGGTCGAGCCCGGCGTGGCGCTCTCGGTCAGCACCACGACCACCTCGTCCGTGCGTACCGAGGTGATCGCGCCCGGGGACTGGGCGACGAACAGGCGGGCGGTCGCACCCGCGGCGCGGTCGGCGATGAGGACACTGCGCTGGGGGTCGCCCGTGGGCGGTTCGAGGATGACCGACAGGACGCGGTGGTCACGCTCGGTGTCGTAGCCGAGGTGCTGCGCCCAGCGCACGACCTCGTCGTTGTCGCGGCCCGACCCGGACAGCAGCCCTTCGACGAGGTCGTCACGCACCTGGCTGGCCGCCGAGACGATGACGCGCTCGCGGGCCAGGATGACCCCGCAGATCGTCGCGGCGTGCTCGGCGACCAGCAGGTCGATGTCCTCGCCCTGGTCGGGGGCGGCCTCGACGAGCGAGACGAGATAGGCGGGCACGGTGTCGCCGACGAAGATCGGGGCCACGACGCGGGCTCGGCCGCGCGCCGGATCGGGCAGCCGGAGCGGGTGGCGGGACTTGCCGGCGTTGGCGAGCATGTGCGCCAGCCGGGGGTGGATCAGGTGGTCGTGGACGTACTGGATGGCGCTGTCGTCGCTCTGGCCGGGTGAGGCCGCGGCGAGGATGCCCAGCTTCTGGCTGATGATGGCCACCGTCACGTCGGTCCGGTGCGCGACGAGGTGGGCGACCGTGCCGATGTCGGCGTCCTGGAGAACCAGGCCGGACAACTGGCGGTAGATCTCCACCAGGTCACGCAGGGTGCGGTTCTCCTGGCTGATCTCGGTGGACCCGCTGGTGACACTGGTGAGGCCGGTGAACGACGACTCTGCGGCCATGTGCGAATCCTAAGGTCGAACGCCGGGGTTGCCATGTGTGTGAGCACAAAGAGTACGTCGTCATCCTGTGCTGCGGCCCACAGTGCTCCCTCGTCCCGTCGGCTATACGTGGTAACCGGCCCGCGCCCGCGGCCCTCTGACCGTGACGGCGTTTCCGGTGGTCACCGCCTTGCGACGGGCGCCCGGTAACGATGCAGAAACCGCCCATTTACGCAACGGCTCCCTCTTGACGCCCAGGTAACCGCAGGGCAGCATGGCGTTTACAACTATTGCACATTTTGTCCCATTATCGGACAACAGCGCAGTGGATCGATGTTGCACGAACGGAGCCTGCGGGTGTCTCGCCCGGCTCCGCGCACCCTTCGTTCCACGTAGCGCTGGACGGAGGTGGCGGTGAGCGCGGGCATGGTAATTCGCCGGCTCGGCGGCGGTCTGCTGGTCTTGTGGCTTGTTTCGATTCTCACCTTCCTGCTGGTACAGCTGATTCCCGGCGACCCGGCGGAAGTGATCGCCGGTGAGAACGCCACCGTGGCCGAAGTGGTCAGGATCCGCACCGAACTCGGCTTGGACAAACCCGTCCTGGAGCGGTACTTCGCCTGGTTCTCCGGCGTCCTGCAGGGAGACCTCGGCAACTCGTTGTTCACCAACAGGTCCGTCGCGGACACGATCATCGAGGCGGCGCCGCCGACCGTGGTCATCACCCTGGTGGCGATCATGATCGCCGTCGTGCTCGGTGTGACGGCCGGCATCGTCGCGGGCCTCACCCAGGGAAGCTGGATCGACCGGGCCGTCTCCGCCCTCGCCACCCTCGGCATCGCGATGCCGAGCTTCTGGCTCGCGATGGTGCTCGTGTCCGTGTTCGCGCTGGCCAATCCCTGGTTACCCGCGACCGGATACGTCGACTTCAGGGAGGGGTTCGGGGAGTGGCTCTCCTACGTGATCCTCCCGTCCACGGCGCTCGGGGTGGCCACGGCGGCGGAGCTCGCCAGGCACACCCGGGGCTGCGTGGCCGACGTGCTCACTCGCCCGTACGTGCGCACGGCACGGGCCAGAGGCGCCTCGGGCATGTGGCTGGTCCGGCGGCACATCCTGCGTAACGCGGCCATCCCGGTGGTGACCGTGCTCGGCCTGCAGGCCGGGCGGCTCCTCGGCGGAGTCATCGTGGTGGAGGCCGTGTTCGGCATCTCCGGACTCGGCTCCCTCGCCATCAACTCGGTGCTGCAACGGAACTATCCGATGATCCAGGGCTACGTCCTGTTCAGCGCCGTCATCGTGGTGGCGATCAACCTCATCGTGGACCTGGCCTACGGCTGGATCAACCCGAAGGTGCGTACGGCATGACCATGGCCACCCGGAGCGCCCGTCCGCGCCATGTCCTCCGCTCGATCCTGCGCCGGCCGTCCAGCGCGGTCGCCGTCGGATTCGTCGTCGTCCTCGTCTTCTTCGCGATCGCCGGGCCGCTCGTCTACCCGCACGACCCGGAGGTTCAGGATCTCGGCAACAGGTTCGCCGACGTCAGCCTCACGCATCTGCTCGGCACCGACGAGTTCGGCCGTGACGTCGCGAGCCGGATCATCCAGGCGTCGCGCATCGCCGTCGTCGCCCCGCTCATCTCGGTGGGCGTCGCGTTGCTCATCGGCCTGCCGCTCGGGCTGTGGGCCGGTGTGCGGCGCGGCGTCGTCGACAGCGTCGCGGGCCGGCTCGCCGACACCGTCCTCAGCCTCCCCGCCCTCGTCGGGGCGCTGGCCATCGTCGCCGTGCTCGGCCCGGGGCTGGTCAACGCGATGCTCGCGATCGGCATCATCTTCTCCCCCGGCCTGTTCCGGGTCGTACGCGGGGCGACGATGGCCGTGGCGGAGGAGACCTTCGTGGACTCGGCGGTGGCGATCGGCTCGTCCACCCGGCGAACCCTCTGGGTGCACATCCTGCCCAACATCGCCGCCCCGCTGCTGGTCCAGGTCACGATCCTGATGGGCGTCGCGCTCCTCGTCGAGGCGAGCCTGAGCTTCATCGGTCTCGGAGTACAGCCACCCGACGCGAGTTGGGGCTCGATGCTCAAGGCCGCGTACACCAACCAGTTCCACTCCCCCTTCTCGGTGGTGCCGCCCGGAATCGCGATGGTGCTGACCGTGCTCGCGTTCAACACGATCGGTGACTCGATCCGTGACGCCGTCGGACTCAGGAGGCGTACATGACAGCAGGACCGGCGCAGCGAAGCGACGCCACCGAGCCGCTGCTCTCCGTCGAGGGCCTCACCATCGACCTGCCCGGCGGCTCCAGACAGCCCGGCCTGGTCGAGGACGTCACCTTCGAGGTGCGCAAGGGGCAGGCGGTCGCGTTGATCGGCGAGTCCGGCTGCGGCAAGTCGCTCACCTCCATGGCGATCCTGGGCCTGTTGCCCGCGGCCGTCCGGGTCTCGGCGGGCGCGATCCGCTTCGACGGGGTGGACCTGCTCACCTGCGACCGGCGGCAGCTTCGCCGGATCCGCGGCGGACCGGTCGGCATGGTCTTCCAGGAGCCGATGAGCAGCCTCAACCCCACGATGACCGTCGGCGACCAGATCGCCGAGGTACGACGGCTGCACCTGGGCGAGCGGCGGTCGGTCGCGCTCAAGCAGGCCGGACAGCTGCTGAGCCGGGTCGGCATCCCGAACGCCGAGCGCAGGCTCAGGTCCTACCCGCACGAGATGAGCGGCGGCATGCAGCAACGCGTCATGATCGCGGCCGCCATCGCCTGCGACCCGAAGCTGCTGATCGCCGACGAACCGACCACCGCCCTCGACGTCACGATCCAGGCCGAGATCCTGGAGCTGCTGCGCGACCTGCGACGCGACCTCGATCTGGCCGTCCTGCTGGTCACGCACGACCTCGGCGTGGTCGCGGACTTCTGTGACGACGTGGTCGTCATGTACGCCGGTCACGTCGCCGAGCGAACCCCCGTCGACCGGCTCTTCTACGATCCTCGGCACCCGTACTCCGGCGCGCTGCTCGCCGCCGTGCCGCAGGCGGGCCGGGCCCGGAGCAGTTTGACGGTCATCCCGGGCCGGGTCCCTTCCGCAGGGCAGTTCCCCGAGGGCTGCCGGTTCGAGCCTCGCTGCGCGCACAGCGTCGAGGACTTCTGCCGGCGACCACAGGCCGACGCGGTCATCGACGACGAACGCCACACGCGATGCGGACGCGTCGCCTCCGGCGACCTGATTCTGAAGGGGGCCGTCCGTGGCTGAGGATCGTGTGGTTCTGCGCGTACGCGGCCTGAGCAAGTCGTTCCCGCTGCGCCGCGGCCTGCTGGGCCGGACGCTGGAGAGCGTCCAGGCCGTCGACGGAGTCGACCTGGAGGTACGGGCCGGCACCACGGTCGGCATCGTGGGCGAGTCCGGATCGGGCAAGACGACGGTGGGCCGGCTGATGGCCCGGCTGCTCAAGCCGGACCGGGGCACGGTCGAGGTGGAGGGCAAGGACGTCAGCAGGGCGCGCGGCAGCGAGCTCAAGGAGATGCGCGGCAAGCTCCAGGTCATCTTCCAGGATCCGTACGGCGCGCTCGACCCGACCAAGACGATCGGCCACGCCGTCGCCGAACCGCTCCTGGTCCACGGCCGGATCGGCCGGGACCAGATGCGTGAGCACGCCGCCCAGCTGCTCGGCCGGGTCACCCTCGATCCGGCGTTCGTCGACAGGTATCCGGACGAGCTGTCCGGTGGGCAGCGGCAGCGGGTCTGCATCGCCCGCGCGCTGGCGCTCTCACCGAGCGTTCTCGTCGCCGACGAGCCGACCTCCGCGCTGGACCTGTCCACCCGTTCGGAGATCCTCAACCTGCTGCTGTCCATCCAGGAGGACACCGGGCAGGCGGTGGTCCTCGTGTCCCACGACTTCGC
Organism: Streptosporangium sp. NPDC000095; assembly: GCF_042899335.1. Taxonomy (NCBI): domain Bacteria; kingdom Bacillati; phylum Actinomycetota; class Actinomycetes; order Streptosporangiales; family Streptosporangiaceae; genus Streptosporangium; species Streptosporangium sp. NPDC000095. Next base: position 582,820 of record NZ_JBIAZS010000002.1, read on the forward strand.
CACGGTCAGGCACCTGTCGCACCGGATCGCGGTGATGTACCTGGGCCGGATCGTCGAGGAGGGGTCCGCGGAGCAGATCGCCACCGACCCGCGGCACCCGTACACCAAGGCGCTGCTGTCGGCGGTGCCGGTGCCCGATCCCGACGTGCAGCGCTCGCGGCGCCGCACCGTGCTGCGCGGCGAGCTTCCCGATCCGGCGAACCCCCCTTCGGGTTGCCGCTTTCGCACCCGCTGCCCGGTCGTCCAGGACGAGTGCGCTCACCTGGACCCGCCGCTGTTGCAGATCGGCGCCGAGCACCGGGTCGCGTGCGTGCTGCACCGGCCGCCGCCGAACGACGCGCTGATCGGCGAGACCCAGGAGACCTCGCGATGAGCGCCTCCCGAGCCTTCCAAACCTCAGAAGCCTCCCGAGCCCCAGGAGCCCCAGGAGCCCCAGGAGCGCTGCACGGGATCCGCGTCGTCGACTTCGGTCACCACGTCGCAGGACCGCTGGCCGCGCTCATGCTCGCCGACCAGGGGGCCGACGTTGTGCACGTCGACCGTCCTGGCGTCACTCCCGGTGCCGAAGACGCGTTCTTTAACCGGGGCAAGCGGCGGATCAGCCTCGACCTGAAGAACGCGGCGGACCTGGGCGTCGCCCGCGACCTCGTCCGGCGGGCCGACGTTCTCGTCGAGAACTTCCGGCCGGGGGTGATGGACCGGCTCGGTCTCGGCTGGGAGGAGTCACGCGCGGGCAACCCGCGGCTCGTCTACTGCTCGATGCCCGGCTTCGCGGCCGACGATCCGCGCGCCGGTGTCCCCGGCTGGGAGGGGGTCGTCGCGGCCGCCACCGGCAACTGCCGGATCCGGGCCGGTCACGCGCCGGACGGCTGGGACGACACCCGGCCGACCTACACGGCGGTACCCGTCGCGTCCAACTTCGCGGCGTTCTGCGGCGCCTTCGCGATCGTGGCGAGCCTCACCGCCCGGCACCGCACCGGACGGGGTGACCGCGTCGAGGTGCCGCTGTTCGACGCGATGTTCGAGGCCATCGGGGGGAGCGGCGCCTACCCGGTCGCGCAGGGGCTGCCGCCGGATCGGGCGATCAGTTCCAACGGCAGTGGCACCTACCGCTGCGCGGACGACAGGTATGTGCAGTTCAACCCGATCGGCGCGACACCTCGCTTCCTCACCTGGTTCCTCGACGCGGCCGGGGTGACGGCCTGGACGGGCGAGGGCCTGACCGACCGCACCCGGATGGACCGCGACCCCTCACTGCGCCGGCTACTGCACGACCGGCTCACCGCACTGTTCCGGACCCGCCCGGCGGGCGAGTGGGAGGAGCTCGCCAATGCGGCGGGCGTGCCGCTCGCCGCGGTCAGGACGCTGGGCGAATGGTTGGAGAGCGACCACGCGCTCGCCTCCGGGCAGGCCGTCGTGGTCGACGATCCGGAACTCGGCGCGACGGTGATGCCCGGCTCGGCGGTATGGCTGTCCGCCACCCCCGCGCTGCCCGGCAGGCCACGGCACCTGCCCGACGCGGACCGCGCGGAGATCATCGCCGAACTCACGTCGCCGCCCGTCGGCTCGCCGCGCGACGAGCCGACGGCGAACCAGGCGGCGGGGAACGAGTCGGCAGGAAACGAGCCGACGCGCGACGAGCCGGTGGGGAGCGAGGGCGAGCCGGTCCGTCTGCCCTACGAGGGACTGCGGGTCGTCGACCTCACCCAGATCCTGGCCGGGCCGAGCGCGGGACGGATCCTCGTCGAGTTCGGGGCCGACGTCGTCAAGATCAACTCACCGCAGCGGCGTGTCGGCGCGCACGGGTTCGTCAACCGTGGCAAGCGGACGGTCCTCGTGGACGTGAAGTCGAGCCAGGGACAGCAGATCCTCTGGCACCTCATCGACGACGCGGACGTGCTGACCCACAACTTCCCCGAGCGGACCGCCGAACGCTACGGCCTCGGCTACGAGCACGTCCGGGCCCGCCGCCCCGACATCGTCTACGTCTCCGTCAGCTGCTACGGCCACGGCGGACCCTGGACCGGCCGCCGGGGGTACGAGACCCAGGGCCAGGCCGCGACCGGGATCATGACCAGGACGGGCGGCGACGGCCGACCGGCCGTGCTGGGCCCGTACAACCTCCTGGACTACGGCACCGGCGCGATGGCCGCCTTCGCGAGCGCGGTGGGTCTCTACCATCGCGAGCTGACCGGAGAAGGCCAGCAGGTGCGCACCTCCCTCACCCAGACCGGCGGCTACCAGCAGGCGAGGTTCGCGGTGCGCCCCGCACCCGGGCTCCCGGCCGCGGCGCACGACCGGCACCGCCGCGCGGCCGAGCCGTGCGGGCCGTCCGCTCTGGGGGTCGACCCGTGGCACCGGTTCCACCGGGCGGCCGACCGATGGTTCTTCCTCGGGGCGACCCGGGAGAGCCTGCCGACGCTCCGCGAGGTCCCCGGCCTGGAGGAGGCCCTGTCCGGCCTGGACGGGTCCGACGACGACGCGGTGGCGGCGGCCCTGGAGACCGCCTTCCAGGTCGGCACCGCCCGCGAGTGGACCGACCGCCTCACCGCGGCAGGGCTGGGCGCGCACCCGGTCACGACCCTCGCGGAGCTGATGACCGACCCGTGGGCCCGATCGAGAGGGCTCACCGTCAGCCAGATCTCCGAGGAGGTCGGCGAGGTGGTGATGCCCGGCATCGCCATCCGGGTGCACGGCAACCCGCCGCGCCTGGGCCACCCGGTACGCCGACCGGGCGCCGACGCGCGCGAGGTGCTGGACCGGATCGGGCTCGCCGACTCGGCCGAGGCACTCGCGGCGGGCTGGGCCGTGCAGATGACCGCGCTGCCCCCTGGCTGGGACCACTTCTGACCGCCGACCGGCAAACCGAACAGCACATCCAGGCCCGCTGAGCGGGACGTGCCGCGATCGCGGCACCGACAGGAGGACTCTGATGAGCGACGACCCGGTCACCCGGTACGACCTGTTGATCAAGGGCGGCCGGGTTCTGGACCCCGGGCAGGAACTCGACGGCGTCATGGACATCGCCGTCACCGGCGGCCGGATCACCAAGGTCGGCGGGAACATCCCCGCCGACTCGGCCCGCCGGGTGATCGACGCGAGCGGCCCCGGACGCTACGTCGTCCCCGGGCTGATCGACATCCACACGCACGTCGCGCACGGCGCGATCACCCCGGGTGTGGGCATGGAGGGCTGCGACCCCGACGCCATCGGCGTGCGTTCCGGAGTCACCACACTGGTCGACGCCGGATCCGTCGGCGTCGCCAACATCGGTGTCTTCTCCGCCTACATCCAGCCGAACGCCAGGACACGGGTCGTCCCGTACCTGAACATCGGCAGCTACGCGCACACCATGCCCACGATGATCGACGTCAACGACCTGGCAGAGATCGACCCGGTCGCCATCGCGAAGTGCGTCGCCGCCAATCCCGGGCTGGTCCAGGGCATCAAGCTGCGGCTCGTCGGGCCGCTCGTCGCCACGCACGGCAAGGACATCGTGTCCGCGACCAAGGCGGTGGCGAGGGAGCACGGGCTCCCGCTCATGGTGCACATCGGCGACCTGTCCGCGCGGCGGCGCCCCGATCCGCACCTGCTCGAACCGGCCACCCGGTTCGCCATCGAGCAGCTCGACGCGGGAGACATTCTCACCCATCTGTGCACGCCGAACCACGGCGGCGTGATGGACGCGGCGGATCGGATGATGCCCGCCCTGCTCGCCGCCCGCGAGCGCGGGATCACCCTCGACTCCGCGCTGGGCAGGGGCAACTTCGGCTACCGGGTCGCGAGCGAGCAGCGCGCGCTCGGGCTGCTCCCCGACACCATCAGCAGCGACCTGACCGCGGCCGGAGAGACCTTCCACTCGCTGCTGGAGTGCATGGCCAAGTTCATGGCCGTGGGCTACAGCCTGTCCGAGGTGGTCCGGATGACCACGGCGAACGCGGCGCGGGCGATCGGCGCGGAGCACGAGCTCGGCGCGATCGCGGCCGGCAGGGAGGCCGACCTCACGGTGCTCGACCTGGTCGAAGGCGACTTCGAGTTCGTCGACACCAAACAGGAGGTCTTCCACGGCGGCTTCGGCCTGCGGCCGGTGCAGACCGTACGGGCCGGCGAGCTGATCGCGCCGGGTTGGGGCACCCACCCATGGGGTTGGCTGCCGGCGCCGCGTTCCACCTCCGGGGCGGCGTCATGACGGGCGGGCGGAGGTTCGAGGTCGACGCCGACTGGGAGCGGCTGCCCGACGACCTGCGGCACGCCGACGTGGCCGCGGTCGACGTGGACGCGGCCGACCGCGTCTACCTGTTCACCCGCTTCGACGGCCAGGTCATCGTGTACGAGCGGGACGGCACCTTCGTCCGCAGCTGGGGAAAGGGCCTGTTCACCACGCCGCACGGGCTGACCGTCGGACCGGACGGCGGCGTCTACTGCGTCGACGCGGGCGACCACACGGTCCGCAAGTTCACCCCCGAGGGCGAGTTGCTCATGACGCTGGGCACCGCCGGGACGGCGTCGGACACCGGGTTCGTCTCCGGTCGGCCGGTGCACGTGCACAGCGTCGAGGGCGTTCGGTACGCGGGCGGGCCGTTCAACCGGCCCACCAACCTCGCCGTCGCCCCGAACGGCGACCTCTACGTGACCGACGGGTACGGAAACAGCCGAGTGCACCGGTTCACCGCGTCCGGTGAGCTGATCGGCTCCTGGGGCGAGCCCGGCACCGGTCCCGGCCGGTTCCACCTGCCGCACTGCCTGGACGTCGCGGCGGACGGGCGGGTGTTCGTCGGCGACCGCGAGAACGACCGGATCCAGATCTTCACCCCGGACGGGGAGTTCATCGAGGAGTGGACCGACATCCGGCGCCCGTGCGACCTCACCATCGCCCCGGACGGCTCGGTGTTCGTCGTCGAGCTGTGGCGGCCGGAAGGCAAGAGGTCGTTCGTGCACGGCGAGGCGCTGGAGGACCAGCCCGCCCGGCTCACCGTGCTGGACCGGCACGGCGCCGTGGTCGAGCGGTGGGGCGACTCCACGACGGACCGCACCGCGGCCGGCAACTTCATCGCGCCGCACGGGGTCGCGCTGGACTCCCACGGAGACCTGTACGTCGCGGAGGTGACGTACAGCTTCGCCATCAGACCCGGCTGGGTCGCGCCGTCGAGCGGACGGCACCAACTGCAGAAGTTCCTGCGCGTCGGCGCGGGAGAAGACACCTTGGCTAGGAGACACGCATGAGGCGCGAAAACGGTCGGATTCTCACCACGCACGGCGGCAACCTGCCGCGTCCCAAGGACCTGGACGAGCTGATCGCCCAGGGCGATCAGGAGGCCGTCGACGCGCGGCTGCCGAGCGCGGTGGCCGAGGTCGTCGCCCGTCAGATGGAGTGCGGCCTCGACGTCGTCAACGACGGCGAGTACGTCAAGGCCGCGAACCTGTCCGCCTACAGCGGCTACATCCACGCCCGGGTGACCGGCTGGGAGACCCTGCCCATCGACCCGAACGTCCCGCCCAAGCGCGAGTACGTCGCCGCGCGCGACAAGGCGGACTTCCCCGGCACCTACGCCTCCGGCCTCTGGCTGGCCGGATCCGGAGGGCCGGTGCGGCCCGGCTTCTCGACCCCGGGCGCCGCGCCGAAGCCGCCGACGTCGGGCCGGGTGTGCACCTCCCCGATCACCTACATCGGCCAGGACGCCATCGCGGCCGACATCGCCGCGATGAAGACGGCGGTCGAAGGCAAGGAGGTGGACGGTTTCATCGCCGCGCTGGGACCGCTCAGCCTGGGCGCGGGTGCGAGGAACGAGCACTACGCGAGCGAGGAGGAGTACATGTTCGCGGTCGCCGAGGCGCTCCGCGAGGAGTACCGGGCGGTCACCGACGCCGGCCTGGTGCTGCAGATCGACGAGCCCGAGTTCGCGACCACCTGGCAGTTCCACCCCACCTGGACGGTCGAGGACCTGCGTCGTTACCTCGAGTTCGCGGTAGAGGTGATCAACCACAGCATCGACGGGTTGCCCTCCGAGCAGATCCGGATGCACACCTGCTGGGGCAGCGGTCACCGGCCGCACACCCAGGACATCGGCCTCGAACACATCGCGGACCTGCTGATCAAGGTCAACACCCAGGCCTACGCCATCGAGTCCGGCAACGTCCGGCACGCGCACGAGTGGCGGGTGTGGGAGGACGTGAAACTGCCCGAGGGCAAGATCCTCGCCCCCGGAGTGGTCAGCCACGCCACCGACCTGGTCGAACACCCCCTCCTCGTCGCCGAACGGCTGACGAACTTCGCCAGCGTGGTGGGCAAGGAGAACCTGCAGGCGGGGACCGACTGCGGGATCGGATCGCGCGTGGGCCACGAGGAGATCGTGTGGGCGAAGCTCGCCGCGCTCGCGGAGGGCGCCGCGATCGCCGGTAGCCGGTTGTAGGCCGGTCCACAGCACAAGTCCAGGACCTGGTGGGGGCGTGATTCAGCGTCACGGCTGAAGACGGGGCACCGAGAACCACGGCACACGCGGACGCGGGCCGGCACGTCGACGACGGAGCCGGAGAGCGCCGCGGGTCGCCAGTCATACCAGTCAAGCTCGCTTCTGAAATATGGAGGCATAAGCCGTGAAACGAGCAGCAGTAAAAACGGCCGGCGCATTTCTCGCCACCGGTCTCGCCCTCTCCGGCTGTGGCGCCGGGACGACCGACCGGCCGACGTCGAACACCTCCGGCGCCTCCGGTGACTCCGGTGCCTTCGACAACGCGGCTATCCTGCGGTGGGCCGTGCCGGGCAACCCGACCTCCTTCGATCCCCGCAAGGCCGCGCCGCTTGACCCGGTGTTCCTCGACGTGGTCTACGAGCACCTGATCCGCCGGAGTGCGGCCGGTGAGATCGGGCCGGGGCTCGCGACCGAGTGGACGTTCTCCGACGAGAACAAGGTGATCACCCTCAAGCTGCGCGAAGGGGTGAAGTTCCACAACGGCGAGGAGTTCGACGCCAAGGCCGTCAAGGCGTCGCTGGAGGCGTACAAGAAGAGCGGCGCGCTCGTGACGACGCTGTCGGTGCTCGACAAGGTCGAGGTCACCGGCCCGTCCGAGGTGAAGCTCACCTTCTCCGAGCCGGCCGGCTACATGATCAACGTGCTCGCCGGTGAGGCCGGCATCGTGGTCGCGCCCGGTGCGCTCGACGCCGAGGACCTGCCGACCAAGCCGGTCGGCACCGGCCCCTTCGAGATCGACACGCTGCAGGTGGGCAAGGTCACCTTCAAGAAGTTCGAGGGCTACTGGAACGCCGCCGAGACGACCATCGGCGGCCTGGAGATGACGGTCTACTCCGACGAGACGACCCGCCTGCGCGCGGTGAAGTCGGGCCAGGCCGACGGCACCTCGATCACGCCCGGCCAGATCAAGGAGGCCGAGGCGGACGGCCTGACCGTGGTCAGGGGCCCCAACACCACCTTCAACGGAATCCTGCTGAACACCTCCGTCAAGGGGCTCGACAACCCCAAGGTGCGGCAGGCGTTGATGTACGCCATCGACCGCGACGCGATCAGCAAGAACCTGTACGAGGGCGCCTGCGTCTCCGCGGTGCAGCCGTACCAGGAGGGCTTCTGGGCCCACGTGCCCGAACTGAGCGACGTGTCCTCCTACTACGACCCGGAGAAGGCCAAGAAACTCCTCGCCGAGGCCGGCCTGCCGAACGGCATGGACATAACGCTGGAGGTCGGCCCCAACACGTCGTACCAGATCCTCGCCCAGGCACTGCAGGCACAGCTGCAGAAGGTGGGGATCAAGGCCACGATCAAGGTCCTGGAATTCCAGCAGATGATCACCGCTCGCCGGACCGGCCAGTTCACCGCCACGGTGGCGCTGGTACAGGCCGGTCGGCCCGACCCGAGCCAGTTCGTCGCGGACTTCTACACGAAGGGCGGCGCGTACAACCCCGGCGGCTTCTCCCAGGACGGGATCGGCGAACTGCTGGCGAAGGCACGGGCCAGCGACGACGTCACGGAGCGGGCGGCACCGATGCACCAGATCATCAAGGAGGTCGCGGCGGCCGGACCCCCGGTGATCCCGGTGTGCGGCGTGACCTACGTGGCGGCCTTCCGCAAGGGGGTGACCGGCCTCGACGTACCGGTGGTCGGTGACTACCACTACAGCTCAGTGAAGATCAGCAAGCAATAGAGAGAGGAAGCCCATGCGGCTCAACGACAAGGTGGCCGTCGTCACCGGATCAGGGCGTGGCCTCGGCCGCGCGTACGCCGAGGCGCTGGGCGCGGCCGGTGCCGCCGTGGTGGTCAACGACATCGACGCCGATGTCGCCAAGGAGACCGTCGAGGCGATCACCGCCGCCGGTGGGCGTGCCGTCGCCGAGGTGTGCGCCGTCGGCACCGCGGAGTCGGCCGACGCCCTGGTCCAGCGGGCCGTCTCGGAGTTCGGCCGCCTGGACGTGATGTGCACCAACGCCGGCGCGCTGCGCGACCGTACGCTGGCCAAGGTCACGGACGAGGAGTTCGACCTCGTGGTGGACAGCCACGTCCGCGGCACCTTCACCTGCGGTCGCGCCGCGGTGCGCCGATTCCGCGAGCAGGGCGGCGGTGGCCGGCTGATCCTGGTCGGCTCACCCGCCGGCCAGTACGGCGGCTTCGGGCAGACGGCGTACGCCGCGTCCAAGGCGGCCATCATCGCCATGGTGCGGGTGTGGTCGACCGAGACGGCGAAGCTGGGCGTGACCGTGAACGCGATCGTGCCCACCGCGCTGACCAGGATGGCCGCGACCATCCCGTCGCTGACCGAGGTCGTCGCCGCGGTCGAGGCGGGCGGCCCGGTCCCGGCCGACCTGCGCCGGCGCGGCATCGGCAAGGTCGAGGACGTGGCGCCGCTCGTCGTCTACCTCGCCTCGGACGAGTCGGCCGGCGTCACCGGGCAGTACATCGGCTTCGGCGGCGACAGGTTCGCGATCTGGGCGCACCCGAAGGAGGCGTTCGTCACGCACCGCGACGGCGGGTGGAGCGCGGAGCAACTCGCCGCCGACTTCGCCGGGTTCTCCGAGCACCTGCAGAGCCACCTGCCGCCCCCGAAGTGACCGGCGAGAGCCGTCCCAGCCTGGCTGGGACGGCTCTGTTGTGCGGTTCGGTCGTGCGGCTCAGTTGTGCGGCTCGACCGTGCGGTCCGGTCGCGACGGTCGGCGCATGCCGGCCGCGCTCGGCCGAAGAAGTACGCCTCCTCGGTCGCAGGAGCGCGCGTGCTCGGTTGAAGAAGTACACATACTCGACCGAAAGAGACCTCGTGCTCAGCCGAAGTAGAACGCGTGCGAGGCGAGTGAGATCCGCCTGCGGATCTCGGGATCGGGGACGAGCCGCGCGAAGGAGTCGACGGCGTCACGATAGGTGACCGGATGCCGGGCGCCGACGAACGGGGCGTCGCTCCCCCAGAAGACGTGCTCCGGCCCGGCGGCCCCGATCAGGGTCGCCGCGTGACCGGCCAGCGTGTCCTCGCCGACGCCGAAGCGATAGCCCGCGGACAGCTTCACCCACACCCTGCCGGTGTCGAGGGCGCGCAGGAGCGCCGCACCACCGGCGCCCGTGTAGCCGGCGACCCGGTCCGGGTCGCCGAAGTGGTCCACGACGACCTTCACCCCCGAGGCGGTCAGCCGCTCCAGCACCGGCGGCAACCGGTCGCCCTCGATGTTCAGCTCGATGTGCCAGTCGAGGTCCGCGACCCGGAACAGCAGCCGCCGGTACGCCGGTTCGGTGAGGTCCGGCAGGTCGGCGAGCCGTCGCCACTGGAACCTGACGCCCACCACACCGTCGGACTTCATCCGGTCCAGGACGTACCGATCGACGGTGGGCTCGACGATGACGGTCCCGCGCAGCCGCTCGTGCGCCCGCAACGCCTCGATCGTGTAGTCGTTCAGGTCGCCGAGCAGGCTCATCGCCGACAGCACACCGTAGCCGACGCCGTGCTCGTCCATCATCGACACGAACGTGTCCGCCGTCAGCTCCCCCTCGGGCCGGGTCCAGGCCCGCGCCGCGAGAGGCAGCGCGCGGGTGAACAGGTGGACATGGGTGTCCACGAGAGGCACCCCACTCTCCGGCGGGACGTCGCGACGAAACACCCCGCCCTCAGGCAGACCGTCACCCGTCACGGCGCCACGACGAGGCACCCCACCCTCGGGCAGACCGTCATCCGCCACGGCGTCATGACGAGGCACCCCGCTCTCGGACAAGCCGTCACCCGTCACGGCGTCGCGATCCGGTAGAGCGAGGCCGCCGTCCCGCCGAGGACCAGGGCGGCGTCCCTCGCTGACAGGCCGGAGACCGACTCGCGCGCGATCCCGACCATGTCCGCGTAGGCGCCGGCGGTCTGGGTGACGTCCGAACCCCACAGCACCCGCTCCGCGCCGAACCGGGAGACGAGCCATTCGACCACGACCGACGGCGCACCGCCCGCGGCGATGATTCTGGCGAAGTTGAGCGTCGTCACCTTGACGTGGACCTGCGGCAGGTCGGCGAGCGCGAGCAACTCGCCGGCCCCCGGATAGGGCGCGGGGCGATCCGTCTCGACGCTCGCGATGTGATCGAGCACGACCGGTGTGTCCGGGAACTCGCGGACCACCGCGGCGAGCGCGCGCAGGCTCTCGTCGCGGTTCCAGCGGTAGATGTGCAGGCACATCGACAGGCCGAGTTCGCTCGCCTGCCGCCACACCTCGCGGGCCCGCTCTCCGGCGAACCACTCGGTTCCGGGGGTGCCGCCGTGCTGGTTTCCGCCCGGCGAGGTGAGGCGGACGGCCGCGGCGCCGCGCTCCGCCCAGTGGCGTACGGTCCGCGCCGCGTCCGGGGCCTGCGCGTCGAGGACGCACATGGCGGCGAGCCGGTCGGGGTGCCGGGCCGCCGAGTCCACCACGTAGCTGTTGTCGTAGCCGAACACGTGGGCGCGCTGGACGGCGACCGCGCCCGACAGCTCGTGGTCGCGCATCGCGGCGAGCAGCCGTTCCGCGGTCATCGGATCGTCGCGTACGGCGTCGCTGACCGAGCCGCCGGGCGGGTTGAACGGGTAGGCCGGGTCGTTGGTCACCAGGTGCGCGTGTGCGTCGATCAGGGCGGGGGTCATCGGATGCGCTCCCAGGTGAGGATGGGGGTGGGCGGCCTGCCGGGGGTTCGCTCGGCGCGCAGGATGAGCCGGTCACCGTCCACGACGGCGAGGCGGACCAGGGTGGCGCCGATCCAGTTGGGATAGATCGCGGTCTCGACCTGGTGGACGACGCGGTCGCCGGACCATTCGTAGCGTCCGGCGTACGCGCCGAAGGTCCGTACGGCGGCGAGCTTCTCCTCGTCGGTGGTCCACCGCCAGTTCTCCGTCCGCAGGAGCGGGCGGTCTCCGGCCATGTACTGCACCGACATGTAGCCGTCGGGGCCGTAGATGAGCAGGCCGAGCGGCTTGTCCCCGAGGGAGCGCGCGCCGTCGTCGGGCTCGCCTTCCATGACGTAGTCGACCAGCCGCCAGGTTCCGACGATCATGAGGTCGCGCCCATCTGCTCCCGGAACGCCCGCGTCATGGAGTGGGCCGTGCGGGCGAGCATGGTGGCGTCGTTGCCCATGATGAGGAACTGGTGGCCGAGGGCGGCGGTCCCGACGGCCGACGACGCGTCCACACACGCCGCGCCGCAGGGCTTGCCCGCCGCGGCGGCCGCGGCCCGCGCCCGGTCGAGCGACTCCTTGACCACGGGATCGTTCATGCGGACCCCGAGCGCGAGGGAGAGGTCACCGGCGCCCAGGAACACCGCGTCGACCCCCGGCACGGCGAGAATGCCGGCGGCGGCGTCGATCGCCGCGGGGCTCTCCAGTTGGGGGACGCAGACGACGTCCTCGTTGCCGACCCGGACGTACTCGTCTCGGGACATCAGCCCCCACCTGCCCGCGCGGCTGGTGCCGCCCGCTCCTCGTTGGCCGAGGGGCGGGAAGCGGGTGGCCGCCACCACCCGTTCGGCGTCGGTGACCGAGTCGACGCGGGGGGCGAGGATGCCCCGGGCACCGGCGTCGAGGACCCGCTGGATGGTGCCGGCCTGGTGGTCGGGCACGCGTACCAGGGGGTCGACGCCGTACGCCGAGGCGGCGCTGATCATCCGGGCGGCGAGGGTGAGGTCGATGGGAGAGTGTTCGAGGTCGATCACCACGAAGTCGAATCCGGCGTCGGCCATGATGTCGACGCTCTCGACGGTCGCCAGCTTGATCCAGGTGCCCAGCCTCGGCGTTTGCGCGGAGGCTGTCGCGAAGAACGTCATGCGGTCGTGATGTGGTCGGGGGCCGGGTACTCGTCGGCGTTGAGCACCCATCCGGCCTTGGCGGAGAAGTCGGCGCGCGGCGGGCTGAAGATGTCGATGAGCATGTGCACGCCGTCGCCGACCGCCTGGCTGGTGTGCACGGTGGGCGGCGGGATGATCGCGACGGCGGGGCTGCCGACGGCCGCGTGCTCGTCGGCGCGCCACTGGGAGCGCTTCGACGTCCAGGGCGTCCGGACATGGTGGATGTAGTCACCGGCGACGGTGAGCGAGCACTGCTCGAAGTCGTCGTGGTGATGGGGGGAGAGCCGGTCGGGGTCGCGCGGGCCGTCCTTGGGGTCCCCGAAGTTGACCATGAAGGCGCTGGACCGGAAGATGCGGCCGAACCGGCCGGGTCGCAGCGGGAAGTCGGCGTTGCGGTAGACGCGCAGGCGGTGGCCGGCGGGCGGCTCCGGCCACGGCTCCAGCAGGGCGACGCGTGGGTGTGGCTCGGCGTACTCCGAGGCGTTGCCGCAGCGTGCGAGGAGGTCGGCGGTGCGGACGTCGAACAGGCGGACCAGGTCGGCGTCGCCGTGCGCGGTGAGCTCGCTGTCGCCGGGGGGCACGATGACCACGCCGCTCCCGGTCACCGTCCGGCTTTCCGCGCCGGCCGTCACGTCGATCGTGATGTCGTCGTGGGGGAGGACGACGACGTACTCCTCCCGCTGCGCGGCCGCGTCGCGGCGGAGCGCGTCGCCGGGGACCAGGCGGGTGAAGGCGAGCACGAAGTTCTGGCCGCGGACGTACCAGGTCTTGCTGCCGAGCTCGGTGACCTCGTCGGGCGGCAGCGCGAGGAACTCGTAGGTGGCGAGCGCGGCGATGGGGTCGTTCGGGTTCGTCGTGGCCGGCGCCGTGTTGAGCGCGGCGCGAGGGTCGTTGGGGCCGTACATGTGGTTCGTCCTTACAGTCAGTCGTCCGGGCCGAGCAGGTCGAAGAGGGCGGACCGTCACTCGTCCGGGCCGAGCGGGTGCGAGGGGTGCGGACCGTCAGTCGTCCAGGCCGAGCAGGTACGAGGGGTTGACGCGGACTATCTGCCGCAGGTCCTTCTCCGGCAGTCCGAGGTCGAGCAGCGCGGACCCGACCCGGATGAAGGAGTCGACAGGCATCGGGCGGCCGACCTGGCCGAGGTCGGAGGCGAGCACGGTGTGTTCGGGCCCGACCCGCTCGATCCAGTCCATCAGTACTTCCGGACCCCACCGCACGTTCGCCACCTCGGGGTCGTACATGCTGGTCTCATGCTCGATGTAGGCGCCGAGCATGACGAACTCCCGGCACTGCGCCGGGTCGGAGCCGATCACGAAATTCGGATGGCTGACCACCAACCGCCGGACTCCGGCGTCGCGCGCGGCGGTGAAGACCTCCCTGATGTCGTCGGGTGCCATGTGCCCGGCGGAGAGCAGCGCGCCGGTCTCGGCGACGACCGAGATGACCTGGCCGACCTCGGGGATGAGCTCGCCGTCCGGGCCGCGTACGTCGACCTGGGTGGTGGTGAGGGGGATCGTCGGTTTGGGGAAGCCGCCGCCGGAGTTGTGGTGGTCGACGTGCGCGGCGGAGGAGATGGTGGGAAACCAGACGCACCGCCCGCCCATCCGCAGGCACATCTCCACCGCGTGCGGGTTGATGCCGCCGACCTGGTTGTTCAGCGCGATGCCGCCGTAGACGGCGGTGCTCACGCCTTTCAGCCGGTCGCCCATCGCGAGGAGGTCCATCACCGTGTTGTGGTGGTGGGACTTCGCCAGGAAGGCGCGCATGCCCAGCCGCGCACCGTCCTCGGCGGCCTGGACGTGGTCGAACCTGCGCGGCAGCGGGTTGGGGCCGGAGTGGCAGTGCAGGTCGACGAGGCCGTGCAGGACTCGCTCGATCGCGGGTCGGGTCATCGTTGTCCCTCCTGCGCGGTAGCCACCGACGAGGGCATGGCGACCCTTGACAGAAACACCACCACGATAGCATTGTTACAAATTACGGACTTACTGTACGATAAATGCGACTCGCTGTTCTGACAAGCACTTGTCCCGGCGAGATGTTCCAGCGCGACGACCTGCGCTGTCGCTCAAACCCGATTGGGGGCCACGTGCCGGAGGCGACCTATACCTGGGCGGAGATGATGGCGATCTCCATTTCGCACGAGATGGCCGACGGTGCCTTCGGCTCCGTGGGCGCCGCATCGCACATTCCCGCCGCCGGGCTGCGCCTGGCGCAGCTCACGCACGCGCCCAACCTGTCCTTCTTCTGCGGCGGCAGCGGCGCGATGAACCCGAAGATCCAGCGGCTGACCGAGTCGTCGGCCGACTACCGCAACCTCGTGACCAGCGAATACCACTTCAGCCTCGACGACGTCGTGGACTTCGAGACGGCGATGCGCTTCGACTTCGCGTTCCTCGGCGGAATGCAGATCGACAAGCACGGAAACCTGAACATGGCCATGATCGGCGACTGGGACAAGCCGAAGGTGCGCGGACCTGGCACCATCGGCCTGATCTTCCTCGGCGGCTTCAAGACCAGCTACATCTACACCCAGCACCACACGCCGAAGATCTTCGTCGACAAGGTCGACTTCGTCAGCGGCGCGGGCTGGCTCGACGGCGGCGACGCCCGCTCCAAGGTCTTCCGCCCGGAGTCCGACGGGCCCCGGCGGGTGTTCACCCCCCTGGGCGTGTTCGACTTCGAGCCGGAGAGCAAGCGGATGCGCCTGATCAAGGTGCACCCGTGGAGCAGCATCGAGAAGATCCAGGCCGCGACCGGATTCGAGCTGCTGATCGCCGACGACGTGCAGACCGTCGGCGCGCCCAGCGACGAGGAGCTCACCCTGCTCCGGACCCAGGTCGACCGCGACGGTGTGCTGCGCCGCTACCCGTCCGTGGCCTGAGCCCCCATGAGCTTCCACGATCGCCACGTCGTCGCCGACGGCTGCACGACCCACTATCTGGAGGCCGGGGACGGTCCCGCGCTGATCCTCCTGCACGGCGGCGAGTACGGCGCCTCCGCACAGCTCGCCTGGGAGAACTGCATCCCGGCGCTCGCCGAGCACCGTCGCGTGCTGGCGCTCGACTTCGTCGGCTTCGGTCACAGCGACAAACTTCGCGACTTCGGCGGCCAGCGCCGGCTCATGCGACGGCAGGTCGCCGGCGTGCTGCGCACCCTGCGGATCGACTCCGCGGACTTCATCGGTACGTCCCTCAGCGGACGGCTGCTGCTCGACATCGCCAACCGGCCGTCACCCGAGTGGCCGATCCGGTCGATGGTCGTGGTGGGCACCGGTCTGGCCGCCCCCGCGGCCGAGGCCCGCGCCGTGCTCGAGGACTTCGACGGCACGCTCGACGGCCTGCGTCCGTCGATGGACGTCCTCTTCCACGACCCGCGCTGGAAGGACAGCGAAGACTACCTGCGCCGCCGCCACGAGTACTGCATGGTCCCCGGGGCGTGGGAGACCGCCGCGGCGGGCAATCTGCGCGCGCCGGGACGTGACGGCGGCGAGCGACGGCCGCATGTTCGCCCGCCCGCCCGCGACTACGGGGGCATCACCGTGCCCACCTGTCTCGTCCGGGGGCGGCACGACCGGCTGGTGCCGGCGCCGACCTGGCAGGAGCTCGCGGCGCAGATCCCGGACGCGCGGACCGAGACGATCGACGGCAGCGGCCACTATCCGCAGATCGAGCGCTCGGCGGAGTTCGTCGAGGTGGCGCTCGGATTTCTCGCGCGGACGAAGGCGGAGGCACGATGAGCGACCTCCACCTCGAGTCCGGCGGCGACGACGGCCCTGCGGTGCTCTTCCTGCACGGCTCCGGCGCGTCGGGAGCCGTCTGGAAACCGGTGCTGGAGCGGCTGCGCGAGCGCGGGACCCGATACCGATGGCTCGTCGCCGACCTGCCGGGACACGGCCGCTCGGGCCATCGCGACGACTACTCGCCCGAGGGGTACGCCGACGCGGTGTCCGCCGCGCTCGCCGGCGTCCTGGGCGAGAACGCGTCGCTGAACGTCGTCGGTCACTCGCTCGGCGGGCTGGTCGGGATGACCGTCGCGGACGGGACCCACGGCGTCACGGTCGAGTCCCTGACGGTGATCGCGATGAAGGTCGCCTGGACCGAGGAGGAGCTGGCCCGGCGGTCCGCGACGGCCGACCGGCCGGTCCGGATCTTTCCCGAGGAGAAAGAGGCTCGCGAGCTGTTCGGGCGGATAGCGGGTCTGCGCGGCCCCGCGTTCACCGACGAGGACCGCGCCGGCGGGGTCACGGCCCGCGACGGCGGCTACGCGCTCTCCGCCGACCCCGGTATCACCAGGGCCGCCCCGGCCACCGGCCCCGAACTCGCCGCGCGCATGCTCACAGTGACCTGCCCGGTCGAACTCGCCTGCGGCGACCACGACCCCGGCATCGACCCGGCGGACATGGCCGAGGTGCTCGGCCATCAGGTCACCGTGCTGCCCGGCGCGGGGCACAACGTCCACATCGAGCGCCCCGACCTCATCGCCGACCTGGTCGAGCGGGCACTCGGCCGCTGACGAACGGACACCCATGCGAATCGAGAACCTTCTGCGGCAGAACGCGGTACGACGCGGCCCGCTGCCCGCAGTCATCTGTGACCAGGCCCAGCTGTCCTGGGCCGAGCTGGACATCGAGACCAACCGGCTGGCCAACGCGCTGATCGGGCTCGGATACCGCGCGCAGGAGCGGGTCGCGCTGGTGATGTCCAACTGCCACCACATCGTGACGGCCTTCCACGGCTCGTGGAAGGCGAACCTGATCACCGTGGGGATCAACACCCGGTTCACCGCGCCCGAGATCGCCAGGATCCTCACCCACTCGGGCGCGTCCCTCGTCATCTGCGACACCCCTGCCGCGGTCGAGGCCGCGAGAGGGGTGCCGGGCATCCGCGGCGTCTACACCATCGGCCTGGGCGACGACGACCAAGGGTCGTTCGTGAGCCTCGTCGCCTCCGGTGACCCGGGCGACGTGCCCGAAACCGGCACCGGCGGCGACCTGCGCTCGCTGCGCTACACCAGCGGCACCACCGGCGCGTCCAAGGGCTGCATGGCCACGCACGACCAGCAGCTCGCCAGCACGGCCAACTACCTGTGCGAGGTGAACGTGCCACGCGGCGGCCCGACCTGGATCTCGGTGCCGCTGACGTTGGGGGTCGGCGCGTCCTTCGTGACGACCACCGCCTACCTCGGCGTCCCGCTGCTGCTGCGCCGGCGCTTCGACCCGGCCGCGTTCGTCGACGACGTCGACAGGTTCGGGGTCGAGCACGCCTTCCTGGTACCGACCATGCTGGTCGACCTGGTCCGGGCGCTGCCCGACCTCGACCTGCGCCGCGCGGGCGCGCTCAAGCTGGTGGGGTACGGCGGCGCGTCGGTGTCCTGGAGCCTGATCCGGTCCCTGGCCCAGGCGCTGGACCTGGAGTTCTACCACGCGTTCGGGGCGACGGAGGCGGGTGGTTTCGTGGCGTTGCTCACCCCGGACGACCACCGCAACTTCCTGCGCACCGAGGCCGCCTCCATCGTCCCGGTGGGCAGACCGGCCGCGTTCGCCGACGTCAAGATCTTCGACGCGGAGGACCGCGAGGTGGCCGTACGGGAGACCGGCGAGATGCGGATCCGCGCGACCAGCGTGTTCTCCGGCTACTGGAGCCAGCCGGAGGTGACCCGCGCGGTGCTCAAGGACGGCTGGCTCCGGCTCGGCGACATGGCCTGGCGGGACGAGCGCGGCTACATCTATCTCGCCGACCGGGCGCAGGGCGTGATCCGGTCGGGGGCGCAGAACGTGTACGCCGGCGAGGTCGAGGCGGTGCTGCAGGCCTGCCCCGGCGTCGCCCGCGCCGCGGTGATCGGGGTGCCGCACGAGCGGTTCGGCGAGTCGGTCAAGGCGCTGGTGCAGCGGGCGCCGGGTGAGGAACTGACGGAGCAGCAGGTCCTCGACTACTGCGCGGAACGGCTCGCCGGCTACAAGCGGCCCCGCGAGGTGGAGTTCGTGACCGACCTGCCGGTCGACGAGGGCGGCAAGATCAGGAGAGCCGAGCTGAAGCGCGTCACCGAGGTGCGCCTGCTCGGCGAGGTGACGACCGGCGGCGACGCCGGTCCGGTTAAGGAGTTCAGGCGATGAGCGCGAACAAGGTGACGACCCCCGAGGAGGCGGTCGCCGGCATCCCCGACGGAGCCACGATCGCGCTGGGCGGCGTGCACTCCCACAACAGCCCGATGGCGCTGGTGAACGCGCTGATCCGGCGCGGGGTCAAGGATCTGGAGCTGATCCCGACGCCGAGCGGCGGCCCGCCGGTGGACATGCTGATCGCCGCCGGTTGCGTCCGGCGGCTGCACGTCTCCTACGTGGGGCTGGAGTTCCTCGGCATGGCGCCGAACTACCGCCGCGCCGCGGAGAGCCGGTCGATCGAGATCGTCGAGGCGGACGAGGCCTACATCGTCTACGGGTTCCGGGCCGGAGCCAGCCGGCTGCCGTTCCTGCCGCTGCCCGCGCTCTACGAGGGGACCGACCTGCCCAAGGTCAACAAGGACATCCGGTCCACGACCGACCCGTACACCGGAAAGACGGTGACCACCATCCCCGCCCTGCGCGCCGACTACGGGCTGTTCCACGCGCAGGTCACCGACCGTAAGGGCAACGCGCAGGTCTTCGGCCAGCGGCGGTTCGAGGACGTGATGGCGAAGGCGTGCGACCACGTCGTCATCAGCTCGGACGAGATTCTGGACGAGTACGCCCCGGCCCCAGATCCGCGCCTGGTGTCCATCCCCGGCGCGATCGTCGACAGCGTCGCGCACGCGCCCTACGGCTCGCACCCGCTGTCCTCGCCGGGGCACTACGCCTACGACCGTGAGCAGCTGGTGGAGTACCGGGACCTCGCCGCCCAGGACCGGACCAAGGAGTATCTGGAGAAGTACGTGTTCTCGGTCGACGACCACCAGGAGTATCTGGACAAGCTGGGCGCCCGGCGCCTCCTGGGTCTCCAGCAGACGTTCCGCTGAACCGGACCTCGGGTCTCCAACAGGCGTTCCGCTGAACGGGAGACCTTGGGGCTCCGGCAGATGCTCCGCGGAGCCGGCCCCCGGGCCTCGGGCAGGCGTTCCGCTGAACCGGGCGCCCGCCCGGGGGCCTACCAGGAGTAGGCCTCCGGCGCGGGTCCGGGACCGGGGAAGATGGTGTCGAGGCGCTCAAGCGTCTTGTCGTCCAGGGACACCTCGAAGGCGCGGGTGGCGGCGTCGAGCTGGGCGAGGGTACGCGGCCCGATGATCGGCGCGGTCACGCCGGGCCGCCCCAGCAGCCAGGCCATCGCCACGTCGGCGGGGCTCTCGCCGAGTTCGTCGCACAGGTCCTCGAACGCCTGGATGGCGGCGCGGTGCCGGTCCAGCTTGATCAGCCGCTTGCCCCGGTGGGTCGCCACCTTGGCTCCGGGGAGCGGTGTGCCCATCTGGTTCTCCCGCTCCTTGCGCAGGATCCCGCCGAGCAGGCCGGCGTCGAGCGGCGACCACGGCATCATGCCGACGCCGTAGTGCGCGCAGGCGGGCAGGACCTCCAGCTCGGCGGTGCGTTCGAGCAGGTTGTAGATGGTCTGTTCGCTCACCAGACCGGGGCGGCCGCGCCGGGCGGCGGCTTCCTGCCCGGCGGCGAGGTGCCAGCCGGGCTGGTTGGACGACCCCACGTAGACGATCTTGCCTTGGGTTTTGAGCACGTCCATCGCCTCCCAGATCTCGTCCCACGGAGTCGATCGGTCGATGTGGTGCATCTGGTAGATGTCGATGTAGTCGGTGCGCAGCCGCCGGAGCGACGCCTCGCAGGCGCGCCGGATGTGCAGGGCGGACAGGCCGGCGTGGTTCGGCCACTCAGACATCCGGCCGTACAGCTTGGTGCTGAGCACGGTGCGCTCACGGCGGCCCCCGCCGGTGGACAGCCATCGGCCGATGATCTGCTCGGTCAGTCCTTCGCCGAACCGCCAGCCGTACACGTCGGACGTGTCGATCAGGTTGATCCCCAGCTCGTGGGCGTGATCCATGATCTTGGACGCGTCCTCCTCGGTCGTCTGGGTGCCGAAGTTGTCGGTGCCGAGCACCAGCCGGCTGACCGTCAGACCGCTGCGACCGAGGTTGGTGAACTCCACGAGATCTCCTGATTCCATTTATCGGACGACGAGTCCTATATTTGAATTTTGATGGTAGCGTTCGTGAGCAGATGAGGTAAAGAGCACTGGTCCGGCAGGTAGTCGCGCTTCTGACCGCACATGCACCTGGGCCACGCCACGGATCCGCCCAAGGAGTCTCCTCGATGAGCACAAACCTGTCCGAGCACCTCGCCGTCGCGGAGTTACCGGCGGCGCACAGCTTCGTCGGCGGGGCTCTGCGCGGTGGCGGCGGGCCGGTCTTCACGACCTGTCATCCGGGCGACGGCTCGCCGATCGCCGAGGTCGAGGCGGCGACGGCCGACTTCGTCGACGAGGCCGTGGCCGGCGCGGTCGCGGCCCAGCCCGCCTGGGCGCGCACCTCCCCGCACGAACGCGCGCGGATCCTGCGGATGGCCGCCGACCTGATCGAGTCGCGGGCCCCGCGACTCGCCCACCTGGTCGCGCTGGACAACGGCAAGACGCTGGCGGAGGCGCGCGGCGACGTCTTCGTGGCGGCGGCCCACCTGCGCGGCGCGGCGGGCTGGGCGTCCGGCCTCGAAGGCATCACCCTGCCGGCGGACGGGTCCACGCTGCGGATGACCTTCCGGGAGCCGGTGGGGGTGGTGGCGGCGATCATCCCCTTCAACACCACCCTCATGTTCGCGGCACAGAAGGCCGGCCCGGCCCTCGCGGCGGGCAACGCGATCGTGATCAAGGCGCCCGAGCTCAGCCCGCTCGCGGCGCCGGTGTTCGCCAGGATCCTCACCGCCGCCGGACTCCCCGACGGTCTCGTCCAGGTGGTCCAGGGCGCGGGAGAGGTGGGCCGCCGGCTGGTCGAGCATCCCGGGGTGAGCATGGTGTCGTTCACCGGCAGCACCTCGGTCGGCCGGCAGGTGATGGCCTCGGCGGCGGACGGGGTGAAACGGGTGCTGCTGGAGCTCGGCGGGAAGTCCGCGAACATCGTCTACGCCGACGCGGACCTGGACGCCGCCCTGCACGCCACGGTCGGCGGCATCTTCCGCAACGCCGGTCAGCGATGTTTCTCCGGCTCCCGGCTCCTGGTCGAGGACCCGGTCGCGGACGCGTTCGTCGAACGGGTCGCCGACGTGGCGCGCTCGATCAGGGTCGGCGACCCGTTCGCGCCGGACACCCAGCTGGGCGCGCTCATCTCGGAGGGGGAGGCGGCGAGGGTCCGCGCGATGATCGACACGGCCGTGGACCAGGGCGCGCGCGTGCTGGCGGGCGGTGGCCGGCCGGCCGACGTCCATCCCGACGGCGCGTTCGTCGCGCCCACCGTGCTGGAGATCCCCTCGGGACTGCCGCGGGTGCCCGACATCGTGTACGACGAGGTCTTCGGACCGGTCCTCACCGTCCAGCGGTTCAGCGGCGCGGAGCAGGCGGTCGCGCTCGCCAACGACTCCCCGTTCGGCCTGGTGGGCGGCTGCTGGACCCGTGACCTGGACCGGGCGCTCACGACCGCCAGAGCCGTGCGGTCGGGCTATTTCTGGATCAACTCCTACGGGGCGCTGGCGCTGGACGCCCCGATCGGCGGCGTCGGCCTGTCAGGCGTCGGCCGAGAACTCGGCCGGGTGGGGCACGAGGCCTACACGGAGCTCAAGACGGTGATCGTGGACACCGCCGCGGCCGACGCGCCCCGCTGGTACTGACCTTCAGCCACCCCGATCCGAGGAGTGATCCATGCCCGCTCACTACCGAGGCGCCGTCGTCCGAGAGGCGCACGGGCCGTTGAACGTCGAGGACATCCCGCTACGGGAGCCGACCGGCGACGAGGTGCTGATCAGGGTGACCGCCTGCGGGCTGTGCCACAGCGACGTGCACTTCATGCACGGCACGTCGGGGACCGACTTCCCCTACCTGGTCGGCCATGAGGTGGCCGGCGTCGTCGAGGCCCTGGGGCCGGACGCGACGGGCGTCGTGGCGGGTGCCAGTGTCGTCGTCGCGCCGATGGTGGCCTGCGGGACCTGCAAGCACTGCCACGCGGGACGGCTCTCGGCGTGCGCGTCGCGGCTGCCCCGCCGGCCGAAGGTCGGCCTCGGCGACGGCGCCGCCGCGACCCCGGTGCTCGGCATCGGCGGCCTGGCCGAACGGGTCGTCGTACCCGCCCGGCAGGCGATCGCGATCGACCCGAGGGTGCCGCCTCGGATAGCCGCGCTGCTCGGCTGTGGCGTGCCCAGCGGCTTCGGCGCGGCGGTCAACACCGCGGAGACCGGGCCGGCCGACGACGTGGTGGTGATCGGATGCGGCGGCGTGGGGATCGCGGCCGTCGCCGGGGCCGCGTACGCGCGGGCGCGGCGGATCATCGCGATCGACACCAATCCCGGCAAACTCGCCGTCGCCGAGCGGTTCGGCGCCACCCACCTGATCGACGCGTCCCGACAGGAGCCCGGAGAGCGCGTACGCGAACTCACCGACGGCATGGGCGCGGACGTCGTCCTGGACGCGGTGGGCGGGCCCGCCACCTTCGCGACGGCGGACGGCCTGCGGGCTCCCGGCTCACGGCTGGTGATCGTCGGCGCCCCGAAGCAGGGGGACCTGGCCGAGGTGCAGCTGAGACGGCTGTTCCTCACCGGCGGGTCGATCCGGGTCTCGATCTGGGGAGACTGCGTGGCCTCACGGGACCTGCCCCTGCTCGCGGGCCTCTATCTGGACGGCCGGTTGCCGCTGGACGAGTACGTCTCGGGCACGTTCGGCCTCGCCGACGCGCAGGAGGGTTACGACCGGTTGCTGGCCGGAGAGGCGCTGCGCGGCGTGGTGATCCCTTCGGAGCGCAGTTGACAAGTTGACATGCACGAACAGACAATCAATTCAAATTCCGGACTACTTGTCCGATAATTGACACACTGAGGATCAGATGATGGCGACAGCCGATCTCCGCGCACCCCGCTCGCTCAACCACATCGCCTATCCGACGTGGGACTCCCAGGCGACGCACGACTTCTACACCGAGGTCCTCAAGTGCGAGCTGCTCACCGCGATCCAGCTGAACGAGGTGCCTTCCAGCGGAGCCCGCACCCCCTACCTGCACACCTTCTTCGGGCTCGGCGACGGCAGCGCCATCGCCTTCTTCGAGGTCGACGACATGCCCAACCCCGGCCCCGACTCGGTGCCCTCCTGGGTCCGGCACATCGCACTCAACGTCGACTCCATGGAGGAGCTCCACGAGTGGCAGGCGCACTTCGCGGCCAAGGGCGTGGAGACGGTGGGCATCGTCGACCACGACGGGGTCTGGGAGTCCCTCTACCTCTTCGACCCGAACGGGGTCCGGATCGAGCTGACACTGCAGACCCGCCCCCTCGACGACGCCGACGCGCGCGCGGGCGTCGAGACGCTGCGGAAGTGGACCGCGCGCGGATAGCGCACGGCCACCGACCCCATCCCCGCCCCATCCGCGCTGATCAGGAGCCGCCTCGTGCTGTCCCGCGAACTACTCCCCATACCGATGACGCCCGGCGGACGCCTGGACATCAACTCCGGTGTCGCCCGGATGAGCGGGAAGATCTGGGCCACCCTCTGGAAAAACGATCTGCGGCCCCCCACGACCGCCGTGCTGATCGTGCATCCGGCGTCCAACTTCATCGGTCACTACGCCCTGGAAGAGCTCGCCCACCGCGGGGTGGCCGCGGTCGGGCTCGCCACCCGCTACGTCGGCAACGACTCCGCGCTCATCATGGAGAACTGCCTCCTGGACATCGGCGCGGCGATCCGGCACCTTCGCGAGCTGGGCTACCAGCGGATCGTCCTGGTCGGAAACTCCGGCGGCGGCGGCCTCGCCGCGCTCTACCAGGCGCAGGCGGAGAACCCGACCATCACCCACACCCCGGCTGGCGACCCCGTCGACCTCGCCGGCGCCGGGCTCATCCCGGCCGACAAGGTCGTCATGGCCATGGCGCACCCCGGCCGGGCGGTCGTCTACACCGAAGGACTCGACCCGGCCGTCACCGACGAGCAGCGGCCCTTCGACCGGGACGACTCGCTCGACATGTTCAACCCCGCGAACGGGCCGGCCTACGGCGAGGAGTTCGTCGAGCGCTACCGCCGCGCCCAGATCGACCGCAACCGCCGGATCTCCGGCTGGGTCACCGAACAGCTCGAAGCGCTGCGCGGACACATCCGCGAGTCGGCGGACGGGGAGAAGGTCGCACCCGACGACCTGCCCTTCGTCGTGCACGGCACGGCGGCCGACCCGCGCTTCCTCGACCTCGCCCTCGACCCCTCCGACCGGCGGACCGGCACCCTGTGGGGCAGCCCCTGGGCGGCCAACTTCCAGCCGGCGTCGCTGGGTCACCTCACCAGCCTGCGCTCCTGGCTGAGCCAGTGGAGCTACGACCACAGCCGGGCCAACGCCTACGTCGCCCTTCCCCAGGTGCAGGCGCCCGTCATGGTCGTGTACGGATCGGCCGACTGCGCCGCCTTCCCCAGCCACGCCCGCACCATGTACGAGGCCGTCGCGCACGACAGGCGCGAGCTGGTCGAGATCAAGGAGGCGGACCACTACTTCCAGGGCCGTCCCGACCTGGCCAGGGTCATGTGCGACCACATCGCCGAGTGGAGCAACTGATGGGCACCCTCGACGTGGCCGTGGTCGGCGCCGGCCCGGTCGGGCTCACCGCGGCCCTCGCGCTGGCCAGGCGCGGCGCGTCCGTCACCGTCTTCGAGGAGAGCGACCGGCTCAGCACCGAGTGGCGGGCCTCGACCTTCCACCCGCCGACGATCGAGATCGCCCGCGACCTCGGCGTCGTCACGACGATGCTGGAGGCCGGCATCGTCGCGCGGAAGTACCAGGTGCACGACCGCCGCGACGGGCTGATCGCGGAGTTCGACTTCGGCACACTCGCCGACGAGACCGACTATCCCTTCAGACTGCAGCTCGAACAGTACAAGTACACCCAGATCCTCAAGGACGCGATCAGCGAGTGTCCCGCCCCGGTCGACCTGCGGCTGGCCACGGGCGTGACGGACGTGCGTCAGGGCGAGGACGACGCGCTGCTGACCACCGCGTCGGGGGAGCAGGTCGCGGCCCGCTGGGTGCTCGCCGCCGACGGTGCGCGCAGCACCGTCCGCAAGGCGCTCGGCAGCTCGTTCGAGGGGCTCACCTACGAGCATCGCTATCTCGTGCTGAGCATCGACTATCCGGTGGAGACGCTGCTGCCGGGGATCTGTGACGTCAACTACATCGCCGACCCGGTGGAGCACCTGCTGATCCTCCGGGTGCCGGATGTCTGGCGGCTCGTCGTCTCGGTGCCGCCCCACGTCACCGGCGAGGAGGCCGTCTCCGACCGGTACGTCGCCGACCGGCTGCGCGGCGTCTTCGGCGACCACCCCGAGCTGCCGCTGCGCGAACGGAAGGTCTACTCCGTGCACCAGCGGGTCGCCGACACCTTCCGCCGGGGCCGGGTGCTGCTGCTCGGCGACGCGGCGCACGTCAACAGCCCCATGGGCGGCATGGGGCTCAACGGCGGCATCCACGACGCGTTCGACCTGTCCGTCCAGCTCAGCGCGGTGCTCCGCGGCGAGGCCGCCCCGGACGTGCTGGACGCCTGGGCGCACCGCAGGCGCAAGGCCGCGGTCGAGGCGGTGCAGGAGATCACCCACCGCACGACCACCGCGATGGCCGAGCAGGACGAGTCCGAGCGGCGCAGGTTCCAGCTCCAGATGTCGGAGATCGTGGCGGACCCGCTGCGGGCCCACACCTGGATGATGGACGCCGCGATGATCTCCAACGTACGCGCCCACGACCTGCCGCCTCGGGCCCGATGACCGGCGTACCGAAGGAGACCCGATGGACTTCGAGCTGAGTGACGAACAGCGGGACATCCGCGACACCGTGCGCGCCTTCGTCGCCAAGGAGCTCCTCCCGCTTGAGGAGGACTTCCTCAGGCTGGTGCGCGAGGGCGGCGCCAGGCTGCCCAGGGACGAGGAGCGCCGGCTGCGGGCCAAGGCACGCGAGTTCGGCTTCTGGGGACTCAGCACACCCGAGGAGTACGGCGGGATGGCGCTCCCCGCGGTCACCCAGTCGCTGATCCACATCGAGCTCGCGAAGACCTGCGTGCCATTCCGCTTCGGCGGGGAGGCCGACAACATCCTGTACGGCGCGGACGCCGCCCAGCAGGAGGAGTACCTGAAGCCGACGATCGAGGGCGAGCGCCTCGGCTGCTTCGCGCTGACCGAGCCGGGCGCGGGATCGGACGCCGGGGCGATCAGCACGTACGCGCGGCGGGACGGCGACGACTGGCTGATCAGCGGCGAGAAGACCTTCATCAGCAACGGCCACGACGCCGACTACGCGATCGTCATCGCGCTCACCGACCGGGACAAGGGTGCCCACCACGGGGCGACCGCGTTCCTCGTCGACCGGGAGGCGGGATGGACCTCCTCGCCCATCAGCACGATGGGCAGCTGGCACCAGCCCGCCTCGCTCTCCTTCGACGACGTACGGGTGCCGGCCGGCAAAGTCCTCGGCGAGGTCGGCGGCGGCTTCCAGCTCGCCATGCGCTGGGTCGGCAAGGGACGTTACGTGATCTCCGCGCACTGCGTCGGCATCGCCGAGCGCTGCCTGACGATGGCGGTGGACTACGCCGGCCTGCGCGAGACCTTCGGCCGCAAGATCGGCAGGAACCAGGCGATCCAGTGGATGATCGCCGACTCGGAGACCGAGCTCGAAGCGGCCCGATGGCTCGCCCTCCGGGCCGCCTGGGACGTCGACCGGGGGGCCGACGCCAGACACGCGTCGGCGATGGCGAAGCTCTTCTGCACCGCGATGGTCGGCCGCGTCGTGGACCGGGCACTGCAGATCCACGGCGGAATGGGCTACACCAAGGAGCTTCCCCTCGAAGGCTGGTATCGCGCCGTCCGGGCGATGCGCATCTTCGAAGGCACCGACGAGGTGCAGCGGCTCATCATCTCGCGCGATCTGCTACGCGGTCACACCCGAATCGGAGGCCACTTTGCCTGATCCCATCCCCACCTCCTCCCCCGCCGACTCGCCAGCCGGCTCGCCCGCCGACTCCCTCACCGACTCCCTCACCGGCTCCTTCACCGAGCGGAAGATGAGCATCGCCACGGCCCTGCGCGCCGCGGCGGAGGCCGCGGGGGATCGGCCCGCGATGATCCAGGGCGACCGGTCGATCGGCTACACCGAGCTGGAGGCCCGCGCCGCCCGCCTGGCCGGGGTGCTGTCGGAACACGGGGTCGGCGTCGGCTCGACCGTCGCCATCTCCCTGTACAACTCGTTCGCGTACCTGGAGACCATCCTCGCCGCGTTCAAGCTGGGCGCGCAGCCGGTCAACATCAACTATCGCTATCTCGCCCCAGAGCTGCACTACGTGCTCGACTACACCGACGCGGTCGCCTTCGTCTACGACACCGGCCTGGCCGACCAGGTTCGGCGGATGGACGACCTTCCCGGCCTGAACCTGCTCATGGAGGTCGGATCGGCAGGCGAGCCGCCCGCACCGGCGCTGTCCTTCGAGTGGGCGGCCGAGCACGGCCCGGTCCACCGGGAGACGGACACCGACTCTCCGCACGGCATCATCCTGCTCACCGGCGGCACGACCGGCCGGCCGAAGGGTGTCGTCTGGGACCGTGACGGGCTGCTGGGCATCATCGCGTCGGTCTTCCGCCAGCACGGTATGGACGCGCCGAGGACACCGGACGACGTGCGGGCGCGGGTACGCGAACTGCACGAGAGGTTCACCGCCCCCGTCGTGCTGCCGATGTCGCCGCTCATCCACGGCACCGGCCTGCTGCAGACGCTGCGCTCCCTGTACGGCGGCGGCACGATCTGCTTCTGCACCTCCAAATCCCTCGACGCGGACGAGGTGTGGCGGACCGTGCAGCAGAACGCGGTCACCGAGATGGTCATCGTCGGCGACGCGTTCGGCCGCCCGCTGGTGGACTCCCTCGCCGCCGCCCAGAGCGCGGGCAAGCCGTACGACATCGGCAGCCTGCGCAAGATGACCAGCTCCGGCGTCGTGTGGAGCGTCGGCGTCAAGCGGGAACTGCTGCGGCACGGCGGCGACCTCACCCTGATCGACAACATCTCGGCTTCGGAGGGCGGCCCCTTCGGGATGGCCCTGGCTCGCTCGGAGGCCGACCTGGTGGACGGGCGGTTCACGCTCGCCCCCGTCGCCCGGGTGCTCGACGAGAACGACGAGGACATCACCCCGGGCACCGGGCAGATCGGCATCCTGGCCAGCGCCGGACCCCAGCCGGTCGGGTACCTCAAGGACCCGGACCGGACGGCGCGGGTCTGGCGGGTCATCGACGGCGTCCGCTACTCGGCGCCCGGTGACCTCGCCTCGCTGGACGCCGACGGCAGGCTGATCCTGCTCGGCCGGGGCGACGGCGTGATCAACACCGGGGGAGAGAAGGTCTTCCCCGAGGAGGTCGAAGAGGCGCTGCTCACCCACCCGAAGATCACCGACGCCGTCGTCGTCGGCGTTCCCGACCCCCGCTGGGGCCAGATCGTGACCGCCGTCGTCGCCCCGGCGAGCGCGCTCGGCGACATCGAGGACGAGACACTGAGCAGGCACGTGGCCGAGCGGCTCGCCGGTTACAAGCGCCCGCGCCGGATCGTCAGGGTGGACTCGCTCCCTCGGAGCCCGGCCGGAAAGATCAACCGCGCGTCGGCCCGTGACGTGGCGACCCGCCACCTGCAAGCAGAGGAGACAGCCTCGTGACCGGCATACCGTTCCCGATCGAACAGGGCCATGTGCGGGCCTTCGCCCGCGCCCTGGGCGAGGACGCCGACGTGGTCCCGCCGACCTTCCCGATCGCCTTCGCCCAGTTCGACCCGGACTGGGGGCTGCGGATGCGCCCCGACCGGCCCTGGAACGGCTCCGGGTCCGGACCCGGCGTGTCGTCCGGCGGAGGCGGCGGCCTGCACGCCGAGCAGGAGTTCGAGTACTTCCGCCCGCTCCGGATCGGCGAGACGCTGACGGCCCGCAAGCGGGAGGGAAAGACGTGGCAGAAGACCGGTGGGAAGGGCGTGCTCAACTTCGCCGAACGGCACGTCGACTTCTTCGACGCCGAGGAAGAGCTGGTCGCCCGTTCGACCACGGTCTCCGTTACGGTCACCCCCAAGAGCGACGACACCCCGGAGGCGGGCCGATGACCGTGACCACCGACCAGGAAGTACGCCGGGTCGTCGTGACGGACCTCAAGCGGACGCAGATCGTGATGTACGCCGGTGCCGGTGGCGACTTCAACCCGCTGCACACCGACGAGCCGTTCGCCACCCAGATCGCCGGCAACCCGACCGTCATGGCGCACGGGATGCTCACCATGGGCCTGGCCGGCCGCGTGCTGACCGACTGGTTCGGGCACGAGAACATCCGGCGCTACCGGGCCCGGTTCAAGGCGCCCGTCTGGCCCGGCGACACGATCACCGCGACGGCGACCGTGACCTCGGTGGACACGGTCGACGGGCAACGACGCGCCGAGCTCACCGTCTCGGCGGTGAACGCGGCGGGCGTGGAGGTGCTGTCCGGCACCGCCACCGCGATCGTCACCGACGAGGGCGAGGCGACGTGACGAACATGTCAGACACCGCCACCGCGATCAGCTCCGACGAAGGCGAGGCGACATGATGGACATCGCCGCGCTCGACGCGATCGACGTGCACACCCACGTGCAGCTCTCCGTCCACGAGGCGCCGAAGCCGGGAAACGACAACTTCGCGGCGATGGCCGACTACTTCAAGGCCGGTGCGGTCAAGAGGTTCACCGTCCCCATGATCGCCGAGTACTACCGCGAGCGGAACATGGCGGCGATCGTCTTCGGCGTCGACTCGATGCACGTCAGCGGCCGGGAGCAGACGCCCACCAACGAGGAGATCGCGGAACAGGCGGCACTGCACGGCGACGTGCTCATCCCGTTCGCGAGCGTCGATCCGCATCGGGGCGCGGCGGGCGTGCGGGCCGCCAGGCGGCTGATCGAGGAGCACGGCGTCCGCGGCTTCAAGTTCCATCCCACCACGCAGGGCTTCTTCCCGAACGACCGGATGGCCTACCCGCTCTACGAGGTCATCGCCGAGCACCGGCTCACCGCGCTGTTCCACACCGGCCAGACCGGCGCCGGTGCGGGCACCCCGGGCGGCGGCGGGCTGCGGCTGAAGTACTCCAACCCGATGCACGTCGACGACGTGGCCGCCGACTTCCCCGACCTGCAGATCATCCTCGCGCACCCGTCGTTCCCCTGGCAGGACGAGGCGCTCTCGGTCGCCATGCACAAGCCGAAGGTGTACATCGACCTGTCAGGGTGGTCGCCGAAATACTTCCCGCCCCAGCTGGTGCAGTACGCGAACACGCTGCTCAAGGACAAGGTGCTCTTCGGGTCGGACTTCCCGATGATCACTCCGGAGCGCTGGCTGGCCGACTTCGCCAAGATCGACATCCGGGACGAGATCCGCCCGAAGATCCTCAAGGAGAACGCGGCCAAGCTGTTCGGACTCACCGGACAGTCGTGACGACAGCCCCCGGCCAAGGAGGTCGCGATGCACCACACCGGTCCCTTTGATCGGACCGTCGACGTCGTCGTACTCGGTCTGGGCGACGCCGGCGCGGTCGCCGCGGTGACCGCTCACGACGAGGGCGCGGAAGTGCTCGTCATCGAGAAGCAGCCCGCCGACGACCACCGGCCCAACAGCCGCTACGCCGCCGGTTTCTTCCTCGTGCCCGAGGACGTCGACGGCGCGGTGGAGTACCTGTCCGCGCTGTACGCGGTCAACGGCGAGCTGGCCACGATCGACCCCGACCTGATCCGCACCTGGGCGGAGGAGACGGCGGCCACCCCGGCCTGGCTCGACCGGCACGGCGGCAAGTACCTCAAACTGGACATCCGCGGCGAGCACCCCACCCTGCCCGGCCACGAGTCGATCCGCGTCTACAAGGCGCAGCCCACGAGCGGGCCCGACGGCTACACCGGCTGCCCGATGCACGGCTTCCTGCGGAGCCTGGTCACCGAGCGTGGGATCGAGGTCCGGTACGCGACGGCGGCCAGGTGGCTGCTCACCGACGCGCGAGGCGCGGTCGTCGGGGTGGAGACCGACGGCGCCGACGGGGTCCGACGGATCGGCGTACGCCGCGGCGTCGTGCTCGCGGTCGGCGGCTACGAGGCCGATGAACGGCTCAAAACACACTACCTTCCGGTCACTCCGGTGCATTTCTACGGCACCGAGCACAACACCGGGGACGGCATCGTCATGGCGACGGAAATCGGCGCCGAACTGTGGCACATGAATGTTTGGCCAGGGCATTTCGTAGCGAGATTCCCCGGCGACGGATACACCGGGGGAACGGCCGTCGATCTGTGGGGATCAGGCCGGTTCGGGCCAGCCGAGGGCGAGCCCGCACCGGGTTCGATCTTCGTCGACGGTTCGGGCCGGCGATTCATCCGCGAACCGGGAAAGCAGCACGCCGCCCATCTGGCGCTTTTGGCGATGGACGCCGATCAGCTCACTTACCCGAGGATTCCGACGTGGTGGATATTCGATCAAGCCCGTTTCGAGCGGGCGACACTGGTCCCGACCTACTCGGGCCCCGCCGGACCGGTGCGAGACTACGCCTGGAGTGCGGACAACGAGGCGGAACTGCGGCGTGGCTGGATCCATTCGGCCAGGTCAATCCCTGATCTGGCCCGATCCTGCGGACTTGATCCGGTCGTGCTTGAGCAGACGGTCTCCCGCTACAACCAGCACTGCGCGGCGGGCGTCGACGCCGACTTCGGCCGCGACCCCGTCACGCTGACCCCGCTCGGCGGCGACCGTTATTTCGCGGTTCCGCTATGGCCGGGCGGCTCGCATACGGTCGGCGGTCCGCGCCGCGACGCGAAAGCACGCGTGGCCGCGATTCGCGGAGGTTCGATAGACAATCTCTACTCCGCCGGTGAGCTAGGATCAATACATGGCCTGCTTTATCCGACAGGCGGCGGCAGTATCGCCGAATGTCTCGCGTTCGGCCGGATAGCCGGACGTAATGCCGCAGCCGATCGGACCGTCATAAGTTGACTCCCATGCGACAAGTGACATCGGCTTTGTTCAATATAGATACAGTGCGCATTAGGAAAACCGACAGCGGTGGAGGTGGCTCGGCGTGAGCGCTGGAGATCGCGCCGGAGACGGCGCCGGTCAGGGCAACGGATCCCAGACCTTGGATCGCGGCCTGAGGCTCTTGGAGTTGCTCGCCGCGGAAGACCGCGACATGACCGTCGCGGAGCTGGCCACGGCGCTGGGCATGCACCGGCAGGCCGTCTATCGGCTGCTCACCACGCTCCGCAGTCACCGCCTCGCCGCCGAGGGCAGTTCGGGGCGCTACCGGCTCGGGCTGGGCGTGATCCAGCTCGCCCGGCAGGCCAACCCGCAGCTCCAGCGCGCGGTCATCCCCTACCTGCGCACGCTGGCCGAAGAGCTCGGCGTCACCACGCAGTGCGTCATGTCGGAGGGGGCCGACGCCGTGGTGCTGGCGGTCGTCGAGCCGTCCGACGCGATCTTCCATCTGTCCCAGCGCAGCGGTGCCCGGCATCCGCTCGACCAGGGGGCGAGCGGCCTCGCCATCATGCTCGCCCGGCCGCCCAGGGCCGACGACCCGGCCGCGGTCGTCGAGGCGCGGAAGTGCGGATACGCGGTGTCGCGCGGAAACCTGACACCGGGCGCGGTCGGCATCGCCGTGCCGCTCTACGACGGCGAGGGACGCTCACTCGAGGCGAGCCTCGGCATCGTGTCGATGGTCGACCTGGACGTCGAACACACCGCCAAACGCCTCCTCGCCACCGCGAAGGAGATCACCACCCGGGAGTGACGGGCTGTCCCCGAGTCAGGACGCGGTGGCGGCGCGCTCGGCGGCGCTGCGCTCGACGCAGAACTCGTTGCCCTCGATGTCGGCGAGGGTGACCCAGCCGGTGCCGTCGGGACGGCGGCGGTCGGCGACCAGGGTGGCACCGAGGGAGAGCAGGCGCTCGACCTCCTCGTCGCGAGTGCGGTCTGTGGGCTGGATGTCGAAGTGGATCCGGTTCTTGACCGTCTTGCCCTCGGGGACGGCGATGAACAGGAGCGAGACGCCCTCCGTCTCGACCAGTGCCTCGGGGTCACCGGGGTGGTCGTCTTCGCCGATCTTGGTGTTCAGCACCTCGGCCCAGAAGGTTCCGAGCCGGTAGGTGTCCGCACAGTCGATGCTCACGTGGTGCACAAGAGAAGCCATGGCCGACAGTATGCCCGTCCCACCTCGCAGGCAGGCTCCGGTGATCTTGAGGCCGTAACGGCCGCTCGGGTGCCCCGCCGGACTCCGCGGCGCGTTCCCAGGCGGTGGTGCCCGAGCTTCGCCGGTCGCGTGGTGGCCGTCCGGACGACGAGGGCGCCCTCGTCGTGAGTGGCCACGGAGATTCCGGCCGCCAAGCACCGAAGAGGGCTGAACAGGCGATACAGCCGTCTCCGACCCGGAGACCGGCATCGTCGCCGCCGCGGAATGTCGACCGCATGGGGACGAATTTCTGATAACGAGATATTGACATCCCACCTTGCGAACCCTGACACTTTGCGGAAATACAATAGAAACACGAATGCGACCCGATCGTCGGGCCTTCATCAAGGACCAATCCCCCCACCGCCAAGCCCACAGGGACGAGATGCACGAAGAGATGTTATCGCTAACAATTCTCCGTGCGTCCGCCGATACGCCCCCTTACCTCTGAGCCCAGCCGTGAGCGCGCAGCTGTGATGTCGCCCCTCTCCGTCTCCTTACTGATTCCCGGGAAGGACACCCGCGGCGTCCCTCCCCCTCCAGTGATTGGACATTCATGGCACTGATCATGGCGTCTGATGGTTACTCGTCAGGATCCTCGCGGCGCATTCGGTCGTTGCGCCGATTACTGATCACCCTCGTGGTGACCGCGCTCACCGCGGCGACCAGCCTCGTCGTCTCCGCACCGTCGGCCAATGCCGAGACCAGCCAGTTCCGAGGCATGAACTGGGCCGTACTGGGTGACAACTTCAGCACCGGCACGCTCGTCGTGCAGGGACTGAGCCAGTCCGACAGCAACGCGACGGTTCGCGCGAAGGCCAACTCGCTCTACGACCACATGGAATACATCATGGGCATCAACACCATCCGGTTGCCCATCAACACTCACACCGTGGCCAACACGACCTGGTGGAACTCCTACCGCGGCGCCATCGACGCCGCCGCCGAACGCGGATTCAAGGTCATCCTCGCCTACTGGGAGGACGGCGCCGCCTCAGGTGGCAGGATCACGAACCTCGCCGCCTGGAACACGATGTGGTCCAGCGTGATCAACACGTACGGCTCGAACAGCAACGTCTACTTCGAGCCGATGAACGAGCCGCACGGCTACTCGTCGACGGAGTGGCGCAACGTCGCGGCGAACTGGCTCGGCTATCACACCTCGGCGGTGCCCGGCCGGGTGCTCATCGGCGGCACCGGCTTCAGCCAGGACCTGCGGGACATCTGCAACGACAGCCGCTTCAACTCGACGCTGCTGTCCTTCCACTACTACGCCTTCTTCTACGGCCCGATGACCTACGACGAGTTCCGGAACCACATCCAGACACGTCTGGGCAACTGCGCCCACCGCGCGGTCGCGACCGAGTTCGGCGCGCCGATGTCCACCGGCCTCAACTACGCCGACCCGACCAGCACCGACAACTTCGTACGCTACCTCCGCGCCATGGCCCAGGTCATGCGGGACAACCAGATGGGCGGCACCTACTGGCCCGCCCTCGGCGGCAAGCCGGGCACCATCGGCTACGACTGGTACTCGATGTACGTCATGGGCGGCAGCGGCACCAACCTCAGCGTGACCGTCCGCAACGGCCACGGCGCCAACCGGGTCCGGTACGCCTGGGGCGACGCCGTCGGCGACGTCACCCCTCCGCCGACGGTGACCTACAGGATCAACGCGCGCCACAGCGGCAAGGCCATGGACGTCCAAGGAGCGAGCACCAACGACAGTGCGCGCGTCGGCCAGTACACCTACAACGGCAACGCGTGGCAGCAGTGGCAGTTCCAGGACGTCGGCAGCGGCTACTGGCGCATCGTCAGCCGCCACAGCGGAAAGTGTCTTGACGTGGTGGGCGCCTCGACCGCCGACGGCGCCGAGCTCGTCCAGTACACCTGCGGCCTCGGCAACAACCAGCACTTCCAGATGGTCAGCAACGGCACCTACTTCCAGCTCCGGGCACGACACAGCAACAAATGCGTGGACGTGCCCGCCGCATCGACCGCGGACGGCGTGATCCTCAAGCAGTATCCGTGCAACAGCGGCACCAACCAGCAGTGGTCGCGCACGGCCGTCTGACGATCGTCTCGACGTGAAGGTGGCCCCGGCGAACGCCAACCTCAGCAGGTGCGGAGCATGTTGAGCAGGGCCACCTTCTCCTTGCGGGTCACGAAGAGCCGGTAGTGGCGCTTCACCGTGATCCACGAGGTCGCGTACTGACACCAGTGGGCGCGACGTTGCGGGCGCCAGCTCTGCGGACCTTTGCCGCCCTTGGCGATGTTGGCGGAGTGGCTGACGGTGAGCAGTTCGGGGCGGACCAGGTCGTTGGCGAACGCGCGCCGCTTGGCCTGGCTCCATCGCTTGGCGCCCGAACGCCAGGCGTAGGCGAGCGGCACCAGGTGGTCGACGTCCACGTACTTCTCGCTCTTCAGCCACTTGCCGTCGTACGGGCTGTACCAGCGCCCCTTGACCGGATGGCAGGCCGCGTTGCGGCGCACGTTCCGCCCGTCGCGGGCCAGGACCAGCTCCCGCGTGTTGCACCTGCTCTTGCGGTGCGCCGATCGGGACTGGAACCGCTCGCGGCCGTAGCCCCGGATGGACAGCGGCCTGGCGACCTTGAGCTGAGCCAGCATGCGCCGGGCGAGGGCCGCGGACTCCGCCTGTGATCGTTTACGCGGTTCGGCCGCCGCCTGCGGGGTGGTGAGGACGGCGGTGATCGGAACGAGCACGAAGGTGAGTACGGCGGTGTGCGCTGCACGTCTCAGGTAGATCATGACTTTACCTATACCCGACGACCTCCCCGACCCGGCAATCGGCAGGAACATGTCCGTGTGGGCGAGTGACATGAGGTTGTCGACGCCGACCTCACCATAGGAGGACACCGGATGACCAGCCATGACTCCCCTGCGGACAGCGAAGTCCGGGATCCCTTCGGCACGTTGCGCCGCGCACTGTGGATCGGCGGTGGCCAATGGGCCGGAAAGTCGACCGTGGCCCGGCTCCTGGCCGTCCGATATCGCATCACCGTCTACCACTACGACCACCACGACGCCCGCGGTCACAACGATCGTCGGATCGCCCGTCGCGTCGCCCTCGGCGAGCCCGCCACCGAGCCCGACCCGGACAAGATGTGGGTCCACACCACCCCGGAGGAGATGGCCACCACGACCCTGGCCGGTTTCCCCGACCGGTTCGAATGGGCCCTGGACGACCTGCGAGCGCTCGTCTCAGGCCACCCGATCATCGCCGAAGGCTGGGGACTCCGCCCTGAACTCGTCGCCCCCATCATCGACTCACCACGCCGGATGGTCGTCATGGTGCCCACGCCGGAATTCCGCCGACGCCAGTCCCAAGAACTACCGCGCGCCGCCTCACTCGGGCACCGCGTCAGCGATCCGGCCCGCGCACAGGCCAACCGCCTCACCCGGGACCGCCTCGTCGCGGAGGACGCCGTCCGCACCGCCCACCGGCTCGGCATCCGCGTGATCGAAGTCGACGGTTCCCGCGACGCCGCCACGATCGCGGGGATCGTCGCCGACCATTTCAGCCCTTACCTGCCAGAGCAAGATCGCACCCCCTTCAAGCCGGGGTGTTGCGACGATCACTAGAACGGAGGCACGAAAGAGGGCGTTCCGACTTCACGGATTCGTCCGGGCCGACGCACCGAGTGCGAGCAGCAGCAATCCTGCCGAGGCCCATGCGGCCCAGTCTCCCAGGACGGTGTAGAGGGTGGCCGAACCCTCCTGAGGCAGGGTGGCCATGACCGTGGTCATGCCCGTCGTGCCGGTGTGCCGCTCGGCGAGGATCCGGCCGCGGCCGTCGCTGACCGTGAGCCATCCCCCGCGTGCGGCGCGGGCCACCGCCAGGCCGCTCTCCACACCGCGCAGCACCGCCATGCGGCTGTGCAGCCGCGCGTCCTCGCCGAAGTCCCAGGCCGGCGCGAGCAGGGCGGCGACCCCGGCCTTGCTGTACTCCCTGACCAGGCCGGGGAAGTCCAAATCCTTACAGATGATGAGGCCGAGCCGATTGCCGTCGAGGAAGGCCAGGCCGGTGCCGGGCCGGAATTCGCGCTCCACCCCGGGGATCATGTGGTGCTTGTCGTAGCGCACGCCGGAGGGGTAGCTCACCGCGCTGTTGGTCTCCATGGCGATCCCCGCGACCACCTCCACGCCCGGGCGGGCGAACGGCAGGTCGACGGTCTTGAAAACCTTCTCGGGCAGCACCACGATCTCCGCCCCGCGAGCCACCGCGGCGTCCACGGCCTCGCCGTACCGGCGGACGAGCTGCTCGGAGTCGTCCGTCGCGACCAGCGCGACCTTCCGCCCCCCGGTGTCGGCGGGCGTCGCGAGCCGTACGAGACCGTGGCCGAGCGTGAGCGCGACCAGCACACCCGAGACCATCACCGCGCGTGGCCGCAGGACCGCGACGGAGGCGGGCACGAACAGCAGGAGGAAGGTGATGCCCCAGACCCCGGTGACCGAGGCGGTCTGCAGCACGGGCAGGACGTCGGCCTGCGTGTACGCCAGGCTCCACCAGGCCCCGTGCGGCGCGGCGAGGCTCATGCCGTACTCGGCGGTGACCCAGACGGCCGGTACGGCCGACGCCGCCAGGAGCGGCCTGCCGCGCACGATCAGGGTGCGGAAGAGCAGCACGCCCAAGCCGTAACAGAGCGCGGGGCCGACGATGAAGGCGGCGGCCAGAGCGGGTGGCATTTCAAGAGGTCCGGTGAAGTACGGCCACATCCGCGCCTGGCCGACGAGCCAGACCAGTGTCCCCGCAACGAAAGCCGTACCCCCGCCCGCCCGGCGCGCCAGGAACAGGACGGGGAGCGGCGCGAGCCAGGTGAGCCACCAGACGGGATGGAGGCCGGTGCCGAAGTGCGTCAGGACGGCGGAGGCGAGGGTGAGCAGGATGCGTTCCATGCCGATGATCGTGCTTTCCCCACCCCGCGTGCGCGTCACTCGCGGGTGTGATCTCCGTTGTCACTCCTGCCGGCGACCACCAGCCCGGACTCGTAGGCGAGCACCACGGCCTGGACCCGGTCCCGCAGGTCCAGCTTGGTGAGCATGCGGCTGACGTGTGTCTTGACCGTGTGCTCGGTGACCACGAGCGCGGCGGCGATCTCCGCGTTCGACAGGCCGTGCGCGACCAGCCTCAGCGTCTCGCGCTCGCGTTCGGTCAGTGCGTCCAGCCTGGCCGTCAGCCGGGGTGCGACGCCGTGGGCGGGTCTGCGCACCAGGTCCTCAAGCAGCCTCCTGGTCGCCGCCGGAGCCAGCAGGGCCTCACCCGAGGCGACGGTACGGACGGCGTGGGCCAGCTCGTCGCGCCGGATGTCCTTCAGCAGGAAGCCGCTCGCCCCCGCCCGGACCGCGTCGTAGACGTACTCGTCGAGATCGAACATGGTCAGCACGAGTACCTTGGCGGCGGTGGTGGCGCAGATCTCCCTGGTCGCCTCGATGCCGTTCCTGCCCGGCATGCGCACGTCCATCAGGACCACGTCCGGCCGGAGCCGCCGGGCCGCGGCGATCGCCTCCTCACCGTCGGCGGCCTCGCCGACCACCTCCATGTCCGGCTGCGCCCCCAGGATCAGCCCGAACGCCGCACGGAAGAGGTCCTGGTCGTCGGCGATGAGCACCCGCAACATGCGGCTATTCAAGCGGAAATTCGGCTCTCACCGTGAACCCCCCGCCCCGTCCCGCCTCGGCCCTGAGCGTCCCGCCGCATGCCGCCGCCCGCTCTCGCATCCCGGCCAGCCCGTACCCGCCGCGCTCGCCCGGCCCTCGCCCGTCGTCGGCGATCTCCACCGTCAGGCGCTCCCCCCAGGTCAGAGCGAGGTGTACGGAACGCGTGCCGGCGTGCTTGCGCACGTTGGTGAGCGCCTCCTGAACGATCCGGTAGACGGCCGCCTCAACGCTCTCGGCGACCGGGCGCGGGATACCGGCGGTCGTACTCACCACATCGAGACCGCTGCGGTCGAGCAGCGCGGGGAGGTTGGCCAGACGCGGCTGGAACAGTGACTCGCTCAGGCGCTCTTCGGCATGGCCGCACACCAGTCCGCCATCGTCGGCATGGCCGCACACCGGTCCGCCGTCGCCGTCATGGCCGCACACCGGTCCGCCGCCTTCGCCAGGGGTCCGCAGCGTGGTGAGCACCCCCCGGAGCTCGGCCAGCGCACCTCTTCCCATGTCGGCGATCGCGTCGAAAACCGCTTCGGCCCTGTCCGGGTCGCCGCGCACCACCACCGGCCCGGCTTCGGCCTGGACCACCATCAGCCCAACGGAATGGGTGATGATGTCATGCATGTCGCGCGCGATCCGAGTGCGTTCCTCGGCCGCCGCCGCGATGTGCTCCTGCTCCAGCCGCCGCGCCCGCTCGGTCAGCTCGGCGGCTCGCGAGCGGCTCGCCCTGACACTGGTGCCCAGCGCGTAGGCGGCCACGAAGGCGGTCCCCACCAGCCGGAAGGTCTCGCCGTTCTCCCCCGGCAGCACCAACGAGGTCCCCACCGTCGCCACGATCGCCGGAATCGCCGCCAGCCTCTTCCACGTGGGACTCAGGTCGGCGATCGTGTAGACGGCCAGCAGCGGCCCGAAGGGCAGCAACGGCTTCTCCCATGTCACCAACACCGACATCGCCGCCCCGACCACCACCGCCACCACCATCGGCGCCCGCCTGCGCCACACCACCGGCACCGACGCCAGCAGCCCCAGCCCGATGATCCACCACGGATCGGGATCGGGCAGAACAAGCGGCATCACCGTGGCCAGGACCACGCCCACCGCGAGCGCCCCGTCAACCATCCTGTCGGTCCGGCCCGCCGCAAACATCCGCCCATTATCCGGATCCGTCCGCTCGCTGCCCTCACTCTCAAGAGTGATCATTCCCGCCACGCAGCCTGCAGGGTCCTACCCCTTGGTCCGGGCACCTCTCTTGGGAGGGCTACGCGTCAGATACCAATCGGTGCCGCACGAATTCTGGATGGGCATCGCCGACATCGATGCTGTTCTCATCAAGAGCGTTGGCGATGTGGAAACGACCGGCATCGAAGGCGAACTCCACAGCGAGGGTGCCGTCCGCCAGGTCATGACATGATGACGGCCGCCACTCGAGCAGAGCGACTTCGCGCAGTTCCAGGCCGACGAACGGCTCAAGCCGCTCGTCGGCGCTGGACCACACCGGGGTGAGCTCGTCCCACTCCCAGCCACTGATGGCGACCGTCGTGTCGATGGTGTTCCAGCCGATCGACAGCTCATCGAACTTCGAGTGGCAGATCTCGACCTGGACACCGTCGAAGTCCAGGACGATCGGGCAATCGGCGTACCAGTCCCCGTCCTCGACAAAACGCACGAGCGCGAATCCCGTCAGACGTCGGCCACCAAGTGTGGCCAGACCTGGCCCGTGTCGCTCACGGACGGCTTCGAGTCCGACGAGAAAGGTCGGCTCGAAGCCGGAAATCCCCATCATGTCAGGCAATTGTCCAGGCTCCTTACCGGCCGGTCGATCCGTCGTGACCAATGGTGAACCGACCGACACACCTGGAACTCCAATAGGCTCGTATCATGATCCGCGCTGTGGTCTTCGACGTCGGCGAGTGCCTGTCACCCGCCGACAGTGCTGATCACACCGTGATCATGTAGGCCGCTCATTGACCGTGGCGCAATCCACGTTCGCGCTCGCGCGCTCGCCGTTCTGGTTCTTGAGCACCCATATGCCCTTGTTGTTGAAGCGAATCCATGCCTCGTCATCATTAAGTCCCCGTATCCAGCCGGCGGACACGCCACCGAATATCCGCACGCCCTTGTCCTGTTCCAAGAACTGGATGTATCCCCTGCCCTCGCCTGCTCCGTTGACTTGGCTGGTGGTCACGCTGTTCACGTCGGCTTTGTCAGCGAACACGGTTCCCCAGGTTTGTCCGGCCCCCTTGCGCACGTTCAGGCCTTCCTTGGGGAAGCTGATCCATCCGTCGTCGGCGCTCCGCCCCTGCACCCACTCGGTGTTGATGCCGTTGAGGTCGGCCCTGTCAGCGTGCACAGTCCCCCACGCCCCACTCCCCTGACGGACATCAAGCCCATCCTTGGGAAAAGTAACCTTCCCATCGTCGGCGCTCCGCCCCTGCACCCACTCGGTGTTGATGCCGTTGAGGTCGGCCCTGTCGGCGTGCACAGTCCCCCACGCCCCACTCCCCTGACGGACATCAAGCCCATCCTTGGGAAAAGTAACCTTCCCATCGTCGGCGCTCCGCCCCTGCACCCACTCAGTGTTGATGCCGTTGAGGTCGGCCCTGTCGGCGTGCACAGTCCCCCACGCCCCACTCCCCTGACGGACATCAAGCCCATCCTTGGGAAAAGTAACCA